>CAKVDS010000001.1 GCA_934726455.1 uncultured Bacteroidales bacterium
CCATCATCATGTTGTCCATAATGACAGGAGGCGGTACCAGTTTCGGGAAAGTGGCGTGGATGCTGTTCTCGCAACTGGCTTTCGGCGCCGGTTTCGGAGTGCTGATCGCCAAGGCCGGCATCTGGGCGCTGAAGAGGATAAAATTTCCGACATCCGGATTTGATTCTCTCTTCATTCTGGCGATAGCCCTGTTGTCGTATTCGATCCCCTCTCTTGTCGGCGGCAATGGTTACTTGAGTGCTTATCTTGTAGGTATAATGCTCGGGAATTCGGAGTTTCCGGGCAAGCGTAATCTTGTCAGTTTCTTTGACGGCGTGACAGGGCTTATGCAGGTGCTGATTTTCTTCATGCTCGGCATGCTGGCGCGTCCGGCGATGATGCATAAGGTGATTCTTCCTGCGCTGGGGATCTTCCTGTTCATGCTTCTGGTGGCACGCCCGGTGGCTGTCAGCGCCATCCTCTCGCCTTTCCGGCGCTTCGGGTTCAAGCAGCAGATGCTGGTCTCTTTCGTCGGCCTCAGAGGAGCCGCTTCCATCGTGTTCGCCATCTTTGCGACAGTAGGCAACAACATGCTGCAGAACGATATACTCAATGTGGTGTTCTGCATAGTGCTGCTTTCGATTTCCATTCAGGGGTTCCTGCTGCCTGTGGTAGCGAAAAAACTCGGGCAGATTGACGATGAGGCCGATGTCATGAAGACATTCAACGACTTTTCGGAGGAGACGGATCTGCATTTCAGCAAGATAGTGATATCGTCGGACAATCCATGGAGGGAGGAGAGTGTCAAGGACATAGGCTTGCCGAGAAACATCCTTTTCTGTATGCTCGTGCGGCCTGACGGGACGTCAGTGGTGCCTCGCGGGGATACTGTCCTGCACGAGGGGGACAGTGTGATCATGTGCACCAAGGCTTTCCGCAGTGATACGAGCTTCCGCCTTGTGGAGCAGGAAGTCTCCAAATCAAGCAGCCTTGTCGGGATGAGCATAAGGGAGTACAGCGAGTCGGGGCATAATCAGGTCGTGCTTATAAAGCGCGGCTCGGCGAGCATCATCCCCAACGGCGGCACCATCCTCTGCGAGGGTGATGTCATGTTCTTGAACATGGGAAGTTAGAGGCTGTCAGAAACTGAAACCTGCGCCGATCTCGGCATCGAAGTATCTGAAACTGACGGTAGAGATTCCGGTATAGAATGTGAATCTGCCGAATTTGAAAAGGGCTCCGATGTCTGCGGAGAATCCGGAAAATGAGCACTCTTCGACACGGGCCCAGTTGTTGTCCACATCTTTCCATGTGAGAGTCCTCCAGCCGTATCCGGCTCCGGCACAGGCTGACAGCCAGCTGTTCATCCGTAGCAGTGCCCCGGCTGTGACGTTCATCCTTGAGGTGCGGCTCTCTCCACTGGTCCAGATGTATCCGCCGTCAGCGGTGCCGTCATTGTGGCATGTATACACATGGTCCGATGCTGTGAAGTTGCTCCTGTATTTGATGTATCCACCTGTCTTGCCCGGCTGCCAGAGCAGCATCAGTCCGACTGAAATGTCCGGGACTCCCATTGTCATGATTGCTGATCCGCCGAGGGGCTTTTTCTTCGCCGGTTCTGCCCTGGCGACAGGTGACGGCAGATAGACTATGGAGTCTCTTACCACGACCTTGCTCTGCAGCGGGCGGTGCGCTTCGAGGGTGAGTTCATAGACTGTGGCTGACTCTATCGGGATGTTGAACTGGTAGTCCCGGATGATGCCGTAATTCTTGTGGCGGATTGTCATTTTCCGGACTCCCTCGGGCACATAGACCCAGGTTTCTCCAATCTCCTGCTTGACACCCACTATGCCCATCACACCTACATCGAAGTCGAAGTTGTTTTCCGGTATGACGACCTTGATGAGCGCCGCCTTGTGCCCGTTCTGGTCAATCATCGGATAGTTGCTGCGGGCATCCAGATCCCAGTCGAGTTTCCGGAATGACACTACCTTGAATACGGTGCTGTCGCTCTGGGCCATGGCGGAGGCGGCACAGAAGATGACGAGCAGCAGGAGGGCAAGTTTCTTTTGCATACCTTAGAAGTTGTATGGACCTATGACACCGAACTCCTTGTCCGGGGCTTCCTGCCATGTCCTGACATGTATTACCGGTTGCCGGAAATCCCTGAGATCTACAAGGATGAACAGATAACCGCTGTCGGAATAGGTCGTCGAGAAGTACTCCTGCCGGATCTTGATGCCGAAGAGCTGTTCTCCCTTGCCGAGTTTCAAGACCTCGCAGTCGGAGAACTGGATGTTGATATACTCCTGGCTGGCGAACACCTTTCCGAGCTGCTTGATATAGTTCTCCTTGTTGTGGCGCGTCAGTGTGACATATTTGTTGTTCCCGTATTCGTTCGGTCCCTTGGCGTTCCGGAGCACGCGGCCGGTTATGATGAGGGCGTTGTCATCGAATATGGAAGCTATGTAGTCCCGCCTCTTGAGAGCGTAGGCTGTCTTGTAGTTCTCCAGAAAGTCTATCAGGATGAGCCGTGCCTCTTCGCTCCAACCGTCCATGGAGATGATCTCACGCACGACATCTGATGACAGGGCGAATGTCAGGTTGCTTATCTTGCCGTCGCGGTTGAATGTGAATACGACATCCTCCACGAACTCGCGTCTGTTCCCTTTGAAAGAAAATATCATCGGGACGCTGCGGCAGAAGATCTCGTCTCCGAGGGCGTAGAAATTCAACTTGTCGTAGTTGAGCACCCTTGCGTTGCCGTAACTCAGGAGCTTGAGGTAGATGGAGTAGCCTTCTTCGGTGAAAAGACCGCTTATGTCAGCCCCGCTGCCGCTGAGACTGCCGCATACTCGGGATACGGCATCCTCGTAACTTGAGGTGAACAGCACCGGGGACAGGCTTGCGGTGAGCGTGTCGGGGGCTGTCTGGAACTCTTCCCTTGACATGACCGACATCACCTTGTTTTTGACAGCCGAGAAGTCTATCTTTTGCGGGGCTGAACGCCTAGGCTCGGTTGCGGGCCTTTCTGCCGCGCTTTCCGAGGTGGAGGCGGCTGCTGTGGTGAAAGCCTGCTCTACAGAGCTGACTTCCCGGAATAGATGCTGAAGGTGGGAGGGGGTGATCTCGTAACGTATCCTGTATTGCTCGATCCGTGATCCCGGATTCACTTCGATGAATCCTTTTCCGTCCTTGGCGGACAGAATCCCGCTCCAGCGCTTGCCGTCGAAGAAACTGTAATCTATGCCTCTGACAGGCTTGCCTTTATATGTGAAAGTCAGCTCCACCAGTTCTTTTTTGAATCTGTTGACCTTGTCGAATTTGACATCCAGTCCGTCAAGTATGGCGTTGCGCCGGCTCTCGGCATCTGAGATGGCCGCAGCGTCAACGGGCGGCAGGCTGCGCAAGAGCGTGGCGGCCCATGAGCAGTAGCGCAGGGCCACATCTGTCTGGCAGTTCTTTTCGGCCGAGAGTGCTATGGAGAGCATTTCCTTGACCTTGGAGCGGCGGTTGTCGAAAATCCTGCCGCTGTCAGTTCTCCGGATATATCTCAATACGGTCGTGCCCGAATCGCCTGTAGTCGAGAGCATGTCGCATTCTCTGGCCAGATCGTCCCTGTATGTGCGTAGAATCTCCTGTTTGACCCCGTCGCTATAGGGAAAGCTGACGGTCTGCGATATCTTCACTGCAAGCGCGTCAAGGGCCAGACTGTCCGCGACGCTCGCGCTTTGGGCTTTGCCTTCTGCGCAGAGGTACGACTTGTCGGTCCTTATGTCTGATATGACTTGTGCCCGGCAGGTGCACAGCACAGACAGGATGCCTGCAACTGTCGCAATCAGTTTCTTCATTGTCCACCCCTCCTTATGGCTTCGAATCTTGCCTGCTGGTCCTTGTCCATGGGTCCGCTTATGCCGCCAAGGGCCTTGCGGATGTCGTCCGCCATCTGCTCCGCCTGCTCAGGCGTGGCCTGGCCGGAGGCGCAATATATGTCAAGACGCTGATATGAGTCCAGAATCCCGTCCCATTCCTTGCGGAGATCCGCTCTTATGAGCGAGTATGCCTTGAGGAGACTCTCCGGATCTGTCTGGCCGGTCATCGTCTGGCCAAGTCTTCTGCCCGTCCGGTCGTAGAATTCGCAGCTTCCGCCTGATATGGCGGCGGAGATGTCGTCAGTGAGATAGAACAGGTCGTCGAACACAAGAGGAACAAGTTCCGTCCCTGTACTGTCGATGACTCCGAACTTGCCGCCTCTGGACACTATGCCGGTGCCGTTGAGGCAGGGAGTCACGCTGTCGTATTCAGCTGTGCTGCCGCTTTGGCCGCCGGAGTGACGGCATCCTTGCAGGCATAGGAGGACTATTATGAGATATGACATCCGCATCAAGGCAAATATATCAATAAATCGCTATATTTGAAAGTGAAATTGTGATGGAAGAGTCTTCATGCTTTTTTGATTCATTAGAGGGAATCACCGCCCCCGTGCAGGAGACGGTCAGGACTGTGTATGTCTCGCCCGAGGGGTACTCGATGATAAGCCGTGCGGAAATCGGCGGAAGACTGGTGGCTCTCAAGTCGTTGAAGCCGGAATTCAAGGCTGACCCGATGTTCGGGAGTCTGCTCCGTAAGGAGTACGAACTTGGAAAAGGACTCGACCATCCGGGACTGTGCCGGACTCTGGACTTCATATCTTTGCCGGAACTGGGAAACTGTATAGAGATGGAGTGGATAGAGGGGGATACTCTTGAAACTCTGCTCCGGAGCGGAGCCAGGATTCCGGGGAAAAAGATTCTTCTTGAGTTGTGCGACGCCCTCGATTATCTGCACCACAAGCAGGTGATACACCGTGACCTCAAACCGTCCAACATTATCGTGACGAAGAATGGCACTAATGTCAAGGTCATAGACTTCGGCCTTGCCGATGAGGACAGTTCCGTGGTGTTCAAACAGCCTGCCGGGACCATGGCCTATGCCTCTCCGGAGCAGAGGAGGGGAGAGATTCTGGATAACCGCAGCGACATCTATTCTCTCGGGGTCATCATGGAGCGTATGGGGAAATATCCCCGCGTGGCGGCCAAGTGTACAAGGGAAGACAGGAATCAGAGATATGCCGGTGCCGCTGAAGTCAGTTCAGCCATAACGGGGCGGCGCAGGGTGGTCGCTGCCGTGGTGACTGGACTTCTTATCGCTTTGTCGATCTTGACTGTCGGTCTGATGCCTGAGGTGCGCTCTTCTTTGAAGAAGGTGCGTCTTGAGCGGGTGCTTGAGCGGTTGGGCTCAGATATTGAGCGGGTTGCTTATTGACATTCTCCCCCCCCTATGATTTCCAATTTGTTAAGGCCTTCAGTAGCCCCTGCTATATATGATGGGGTGTATTCTTCGCCACGGAGAATCCTCGGGATAAGCAGAGGATAACCTATGTAGAAGCAGGTGGCCATGAACCTGTCGTTCTCGAGAAGTTTGGAGTTTTCGGACTTCTTGACCATGAATTCGCCTCCCCCGAGATACTCAAGCTGTACGAGCCTGTCCGGAGCCCAGCCTATGATGAGGGTCGCGCCGGGGTTGAGGTCGGAAGCAAGTACTGACTTGGTGGAGAAGAATCTGGATTCGAACAGATTGTCATTCTTTATGTGCTGGCAGAATGAATAGAAGTTCTTGTTGCCTACATATCGTGACAGCACGTCGAGTGTGGACTGGCGCGGGACAGGCTTCATGGTCACATAGCCCCAGAGCCGCTTGAGTGTCGATGCGGAGATCACGTCGCCGGACTCGTGTTCGATTATGACGGAGAGGGCTTCGAAATCAGATGATGTCGCCAACCGTCTCCCGTATCTTTTTTCGACTTCCGTGAGCAGATAGCTCAACTCCGGAATAGTTTTTCTCAATTCTTTACCCATTTCGGCAAAAATAGACATAATGCTCCGCCTTGTCAAGTTCATTTGGGTTCATTTTAAAGAACTTTTAAATGAAAAACTTATATTTGTTATCTGTATGAGAATCTGTAAGGTGATTGCCCCTTTGCTCCTGCTTGCCGTTTCCTGCATCAAGGATCCGGAGCCGGCACTGCATCAGGCCCCGTCAATTCTCAAGACCGTCACCAGCCTTGAGGGAGATGAACTGGTGCTTACCTGCCAGCTCTCCAGACTGGACAATGTCGCGTCCTGCGGCTTCTTCTTCGGCCTGGCAGGTGGGGAGCAGAGGTTCATAGATGTACCCGTCGAAGGAGGCACTTCCTTCTCCTGCCGTATCCCGGATCTGAGTTTCGGGGTGCGCTACAGTTACCGGCCCTATGTCAGCGGCGGTGTGTCTGAACTTAGCCCCCGGACGGAGATTCTCGAAATAGAGCAGCAGCTGCCCGGGGTCACTACGGAAAAGCCTGTGATCTTGAGTTCGACATCCGTCAGCATATCATACGCTGTTTCGGAGACATTCAGCGGCTCTTTGGCTGTGTGCGGAGTGTGCTGGTCGACTTCACCTGAGCCTACTATGGAGTTGAAGACCAAGACTGTGGACAGTTCTGAGTATGGCGCTCATACGGTGGAGGTTTCCGGCCTTGTATTGGGCCGGACGTATTATGTAAGGGCGTATGCCATCAACGGAAAGGGCGTGGCGTACGGGGAAGAGCGTAAGTTTTACATGCCTGTCGTCTTTGACGACAAGGTGCTTGAGGCGTATATGCTCTCCGTATGGGATGCGGACGCTGACGGTTACATCAGCGTTGAAGAGGCCGGGAAAGTGGAGGAGATCGACATCTGCTCTGACAATCTGCATTCTCTTGGCGGTCTGGAACATCTTACGGCACTGAGAAGGCTGAGTTGCACCGGCTCCTCAGCATCCGGCGGAAAGGGGAGCGGCAGTCTTGAGAGCGTCAGCCTCGGCAATGTAAGCTCCCTGGAGTCCCTTGACTTTTCCGGCAATGCCCTGACATCCCTTGAAATAGGTTCGGCTCCGGTGCTGGAGGAATTGAAAATTTCCAATAATCCATTGACATCCTTTGTGTTGCATTCTACTGTAATGCTCAAGAGTCTGGACATGTCCAATACCTCCCTTAATTACATCAGTTCTTCAATCCCTGTGGATGCCCTTGAGGAACTGCACTGCGAGGGCAGTCCGCTGCCGCTTGATGATGTGGTGCGCAAATACCGCAGTCTGCGCAGGCTGTACGCCCGCGGCAAAGTCTCCGACCAGACGAGGCTGTATCTTCTTGCGGGGCTTGAGGTGCTGGACTGTGCAGGAAGCCAGGTGAGCGAACTCGACCTGAGGTATAATCCGCAGCTCCGTTCGCTCAACGTGGACGGCTGTCCTCTGCGAAGCCTCAATCTGACCCTCAATCCGGAGCTTACTTTTTTGAGTTGCCTTTGTGACGGACTTGAGACTCTGTATCTTATAGAGGGACATGAAATCGACGGGATAAACAGGGGAGAGCGGAGATATATTCCCGAGTCTACAAAGATCATCTATGTCCCGGAGGTGAAAGACAAGGAATTCAAGCGGTATCTGGTTGATCATTTCGATCAGGACTATGATTCCTTCATTTCTCTTCAGGAGGCTGCTGCAGTCAAGGAGATTGACATAAATACCGCCAAATATTCTGAAATCGCTTCTCTGGATGGTATACAGATGTTCACTTCTCTGGAGAGGCTGAGCGTGCCGGGACAGGCCATCGGGAGTCTTGCACTTGAAGCCAATGCTGCCTTGGAGGTGCTGGTGTGTGACAGCAATCCTCTGACATCCATTGATTTGACTGGTAATCGTGCGCTGAAGTCTCTCTATTGTCAGTCTACATTGCTGACTGCTCTGGACTTGAGCGGAAATCCGGCTCTGGAGGAGGCATATTTGTCCCGTTCTCCGCTTAAGGCTCTTGATTTGAGCGGCAATGCTGCCCTGAAAGTGCTGGACTGCTCCAATGCCGCGCTGGAAGCTTTGGACATAAGCTGCTGTCCGTTGCTGAAGACTCTGGACTGTCGTGGCAACCCCGCTCTTTCAAGCATATCCGTAGCGGCGGGTCAGACCACTGAGATACTCAAGGACGAGCATACGGATATAAAATATTTTTAACTAATCATCAAATAAATTCTGACTGATAATAGGCTTTTTGTGTGTGCTTTCAAGATGTCGGGCCTCGCCCGAATATCTGAAGATGGCATCGGCGATATAATAGCCCAAATTAACGGGAACGGCATTGCCAATCATTTGTTCTATATTCGTCTTTGTGCCATTAAAGTCAAAATCCTCGGGAAATGTTTGGATCAAACTTCGCTCCAAGGATGTCAGGGGACGTATGCCATCAAGTGATTTTACCGGATCTCCAGAATGCAACGTATAACCTTTGGGCATAGGTCTGTTCACGCCTCGGATCGTTGCGCTTGGCTCATCAGTGCTGAAAATTCCTCGGCGTGCATAACTGCGAGGGTGTCTATAATAATATTTTATCGGCAATTTGTCTCCTAAGTATTCTGCGACGGTCATTTCATGATCGGACAGATTCTCCAACAGAGTTGATTTCATGAAATCATCATCTGCACCGAGTCTGCCTATCATTACGAAGCGTTTCCTTTTCTGTGGAACACCGCATAGGGCCGCATTGAGGACAGTATAAGTAAGACCATATCCGGCAGCCTTGAAAATTTTGAGCGCATCTTGAAGTTTGTTTGTTTTCAATATGCGCTCTACATTCTCCATGACAATCCATTGGGGTCTTATCTCGGAAATGATTTTCGCATAGCATACTGTAAGGTCTCCGCGGCCATTGTCTTCATTTCGCTTTCCGGCAGATGAAAAGTCCTGACAAGGGGGGCCGCCAATGATCATATCCGGCTCAAATGGACGGATTGCCCTGACGGAAGCATCAACATTCATCAGATCTGCACGAATCGCCGGGTGCGAGAAATTGTTTTGGTAAACAGCCAGAGCATCTGCCCAATTGTCGAAAGCTGCCACTACATTCATGCCGGCCTTTTCAAAACCAAGACTCAGACCTCCGCAACCACAAAATAAATCAACGACTTTCATTTACACAAACAATTCAGGGTGGCTTACGAGATAAGCATCGAATCTCCTTTCAGGGCGCAACAGTTTTTGGCCATCGCCCAGTATTATGTTCTTGATCTCAAATTTACTGATGCGTGGCTTCTCCAGTTCCGAACATTTCAAAAATGGGTTTGTTAATTTGCCGCTGATTGCGAAGGCCTTGTCTGTTTTATATTTGTAGGAAAGGCTGTTGACTATGTCAGTATAGTTAAACTTCCCAAACTGAGTGAAGTCCCAAAGCATTTTGTACAACCATATGATTGTCCGCTGATTCCTTGAAATGTCATCATCAGATGCAGCTTCGCGAAGAGCCATTTGGATGACAGACAGATTCGACCAGACAAAAACGTCAAGGCAGTTTTCTTCAAGGTCTGTAAGTCCTTTGTCGGTTTTCCATATTGGTTGCATAATTAAGGGAACCTGTTTGGTGGCCAAATCGCTTGAGACGGCAAGAACCGCCTCTTTGATTTCTCCATAATGTGGCACTACCTGTCGAATTTCGCCCCAATCTTTTATTTCCTGCCCTATGGTATTCAGAATGTCATGTAATTTGCTTTTGCCTCTTGGGGAGTCGTAGCAATGACAGATGCTGCAAGCGACAAATAATATCGTTGGAGAACGTACAACAATCTCACTTCCGTAGTCTGCATCCGGCAACCCTTTAGTGGTATTATCTGGAAGAGTTGTGAGCTTCACTTCCAATCCGCTTACAGGACTTTGGGTCGTTCTGTTTATCATCACCAGATCTATTTTCTCTTTTTTACTTGCAGTATAATACTGCTCATAAGGATAGTATCCGGCTTCGTAGTCATAGTAGGCATCATCGCTAAGCGGATCTATACCTAAAAGTTTTGACGGGGAAATATAGTTATGGACAATCTCGTTGTTCTTGTTTGTGCAAATAAATATAGGATCAACACCTTTACTGCCCATATAGGCAACAAGTGATGCTGGAAAAGAACTGTTGAATTGGTTCTTCCCCCAAGATTCCTCATATCGATAGTCTCTACTCGAATACTTTTGTCCGAACAATCCCGGATCAACACCTTTTATGAACTGTACGGTTTGTTTTATATTCTTTGCCATGGAGCAATATATTAAAACGAATCGCTTGAAGTCATTAAAATATTTGGTTATCTCAATGACTTTCAGCATACTAGAGCGACCGAACAACAATGCGTACCTAGTAGGGTGCAAAGATAGGCAAATAGTTTCGGAGTTGTGCAATTATTTCACGGAAAAAAATACTGCCATAGTCTATGAGTAAGGTCAGTTCCAGCCTTCTATTTCTCCGCCGATGTCTATCCGGACCTTGTCCGGGTCTGCATTGAGGGTGATGGCTGCATTGTGCTGTACTCCGGTCTTGAAAACGAAACGGGTCTCGAGCAGATAGGAGACGTCACCTGTGAGGACTTCGATCAGCGGCTGTTTTTTCTCGATGCGCTGCGGCACTATTATGGCGGAGAATGTGTCTGGTCCGTCCTTGCGCATCTTGATGCTGCGCGTGACGGCATTGCGCTTTTTCTCTACCGCTCCGCTGTTCAGGTCTATGACGGCATCAGTCACGGTCCCATGGACAAGTACGCTTATGTCGTCAGGGAGTTCTGTGCTGAAATCCTTGCCTTTGACCAGTTTTATCACAAGCCGGCTCATCCTGTGGCTGAAATCGAGACTCACGACATCCGGGTACTTGACGCCTTCGCTCTTGGCCCAGAGAAAGTCTGACATCTCATAGCCTCCGGGGGTGCCGTCATCGCGCGGAGTGGACTGGTCCTGCTGTACGCTGAATTCACAGCAGTCTATGGAAGAAGGATCCCCGTAGGGGTAGTAGCCATAGGCATCATATTTCATCCCCTTGTCCCAAAATACTTTAGGACTTGCCGTCCAGTGGGAGCCGTCGAAAGTGAGGGAGGCGTTGTCCGCGGCGTTGCCGGAAATCATAAGAGGCAGGGCAACGCCCGAACTGTACTCTGTCATATACAGTCCGGTTACGTCCCCGCTCTCAAAAGAGGCTCCGCTTACCCTGGTCTGCTCCGGATATATGAGGTTGAACCGGACGGAGAGTTCGTCCTTTCCGGTCTTGGAGCAGGCTGCGGCGAGCAGGAGCAGTGACAGATATAGTAATTTTTTCATAGTTGTTGACTATTTGATTTGCGGGCGTCTGCCGGCCATGACCGGGGCATGCCGGTCTGTGGCGGCAGGGCGGCTGCCTTCGGAAAGTCTTGATGATGTGACCGCCGGCCGCCCGTCTATATTGTCGAGGGCTGCAAAGTCCTCGAAACTGAATTCCTCGCCGGCATAGGACTTTATCCTGCGGACTATGGCTTCACGGCTGATGGTGCTGTAGTACGGGATGCAGTTGTTCATGCAGCTGTTGTATTCCGAGCGGAAGACTCCGCGCGAGTGCATGAACCCTCCCTCATATATGTCCACGAAGTCCTTGTATTTCTCGTGGAAGAGGAGGTGGTTCCAACCCACCCCTCCTATGTTGCCTGAGAGTGACAGGTTGCTGTACCAGCCCATTTCGAAGGCTTTCAGAAGATCCCAGTATGAGTTGCAGCATGCGTCTATGTAGGCGTTGTGCACTATGGACTCTTCTCCGAGCTTGCCGAAGCCGTGTCCGCCGGCCTCATGCTGGATGATCCCCCGGAAGTCATAAGGGTAGGCCCGGCTGCTCTTCGGGCAGTAGCTGATGGCAGTGCCGTCATCGAAGAGGTATGTCGTGCCGCCGTATTCGGCTGTGTTCGGGATAATCACGGTAAGTGTCTGTGCCAGGTTCCCCTCGTTGACGGTCGGGGCCTTGAGGACGTATCTCAGGATCTCCAGAAGGTCGTCCGTCCCGTTTCTTCCCCCGAGCGCGCCTCCGCCTTTGGCCGTAGTGTTGAAGCGGTTGTAGACTACGGTGTTGACCCCGCCCACCCCGGACTCCGGGGAGACGGATATTCCTGCATAGACGTTGAAATATTCCTTGTATGTCCTGTACGGCTCTATGCTGAAGAAATGCCCGGCGGCCTCGTTGATGTCAGCGAGGAGTTTTCCCTCGGAGATGTCCTTGGCGCTGTATCCGTCTCCGAGCAGGACTATGTTGATCCCCGGGCCCTTGCTGGCGGTCTGAAGGGTCAGTATCTCATCTTCAGAATGGTCGAAGTCGTATTGGGACACTTTGCATATCGTGCGGTAATCCTTGTCTTTGAGCTTGAAAACCACCTCTCCTTCACGTGGCGCCCCGGACGGCTTCTGCGAGAATTCAAGGCTTATGCTTGATTTGCCGCTGCCCTCGGACGGGCTGATGTTCACCCAGTCAGGTTTGCTCTCGACTGTCCAGTCTCCCTCGGAATAGAGCACAAGGTTGCGTGTGGCCTTGCTGTTGAGGGCGCTTAGCATGGCCGGGCTCACGGAAAGGTTGCGGTATGCGGAGATGCGCTTGAACTCGTTCCATCCCGGGGCTGTCCTGTATTGGGCCACTGCCGACTCCGGCACCTCTACGGTGAAGTTCTCCTTGGACACGCCGTCGAAAGCACCGCTCATGATGTATGGAGGGATTTCGCTCTTGCAGACGATACGGCTGAGGTTGAAGCAATTGTAGAACGCTCCGTCCTTTATGACCTCAAGGTTTGCGGGGAGGACAACCGACTCGATCCCGCTGTTCACGAAAGCGTTTTTCCCGATGCTCACGACATCTTCGGGTATGGACAGGGTTCCGCTTAGCCGTTCTGTACCATAGAAGGCCTCATCGCTGATGACCTGAAGCCCGTCCGGGAGAACCAGCCTCCCGCTGAATCTGCTGCTGCTGAATGCGCCGCTTCCGATGGACAGCAGGCCCTCGGGGAGCACAAGTTCTCCAGTAAGGCTTGTACCTCCGAAAGCATAAGAACCGATAGAAGTGAGGTTGTCCGGGAGGGTGAGAGATCCGTCAAGCCCATAGCAGGCGCCGAATGCGTTTGAGGCTATTGCCGTCAGTCCCTCAGGAATCAAGAGGCTCCCGCTCAAGCCGGAACAGCTGCTGAAGGCATGCTCGCCAAGATGCTTGATCCCATCCGGGAGATTGAGGCTGCCGTACAAGCCGGTGCAGCTGGAAAAGGCGAAATTGCCGATGTGCTCAAGATTCTCCGGGAGCAGAAGCTCGCAGGTGAAGCCGCAGAAATGGAATACGCTATCGCCGATGTATTCTAGACTCATCGGGAGGGAGAGGCTTGTGAGAGAACGGCAGTCATAGAATGCTGTGGTCTCAATGCTTGTGACGCCTTCCGGGATGATCAGGCTTCCGCTGAGGTTGTCACATGCCCCGAAGGCATATTGCCCGATTTTCGTGATGCTGTCCGGCAGGATGAGGTGGAGCAGGGTTTTCTTGTCTGACAGGGCTGAACTTGGTAATTCGCCCGCCTCGTTGCCGTTGTACCAGTAGTCTGTATTGAAACCGGATTCAGAGTATTCCAATGAACCGCTCTCGCAACGCGCTATGTCTACTTCCTTGAGGTTGAGGCTGCTCAAGTTGGTCATCCAATATTTCATCACGGCGAAGTCCCTTGCGTTGATGGTGCCGGTGAGTTTGAGATTCTTGACTTTAGAGGCTTCTTTGCCTGCGGTTTTCAGACATTCGTCCAGCGTGCCGGCCGTCTCCACGTTGACCACGATGTATTCTTTGGCCGTGCCGTCGTGGGAGACGGGGTCGTTTTCCCACTCGGTGATGCTCTGGCCCGCAAGGGTGAATTCAAAGTCCCCGTCCGGGCGTTTGTTGACTGCTATAGTGAAGTTGTGCTGCCTGCCGGAGTTGAGGACTGTCATTTCCTCCCTGCTGAACTTGTATGTCCTGCCGCCCACGCTGATGGCGAGAATCTGCGTGCCTGCGGCGATCTGCTGCGGTGCGACCACGGCCCGGTATTCGTCTCCCTTGATCTGCGGGATGATGTACCCTGTCCCGGCATCCCCGGCGGCATGCACTTCGCCTGTGGCAAGGTTTGCGCTCGCCTGGAGTCTGGCGCCTGTTATCAGTACATTCTTGCCTGCCGATGCCCATTCTCCGTCGGCAAAGCCTTCGCCTTCGGTGAGAGAAATCTTTATCCCGGCCATCCTGTGTCTGAAAGAAATCTTTATCAGTTTGTCCGTCGGGGCGACATCCGTCACCTTGCCCCAGAGGAAGTCGGACTTTTCGTAGCCTCCGGGTTCTCCGCCATCGGGTACGGAGCGCTGATCGCTGCTGACGGTGAATGTGTAGTTGTCAACATCGCCCACGCTACCGTAAGGGTAGTAGCCGTAGACGTCGATGTGCGTCTGCTTGTCTTTCCAATATATGTCCTTGGCCGGGATCCATTTGTAGGAGGCTTCGTCGAAAGTATGCTTGACATTGTCAGCCCTGTTGCCGCTGCTGCGCAGTGTCCCCGGGGCGGAGCCGTCGTAGTCGACGATATAGACTCCGATCTCGTTCTTGTCTGCGAAGCCGCTGTCATTGGCCCTTGTGAGGTAGACCTGGTCAATCTCGCCGCCGAGGCTGATCTTGCCTCCGCTTTCTTCGGGGATTTCAGGGCGCGGAAGGGGATCGCTCAGACCGCAGGAGGCGAGTGCGAGCGCTGCTGAGAGTGCTAGGAGTGCTTTTTTCATTCTACAGATCCTCCGAAATCTTCACCTGCGTCTTCCCACGGGTCCACCCCGATGTATATACCTTCTCCGATGCGGTTGACCACTATGGAGCAGCGGTGTATCTTGCCGGATTCCAGCGAGACGCTTGTCTTGTGCTTGTATTCTTTATGGCCAAGCTTTATTGTGATGAGTTCGCTGTCCTCGACTTTCTGCGGAGGGATCAGGACCCGGAAGTTCCCGTCTGAAGTTTTGAACGGGAGCACGGTGTTTCTGCCGCCGTTTGCGCTGATGCTTCCGTCCTTGAGACTGAAGCTTGCGGATGTCATAAGCCCGTGCAGGCTCACCTGGGCGTTTTTCAGCTCCTCCGGGCTCCAGCCGGTCCCGGCTTTGAGCGAGACCTGTATGCAGCTCATGATATGCCGCAGGGTGAGGACAACTGGATTGGAGGTCGGGGAGATGCCCTCCGCTTTGCCCCAGAGGTAATCAGAAGCTTTGTAGCCCGCTTCGCTGCTCTGATCCTGCAAGGCGTTGGACTGGATGGGCTGCAGGGCGTTGACTGTCTTTTCTCTGTGGGGGAAGTAGCAGTAGAAGTCGGCCCTCGTCTCGTTGTCAAGCCAGTAAATCTCTTGTGCTGACTTCCATTCGCTACCGCTGAAAGTGAAGCGGGCGTTGTCGATATGATTGCCTTTTGATTTGAGCTGGAGGGGCTGGTTGACTATATATATTCCGACCTTGTCTCCAGTCTCGAAAGCATCGTCGGTGACTTTGGTGAGTGAAGTTGCTATCCTTATGGGTATTCTGTCTTTGGCCGGCCCGCCATCGGGTGCGGTTTTTCTGCAGGATGCAATCGATACTGCAAGGATGGCCAGTGTCAGAATTATGGGGCGCTTCATATTGATTTTCTCTCTCTTTCCAATAACCTTGCTAAGGTAGCAATAAACCCGCCAAGAATCAAGTCCATAACGGTTCATTTTGTTTGCGCCTTAGCGGCCCTTGTATCTGAAACTTACTCCGTCGTCGGCGTAGATGGTCTCAATCTTCTGGCCCTCCGCCAGATAGACGACTTCCAGCTCGGGCGAACTCCGCAGATCAAGCACTTTGAGCTTGAGGTTGCCGGACACATCAAGAGTCGAGAAACTGTTTAGCCCGCACTCCAGATATTCGAGTTCGGGCAGGGCTGAAACGTCAAGTGCGGTGAGGTGATTCCCGAACACGTCAAGCTGTTTCAGGCATGGACAGGAAGGGAACGTGATTTCCGGGAGGAATCCGTATCTGCATCTCAATTCCTTTATGGAAGAGGGGATTGAAATTTGCTCGACACTTGAGAAATAGCATTCGAGCACTTCAAGCCTTGTGTTGTACCTGAAATCAAGTTTCGTGAGCCTGCTTCTGGTATCCGGCGTTCCTGAACATCGTATGTTTTTCAGATTGCTCATGTACTGCACTCCGTCAAGAGTGCTTATTCTGGTGGTCGTGACGCTGATGTCTTCTATCGCCAGAGCTTCGGAGAGTTCCAGCCTGCCGTTGCGGTCGGTGTCGAAGTGAAGCAGTAGCGAGTCCCGGAAGTTCTCGTCGCTTATGGTGATTCCATCTGCCCCGGGCGGTGGCAGTGGCTCCGAGGGGTCATCGTCCCCGCTGCCAGGAATCTGGGAGGTGCTTTTGCTGATGGTGAAACAGTCCATGGCGGAGCGGATCTCGTTGAGCGGGTTGCCGGCTGTGGCACAATACACGTACTGTCCCTCTTCCATGCTGTCCAACGTCAGGCTGAAAGTCAGACCGGACAGAAGGGCCGGATAGTATTTCATCGACGATTCCGAGAGCCCTATCATGAAGCCTGTCTTCTCCACTCCGTGGCGGGAGTTGAGCTTTGCCGTGAGCCTTGCTGCAGGAGCGGATCCGTCTCCGGAGACATCGCTGGACACGGAGGTGAACTCCGGCACCGCGTACGGCTTCGGTGAGTCTGACACCCCTGAACAGGATACCAGCAGGGCAATCAACATCAGCATGGGAAGACGGCATTTCATGTTGGCAAACTTACAAAAATTATACATCGACGTATTATACATAAATGTATAATTTGCGGTGGGGCGAGGTCACTGCGCGATGAATTCGTAGATTATGTTGCCGCTCTGTTTCGGCGCGGCATCCGCTTTCATTGAGAATTTCGAGAGCCTTGCGGCCCTGATGGCGAAGGAGCGCAGGCAGCGGTCTTCGGATGAGGCGGTCTCGTCGATTTTGGCCGATGTCACTTCTCCTCTCGGATTGACGGTGATCAGCACTTTTACCTGCCCTCCGCCCATGCAGCGGTAGGCGGGAATCGGCAGGCTGCTTGCCTTGCGTCCTGCCAGTTCGTATGAGACTACGGACGGGCCGCTGTAGTTCTGCGCCTTGCCCTGCGTGCGCTGCTCGGATTTCTGGGGGAGCGATGCATTGTCCTCATCGGGGATTTCGTAACCTCCCTTGAGTTCACGCTGCAGCCGTTCAGCTTCCTTGTAGAGTTCTTCGGCATCCGTGCCTCTGTCGTCCTTGAGGGCTCCGCGGTCTACGGCGACATTCTTGACCTGCGATGCGGAACTGTTCACTCCGTTGTCTGACAGGAGCTTCTGAAGTTTCTCGCTGACACTTTCCTTGAAAGCTGCTTCCTTCTGCAGGCGATCCACTTCCTGCTGCATCCTTTCTATTTCAGCTTCATGGCTGAAATCGATCACGAAACTGTTTTCTTTGTGCAGGGAATAGCCCAGACCGGAGACGAGCAGGACAATCAGCACCGCGAGATGGATTATCACGGTGAGGTATAGTCCTGCCTTGTCTTCTTCCGGTATCTGCTTGAATTTCACTTGTTCTTGTCCTTCTCTTCCTTGAGGGATTTCTCGATGGTGTTGGTGATGATGTCAATCGCCACCTTGTTGTGCCCTCCCTGCGGGATGATGATGTCGGCGTAGCGCTTGCTCGGCTCGATGAATTGGAGATACATCGGCTTTACTGTGCGCGAGTAGCGCTCTATCACCCAACGGACGTCCTTGCCGCGCTCGGTTATGTCGCGGGCCATGACCCTCATCAGGCGGTCGTCGTCATCAGCATCCACAAAAATCTTCACGTCCATCTGCTTGCGCAGCTCTTCGCAGGTGAAGATAAGGATGCCTTCTATTATGATCACATCGCCGGGCTCTACTGCAACCGTCTCGGTCTTGGAGCGAGAGCAGGAGATATAAGAATAGACAGGCTGTCTGACGCTTCTGCCTTTTTTCAGTTCTGCGAGCTGGGAGCACAGGAGTTCCCAGTCGATCGCATTGGGATGGTCGAAGTTGTAGACTCTCTTCTCTTCGTCTGTAAGATCGCTTGAATCTTTGTAGTAGGAGTCCTGCGGTATGACCACCACCTTCTCATTTTTGAGTTTCTCGGTGATGGCTTTTACCACAGTGGTTTTGCCTGAGCCTGAGCCGCCGGCTATTCCGATCACGAGCATAGCCTACTAGTATTCTGCGTTTTTAGGAGTGCGCGGGAACGGAATCACATCGCGGATGTTCGCCATTCCGGTGATGAAGAGCAAGAGTCTCTCGAATCCGAGTCCGAAGCCGCTGTGAGGGCAGCTTCCGAAGCGCCTGGTGTCGATGTACCACTCGAGGGTACGCCGGCTCATCTTAAGTTCGCTGATGCGGTTTTCGAGTTTCTGCAGGTCGGCTTCCCTTTCTGAACCACCGATGATCTCTCCGATCTTAGGGAAGAGCACATCCATGGCGCGGACAGTCTTTCCATCCTCGTTCTGCTTCATATAGAAGGCCTTGATGTCTTTCGGATAGCCGGTGAGAATGACCGGCTTGCCGAAGTGTTTCTCGACAAGGTATCTTTCGTGCTCGCTCTGGAGGTCGACGCCCCAATAGACAGGGTACTCGAACTTCACACCGTCCTTTACGGCCTGTTCGAGAATCTTGATGCCGTCGGTGTATTCGAGACGGACGAATTCTGTACTGATCACGCCTTTGAGCCTGTCGATGAGTTCCGGGTCGTAGCGGTCGTTGAGGAACTGGATGTCGTCGGCGCAGTTGTCAAGCGCATATTTGACAAGGTGCTTGATGAAATCTTCTGCGAGATCCATGTTGTCCTTGATGTCGTAGAAGGCCATTTCCGGCTCTATCATCCAGAATTCGGCAAGGTGACGTGGGGTGTTGGAGTTCTCGGCGCGGAAAGTCGGGCCGAAGGTGTAGATCTCTCCAAGCGCGGTGGCTCCAAGTTCGCCTTCGAGCTGTCCGCTCACGGTGAGGCTTGTCTGCTTGCCGAAGAAGTCTTTGGTGTAGTCCGGCTCGCCTTTCTTGTTTTTCGGGACATTGTTCAGATCCAGCGTGGTGACCTGGAACATCTGCCCTGCGCCTTCCGCATCCGCAGCTGTGATCAGCGGGGTGTTGAGGTATACGAAGCCTTTGGAGTGGAAGTAGTCATGAATGGCGAATGCCATCTGGCTTCTGAGGCGGAGGACAGCTCCAAACGTGTTGGTCCTCGGGCGCATGTGCGCAACGGTCCTCAGGTATTCGAGCGACGTGTCTTTCTTCTGGAGCGGGTAGCGCATAGGATCGCATTCCCCGTAGATGACGATTTTGTCTGCCTTTATCTCGACCGACTGTCCGCTTCCTACGGACTCCACGAGTTTGCCTTCTACACCTATGCAGGCTCCGGTGCTGATTTTTGACAGCAGCGGCTCGGTCTCCGGGTTCTTGTCGACAACGATCTGCACATTCTTGATCGTGGACCCGTCATTAAGGGCTATGAAGGCTATCTCTTTGTTTCCTCTTTTTGTCCTTACCCATCCTTTTGCAAGGACATCCTGACCGGCTGGCATAGTGAGCAGGTCTTTGACTTTGGTGCGAAGTAATTCCATCTTATCAGCTTCTGATTTATTTTTAAAAAAGCAGCCCTCGGTGAAGGGGGCTGCTTCTATAGTCGGGCCGCAGGGATTATTCTGACGGCTTTCTTGCAGAGTACATAATCCTCAGTGCGGAGCATCTTCTGAGCTCCTGCTTCACATCGGTTACGATACCCATTCTGACATCCTGATCCGCTCTGATGCTGATGGTCATGAACTGACGGTCAGCCTCGCTCTTGGAGTCACGCTCAGCAGCCACGAAGTCACGGATCTCGGCTGTAGTCTTGAAGGAGTCATTCAGCTGGATACGGGCTTCAGTACCATACTGGGCCTGAAGGGATCTGATAGGGGTTCCGATATTGATATATGAGTTGAGGTCCTTTCTCACGAGTTTGGTGACTTCGGAAGCCTCAGGGATATTTACCATGACCTTGTTCTCGGTCTCACGCAGCTGCGTTGTGACCATGAAGAAGAACAAGAGCATGAAGACGATATCGGAGAGTGAACTTGATGCGATTGCGGGAACGTCTTTCTTTCCCTCTTTCTTGAACATTGACATAGTTTATCCTCCTTTATCTTCTTTTACCAATATCCTTAGGCTCGGCCTCTGAAATGTTGGAAGGGATGGCCTTCTTCACAATATCCTGCTTCTCCTCATCGAGAGCTATGAACTTGCATCCATAGTGGCTCTGGGAGAACTCATCACGGAGTTCGTTGACGGCTTTCATGAGCTCGTTCTGAACAGCGATATATGCGCGGTAACTGGTACCGCGGTCGTTCTGAAGGGAGATGACTCCCTTTGAAACAGGATATGCTCCGAGTCCCTCGATTTCCTTGACTTCCTTCTCCGGGAGAGAAGGGTCGTTCAGAGGGTTGGTCAAGAAGTTCTTGACCTTATCCTTGACCTGACTCACATCAAGAACGTCACCTCCGGCAAAAATCCTATCCGCAGAGTTGATCCTCACAACGATGATGTTGCGGCGGTTCACCTTCTGATCCTGTGCCTTCTGGTTCTCAGCCGGCATAGGAGGCAGACGACGTGCCAGACCTGTCTGTGTGCCCATGGTTGTAGTCATGAGGAAGTAGCACAGGAGCAGGAAGGCTATGTCCGCGGTAGAACTTGAATTGATTGCAGGTGTTTTCTTGCTGGACATAATGATTATTTCCTATTGTTGATAGCCAGACGGATCTCACCGGCGATGATGGCCACGATGGCGGCTGCACCTGCGAAATACGTGAGGTTGAGCATGGTATCAGTAAGCTTGAGCGTGGAGACGGAATCCATCCCCTCCCTGCCGAATGCAGGGTGTGCAGGTGCCAGGAAATACGCTATGAGGACAACCACAGCGATGACTGCCAATGCGATGCCACCCTTGATGAGGGCCTTCGGATTGGCTTTCACGCTCATGATGCCGCCCAATACGACCCAGGACACGAGTCCGAGGCCGATCATGGCGTATGCCCAGTAGATCAGCACATCAGTAGCGCGCCCGTCATTGGTCGTGAAGCCTGCGGAGAAGCCCCAGACGATGAGAGCTGCACTGATGACGATGAGAGCCACCATGCACCATTTGAACAATTTATTGAGTTTCATGATTGTCTGTTTGCAAAATTATTTCTTCTGAGAGTATTTCGTGAGTACATCCACGAGTGAGATTGAAGAATCCTCCATGTCGATGGTGATGTTGTCAATCTTGGAAAGGATGTAGTTGTAGAATACCTGAAGAATCATCGCGACGATCAAACCGCCTACAGTAGTGATAAGGGCGACTTTCATACCTCCGGCGACAACGTTAGGTGAAATGTCACCGGCAGCCTGGATGGCATCGAAGGCCTCGATCATACCGATAACGGTTCCGAGGAATCCGAGAGAAGGTGCGAGGGCGATGAAGAGGGAGATCCATGAAAGTCCGTTCTCCATCTCGCTCATCTGTACTGAACCGTAAGAAACAACGGTCTTCTCAACCACGTCAACTCCCTGATCATAGTGGAGGAGACCCTGATAGAAGATGCTGGCTACAGGTCCGCGGGTGTTGCGGCAAACGTCCTTTGCAGCCTCGATGCCTCCATTTGCAAGGGCCTTCTCTACATCAGCAAGAAGCTTCTTGGTGTTGGTCTTTGAGAATGTGAGGTAAAGGATACGCTCGATAGAGAGAGCAAGTCCGAGAATAAGGCAGAGGATGATCAGAGACATGAACTCAGGACCACCTTCGATGAATTTGGTCTTGAGGGCCTGGTGAAGCGGAACCTCTGGCTGGGCGGCGGTGAGGTCAGCAAGGCTGGTAACCTCGGAAGCCGCAGGGGCTGAATCCTCCTGAGCGGAAGCTACATCGGCAGAGAAAGCCATCAGGCCGGCAACTGCCAAAAACATGAAAAACTTTTTCATAATGAACTTTAATAATGTATTAGTTGTAATAATTATTTACAAGCGTCTAAAATCAGCGCAATTTAGCAATTAAATTTCATTATTCAATACTTATTTTGAGATTTCGCCTTTCAGATTCCTCTCCAGAAGCTCTTTGACCTTGTTGTTGTCATCGTAACTCCCCATGAGATAGAAAAGTTTCCCGAGGGCGCTTTCCGTCGTGCTGTCATGTCCGGAGACGACGCCGGCATCCTTGAGATGGCGTCCCGTGGCGTAGATATCCATGTTGACATCCCCGCTGAGGCACTGGGTGACGTTGAGCAGTATTTTGCCCATCCTGCCGGCTTCACGGATTATCTCGATGAACCAGTCTTTGGATATGGCGTTGCCCGCCCCGTAGGTCTCAAGTATCACCGCTCTGGTGCCGCTGCCGAGAAGGATGTCCCGTACGGCCTGCTCCGTGATGCCCGGGTGTATCTTGAGGATTGAGACCCTGGTGTCGAGCCCGGTATGTATCGAGAATGCTTTATGGCCGCCTTGCGGGTAGTGGATGTAACTGCTGTTGTATTTGATGCTGATGCCCGCTGTTGCGAGCGGCGGGTAGTTCGGTGAACTGAACGCATCGAATCCGGTGGCGTTGATCTTGGTGCTGCGGTTGCCTCGCAAGAGCTTGGAGTTGAAGTATATGCACACTTCCGGGACGGTCGCCCGGCCCTGAAGATCCCGGGATGTGGCAATCTCTACGGCTGAGATGAGGTTCTCTTTGCCGTCGGTGCGCGGCTGTCCTACCGGCAGCTGGCTTCCGGTGAAGATGACCGGCTTGTCCAGATTGTCAAGCATGAAACTCAGCGCCGATGCGCTGTAGGCCATGGTGTCAGTGCCGTGCAGGATGACAAAACCGAGGTATTCATCGTATTTCTCAAGAATCAGGTTGGCGAGCGACTGCCAGAGCGACGGCTCGACATCCGAGGAGTCTATGAGAGGGGAGAAACTGTACGTGTCGATGTCCAGGCCGAATTTGCGCAGTTCCGGGACTTCTTCCATCAGGGCGTTGAAGTCAAAAGGCTTGAGGGTCCCGTCTGCGGGATCTTCCTTCATGCCGATGGTCCCGCCGGTGTATATGAGCAGTACGGCGGACCTGCGCGGCTTTGTTTTTTTGAAGAGATTGAAGATCATATCGCGAAAAGTTTTTTGGCGTTTGATGTGGTGACGGCGGCCACTTCTTCTGTTGAGATGCCCTTGCGTTCGGCTATGAACCCTGCAATCAGCGGCAGGAAAGCGCTCTCGTTGCGCTCGCCCCGGTGCGGGACGGGCGTGAGGTATGGAGCATCGGTCTCCAGGAGGATGCGCTCAAGGGGTATCTTGCTGATGTCTTCTCCGATCTTGGATTTCTTGAAGGTGACGACTCCGCCGATCCCCACATACCAGTCTCCGAACCGTGCGAGCCTTTCGAAAGTCTCGACGCTTCCGCCGAAAGCGTGGAGGTTGCCCCTCAGGTGCAGATGGCGGCAGTCTTCCATAATGGAGAAAAAATCCTCTGTGGCATCTCTCAAGTGGATATTGACCGGCATGTCCCACTCCGAAGCGAGTTCCAGTTGTGTGCGGAAAGCTTCTTTCTGCTCCTCCTTGAACTCTGTGCTGAAGTGGTAGTCGAGGCCGATCTCGCCGATGGCCACCGGGCCTCTGCCCTTCCATTGCATGAGGGCATCGATCTCGTCCCGCCAATTCTTGTCCACCGAACCGGGGTATAGCCCGAGCATATTATATAAGAGACCGGGATGTCTTGCGGTGAGTTCGTACATCGCCGGCCTTTCTTTGGAGTCAATATCGGCCTGGATCATGGCTGTGACCCCTGCCTGAACGGCTCTGAGGATCACCTCCTCTTCGCATCCGAGGAAGGCCCTGTCGGAGATGTGCGTATGAGTGTCGATGAATTCCATACGCTGCAAAATTAAGCAAAATTGGCGTTTATGCTGCACCTCTGAAGCACATCTGTGCATATAAAGCCTTCGCTTTCCAACAGACATACCGCTCTGGAAGCGGCCGGATAGTCAAGAGAGAGTTTTTCGGCAATCCGGCTGACCGGGATTCCGCGTTCTGATCTTATGACAGCGAGGACTTTGAGCAGGGTCTGTATCTGTCCGGTGTCAGGCCTGTCTGCGAATCTTCTCCGCAGAATATCTTCAGCCTTGGGAGCGGTCCTTGAGGTCTGGTCTCCGAGCCCGCAGGCTTCCAGCAGGGAAGCGGGGCCGGTGCAGGCTTCCGCGACTTTTTCGGCGATGAGGGCGTTGCATCCGGCGGACCTCGGGTCGTCGAGCCTCCCCGGAATGGCAAGTACTGTCCTGCCGTACCCTGCGGCGAGGCGGGCTGTCATCATCCCGCCGCCTTTGCATCTGGATTCAACGAGGAGAGTCGCCGCTGAAAGTCCGGCGATGATGCGGTTGCGCCGCAGAAAGTTGTAGGGCATCGGTATTGTTCCCGGCGGATAATCGGTGACGATGGCGCCTCCGGCATTTATGATCTTCTCTGCGGCTGTCGTGTGCCTTGGCGGGTAAATCCTTTCTATCCCAGTGGGGATGACCGCGAGGGTGGGCAGCCCGCATGCGAGGGCGGCCAAGTGGGCGGTGATGTCGATGCCGAATGCCAGTCCGCTGACAATCAATGGTTTCGGTGATGCGTCTGACAGCCCTCTCACGAGTTTTACGCACCAGTCGTGTCCGTAGCTGTCCATGTCTCTTGTCCCTACTATCGACAATGGTCCGGGATTCAGGAGCACAGACGGATCTCCCCGGACATAAAGCAGCAGGGGAGCATCAGGACACTCGCGCAAAAGCGGCGGGTATGCGCCGGTGTCGAAAATACTGATGAATCTTATACCTTGTGCGGAAAGGTCGAGATATTCTTTGTATGCCGCTTCGAGGGTGGCTTCAGTGCCGAGATGGTTCCACGGTCCGAAAAGTCCGGACAGCTCCTTGTCCGGGAGAGAAAAAACCTCTTCCGCGGAACTGAAATTCTCAACTATCTGTGCTGCTATGCGCGGCCGGTTGCCGAGCGTGGCGTTGAGCGCTATCGCGCCCGCATGCCTGAGATGTTCTTTGTCCATTTCTCATAATTCAAGTCTTGGACAAAGATAAGCAATCTTTTTATATGATCAGCATGGCATCCCCGTAGGGGCCGAATTTATAGCCTTCTTCCAAGGCGACCTTGTAGGCGTTCATCACCTTTTCGAAGCCTCCGAATGCTGCGACTGTCATCAGCATGGTGGATTCCGGGAGGTGGAAATTGGAGACTATGGCGTCCGGAACGGAGAAATTGTAAGGCGGGAATATGAACTTGTTGGTCCAGCTGTCTGCCGGTCTGACCTCATTTTCTGTCGTGACATTGGTCTCCAGCGCCCGGATGACAGTGACCCCTACGGCGCATATCTTGTGCCCGGCTCTCTTTGTGGAGTTGATCTGTTCTGCCGCCTCTTCGCTGATTATGAACCGTTCCCCGTCCATCTTGTGTTTGGAAAGGTCTTCGACATCGACCGTGCGGAAGTGTCCGATGCCCATGTGCACCGTGATGAATGTCTTGTCGATGTCTTTCAGTATCATCCTGCTGAAAAGCTCCCTGCTGAAATGCAGGCCGGCGGCCGGTGCGGAGACGGCACCTTCGTGTGCTGCGAAGATGGTCTGGAATTCCTCGGCGTCCTTCTCGTCCGGGTTTTCCTTGACCCACTCCGGCACAGGGGTTTTGCCCAGGCTGAACAAGGCTTCCTTGAACTCTTCGTACGGACCGTCATAGAGGAACCTGAGGGTTCTTCCCCGGGAGGTCGTGTTGTCTATCACTTCGGCGACCATGCTGTCGTCGTCACCGAAATAGAGTTTGTTGCCTATACGGATCTTGCGGGCCGGATCCACTATGACATCCCACAGCCTCTGCTCCCTGTTGAGTTCGCG
Source organism: uncultured Bacteroidales bacterium (assembly GCA_934726455.1). Taxonomy (GTDB): domain Bacteria; phylum Bacteroidota; class Bacteroidia; order Bacteroidales; family UBA932; genus Cryptobacteroides. The sequence goes on from CAKVDS010000001.1 coordinate 25,751, forward strand.
CAGCAGGAACACCATGATGTCGGCGCCTGTCTTTTCTTTCTTGCCCAAAAGCTTGGCCGGGAAGACCTTGGTGTCGTTGAGCACAAAGCGGTCGCCCTTGCCGAAGTATTCTATGATGTCCTTGAACCTGCGGTGTTCTATTTCTCCGCTGTCCTTGTGGAGCACCATCAGGCGGCATTCGTCCCGCCACTGGATGTGTCCGTTGACTTCCGGCATCAGCTCTGTGGCTATGCTTTCCTTGGGCAGGTCGAAATTGAATTGTGAGAGTTTCATGTCTGATCCGTAATTGTATACTGATTCTATACGGACAAACCGGACAAAAAGTTTCACACTTTCGCTTCCCGGAAAACTTCCACTATTGAGGGGAACGTGTTTTTGAGGTAGGATGGGAGGCTGGATTTGGCGACCCAGGCCGCTTTGGTGATGTCTTCTTCGCGCTGGGGAGTCAGATCCACGGGGTCTGTGTACAGCATATTGTACCACCAGGTATGTTTGAGATGCCATATCCCGTTGCGCAGGTAGCAGTGGTCGGTGACACATATCAGGCTCCCGAGTTCAAGCTGGTCCACCCCCGTCTCCTCCTGCACTTCACGGAGAGCCGTGACCGTGATGTCTTCACCCTCTTCACGGTGCCCCTTCGGGAGATCCCAAAGGCCGCCACGCCTGATCAGCAGGTAGTCTCCCCGTCTGTTGGAGACGAGCCCCCCGGCGGCATCGACTTCATGGAATTCAGCGCAGACTTTGCGGTACATCCATCCTGTGTTGTCGGTGGGTATATATATGCGGCTCAGGGACTCCGATGCTTCGAACATGTCCACGAGGGTATGGATGCTTATGGTCCGGCCGAAGTGGAACTCCACTGAATTGGGGTCGGAGAGGGCCTGTTCGTCGGGGCTGCAGATTATCAGGCAGCGATTCTCGAAGTATATCCTGTGCATCGGAAAATGATTATATTTGCATTGATGCAAAAGTAACAAATAAACACGAAATATGACAGCGCACTATACCAGCAAACACGGGCAGGTGTTAAAGAGCCCTGAGGAACTTTACATGGCATTCTGCGACATGAGCAATTTCACCAGGCTCATGCCGGAGCAGAACAAGGCGGAAATCACGGCGGACTATGACAACCTCAAGGTGTCGGTGCAGGGTTTCAGCATATCTGTGAAGATTGACGAGAGGCAGCCGTATCGCCTGATAAGGATAATAAGTACCGAGTCTCCGGTGGAGTTTGTCGGCGTCCTTCACTTTGACCCTTCGGCCCTGCCGGGCAGGACGGATTTCAGCATCGTGCTGGATGCCAACCTCAATTTCATGATGAAGACCATGCTTGGCGGCAAGATACAGCAGGCTCTGGACAAGGCGGTCGATTCTCTGGTGGACATATCTGAAGGCCGGATGCCGCAGATGCCGGAGGGGATGCTCTGATGGAGGCGGCCTCGGTCTCAATAAGGCTCAATCCTTTCAAGGGCTGCGCCGGGCCGGAGGGCGCTCCGGTCCCGTGGAGTCCCTGCGGGCGTATCCTTGAGAGCCGCCCGAGTTTTACTCTTGACCCGCTTTTCCACGCGGGCTGTTACTATGTCCAGGATTCTTCGGCGATGTACGTCGGGCATATTTTCCGCAGGCTCGTCTTGTCCCAAGGCCGTGAAGGCTATCTGCGGGTGCTTGACTTGTGCGCTGCCCCAGGCGGCAAGACTACGGACATCGCAGCTTCGTGCCGGGAGCGATTGGGCGATGACTTCCTGCTGGTGAGCAATGAAGTGATGAAGGCACGGGCCTCTGTATTGTGCGATAATGTGGCCCGGTGGGGTGACCCTTGTGTGGCTGTCACGTCCGTTGACCCGGGAGGATTCGCCTGCCTTGAGGGCGGCTTCGATGTGATAGTGGCCGATGTTCCGTGCAGCGGTGAGGGGATGTTCCGCAAGGATCCGCGGGCCCGGGAGGAATGGAGTCCGGAGGCGGTGAAGCTCTGCGCGGCACGTCAGAGGCGTATTCTTGCCGATGTGTGGCCTGCCTTGAAGCAGGGCGGGCTGTTGATATATTCGACCTGCACTTATGAGGATGCGGAAAACGACTCCAATCTTGAATGGGCCGCTTCCGAGCTCGGAGGCGAGATGGTGCCGGTTCTTGACGAATACCCGGGATACGGCGTGGAAGTGACTCGCCGGGGCAATCTGCTTCGGGCCGGGATCGTGCCGGGAGAGGGCCAGTGGGTCGGAGCTTTGAGGAAGACTTCCCCACAGCGCAGCTCCCGAAGCCTTGATCTGAAGCTCCTGCATCCGCTGCGCGAACCGGGGGTAAGGAAAGGGGAGAACCGGGGCAGGGACCTCATCCCGGATCCGGATTATGCCCTGAACATAGCCTATGCCGGGGATTACCCTTCTGTGGAACTGGACATGCAGACGGCCCTGAAATATCTCCACAGGGATACGCTTGTTCTGGAAGGTGCTGCTCCGGGTTATAATGTCGTGACTTACCTCGGGCATCCTCTCGGCTTTGTGAAGAATATCGGCTCAAGGTGCAACAACCTGCTTCCCAAGGGCCGCAGGATACTTATGAACGTGAATGTATGAGAATATGAGAAAAGTTTTTTCAACAATGGCCCTCGCCCTGCTTTGTGTGCAGGCCTTCGCCCAGGATGCCGACCCGGCTCCTTTCAAGGCTTCTTATGAGCGTCAGGTGCGCAATGTCGGCCCTGCGGGAGTGGGTGTTGAGACCATCATCAACAAGTGGGAGGCGGCTTGTCCCCGGGATCCGGACATGTTCGCCGCCCGTTTCAATTTGCTTTTCGCTAAATCGAAAGGGACGCAGGTGGTGCAGAAAGAGGGCCGGAAATACCTTGGTGCATCTCCGGTGCTGAGCCTGAAAGATTCTCTCGGGCGGGAGGTGAATTATTTTGAAGTGCCGGTGTTCACGGATTCTCTGTACGCAGGCGGCATGAGGGTTATAGACAAGGCTATAGATTTGCGTCCGCAGGAGCTGCGCTATCGTTTTTACAAGATCACGGCGCTGCTCGAGTATGAAGGGGAAAGTCCTGACATGGCAGCTCAGGAGCTGATGTCAATGATAGACGCTTACACTTCTTCAAAAGGGGAGGGATGGACTCTTGACGGAAAACCGTCAGACGAGGAGACATTATGCCAGGCAGTGGGCGAGTATTGTTATTCGTTTTTCTATCTCGGTACCGGTCAAGGCTATGAGTATTTCCTTAAGGTCTCGCAGAGAATGAATAAACTCTATCCGCGCAACACGGTGTTCATAGACAACATAGGTTCTTATTGGCAGGTGGCGAAAGGCAATGCCAAGAAAGCCATGAAATACTATAAAAAAGCGCTCAAAATCAATCCGGACGACTACGTTGCCCGGAAAAACATCTCCATCATTCAGCTTTCACAGTCAAAGAAGGGTCGATCTTCGAAATGAACAGTGACGGGATGAGCAGAAGGAGCTGGATGGCGATGAACGCCACGGCGTCAGTCAGAAGTATGCGCAGCGGATCTATGCTCACCGGGACATAGGAGATGAAGTAGTTGGCCGGATCCAGCCGTATCACTCCCGTAAGACCTTGGACAGCGCAGAACAGCAGGGCGGCCGCGTTGCCGATCAGCATCCCCTTGAGGCTGATCCTTGCCCCGACGCGGAGAAACACTCCGGCGATGTCCCTGTCTTTCATGCCGAGGGTCTTGAGAGTGCCGATTGTCGAGATGTTGCGGAACAGCAGTATGAGGAGTCCTGAGACCATGTTGAATCCCGCCACTATGGTCATCAGCACGAGTATGGCGATGACATTGTAGTCGATAAGGTCGAGCCAGTCGAAGAGCTGGGGGAATCTTTCGGAGGCGCTGAGCGCTCCAAGCCCGTTCTCGTTCTCATCAGGACTTGCGTAGATGACGGCATTGATTTCCTGCGTGAGAGTTTTCATCGACTTTCTGTCTCTTGAGGAAGAGGAGAGCGTCACTTCGATGGCGGACGCATCGGAATCCCCCCATCCGTTGAGTCTTCTCATGTCTGATGCGCTTGTCTTGATTATGAGCCCGTCGTCACTGTCGATGATGCTGTCGTAGATCTCTATGACCTTGAATTTCCTGACTTTGATCCTGTCGGAGACGAACCAGGCCTGAATGTGGTCGTCAGGGTGTATGTCGAGTTGTGCCGCCAATGCAGACGGGACCCTCGCCCCCATGCGGACAGTGTCGGCTTCGCTTCCCTTGAACATGACTCCGCGGATTTCGTCTCCCTTGCGGACTATCCCGCTCCTGCAGATTATCGGACTGATGTCCTCCACACCGTGCAGTGCTCTGATGTCCTCGGCGAAAGAGGGCTCTGACGGTACAGGATCCTCCGTGCCGAAAAAGTTTCCTCCGCTGCTGCAGATCAGAATGTCGCCTGTGATGTCGGCTGCACCCTTGCGTATCTGCCGGCTGAAGCCTTCGGAGATGCTTACAGCCAGTATTATGATAAAGAAAGAGATGGCCGTCGCTGCGACGGCCACCCTTCCTTTGAATCGAAGTCGTCCGGCTATGAAGCCTTCGGCTTTCATGTTACCAGATGCTTACCCTCTCGCTTTCAGGTCTCCACATAGGATCCCCTTCTTTGATGCCGAAAGCATCGAAGAATGTCTTGAAGTTGCGGACTGCCACGTTGACCCTGTTCTCTGCAAGTGAGTGCACATCGAGCTTGGTGAGACGTGCCTTCTCCTCGTCAGTGGCATTCTGTGCCCAGAGGTGGGCGTAACCGATGTAGAATCTCTGGTCAGCGGTGAATCCGTCTATCGGTGCAGGTTCCTTGCCCGCCAGCTTGTTGTGCAGGGCGGTATAGGCGATGCTGAGCCCGCCGTGGTCGGCGATGTTCTCTCCGAGGGAGAGGGCTCCGTTGGCGTGTACGCCAGGGAGAATCTCCACCTCGCTGTACTGGTCCACGAGCACTGCGGTCTTGGCTTTGAATGCAGCCTCGTCCTCCGGACGCCACCAGTTGTTCATGTTGCCGTCCTTGTCGAAGAGTCGGCCCTGGTCGTCGAAGCCGTGGGTCATCTCGTGGCCGATGACAACTCCGATGGCTCCGTAGTTGACTGCGTCATCCGCATCGGCGTTGAAGAACGGCGGCTGCAGAATGGCTGCCGGGAAGCAGATCTCGTTGGTGGTAGGATTGTAGTAGGCGTTGACCGTCTGAGGGGTCATGCCCCACTCGCTGCGGTCGGTCGGCTTGCCGAGCTTGCTCAGGTTGTCCTGGACATACCACGCACTGGCAGCCATCAGATTGTCCAGATAACTGGCCTCCGGATCGACTGACAGGGTGCTGTAGTCTTTCCATTTGTCAGGATAACCGATCTTGACGGTGAAGTTGGCGAGTTTCTCCCTTGCGTAGGCCTTGGTGCTGTCGGACATCCATTCGAGGCTGTCAATATGCTGGCCCAGCGAAACCTGGAGCTGCTTCACGAGATCGAGGACTTTGTTTTTGTATGCCTCCGGGAAATATTTCTTGACATACATCTGTCCTACGGCCTCTCCGAGGATGCTGTTAGGCACGCTCATGGCACGTTTCCAACGTGGCTTCTGCTCGGTCACTCCGCTCATCTGAGTGCTGAAGAAATCGAAGTTGGCGGCGTAGAAGTCGTCTGAAAGGGCAGATGCGGAACTGCTGATGAACTGTCCGGCGAGGTAGTCCTTGAGGGCGTCAAGACTGGAGTTTGCCCAGATCTTTGAGAATCCCTTGAAGTAGGACGGCTGCTGTACAATGATCATCCCCGGATTCTCAATGCCGAGACCCTTGAGGAAGTTTGCGAAGCCGAAGCCGGGATATTCCTTGTCTATCTGCTCCACACTCATCGGGTTGTACTGTTTGGTGTAGTCGCGGTTCTCTACGCTTGTCCAAGATACCTTGGCGATGGCGTCTTCGGTTGCCAGGGCATTGTCAGCCCTTTTCTGCGCATTGTCGAGACCGCTGAGGGTGAAGAGTTTGGCAAGCAGCCCGCAGTATCCCTTCTTGAGGGCCGCGTTGCTCTCATCGAGATAGTAGTCACGGTCGCCCATTCCGAGACCTCCCTGACCGAGGTAGAGGACCTGGTTGTTGCTGTCCATCAGGTCGGCGCTGACTCCGACACTGAAGAAACCGCCTTCTCCGTATTTGTTCAGTTCTGCCAGCTCTGCTGTGAGTCCGGCCTTGTCTGTGGCGGCATAGATGGCGTCGAGATACTTTTTGAGCGGAGCGGCTCCCTCGGAGTTGAGCCTGATGGAGTCGAGCCCCTGCTTGTAGAGGTCAACGATCTTCTGGTCAGTGGTGCCTTTGGCCGGAGACATGGTGGCCATCTCGGCGAAAAGCGCATTGAGACGCTCAACATTGTTTTCGCGCAGGGCGTCGAATGAGCCGAAGCGTGCGTACTCCGGCTTGAGCGGATGTTTCTTTATCCACCCGCCATCGGCGTACTGGTAGAAATCTTTACCTGGGGATACGGTCAGATCCATGTCGCTGACATCGATACCGGGAACTTTCTCCCCCTTTTCTCCTGACTGGCAGGCAGAGGCCAGCATCATCACAGGGATCATAAACACTAATAACTTTTTCATATGAATTTGTAATAATACACACTTTCGCCGCTAAGTTAAGCAAAATTGCGGCTTCCTGTCCTTGTTTCAGGGGCAAATCCTTTTGAATTCCTCATAAATGGCCATGACCATGTCTACATAGGCCATGGTCTCGCGTCCCTTGAACGGGCCGCGCTTGACAACGCCGCTGTCGAGCACCTCCTGGTCGCTCATGTCAGGGATGACGCTCTTGACGCTGTCCCAACGGGAAGTGTCCACGCCCCGCTGTCTGGCGAGGTTGAGGATGTCGTCCACCCGTCCCACGCCTGCATTGTATGCGGCGAGGGCATATTTGTACCTCTCTTCATCGTTCTCTCCCACTTTGTAGTACCTGCGTATGAGCGTGCCCAGAAGCTGTGCTCCCGCCCTGATGTTCTCCTCGGGGGAGAGCGGGTCGGAGATGCCGTAGCGTTCTGCCGTCCTCGGCATCATCTGCATCAGTCCGCTTGCACCCCGTCTTGAGCGGGCTTCGATGTGGAAGCGGGATTCCTGATATATGACTGCCGCGAGCAGCCTCCAGTCCCAGCCCAAGGAGTCGGCGTGGGTGCGTATAAGGCTGTCGTAGGGACTGATCGACTCCCTGCGCCTGCTCCGGAAGACATCGAAGCGCTTGAGGAAACTGTCCTTTATGCTGTCATGTTCTTCGCTTCCGAGCCAGCACAGAAGCCATTGGTTGGCGTCTTCCATGTTGCTGTGGTCATCGTGTCTCATGAGCCACAGGCTTATGCTGTCGACAGGTACGGAGACAAGTACGCTGTCTATCCCGAGACTGTCTTCGAAAGGGACGACCACGATGTCCACCTTACCGGCCTTGAGTGAGTCTATCCAGGAGATGTCCTTCCCGGTGATGTCTATCTCGATGCTCTGCCCGTTGCTTTCGGCATATCTTTCGAGCAGATAGTGGTTGTACCCGACTACAAGGGCCTTGGTAGTGTCCGTCATGCGCCCGAGTTCCAGGATGCTGCGGATATGCGGGCGTATGCCGGCTTCTTCCGGGGACTTTTTGAAGAAAGAGGCGACGATGCTCGCAGCGATCAGGGCTGCCGTCAGCGTGATGACTATGATGGCCGGGGTGTCTCTGCGATGCATGTGTTATTTTCTGTTTGTTCCTCCGACAGGCGGTCTCCCGGACGGCTGGGTGTAGAACGGCCAGAAGATGCCGAGCTTCAATCCGCCCATGCCGCTGAATGTCACGGTATGTCTGTCGGAACTGAAGAAGTCGTGCTTGTCCAGCGGCCAGCCTCCTCCGGCGTTCTGGTATTTGACGAATATGCAGGCCCGCTTCCACTGCATGTTGACGAATATGTCGAAGTAAGGGCCGTTGGTGTAGCTTCTCTCCGTCTGGTTGTAGAACACGCCGATATTCGGGTTCCACATCGGGGAGTTCCAGGCGGTATTGTAGAACCCGTTGACTCCCAGTTGCATCTGGAGCACTTTCTGTACCGTGAACTGGAAATAGTACCTGAGGTTGAGGGCGACTGCCGGAAGCGGAACTGACTCATGGTCAGAGGAATACTGGAGGAGCACCCTGTTGTCGAGGTGCAGCGGCCCGAAGGCGAAATCTTTTCGGAGATCGGCCGACAGGACGTTTATGACGTTGCCGTTTTGGCGTATGATGCCTTGGCTGTCATAGTATATATTGTTGCCTATCAGGGCGTAACCTGCCGACAGTGAGGCTTTCCATCTAGGTATTTCCAGACTTCCGGACAGACGTGTCGTGGAGATTTTCGAGAAATCGTTGTCCCAGGCGAAGTGGTTGGCGTTTATACGCTGCTGGTAGTAGTTCGGCTCCTGGAGGCGTGTCTCGAAGCGGGCCGTGAAGCTTACCGGGCTTTTCCTTGCGCGCCGGAAAGGATAGAAGTCCAGACGGGCGTCAGCTTCGAGGCTGAAGTCCCCGAAGTCGTGTCCCAGCATCACATAGCGTCCTTTGGCATCCCAGAAGAAATTGTTCCTGAGCTGCCCTTCCACACCCGCGTAGGCGTAGACCGAGTTCTCAGTGTGCCGTGTGCCTCTGACATAACTGCTGTCGAAGTAAGTCTTGACATAGTCTCCGACTCCTACGTCAAGTTTGGACACTATGGCTTCGCTTGACCATGGCTGAAGCCTGATATAGAGCTTGTTGTCTATCTTGGTCACTCCGAGCGAATCCGCACTTCCGGACGGATCATGGTTGAAGACATTGTTGTAGAATGCCTTTGACGCCTCGTCCGTGGTCGCGTCGGTGTATTTTCTTGAGTATATTGAAACCTCTCCGCTGTGGCCGATGTAGGCGGTGGTGATGTCGCGGTCGAGGCTGTCCGCGTTGTATTTATAAGTGGTGTCGCGGGCGGCCCTGATCTTGTTGATGAAACTGAACGGGATGCGCAGCTGCTGGTCTATGAAGAAACTGCGTTTCTTGACCTTGCTCTTTGCATTTTTGAGATTGACCGGGATGTCTCTGGAGTTCACGGTGGTGTCGCGTATCCACCGCACCTCCTGCATTCCTCCGTTCTCTCCCATCGTGATGCTGTTGCCGATGTAGCCCGCGTGGGCCGTATATCTCTTGCCGAGCCAGTTGACCTGCGCGACGGTGGTCGAGTTGGACGTGCTCTCGTTTTCGAGCATGCCCTCCCCGCCGTACCTCTCGTAGAGCAGGGCGAAGTTGAGGGCCGGGGTGATGTTCTGTGTGGTGAACAGGTGCAGGTTGTTGGATTCCTTGTCGTCCCCGGCGAACAGGGTCCCGAAATATGCCAGTTCGGTGTGCGGGGTCTTGGAGTTGTAGTGAGGCAGGGTCTCCGGAGAATAGCTCCAGGATTCCAGGGCACTGTAGAATTCAACACCTTCATTGCTCCCGCGTCTGAACCAGTTGTAGTATTGTACTGGGCTTCCGGCCACGCCGAGCCAGCTGGCATTGACATCGTTGCGCTGGAACGGGTAGTCGTAGAAATGATAGTTGTATGTGGTGTCCGGGATGTACGGCTTTATCTTGCCGAAGTCCCGGTCCAGGGTCCATGCTATTATGCGCTTGTACTGCATCGAATCGGGGATGGCGTAGGTCTCGAGGATTCTCGGGGTGACTTCCAGAATGCTGTCCCTGATGGCCTTTTTCTCTTCTTTGGCTGCCCTGATGGAGTCTGCACGGGCTATCATCAACTTGTCGTGCTGCTCCCTGTCGTATTTTTTCCTCTCCTCTTTGGAGAGTCCTGCGTACCAGGCGTCAAACTTGGCTTTCGCCTTGGCCGTGGAGTCCGCTATGTAGATGGAATCCAGCTTGTCCCAGAGTGTGGAGTCCAGAAGAGCCTTGAGCGAGTCCCTCGGACTCAGCCTCTTGACGGAGAGAGATGAATCCGGGATTTCAAAGATGTCTTCGTACAGGCTGTCCGCTTCGGAACTTCCGCCCCTTGAGGCGCGCGGACGGTAGTTGTATGGAGGGTAGATTACTGTATCCCGGCTCTCGGATACGGAGAGCGTCCCGGACAGGCCGGGGTGAGCCTCTCCGAAGTCCATGACCCCTGCGGCAGCAATGGCCATCACGGCAGCCGGGAAAAATATGCGGGACATCAATTTCATCTCTGCAAACGGCAAAGATACGGAAAAAAACAATGCCGGCAGAAAGAATCCCGCCGGCATTGTAGAAGATTGATAGATGGACTACATGAATATGTACCTGAGGACGAAGAGCACAGCGAGAATCCACATCATCACGCTGATGTTCTTGATCTTGCCTGTAAGGGCCTTGATGACCACGTAGGTAATCATACCGAGCATGATGCCATGAGCGATGCTGTATGAGAGCGGCATCATGACGGCGGTAACGAATGCAGGGATGGCTTCTGAGTAGTCGTTCCAGTCGATGTTGCGGATAGGACTCATCATCATCACGCCCACAATCACGAGCACAGCTCCAGTGGCCGCGCTTGGAATGGCGAGGAACACAGGGGAGAAGAGCAGGGCGATGGCGAAGCACAGGGCTATCACAAATGAAGTGAGTCCGGTGCGGCCGCCCTCTGCGACTCCTGAAGCGCTCTCGATGTAGGTGGTGGTGGTGGAAGTTCCGAAGCAGGCGCCGGCGGTAGTGGCCACAGCGTCAGCCATGAGGATCTTGCTGATGCCGTCCACATGTCCGTCCTTGTCGACCATTCCGGATTTCACGGAAACTCCTACCACGGTTCCGATGGTGTCGAACATGTCGATGAACAGGAATGTGAATACAACCACGAGCATGTCCCATGACAGAATCTGCCCCCACTCGAACTGGCAGAAGATAGGGGAGATGGACTCGGGGAGGGAGACCACTCCGGCGAACTTTGTCACGCCCATCGGGATGCCTACGATGGTGGTCACGAGCATGCCGATGAGGATGCCGCCTTTGACCTTGAGCACCACGAGGATGGCGGTGAGGAAAAGTCCGATGATGAAGAGTATGCTTGTCTTGGAGCCGAGGGAATCGAGGCCGACGAGGGTCGAGTCATTGTTGACGATGATGCCGGCGTTCTGCAGGCCGATGAAGGCGATGTAGAGACCGATACCAGCGCCGATGGCGTTCTTGAGCGAAGCCGGGATCGCGTTCACGATCATCTCGCGCACCTTGGTGGCCGAGAGGATGATGAAGATGATTCCCTCGATGAGGATTGCCGTCAGAGCGAACTGCCAGCTGTATCCCATGCCGAGACATACGGTGAATACGAAGAAGGCGTTGAGACCCATGCCCGGGGCAAGGCCGAAAGGCTTCTTGGCGTAGAGGGACATCACGAGGGTGCCGACGATGGCGGCCAGAGCGGTGGCAGTGAAGACTGAACCGTTAGGCATGCCCTGGATGTTGCTGAAAATTCCCGGGTTGACGGCGAGGATATACGCCATCGTGAGGAAAGTCGTGATACCGGCTATGATCTCGGTACGCACGCTGTTCTTTTTCGGGTCAAAGCCGAAAAGTTTGCAAAGGAAAGGTGACATCTTGCGCAAGTATTAGAACACCCACTTGGTGCCGAGGCAAGGACGGCAGTAGAAGCCATGGTTGCCTGCGAAGTTGTAGCTGAGCTCGATTTCGGTACCGATGTTGAGGTTGTCCACGCCGAAGTGCTTGCCCACGTTGTACCAGAGCTGCGGCTCGGAGATGAAGATGAACTTGCCTTCTTCAGCCTGATCATCTACAGGGTCGGCGTACCAGTATTTGGTGTTCTCTCCCCAGATATCGGCGAAGCCGCTGAAATTGAGGCCGTCCACACCGAAGAGGTTCTTCATGCCCCATACGAAGGTGAACTGGAGCGGGGTGTCGCTGCTGGCGCTGCCGCTGAAGGTCTTGTACATGAGGGAGAACTTGAAGGTGTTGGAATAGTCGGCGTTGTGCAGGAGGTAGTCTGCGCCGAAGAGGAAGTTCTGGCTGCCGAAGCCTACGCCGCCGTTGTACTCGACATGTGCGCTGAGGTCGGCGAGAGAGGTGTTTTTCCAGAAGTTGAGACCGCGGGCGATCTCGAAATAGCTGCCGCTGACGCCGATGAACTTGCCGTCGGAGTTTTTGGTGTTGTAGTCGTAGTCAACGAAGAAGAAGGTGTCTCCCCAGTTGTCTCCGTAGTAGCCCTCGAGGGTGGTGGTGACATGACCGCGACCGAAGTCCCAGAAAGTCTGAAGGTTGGTCTGCGCCTTGGCTCCTTGAGCGAAGAACGCTGTGGCAACAGCTGCCGCAATGAGTACTTTTTTCATCATTTTTATATATGGTAAAATGTCAGCAAAAAGGCAGGGCCTGCGTGCGCGCAGGCCCTGTATGTTACAGTTGCAGTATCGATGTGATTTCCGTTTCTGACGGGAAAGCCTTGCGGCCGGAAAGCTCCATGAGCTCTATTATACAGTTGAGGTACACCGCTTTCGGGTGGTTCCTCTCCACCAGTCTGCGCGCCGCCTCCATCGTGCCGCCTGTCGCGAGCAGGTCATCGTGCACGAGCACTATGTCTTCTGCGCTGATGGCGTCTTTGTGTATCTCTATCGCGGCGTTGCCGTATTCCAGTTCGTATTCTTCCTTGAAAACCTCTGCCGGGAGTTTGCCCTCCTTGCGCACCGGTACGAAGCCTGCTCCGAGCCTTGCGGCCAGCACGGAGCCCATTATGTAACCTCTGGACTCTATCCCTACGACCTTGGTTATGCCCTTGTCCTTGTACAGGTCATAGAGCCTGTCGCTGAGTTCGGCAAGGCAGTCAGCACTCTTGAACAGGGTGGTGATGTCATAAAAAAGGATACCTTTCTTCGGAAAATCAGGGATAGTCCGAAGATTCTGCTTCAATTTATCCAAGCTCATAAGGGATGAGGTATAACTACTCCGCAAATATAGGTCAAAAAGAGCGCAATGGCAAGTCCGTCCCTCAAAAAGTTCCTCCGATGACGAGCCGGTCAGCTTCAGTGAGACTCGCCGGCGTGCCGATGTCTATGATTCTCAGAGATTTGGCTAAGATGCCTCTTATTTCTTCCATGGTGCAGACCGCCAGATAGAAGTCAATTATTGAAAACTTCTCCGGCCATGCCTCCATCAGTCTCAATACGCGGTCGGAGAGGATATGCACTCCGCAGAACGAGTATTTCCGGCAGGTGGCGGGGTCGAAATCCGGGAAAGGGCTGCGGACCTCGCCGGTGCGGACATTTGTCCATCCGCGCAGCAGCATCTCCTCATCGAAGAGCAGGTAGCGGTCGGCATTGTCAGATTCCGTAAGCAGCAGCGTGGCAAGCGAGGACGGGTCGTCCTGAGAGAAGAACCACTCAAGATCCAGATTACTGAGCATATCCACATTGTGCACAAGAAACCGTCCGCATCCCTTGAGAAGCAGTGAGGCATGGCGGATCCCGCCCCCGGTCTCAAGGGCCTGTGCAGGCTCGTTGGAAATCAGGATGTTCATGCCGAAGTTGCCGTTGTCCGAAAGGAAATCCTCGATCTGAGAGGCGAAATGGTGGACATTGACTACAACATCTTTTACTCCGGCATCTTTGATTTTGAGCAGAATCCTCTCAAGCATCGGCACCCCGCCCACCTTGACCAGAGCCTTGGGCATCGTATCGGTAATGGGCCTGAGCCTTGTCCCCAGCCCCGCCGCGAAAATCATGGCTGTTTTTATATGCTGCCGGGGAATCATGGATTATAGCGTGACAGTTTTTCGATGTTTTCTGTCATAACCGAAACTTTACAGGCTGATCTTGACTCCGGGGAGGATGGTGCGTCCGTCCCAGTCTTCGCACAGGCGGCGCAGTACGGAGTTGAGGTACGGGTAGCGTCTGAACGGCTCTTGTGTGAGCTCGCGGATGCAGCCGAGTGCCGTCGGGATGCAGTCGATGAAGAGCTGCTTGCGCTCGACAAGCCCGCGGAATCCGTATGCCCCGAACTCCTGCAGCAGACGGACAAGGGTGATGAGTCTGTATTTCTCCCGGAACTCTTCTTCGTCCACTTTGATATATTCTTGTAAAGCTTTGATGTACACGGCTTCAAGTTCAGAGCGCAGAGCAGGGGAGAAGTGGGTGCCGGCGTTCCAGAGGAAAGAGGCGAGGTCGTACTGGACCGGGCCTCTGCGGCCGCCCTGGAAGTCGATGAAGCACGGCTCGCCGTCCTTGATCATGATGTTGCGCGCCTGGAAATCCCTGTACATGAATGTGTTACCCTTGAAATCGAGAGAGTCGTCGCGCAGCCGGTCAAAGTCATCCTGAAGGCGGATTTCATCGAATTCGAGTCCGGTGAGTTTCAGAAAGTCGTACTTGAAATAGCTCAGGTCGAAATTGACCATCCGTGCATTGAACTCCCTGTCGGGGAAACATACGCTCCAGTCCATGCCTTCTCCCACCTTGAATTGTACTGCCGGCAGCAGGGCAATCGTGTCGTGGAGCCAGTCCATCTGCTCTCCTGTGAAGCTGCCTTTTGCGATGCCGGGGCGCAGAAGCGAGAACAGCTGTCCGTCGCCGAGGTCTTCCTGGATATAGGCCATACCGTCAGGGGAGACGGCGTAGACTTCCGGGGCGTGCAGGCCCGCGTCGCGGAACTTCGCGTCAATGGTGAGGAACGCCCTGTTCTCGGCCGGGTTCGTGCCTATGCAGCCGATGACCGTGCCGCCCTCGCCGCTGATCCTGTAGTATTTGCGGGCGCTTCCGGAGAGCGGAAGCAGCTCTGTCTCCTCCGGCCGTACACCGAAGCGGGACTCGTAGAGTTCAGATAATCTTTCCATAATGGTGCTAAAATACATCTTTTTGCCGAATGTCTGGTACTTTGGAAGTTTTTCTGCCGGGTTACTTTGTTCAGGTTATAGTGTGAAACGGCTGGTATGCTATAACCTTGCATGGAGAATGCTGTCCTGTGTCGTTTTTAGGCGCAGGTTATAGTATATTGTCGAGATTTCACTATAACCTGAAAGTGTTCCGGCATTGATTCTGTTTCTAAAGTTCTACAAATATAGTGAATTTTGGAAACAGAATTGCTTTTGCGTTTAAGGGGGGGCAATTATGCCGTGCCTTTTTTCTATGGCAAAACTAAGGTAATTCTGCCGTTTTTCCAAGATTCGTATCTGCCATCTCCAGAGCTTCTGCCTCGCCGCCCCAGATTTGCAGGAAACGCTTGAAATCTGCGGAGGAGATGACCACCGTGGCGGTGTTGTCGCATGGGTGGAAACTGACGGCCGGGGCTTTGAGCAGGTCGGCATCATAGAAGAACTTGACCCTGTGGCCGTTGTCGAAAAGTTCTTTGGGGTCGGCATCGGACAGGTCGATGTCATGTATCAGCCCGAAGACTGACACGGAGCCAGGCTTGAGTCTCAGGCAGCGCCACATCCTCTCCGGAGAGGCGAAGGAGAGTTTTCCCTGCCTCAGGAGATGCTCCAGAGAGTGTATGTCCAGAGTTTTGTGGCAGTCGAATGAGACAAGGTAGTGCCGGTTGCCCTTGTGGTTGCGAAGGAAAAGGTTCTTGCAGTGCACAGGTCCGCTGCCGTCGCAGTGTGACTCGTCTATCTTCTTCCAGTATTCAAGCCCCTCCTCCACTGTGAATAGCGGCGGGTGGGTGTAGATCTCATAACTGATGCCGTGCTTGTCCAGAAAGTCCAGGACTTCCTGTATGGTTTCGTTGTGCTGTGCCATAGTCTGAATCAAAAACGTTAAAATAATCAAAATCCAAAAAACTCGCCACTTTTTGGGATTTTATTCCTAAAATATCGCCACTTTTTTGGATTTGGGCGAACGGGCCCTTTATTTGGTGTGAAATTGGCGATAGCTTTTTAGGATTTTGATGGTCTGGGACGTGGTGATGCGGCCTTGATGGCATTTGTCCGCCGAAAGGCCTTTCTGCCGGAGAAACACGGCTCCATACGCAGTTTGTCCGTCCAAAGGTCTTTTGGGCGGACAAACAGATAACCGTGGTGGCAGGACATCAGGGCGGTGACGGCCCGTTCAGCCCGAAGCCTATTTCCCGATGGAGATGATGCGGCTCTCCCATGGGGCGAGGGTCATCTCAATGATGGTCCTTTCACCGGCGGAAGCGGGCTGGAGAGGGGATATTTCTCCAGTGGAGGCATCCCAAGTCTTGACAGGGCCGGTCTTGTCGAATGCCGCCTTGAAGCTGCAAGACTTCTCCCCTTCATTGAAGATGAAGTACAGGGTTCCGTCCGTAAGGTGCCTGGCCGTGTAGCGGATGTATGATGTAGGGTCCGGCTGAGGCTCTTCAGTGCGCGGACCGCGTCGTGGTGCTTCTGGCTTCGGAGGGAGGATGAGTTCCATCTCCGGAGCAGGCATCGCGGCGGCCACTGTCTCTGTCCAGCTCACGGAAGGCTCCTGAAGCAGATCCGGAGTGTCCGGGACAGGCTGCGGCTCCATGAAGCTGCGCCCTGCGAGCATGGTAGGCTTGCGTCCCCAGAAAAGAATCTTTCCGCCTGCTGCGGCGAACTCCATCATCTTCTCCCAGGCGAGAGTTGAAATCACATCGCATGAAGGTATGATGAGCGTGCCGTAGGTCTGGCCGCTGAGATTCCTGAATCCTCCGTCCTTGACGCTGAGCGCTTCGCTGAAAGCATCGTCGTCCACCCAGTCGAAGTCCTTCTGGTGCTGGAGGAGCATTTGTGATATGCTGAGCAGGTCGGGGTTGACCGCATTGTCCCCGAGCCATAGAGTGGATGTCGGATAATAGACGGCGATGCGTGCTCCCGGGACGCCCTGTGCCATCAGGTATGTGGCGCGGTTGGTGTAGTCGTTCAGCCCCCTCATCCCTGGATCGGTCATCCAGTTCGGCTTGGCCGAGCCTGCCATCCAGAACATGAACTCGAAGAAATTCACCCCTCTCACTATCTGGTAATCAACTACATATTTCGCCTGCGGAATGCTCGGGGAAGTATAGTATGCGGCGAAACTCTCACTGAAGGTGCGCGGCTTGCCATAGACATGGGATACGGATGAGGCGAACTTCGGGAAATCGTTGACGGTCTCCGGCCAGATCTGGTTCCAGATGGCGTCCACGCCCGGAATCTGCACTTTGCTCAGGTCTCTGAAGAGATTGCCCTCGGCTCTGACGCAGACCGGCATGTTGTGGTCGTTGTTGAGGTGTGTGATATGGGCAAGCCCGTTCTGCGCGCACCAGTCGGCCTGGCGTTTGAAAAAGTTGACGGCGAACAGGTCGGACCAGACATCCCAGTAGTCGGCCTTGAAACGCTTCTCTCTTACCGAGAGGTTTGATGCGAGGAGACTTGCAAGATATGGGGTCGGGTCGTATCCCTTGCGGGCCATGAACTGCTCCACCATGTCAGGTGTCCACGGGGTGTAGGCGAAGTCCGGTTCGTCTCCCCGGAAGCCGAGCACAGTCTTTCCGAACTCGTTGCCTAGATATTTTTTGTACTGCTCGTGCGTCCAGTCGATGAACTGCCCCACGGCTTCAGGGCTGAGGTAGTCGCAGATGGAGTTTGTGGTGTCTTTCCCGCCGGAAGGGTTGTTGACGGCCCTGGTCTGTCCGGTGCGGAAATCCGGTCCTACGAGGAGAATCTCCCAGTCGCTATCACCTGCTGCGAATGAGAACTTGCCGTCCTTTACAGGGACACAGCGGTTCGGCTTGCCGGATTTGCTGACGGCAACGGCGCTTATGACTTTGTCTCCGGCAGGTATGTCCTTAAGGCTCTCTCCTGCTTTGACTTCTCTCCTGTCCATGACTACGAGCGCCTTCATCCTCAGGTCGGGCCTTTCCCTTGTGAACTTTCCTCCCGCGAATCCGCTCGGATATTTGCCCTCATCGATGATCCATACTTTCAGGTCGCGCTTCTTCGCTTCCTTGACCGCCGTGCGGATGGCCTTGAACCAGCCATCCGAGAGGTATTCGTACGGAAGTCTGTACCCGGCTTCGAAAATCACGGAGCGGAAGCCCTTGGTCTTGATGGAGTCGAGATCGTGCCTGATGGTCTTTATGTCCATGTGGCCCTCCCATCCCCAGATGACATGGCTTGCGAACTCTGACGGGGGAGTGGTGAAATTGGTCTGTGCTTCAGTGAGGGAGGTGTTGTGGATGCCTTCCCATGAGTGTGGCTGTGCAACAGCAACTGCTGCCCCGAGGAGCAGCAGCGCCGATGAGATTACAAGATGTATGTGTCTCATTTTAAAGGATTTTATTCTTCTGAGAATATGGCTCCCTTGCTTGAGTAGTCCTTGCTGTAGAACTGCACGGCATTGTCGTTGAGGCGTGGGTAAGTCTTGTCGAGCAGTCTGATGATCTCAGCTCCGGCGAGGACTACAGGGCCGTAGCCGTGTGCCGCATACGGGCTGACAGGACGGTAGTAGTAGAATGCCGGGTCGAAGGCCATGCCGGTGCCGACGCAGGTGCCGTTGACCTTGCCCTCATCGTCAATCATCGTGGATACGGCGTTCCAGGCGAGGCAGGTCTCGGGCCCGTAGGTGAGAGGATTGAGCCAGCCCTCGTTGATGCCGTGCGCGAAGCAATAGGCGTAGATGGCCGTGGCTGATGTCTCAAGATATGAGTCATTGCGGTCGAGCAGCTGGTGCCAGAATCCCTCTCCGCTCTGGAGTGCTGCAAGGCCGAAGGCATGCTGTCTGAAGAGTTCGAGAACCTTGTCCCTGCCCGGATAGCCTTCCGGGAGCACGTCAAGAACCTCGCTCATGGTGAGGATGGCCCAGCCGTTGGCGCGGCCCCAGTGGAATGAAGGGTGCTGGTCCATGGACTCGATCCATCCGTGGCGGAAGAGCTGCTTCTCCGGAACCCACATCTTGTCTTTGAAGAGCATGATCTGGCGGATGGCTTCATCGTAGTATTTTTTCTCTCCGGTGAGCTTGCCGTACCATGCGATGGCAGGCACACCCATGAACATGTCATCGAGCCATACGGCGTTGGCAAGCGGCCTCATTCTGGCGAATGTGCCGTCCTTGAGGCGATATTCCCTGTTGAGGATGAGATCCATATAGTTGTCGATGAGGCCGCGGAGCTTGAGCTGCGGGTTGGCGACCTGGGCCCTGATCATGGACACGCAGACTGCACCTGCATCGTCAAGTACCTGAGGATCTACGACCTGACGCATCTGGGCGTCAACCTTGCCGCCGTCCTTGAGCACTTTTGTCCACTTCGGCGCCTGCTCCGCGAGGAAACTGTGGCGGTCGGTAGTGTATTTGGTGAAAGCCGCATCGCCGGTGGTCTCTCCGGCCTTGAGCATGCCGGAGTAGGTCACGCCCCACTCGTAGCTTGCCAGACGGAAAGCGCCTTTTTCCAGAGTCCCGTCTTCGTTGATGCCTACAGGTGTGCTGACTTCGAGGAATTTGAGAACCTTGTCAAGGTCGGCTTTGACGGCGTCCTTTGACGGAACTCCATAAGGAATCAGGTAGTCCGGAGCCAAGAGGTGCAGCGGCGTGTTGGAGTCGTTGACCGCGGTTGTTTTCGCATCCTGCCCGCCCTGTCCGCAGGAGGATACGCCTGCAGCGAGTGCCAGTGATGAAAGAATAAGTGCAATTTGCTTCATTGTGTGTATGACTGGTTAAAAAATTTTGTGCAAAAAATCAGTGCAAGATACGAATTATTTATGATATTTGCAGAAGCCGTGGAGATGACGACCATCATAATCCTGTTTCTGTTCACGCTGCTGGCGAGCGGTGTGCAGCGGGTCACAGGCTTCGGTTTCGGGATAATAGTGATGGCCATGTTCCCGTATCTGCTGCCCTCATACGGTGAGGCTACCTCTCTTTCCGGTCTGCTCGCATTGGTCACCGCCATGCTCCCGGCGCTGCGGACAGTGAGGTATGTACCATGGAAGAAACTCATTCCGATACTGTTGACTTTCCTTGTCGTGTCATTTTTCGCGGTGCATATAGTGACGAGGGTGGACAGCAGGGATCTCAAGCACATTCTCGGAGCGGTGCTGATCTTGATAAGCCTGTATTTCTTTTTCTTGAGCGACCGGATCCATATACGGCCGACCGTGCCGCTCCAGATAGGACTCGGCACCCTGTCCGGAATGATGGGCGGCCTGTTCGCCATGCAGGGGCCGCCGGCAGTCATATATTTCATGTCTGCGGCTTCGGACAAGAGAGAATACATCGCGCTCACCCAGTGGTATTTCTTCTCTGGCAACCTGATGATGTCTCTTTTCAGGGCGAGGGCCGGTCTGGTCACGCCCGTTGTCATTGAAGGCTGGCTTGTGGGCGTACCTGCGGTGCTGGCCGGCCTGTGGATAGGCTCCAAGCTGTTTGACAGGATAAGGATTGAGCTCCTGCGCAAGCTGGTGTACGCCTTCCTCTGCCTTTCCGGTGTCGTTGCTATTGTCCTATGAGTCCTGATGGACATGGATGTCCATCTGAGGATAAGGGAAGCTTATGCCGATCTTCGGCAGTTCGGTGTAGACGGTGGTGTTGTAGGCGTAAAGGACATCCCAGTAGTCCTGGCTCTTCACCCATGCGCGGACAGTGAAAATCACCGCACTGTCCCCAAGGCTTGACAGCACCACATAGGGGTCTGCGGCTCCCTTGACTGAGCTGTCTATCACCCGGCTGTCGGCTTTTATCAATTCCAGCAGCTTGTCTGCGCAGAGCCTGGCATCAGTGCCGTATTCCACGCTTACGTTCCATTCAAGCCGTCTTGTCGGGTTGGCGGAGTAGTTGTTGATGTTGCCGTTGAACAGGGCTCCGTTCGGGATGATGACGGCTTTGTTGTCGGTGGTGGTGAGGTAGGTGCTGGTGATTGAGACCGCGCTGACGGTACCGGAGAATCCTTGAGCCTCGATGAAGTCGCCGGCCTTGAACGGCTTGAAGGCCAAGATCATTATGCCGCCCGCGAAATTCTGCACCGTGCCGCTCATGGCCATACCTATGGCCATACCTCCAGCTGCCAGAAGTGCCGCGAACGAGGTGGTGTTTATCCCGAGCGTGCCTATGGTGATCGTGATAAGGAGGATGGTCAGCGTGATGGTGGTCAGGCTCGTGACGAACGAGGCCAGGGTCTTGTCCGTTTTTTTACGGGAGAACATGGCCGAAAGCATCTTCTTGACCTTTTTGATGAGCCATGCTCCTACGAGGTAGATGAGTATGGCTGCCAGAAGCTTGAGCCCGAACTGGATGGCTTCCTGCCCGAGGTTCTGCAGGGTGGTCCCCGGATCTTTGGCAAGATTCTCGGCAAAAGCCTCAAGTGTCACTTTGGCCGAGTCGGCCTTGACCGCCAGCTCTTCAGCGGAAGGTGTCGCCACCTGTAAAGGGGAAATAATCATGTCTTTCAGTTCTCAGAACTGCAAAGATACGAAATATCCTGCCAAATTCTGAGAACTTTCCGGTATGCGGTGCAGGCATCCACCGCCCCGTCCTCAGCCTGCTGCAGGGAGGCCTGCGCCTTGAGGAGCTCCGACATCGGCACGAGCCCCGCGTCATAGTGGCTTCTGGTATTGTCCAGCGAAGTCCTTGCCATCTGTACGGATTCGAGAGCAAGGCTGTACTCATCCCATGCTGAGTTGAGATCGAGCCAGTACTTGCGCACAAGCAGAAGCACCTGTTTGTCAAGCTGTTCCTTCTCGTTCTGCGCCTTGTCCACCTGTACTTGCAGGCGGTTCAGCTTGCGGGAAGTCTTCCACCAGTCTGAGATCGGGATCTTGAGGGTGGCGAATGCCACCCCGTTGAACCGTCCGTCACCGATGGTGCGGGAATATCCGTAGGATGCCCCTACCGCCAGCTGCGGGAGGGTGTTGCCCAGTTCCATCCTCTTTTCGAGGCGCTTGGCTTCGACATTGATGGCAAGCAGCCGGGCCTCTTCCATAGAGGCTGCAATCCGTTCCTCATCGACGTACAGACCGTCCGGAGATTGTGGCGCGGACTCGGACTCGCCGATGATGAAATCGTCCAGATATGGTCGGTCACTATCCGCTGAACCCCTGACTACGCTGTACCTCTGACCTATTGCATTCAGGAGATTCATCCTGCTGAGACGTATGCCGTTGCGCAGTTTGACTTCGCTTGTGCGGAGCTCGTTGCGCTTGAGCCTGGCCTGCAGCAGGTCGTTCTCCGTCATGAGGCCGGCGCGGTATGCTGACTCCGCATCCTTGCAGAGGGTGTCAAGCATCTCCTTGAATTCCGTGACGGTCTTGAGTTTCTCCTCAAGTGTGACCACCTGCCAGTAGAGTCCGTCCGTCTCCTCCTCCGTCTTGCGCTTCTGGACTTTCCCCTGCAGCTGCGCCGCTTCGATCCCGAGAGAGGCAAGACGGTTTCCGGTCACGATCCTGCCGCCTGCATACAGCGGCTGCATCACGCTGACGGAAGCCCCGTAACCGTTCTGGAGGGCGCTATAGTATGGGGCGATGCCGTACATCGCAGCATAGCTGTCCACAAGTCCCTGCAGGTTGTTGCTGAGGTCGTTGTTGCCCAGAATGTCCTTGATGCCTATTTTGAGCATCGGGTTCAGAGAATAGAATCCGATCGACATGAAATTGATCCGCGGCAGATATTCTGCGGTCGCTTCCTGCTTCTGGTATTCTGCTGCCCGCAAGTCAAGGCCGCTGTTGACAGCAGAGCTGTTGTTGGAGAGTGCCATCTCCCTGCATCTGTCTATGTCCAGCCTGAGTTCCTCTCTGTCCTGTGCCGCCGCCTGCAGCGAGAGCATCACGCTTATGATCAAAATTGTCTTTTTCATTCTTCAACCTCCTTTGGACGCTTGTCCTTGATGAAGATCTGCCAGTAAGATACAGGCATGATCAGGGTTATGAGGAAAACGGAGAGCATGGTGCCGAAGCATATCACAACCCCGAGAGGGAGCCAGAGCAGGTCGCCGCTGATGATCATCGGCAGTACACCGAGGGCCGTGGTGGCTGAAGTGAGGAATATCGGCCTCATCCTGCGCTTGCCCGCAAGCATCGCCGCTTCTTTGACGGTGACCCCCTCCTCAAACCTGAGCTGTTCCGCATATTCGAACATTATGATGCCGTTGCGCACTATGATACCGACGAGGCTGATAAGTCCGAGCACGGCTGTGATGCTGAAATCCAGCCCGAACACCCACAGTCCGAAGAAAGCCCCGAAGAGACAGAGCGCGCTGAGCACGATGGTGAGTATTGCAAGTGAAATCTTCTTGAAGTGGAAAACGAGAAAAAAGAACAGCACCATCACGGCACAGATGAAACTCAGGGCGATCTCCGGAATCACATCCTTGTTGGTGGCCGACATGCCGCCGTATTCGATGCTTATGCCTTCGGGAAGTTCAAGGGAGGAGACAAATTCCTGGATTTTTGCCATTGAGACAGGCTGGCTTCTGTGGAATTTCATGTCCGCCGTGATGATCACGGCCTCTTCCCCCGCATATCGTGTCCTCTGTGCCGGGCCCCAGTCCGGCTCGATGTCCGCCACCTGTCTCAACGGTACATACAGGCCCGGTATGGAGGTGGCCACCATCTGGTCGCCGATGGCATCGTAGGTCATGTCGTCTTCTACAGACCGGCTGTAGAGGTTGACCGGCGTGGCCTCGTCACCTTCCCGGAGCGTGGCTATTGTCTGTCCGTTGAAGGCTCCGGCAAGGGATACTGAAAGCATCGTCTTGTTGACCCCGAGTCTGGCTGACTCCTCCGGATCAAGCTTTACTTCGACGCAGCTGATGCAGTCATCGGCCGTGCTGTGGGCCCATTTGATTTCATCGTCCAATGTCCGTATGTATCTGAGTATCGTGTCGGAGACTTCCTTGAGGCGGAAGGTGTCGTCTCCCTTTACCAGAATCTCCACAGGCATGGAACCCTGATAATCCATCTGCTTGATGCGGATGAGGGCGGACGGGAAGTAGTGTTCATATTTCTCCTCAAACAGAGGCAGCAGTTCCTTTGTGGCCTTTGTCGACTCCGTGTTGACAATCAGCTGCGCATAGCCTTCTGACGGAAGTGACGGGGCGTAGGTGGCATTGAATCGCGGAGCGCTGCTGCCTATGAATGCCGTCACTGATTTGATCCTGCCGTCCTTGAGCATCATCCGTTGGAGGGAGTCTGTCACGGCCCGTGTCTCGGACAGCTTGGCATCGCTTCCAAGATTGACTTCCACGGCGAAAAAGTCCCTGTCTGCCATAGGCATCATCTGGACGTTTAGACGGCTGAACATGAGCAGCCCCAGTGCTATGGCCGTGACTCCGGCAAGGATAGTGAGTTTCGGGAAACGGAAACAGAAATCCTGGGCCTTGTCGTAGCCGCCCTGCATCCAGCCGAAGAACTTGTTCTGTGCCCTGGTGATGATGTTGTTCCCGTTCGGACGGGCCTCGCGGATGAAGCGGGTCTCGAGGGACGGAACCACGAAAGTGGCGTAGGCGAGGGAAGTCATCAGGGCTATGGCTATGACCCATGGGAACAACTGCACGAAGTCCCCGAGATAACCTGATATGATGCCGAGTATCGGGAAGAACATCAGGCTTATCGCTGATGTTGCCATGAACATCGGGGTGATGAGTTCGTGGAAACTGTCCTTCGCTGCATCGAGTCTGGACTTGCCTCTTCCGAGGTGGTCCATGTAGCCGTCCATCGTGATGATGGAGTCGTCCACGATCATGCCGAGCACTACAATCAGCGCGGCGAGAGTCACGGTGTTGAGGTCAATGCCTGTAAGGTACATCACCGCAAGCGCGACGGCTGTGCAGACCGGCACACCTGAGCTTGCAATGAGCGCGGAGCGCATCGGGAACAGCATCAGCATCACGAAGATGACGACGAGCATCGAGATGACGAGATCCCGGAGGAACGAATACACGGACGTGGCCACGACTTTCGGCTGATCCGTAATCCTGGAGAGGCTTACGCTGTCCGGGAGAGTGTTTTCGTAGTCGGCGAGAACCTTGTCAATGTCCTTGCCGAAGGCCACGATGTCGTTGTCCGGACGCATCTCCACCGACAGTATGAGGGCTGAACCGCCGTTGTAGTTGACCAGTGACGACGGTTCTTTATAGCGCCGCTCGATGGTCGCTATGTCTTTGAGCCTGATGATATTTCCGGCTGGGTCACTGTACACCGTCCTGTCGGCTATTTCCTGTTCGCTCCCTATAAGGGAACTGATGTGGATGGGGGAGTTCGCGTAGTCCGTCTCGAATGTGCCGCTCGGCACCTGGATGGAGGCTGTCTGATATCCGAGCATGAGAGAAGAAGGGCTGATGCCGTAGGCGGAGAGCTTCTCCAGATCGATGCTTACAGCAATCTCCTCGCTCTGGTCTCCATAGAGCTTGACCGATGCAAGTTCCGGGATTCTCCTCAGGCGGTCGGACAGTTCGTCCGCGTATCCTTTCATCTCGGAGTAGTCCTTGTCTTCTGACTCAAGTGCTATCAGTGAAGAGGATATGGCGGAGAAGTCGTCCAGTACGATCAGTGCCAGCACTCCCGGCGGGAGTGCGGTCTTGGTCTCGTTGAGCTTGAGGCGTATTTTTGACCATACTTCGTCCTTTTTTCTGATCGGGGAGGTGAGATCCACATATATGTAGCACATCCCGTCCTTTGAGACGATTTTTAGGTTTTTCCTGTTGACCTCTTTCATTGAGAACAGCATCTCTTCAAGCGGTCTGGCCACCTGCTGTTCGACTTCCTGGGACGATGCCCCGGGATAGACGGCGGCTACAAGCCCCTGGGTGAGCTCGAATGTCGGGAATTCATCCTTGTTCATATTGCTGATGCCATAGATTCCTGTGGCTATCAGAAATGCAAGGATCAGATATACGATATGCTTGTATCGTATGACCCCGTCTATGAGTGATTTTTTCTTTTTCTCCATTACCGGGCCTCTTCTGTCCTGACTTCCATCCCTGTGGACACTTTCTGGTAGCCGGAGACTATCACCTTGTCACCTTCGTCCAGGCCGTCTGTTATGATGACATTCTTGCCGGAGAATCCTCCGACCTTGACTTTCTGCCTGTAGGCTGCCCCGTCTCTGACGAGCCACAGGTAACGTCCGTCTGTCCCTGTGAGCAGGACGGATGCCGGGACGGTGATTTCATCCTCTCCCTGTCGGAGCAGTCTGAGCCTGCATACCATTCCAGGCATAAGTCCGGCATGGGCGGAGTCCAGAGTGGCGATGCAGTCATAGCAATGAGAAAGCGGTGAGGCGCTTACCCCTTTTGAACTGATCCGTCCTGCCGCTCCGGTGATGCCGAGCGCGCTCACGTCAAGCCGGATGCCCTGCCCTATGGACAGAGCGCCTATCTCGTTCTCCGGCACGGAGAAGTGGATTTCAACGGAGGAAATGTCCACTATTCTGGCGACGGCGCCGAATATGTCAAGATTCACGCCCTCGTCCGTGAACACTTCATCCACGTATCCGTCGAACGGGGCTTTCAGCGTGCAGTCCTCCAAGGCCTTGTCTGCCGATGCGGCTGCTGCTTTCGCCTGATTGAGTTTAGTGGTGACTTCCACCATCTTGACATCGGCTATGCTGCCGCTCTCGTGGACCTGTGCCGCTCTCCGGTATCCGTCTTCTGCCTGCTCCAGAGAGGCGTGCGCCATCTGCCATGAACTGCGCACGGTCTGTGATTCTATCGTCGCTATGACCTGTCCTGCCTTGACTCTTTCTCCTTTCTTGACTTTCAGCCCTGTCACTGTCCCGGAATGCTTTGCCGAGAGCAATACTGATTTGTCCGGCTGTACGGTGCCTATGTATGCTGAAGTTTCCGTTGTGGCGCCTCTTGATATGGTCTGTACTCTTACTGTGACGGGAGTACGCATTGTTTGAGATCCGTTTTTGTCCGGATGCTCGTGGCAGCCCGCTACAATCACCGCCATGGCAGCCATATATGATATGTACCGTTTCATCAGTTGTTGGATTTGGCTACACACTCTATCCTGCTCCCGACCACTTCATATTTGCGTCCGAGATAGCTGTATTCGCCGGATTCGGCGGAGAAGTTTATGATGACGACATTGTCCAGTTTTTCTCCAGTGCCGCTCAGTATGACGTTGCAGGTGCTGCTTCCTGCGGTTATTTCAACGGGAAGCCTGCGGCTTGTCGGGGCTATGTCCAGCTTGTCGGAGCCGGCAGTCGCCTGCATGGTCGTCACGTCTCCTCCCATGGCGTTCATCGTGATGAGCATCTCTCCGTTGTCCTTGTCTCTGGTGAGGATGTTCATCTGTCCGGCCTCATTTTTTACTGTGAGCGTGATCTGGTCCGGTGCAATGGTGACGGTGCCTTCCTGGTCGGCGTCGCCCTGTTCTTCCGTGGCTTTCAACTCAATCGTACCGCTGAGCTTGTAGGAATAGTAACCTTCAAATCTTTTTGTCCCCTCCTTTGTGCAGGAACACAATACCGCAAGCATCATGGCTGCGGCCAACAGTGCTTTTTTCATCTCGTTGAATCGTAAAAATTTGTGCAAAAATAACATCTTGCGTGGAAATATTCCTTATATTGCGTGGAAACACTAAAAAACACGTAGCTGATAATGCAATGAAAACGAAACTCATAATGGTATCGCTTGCGCTCCTTGCCATGACAGGATGCGGCAAGCACAGCGAAGAGCAAAGGTATGTAGACACTCTCATGTCCAGGATGACTCTCGAAGAGAAGATTGGTCAAATGTGCCAGATGGCTGTCCATGGCGGGATGGTGACAGGTCCAGGTGGTGAGTCCTCGGACATAGAGGACCTGATAAAAGCAGGAAGTGTGGGATCCATATTGAGCATCAGGGATCCGGAAGAAATCATGAGGCTCCAAAGGCTCGCCGTGGACAGCAGCCGGCTCGGTATCCCGATTCTTTTCGGCTACGATGTAATACACGGATGCAGGATCATTTTTCCAGAGAATATCGGCATGGCTTCTTCTTGGGATATGGATGCGATACGTGATTATGCCCGGGTGGCCGCCGCAGAGTCCGCCGCCTACGGCTATCCGTGGACGTTCTCCCCGATGTGCGACATCTCTGCGGATTCCCGCTGGGGCAGGGTGTCGGAAGGTGCCGGAGAGGATCCTTACCTCGGTAGTCGTGTGGCCGAGAATATGGTGGCCGGTTATCAAGGGGATGACCTTTCCGACCCTTCGACGATTCTGGCCTGTGTCAAGCATTTCGCCGCTTATGGTGCGGCTGAGGCGGGCAGGGAATATAATACAGTGGACATGTCTGAGATGATGTTCCGCAACCTTTATCTCCCTCCGTATAAGGCTGCCATTGACGCCGGTGCGGGCAGCGTCATGTCTTCTTTCAATGACTATGACGGAATCCCGGCTTCCGGCAACAAGCGTCTTCTTGAGGGTCTGCTCCGCGGGGAACTTGGCTTTGACGGCTTCGTGGTGTCGGACTACAGTTCCATCTTTGAGCTGGTCAACCATGGCGTGGCGGCTGACGACAAGCAGGCTGCCGCGATGGCGATGAATGCCCATCTGAATATGGGGATGGTGCTGAGCGGCTATCGCGAGCATGGTGCCGAACTTGTCCGTGAAGGCATTGTGAGCGAGAAGCTGGTGGATCGGATGTGCCGGGAGGTGCTTGTGCAGAAATACAGGCTCGGATTGTTCGAGGATCCGTACAGATACGGCAACGGACGCTGGAAGACGGAGATGTATCTTCCTGAAAACAAGGAAGTGGCGCGTGACGTGGCACGCAAGTCCATGGTGCTCTTGAAAAATGAGGGAGGAATACTGCCTCTCTCCGGGACGGAACGCCTTGCGCTCATCGGTCCATTTGCGGACAATGGTGATGAGATGCTCGGTGCCTGGTCAGGCTTCGGTGAGGGGGACAGTACCGTGACTTTCCTGGCAGGCTTGAGGAAACGTTTCCCGGAAGCCAGGATAGAGAGTTGTGAGGGCAGCAAGGCTCTGGAATCAATATCTGGCGGGGTTGCAAGGGCCGTATCGCTGGCGCGTGGAGCGGATGTCGTGTTGATGGCCTTGGGGCTGCCGAACAAATGCAGCGGAGAAGCGGCAAGTCTCACTTCGCTGGATCTTCCTGAGCCGCAGCGTGAACTGTTCGATGCCGTCGCTGCCACAGGCAAACCTTTGGTTGTACTTCTTGTTACTGGGCGAGGGATGACCATAGCCGATCAGGCTGCCCGTGCAGATGCCCTGCTTGTCACCTGGCACCCGGGAACCATGGCCGGCCCCGCACTTGCGGATGTGCTTTCCGGAGATTACAACCCTTCCGGGAAACTTACCCTCTCGTTCCCTTACGAAGTCGGTCAGCTGCCGATGCGCTATAATCACAAGAGCACAGGACGCGCCAAGACTGAACGCAATGCCGGAGAAAAATACATCTCTAAATACATGTTCACTCCTAACGGGCCGCTTTACGGGTTCGGGGACGGGCTGTCCTATACGGAGTTCACTTATTCCGGACTTGAAGTTCTTACACCTTCGGTGAATGTCGGTGAGGATGTGAAAGTGCGCGTCAAGCTGACCAACAGCGGGGATCGTGACGGAAGCGAGGTCGCCCAGCTCTATGTCAGGGATATTGTGGGCAGTACGACACGTCCGGTGATGGAACTCAAAGGATTCCGAAAAGTGTTCCTCAAGGCAGGCGAGTCCGCGACAGTGGATTTCACCATCAAGGCTTCGGATCTGGAGTTCTCCCGTGCGGACGGTCAGTTCGCCCAGGAGAGCGGAGACTACAAACTCTGGGTCGGGGGCAGCACCCGCGATCTTCTCGAATCCGGATTCACAGTCAGGTGAACTAAGCCTATGACTTGTACAAGTTAAAACTTGTTGTTGTATTTGCCATGTGAAATTTGATGATGTGACAGGCGATGGGCGGCTTTGGGCCGTCAAATATGAAGGTCAGAGTGAGAATATGGAATTGTGTGCCACGATCATGTGTCATACCATACAAGTGGCATTTGATTCAAAAATAAGAATACTTAAGTTTTATCCAAAAGTAGAATAAGCATTTAGGCTTATAACGCCTAATCATAAGTCAAAACGCTTATTTTGTAGTATTATAAGTTGTTTTACTTATAAAATACTTGCTGATAGAAATATTATTCATACCTTTGTACCAAACAGTAATCAAACAAAATCAATCCATGTATGCAACCATATCTGCTGATATAGTTTCTTCTACATCTTTGAGCATTGAAGAAACCATTGCTTTGAAACAGCGAATAGAAGAATTGTTTTTTGTCCTTGAAAAAAAAACTCCCGGATTTTGGGGCAGACTAATAAAGGGGGATTACATAGAGTGCCTGCTACCATCAGTTACGGACAGCTTCAGGGCTGCTCTAATTATTAAGAGTTGCATCAAATCTTTTCCAGTGGCAGAATCAAAAGGGAAAAAACCATTTCAAATATATGGAATCCGTATGGCTATGGGGATAGGCGATATGCGTATCGTAGATAAAGAGCACGGCATGATGGATGGAGAGGCTATTTATTTATCAGGGCGGACATTAAGCGGAATGGGAACTCCCAACAAAAATGGTACGTTTCTTATTGAAACAGCCTGTAAGAGACTGAACCCTGCTTTACATACCGTCGGTATTCTGACTGATGCCTTACTTAACAATGCAACAAGACGACAAAGTGAAGTCATTTACTATAAACTTTTATCCAAGACTGAGCAAGAAATAGCAAATATATTGGGGATAAAACAATCTGGAATAAACCAGCATTCGACTTCTGCCAAATGGTACTGTATAGAAGAGGCGGTGAATTATTTTGAGCAACTAAACTTTGAAAACGCATGAATAACTGGGTATTGTTAAGTTTATTGACAGCTCACGTGATAGGAGATTTTTATCTGCAAAACGATAAAAATTGCAAGAAGAAAGAAGAACTGAAACTCAAAAGCCCATTTTTATATATTCATTCTGCAATTATAGGATTGCTTTCATGGGCATTTGTTCCGGCTGCGGATTTCTGGCCTTTTGCTTTGCTCATATTTTTGACACATTTGGTGTTTGATGCTATAAAATCGTATATGTATAAAGGACTGGTGTCATTTTTAACAGACCAAATAGCACATGTTACGATTTTATGTTTCATTGCGTATCAATATGTGCCGACAAGCCATTTATTGATCCAGAATATAAGTTTCTTTGAAAATATGTCCGTTCCGGCATTTATGTTCGCCACACTATGCTGCTTGAAACCTACAAACATTCTTATTAAACTGATATTGGAGCGATACAAAATAGGAGAAACGGAATCTTGTGGAAATATAAAAAATGCAGGTGCACTTATCGGGAACTTGGAACGAATTCTGACATTAGTGTTTGTACTGATAGGTCAATATGAATCTATCGGATTCATCATTGCTGCCAAATCATTACTTAGGTTTAAGGATACCGATACGGCTAAAACAGAATATGTGTTGGCTGGAACATTATTGAGTTTCAGTATAGCAACCCTTTGCGGATTAGTAGTAAAACAATTTTTCCACATATCCTGATTTAGGATTTTAAGGACAATCATAAAGGATTTTCTGACAAGTCTTTTCAGTTATCAATTATTTAAGTGATGCATTTAATGTAGAAGATATAAGGGTGGCAATGAGCAAAACGATTGATTTTATACGGTCCAACTCCGGAGGCTCGGGCGACAAATGGAAATCCGAAGCCCTATGGCGTAAGGACAATAGGGGCTGGCTGAAATATTCGAGCCTTATAGCCATCAGGACGAGGTCAAGAATGCGTGCAGTTGGCATGACACAGAAGAGCCTTGCAGAAAAGATGGGTTGCTCGCAACAGTATGTCTCATTGCTGCTCAAGGGAGGAGAAAACATGACATTGGAGACCATCGCCAAACTTGAGGAAGCTCTTGGCTTCAGCCTCCTCTCATTGTCCGGCGACCATGAAATAGGCGGCACTTGTCTCAGCGAGCCTGGGCATCCTGCCTACGGGGTGCTGAAGCAGATGCCTCCGTCAGGTGAATCTCTCGTGTCAGAAAGGGAGAGGGGTGTAGCCGAGCCAGTGGAGGGCAGTGCAGCCCCAGAGGAGGATTAAAAGCCAGCACAGGGTCATCATGATGATGCCGTACTTGAAAGTGTCGCTCCAGCTGTACTGCCCTGTGTTGTAGAGCAGGGCGGCCGGCTTGCTGTTGAACGGAAGCACGTACACATGCTCGATGAGCATCGCCATGGGGAATGCGAGACTGAGCCGGGGGAGGTTGAATTTCTGCTCGACCCCGAGGGCAATGGGGATGAATATCATCGTGCGCATGGTCTTGGACTGGAAAATGAGTCCGCTGTACATCATCATGAACGTCAGGATGACATAGAGCAGCCAAAAGGGCGTCTGCACACTGACGCCGAGGCTGTTGAAGCAGGCATCGACCAGGGTTGCCGGCAGTTTAGTGGCATCAAGCCCGGCCCCGAGAGTGTAGGCTCCGGCGGAGAAAAGCATCAGATGCCAGGGGATGTCCACATCGTTCCACTTTACCACTCCGATACCCGGGAGCAGAGCGATCACAGCTCCTATGAAGGCCACTGTCGTAGCATCGATACCATGGAGTTTGTCTGTAGACCAGAGGATGAGGACTCCGAGGAAAATGGCCACAGCCTTGTACTCTTCGGCGGTCATCTTGCCCATGGCTTCGAGTTCGGTACGCAGCCTTGCAAGCCCTCCCTCAATCTGCGGGCGCTGTTCTTCCTTTTTCATCGGGAACACCCACTTCTGCGCGACCAGCCAACCGAGCAGGATCATGATGACCGTGAGCGGGAAGCAGGCTATGAACCAGTCGCTGTAGCCTATGGAAGAGCCGTAGACTCCCATGAACAGGGATATTGCGAGCAGATGGGCTCCTGAGCCTGTGAGAAATCCCGTGGCGCCGATGTTGATCTCGAATAGGTTCTGCAGCACCAGGTTGCGTCCGAAATTGTTGCGCTTCCCCTCGCCGGCCCCGTAGATGGCGCAGACCACCATGAAGATGGGCAGCAGTATCGTCGCCTTGGCTGTGGTGGCCGAGATGAAGGCCGAGAGGACGAGGTTGATGACTATGAAGCTGAAAAACACTCCCTTGGCCGTGTGCCCGAACTTGAGCACGAACCACAGCGCGAATCTCTTGGCGACCCTTGTCTTGACCAGCATCGAGGCCAGGACAAACGAGAGGATGTTGAGCCACATCACCGGATGCCCGAGCTGGGCGAATGCCGTCTTTTGAGGGACAACGCCGGTGAGGACGATGGCCAATATTATGATGAGGGATGTCAGATAGCTCGGTATCGCCTCTGTCATCCACAGCACTATGCCGGCGAGAAATATCGCCAGCATCGACTTCTCTTCCGGGGTCTGGAGAAAACTTATCTCCAGCACCCAGTTGAAGAGTATGAAGAGCAGGATTGCCAAAGGCCCGCCGATGCGGGCCATGCCTTTCTCAAATCGGGACTTGCGTATCTTCGGGAGTTTCTCGAGATTGTAGTTTCCCATGTCGAGAGGGTCATGTTCGCGTCTACGGGCCTCTGCCATGTCTTGAGATGTTATTTCCAGTTTTTGTAAGGGTTCTTCATCAACATCGAGTTGTAGTAGCGCTTGTCGCCGGTGACCTCGGCAGCGAGCCACGACGGCCGCTCGAAACTTTCATCCTCCGCCCCGAGCTCCACTTCAGCCACGACGAGCCCTTCGTTGTCGCCGTAGAACTCGTCAACCTCGAAGTTGTGATTGCCCTTGGGAATGATGTACCTTGTCTTGTCGATGATGCCGGGTTCGCACAGCTCCAGAAGTTCGCGTACGTCCTCGACCGGGATTTCTTTCTCCCATTCGAAACGGCTCGCCCCGCTCCGGCTTCCTATCCCCTTGATGGTGATGTAACCTTTGTCGCCCTTGATCCTCACACGCACCGTCCTCTCGGGTACGGAGCACAGGTAGCCCTGGGTGATTCTGACCGCCTTAGTGGCTTCGGCCTTGTAACCGTCGCCGTTTACCAGAAATTTCTTTTCGATTTCCTGTCCCATGATGTTATTCGTTTGCAAGGGTTTTGTCGGACATTCCGATGACCCGCTTGATGGCTTGAAGATAGTTTATATTTTCCACACCTTCAAGTCCGCAGTCGGCCACGGTCTTGCGTATGTCCTCGATCTCGGTGGATTCGGAGTTGATGGTCTCCACTTTGGCCCCGTTGATGAGGACGTTGCCGAATTCGCAGATGGTGCCGTTGACCATGTATCCGAAGCGCTGCTTATGCACTCTGACCGCCGCCAAGTCCGGGCAGGCCTTCACTATGGAGATGAACTCCCCGAGACTGTAACTGTCCTGCGACAGTTCCGGCATCGGCACCATGAAAGCCGGGAACACTTCATCTTCAAGTACTTGGCGTGAAATCGGGAACTCTCCTTTCATCAGCGGGTTCCACTGCTCGAAGCCGTCCACGGTGCAGATGTAAGTCTTTATGTCCATCTTGCCGCCCCTGATCTTGGTGTTGTTGATGTCGTTGGCCCTTGAGATGATGTATATTTCATCGCTCTCCCTCTCCCAGACCTTTTCCGGTACGGGTACGGACAGCCTTGACATGCGGTAGTGCGCCTTGCTGAAGTCCTGTCCGAAGGAGCGGAATTCGAAGCGCGGTTTCGATTCCTCTCCTATTTTCAGTTCCTTCTCAGACATTATTCTCCGAGTTTGAGCACTTCTGTGCCGTCCACGTTGGCCTTGCCCGGGGTGGCTTCAGGCTGGATGTACCATTTTCCGTCCTTGTTGCGGCCGTATGAACCCTTGATCTTCTTGTCCGGGGTAGGGTGGTTGACCAGATTGAAGTCATCCACAGCGGTGCTTCCGTCAGGCTTGAGAAGAGTTATATGCACTGCCTTCTTGGCGGAGAGTCCGCTGCTGAATACCAGAGTCTTGTCGTAACCTTCCTGCGCCTCTCCCGCGATCACCACGTCCTCGCTGTAGAGAAGCAGGTACTCACCCGCCTTCATTGTGCGGGAAGAGGCGGTCCAGACGATGCCGTTGTCATCCTTGCTGATCTGGATGCCGGTGATGTCGATGGCCTCAGAGGCCCCGTTGTATAGTTCGATGAACTTGTCGTTGCCGTTGAGCTCGTTGAGGACAAGCCCGCTGTAGTCGGTATTGTTCTCGTCTGCAGGCCCATCGTAGGCCTTGTCCTTTTCGCATGAGAGGGCGAGTGCTGCAAGCAGTGCAGCTGAAATGAATCTTACAGTCTTTTTCATATCTCTATAATACTTATATTTACTAGAATGAAATCTGGAATCTGAGGGCCACCATGTTGTAGTCCACTCCGCCTTTGCCGGCTTCTTCGGTCACCTTTTTGTAGTCCTTGGTCGGCTTGCCGGAGGCATCGTGTCCGATGTAGTACTTGCCCTTGCCGTTGGCGTAGCGGTCGTTGTTGTTGAACTGGTAGTTGAGCATGATCTTCACGTTGGCGCTCGGGTAGTAGTTGAGGCCTACCGTGAGGGCATCGGCGCTGCCGCCGAAGTAGTCAGCAGTGTTGAAGTCGCAGGATTCGTAGCGGAGACAATATTCGAGGTCTCCCCAGCCGCGTCCTCTTGTGATCTTGTTGAACTTGCCGCGGTCTGAATCGTAGCTGTGCTCGCCGCCGAAGAGCAGCCAGCTCGCCTGTACATACCATCCGTCGGCTGTCTGCGGCCCCTTGTCGTTGACGCTCCTGTCGAGGATGGCCGAACGTGCGATATATGCTCCTTCGTAGCGCAGGGCCTTCCAGTATCCGGCGAGTTCGAAAGTGTAGGCGATCTCATGGTCGACCCCCTTTATGACATCAGTGTCAAGGTATTTCTTCCGGTTGATGCTGGTGGAGTTGCGTGAACTGTACCTTGCCACCCTGTATCCGTCGGTCGAGGTGAGTTTCGGCTCTCTGTAGGAGAATGCCGCTCCGATGTGCAGCGCCGCGTCCTTCAGCTTGTAGAGCGGACGGTATGCGACTTTGCCGGTGTATGAGAGCCCCTCATCGTAACCGAAGTCCTTGTTGTAGTCCTCCATCGTCTCCATCTCCTCGGCTCCCTTGAGTTCCGGGCCGAACACGCCGGCGGAGGCGTAGAGCCAGTCTTTTGCGAAGGTGGCATTGATGCCGAGATGCCTTGACGGCGCGAGTGCGGTGACCATCGGGCGCTCCATGAAAGTGAGATATCTTGAGGATGTGTTCCTCTGGATGGAGAAGTTCTCCTTGAAGTTGCCGACCCTGAATTCCGTGTACGGAAGGCCGGTGTAGGCGATCAGGGCATCTTTGAGTTCGAGCGTTCCGCTTGTCCAGTCGGTGTCGAGCTCGCCGTACCACTTGTCGTCGAACTTTCCCTTGACGGCGAAGCGCGCGCGGCGGATGTTCATCCCGTTTCCTATCGGGTCATAGTCTTTGTCATTTCCGAAGAACACAGCTCCGTCGGCCTGTACCCGCACATCAAACCAGAAGCGGTAGCCGATGTTGTCGTTCTTCAGCACCAGGATGCCGTCCTGCACTTCGGGCGTCAGCCTGTGCGCAACGACTGACTGTCCATACTCGTTGGTATCCGTGAAACTTTCGCTGTTCTGCGCCGCTGCGGTCAACCCCAGACATGCAGAGAGAATAGTCAGAATGATTCTTTTCATCTATCGTTGTTTTTCAAGCGGCAAAGGAACACAAAAAAACGCGACCGGAAGGCCGGTCGCGCGTTAAATGAATGTTAAAAATTGTTACAGAATTGTTTAGTTGCTATTTGACAACCTCCGTTTTGTCTGTCAGATAGCCTTGTATCGGGGCTTCTGTGAGGGTCTGGAAACTGTGTTCGTTCTCCCTCATGATGCCGCCCGCGCCTTTGCCGGAACTGCCTCCGTTGGTCTTGAGATAATCTCCGCAGATGGCGAAGTCCCAGTCCTCGCGCTCCGCCCATGCGGCGTCCTCCTCTTCGGAAAGGAAGGTGCTGGACCCGACGGGCTCGCCGTTCTCAACGGAGAAATATGTCCACCGCCCCTCTTCAAGGCCGTGCAGGGTCAGTTCTCCGCTGACCGGGGTCTCCCTTTGGCTGTTGCCCTGGCAGGAGGCGAGTGCCAATACGGCGGCTGCCGCGATTGCGATTGTCCTTGTCAGTCTCATGTCTTATTCGAATCTTCTCGTCCCGTCCGGGGCGTAGGTGTATTTGATCTTGATGGTGCCGGCTTTCCTGTCGTAGTCGGACAGGCGGATCTTGGCGTATTTGCCATGGGCTGTCTTGAGCACCAGAGGTGCTGATACGGGCTGGCCTGAGTTTGCAAGCCACTTGACAGGGGAGTAGGAGCATGTCTTCGGGGCCACCGTGCAGATGCTGAAAATGTTGTCCCCGGAGGCAATCCCCTTGCCGGCTATGCCGGTGCAGGCATATACTCGCGGATTATTCTTGTCCTCGCGGTAGTCATAGACGGAGAATGATGTCATCTTTCCGCTTCCGTAGACTTTGCCCTTGTTGTTGCGGCTGACTGTGAGGAAGAACTTCGGTTCTGCGGCATCATCTATGTTGGCTGCATAAGAACTGAAGTCGAAGGCAAATTCAATCTTCGATGATGAGTTGTTGCCCTGCATGGGGTAGTCTCCTCCCTGATTGCGTGCCACGGGCACGGCATAGTCATGGGTCGGTACGGTGTCCGAGGCCTTGTTGGAGAGGCCTATGCGGAACGAAAGGTCGTCGCGGGAACTGTAGTCCACCCCGACCTTGAACACCACTTTCGGCTCCCTGTACTCCACATCGACTCCTGTCATCTGGCTGCCAAGCATGCCGGTGTCCCTGTCCGACTGCATCCAGAACCAGTACGGCAGATAGAAGCGGCCCCTGTCGTGCATCCAATATCCGGGTCCGTAGGTGTTGCAGACGATGAAAGCCCCCTTGCTCAGACTGCCGTCCGGGGCGTTGAACTCCACCAGATCATCATACCCGACTATGGTCATCGCGTGGGCTCCGGTGGGGGACAACTCGGTCAGCAGGGCCTTGTATCCGGTCTCGGAGGGGCCGTCGTAATGAGTGTTGATCTTCCATGAGCCGGCTCTGGAGGAGAATGTGACTACTCCGCCGCTCTTTCCCGGCTCTCCCCGGTTCCACAGGTAGTTGCGTACGGCGTCCACCCCCTGCCGGTCAAGCACGTCGAAGTGGGTTATCTTCTTGACCCTGTGGTGGATGGCGCGCAGGTAGGTCTCATATCCGCTGGCCCACTTGAACTGGGAACTCGTGTATTGGGACGGGAAGTCCGCTTCTGTGGCGATGCCGCCCTCGAAGCCTATCCTGAGTCCGTCTTCACCGATAGATCCCTCATCGATGCCCCCGTTTATGAAGTTCCATGTATACAGGTAACTGAACTGGTGCTCCGGTGTGCTTCCGTCCCTGTCGAGCAGGCGGTTCATCTCGTATGTGAACATGTACCCGATATACGAGGCCTGGGCGCAGGAGCCGCCTATCTGGTCTATGACCGGAGGAAAATATTTCAGCAGAGAATTGTCCACTGAGGACGGGGCCGTCTGCTGTGCGAAAACTGCGGGGCCGGACAGTGCCAGCCCCGCAGCAATCAGAGTTGCTGTGATATTGCGGATCATTGCCATTTGAGGCGTTTTATGGTTTT
Source organism: uncultured Bacteroidales bacterium (assembly GCA_934726455.1). Lineage (GTDB taxonomy): Bacteria > Bacteroidota > Bacteroidia > Bacteroidales > UBA932 > Cryptobacteroides. Next base: position 64,167 of record CAKVDS010000001.1, read on the forward strand.
CTTGATCTCTGATGCGACTCTCTCGGAGCCGGCCTTGTCCAGGGCATTCTCCAGAGAAGAGATGATTTCTCCCCTGTAGTTGGACTGGGCATACCAGCCGAGGGCTTCGCAGGCTACGGTGCGTACATAACTGTCATCGGTGCTGTCTGTTACAACTGACAGAAGAGGCTGGATGGCAGGTACATAGCGCGAGTTGCGGAATGTGCGTATGGCATTCACTCTCCTGTTTGCAGCAAGGCTTCTGTCGCCCGCGTTCTTGATGCACTGGCTGTAGTACTGGGTGCCGTTCAAGACACTTACAGCATCCTGTGATGCGTAGTCTGATGCCCGCAGCATCTCCGGATGGGTCTCGCTGAAGCTTTCGACATCCTTGACGAGGGTGGTGTCCCCCAGGACTGCGGCCATTTTCACCGCACTCCTTGCCATGAGTTCATAGCTGTCCTTGAGCGCTTTCCTCACATAGTCGGCGCACTCGGTGTCCGGGTCGGCGCAGAGGGCGTTGAAAGCGTGGATGCGGACTGTCATGGAAGGATCGTCAAGCATCTGTGCAGCGCGGGAGTGCGCGGCCTTGGCATCAATGTAGCTGAGATGGGTGATGCCCGCGCATCTCAGCAACGGCTCGCTGCTGGAGGTGTATTTCTCCCAGACTGCGGAGTTGCCGGCATTGAAAACCAGATCGTTGTGGAGTTTGTCCCTGAGTTTGGCCTCAGCCTTGGAATGAGGTGCGAAGCGCCATGTAGGGTCTCCGATGAGGTGGGACTCCAGATACGGCACTTCCTTCTGCCACATCCCGACCCTCTCACCGATGGACAGGTAGCCCATCAGTTTGTCTTCCCATTTGTCCTGCAGGACGTTGATGGTATTGCCCTGGGCCACGATGCTCTCCCCGTCCCCGAATACGTGGCAGCCGGCCACATATCCTTCCGGATTGTGGAATGAGCCGTTGTAGCAGGCGTTGAACACGATCATCTTCGCGCTGCTGTGGCCTTTCATGATGTCATCGAGGTAGATGTTGATGCCGCGCGTCTCGATGGAGTCGAGCCTGTCACAGGCTGCGAGAGCGGAGTCGGCAAAAGCTTCTTCCCCGATATGGAACAGGGAGTCCACTTCGTGCAGGAACGCTGCCCTGTTGGCACCGCGTCCGTAGTATCTGTAAGAAGAGGCGAGCGAGCGTTTGAAATGGTCCACATCTTCCCCGATGGTCTTCGGAATTGGAGTGCCGTTGATGTACTGGGTGTCGTATGCTCCGTGTTCGCTGAACACGAACAGATCCACTTCCGGCCGAGCAACCTCGCTGAGCAGGTTCCACTTCATCTGTTCATCCTCGCGGAAGTTGAGGAAGCGGTTGTGCGAGGCTTTGTCGAACGCGTACGGGAAATACTCCCTGAACACGAGCGGCTTCTGTCTCCAGATGGTGAGGCAGTCGGAGTTGTAGCCGTGCCCTGCGAAGTATGTCAGCTCATCGAGAGGATTATCTTCCCTGTGTGCCTTGACGACTTTGCGCAGGTATTTGCGCATTATCTCATATTTGTCACCCTTCATCACTGCCGGTACCTTCATCCTGGCTGAGTAGATGTCCGGACGCAGATGCTGGGCACCCTCTTCGGAGAGACGGTAGTAGAAGAGGTCAGTGTTGAGGCTGTCCCTCTTGATGAAATCGAACTTAAGGTCGAAGTCATCGTAGAAGCGGTCCGAGGCCACGGAGGAATCGAAGATCGGGTAGATCTCCTCGTTCATCTTGAAGGCGGTGGTCATGTGCTGCCCCTGCCTTACCATGACGATAGGGACATCTCCCACCAGGACAATTCCCTCCAGAGCCGGTTTGCCTGCGGCGAGCTTGAGAATCTCCGCCTTGACTTCATCCGGCGAAGACCAGGCGGCGCTCACTATCCAGGTGCCGAGCCCTTCCTCTTCAAGCACCTGCTTGTAGGCCTTGAGCTCATCTCCGCACTGGGCGTATGTCTCGCTGTCCGTGATGACGGCAAATGAGGTGCTGGATTTTATGCCGCACCCGTCTATCTTGACCTGCGCTGACGCTGTCAGTGACAGGGCGCAGGAAATGGCCGCGGCAATGATATAATGTCTCATATTCTTCATCGTGTGTAATATTCAAGTCTTGCCCTTGTCTTGACGAGTTCGTCCCTCACTTCGCGCGGCATGCTCCTGCCGGATTCGAGATAGCCTGTGATTGCAGTGATGAGTTCGCGGCGGCCGTGGTAGCGGACAAACCATCCCAGAGCCTCGGCACCCTCAGTGCGGAGGGCGGTACTTTCCGTGTTGTCCATGACCAGAGACAGCAGAGGCGTCGCATATTGAGGATATGGATTGTTGCGCATGCCGCTGATGTAGAAGTTCCTGCCCCAGGCGTTCTTGTCTGAGAAAATCTTTCCTGTGCCATCTTCGATGGAGTAAGCCAGGCTGAACGTGGACATCGCCTTGCTGCGGAAAGAGTCCTTGTCGTAGATCCATCCGGCTTCCTCCAACCTCTTGTCGAAGTCCTTGAGGAAGAGGCTGTCTGCGAAGTGGGCGCACACAAACCCTACATTCGCGGCCACTCTCAGTGAGTTGTAGTCGCGCAGGTACAGGGCCGCCAATTCGTCAGCCATCCAGTCCTCGCCGACCTTGCCCATGAAGAAAGTGGATTTGCGGCGTATGAATTCATAAGGATCATCCGCTCCGTCCTTGAGGACCTTGGAGTAGTTGCCGTCGTCATAGTGGGCAAGAAGATGCAGGCACTGAAGACGGAGCATGTATTCGTCAGAGTCCTTCCATGTCTTGAGAAGAAGATCGGACAGCCCCGGGGCATCGAGGGAGAAGAGCTTGTGCAGGGCGAGGCCGCGCACATCGCAAGGGTATTTCTCCGCCGTGTATTTCTTCCAATATTTTATGTCGGTGCTGGACAGGTCCGGTCTCACGGCATCCGGTGAGGCTGTGAAATGGAATGTCGGGTCTCCGAGGATATGGGATTCCAGGATGTTGACCTGCTGCATCCACTCTCCGGCCGAGTAGCCAAGGGCCAGCATGCCGAGCAGGTCGGAAGACGACTTGTCCTGAAGCACGTTGACGGAATTTCCGATGCCGACGAGGGCCTTGCCGTCAGAGAAGATGTAGCGGGACGCGATGCAGTCGTCTTCGCGGAAGTCGCCGTTGTAGCATGCGTCGAAGATGGTCATCCGCACATTCGGGGCAGTCTTTGCCACATCGTCGAGCATTATTCCCGTGGAAGCGTCCAGCAGAGAGTCCTCCACCTCATACTTCGGGTCATTCCAGTCTTCAATCCATTCTGACGGGATGCCGTATTTGCTTATATACTCGGCCTTGAGCGTGTCGATGTCCTTGCCTCTGCGCGCGGCCGAACGAAGTTGCCTGCGCAGGCGGTATCTTGCATCGGCGTAGTATCCGTCTATGTCCTCAGGGTCAGGCGTATCTGTCAGGTATTGTCTGTCAGGAACCCCGTGCTCATGGAAGATGGCGAGGTCAAGAGCGTCTCTGGAAATCTCGTTGAGAAGAATGTCCTTCATCTTCGGGTACATGGCGAAGACATAGAACTTGGCTCCGTCAGAGTCGCCGAACGCCGCAGGAATCTGCTCCTTGAGCGTTATCGTCTCGTCTTTCCAGGCCGCGAGGCTGTTGGAGAACGACCCGCTTCCGCTGTAGGATATCAGGTGGTCAAGCGGGTTGTTTCCGCTCTTGGCTGCAGCCGCCTTGAGGAGATAGCGTGAGATTTCCCCATAAGGGTCGCCTCTCTTGACAGAGGGCTTGATGCGTCCGGTGTAGATGTCGCAGTTTATGTACTGCGGAGATTCCGGCGCGAGATTGTAATAGAAGAAATTCGTCTCGGAAGTGTCTCTGCACACGTAGTCGAACCTCAAGTCGAAATCATCATAGAACCTGTCTGACGGGACTGATGACTCCCTCATCGGGAACTGACCGTCTTCATCCATCTTGAAGGCGGAGGTCAGGTGCTGCGCCTTGCGGATCATCGCTATAGGCACGTCGCCGACAAATACGGCACCTGCGAGTCCCCTTGTGCTGTAGTAGGCTTTGAGGCTGTCGCGGAGTTCGTCCGGGCAGGACCATGCCTTGACGCAGAGGAAAGCGTCAAGGCCGTCTGTGCAGACAGCCTTGCGGTAGGTTTCAAGCTCTGCTGAGCAGTGCTTGTAGGTTTCCGGCTCCGTGACGATGGCGAATGAACGCTTCACCGGTGAAGCGGCAAATGCCGTGGCTGCAGAAAGAGCCGCGGCACATGCCATAATTATTGTCTTTTTTGAAAACATGTCATTAGAAGATTATGCCGAATGAGGCTGTGACGGCTAGTCTGTCCTTGTCGAGGGATGTCGGTTTGAGCCAGCTGGCCCTTGCTCCAAGTACCCAGTTTGCTTTGCCCGAGCCTTGGATAGTCCAGTCCAACCGCCCGCCGGCTTTGATATAGCTGGCGTTGAGCCAGTCGGCCTGATCTGCCATCGCCGCTTTCGGAGTGGCGTATGCTTTGGCGCTCAAGCATGTATATCCGCTTCCGAGCCCTGCGGCATATCCGCCGTCCACTCCGACAAGAAGTGAGGAGCTCTTAAACTTGAACTGCTTGTCAGCGTTGATCCCTCCATACACCCTCATAGCGTTGGAAGTGGATGCCGGGGAGAGATAGGACTGGTCGAACATCCTGAATGAAGCCTCAGCACCGACTTTCCAGTCATATCCGCGAGGGTCTGCCGCACCGAAGAGGTGATCATAGCGGAGTGCCGCGCGGATGTCGGTATAGCTGGACATCGCGTTTGTGCTGATGACCATCCACTCCTGTTGGAAAGCAGCCATGTTGAGTTTCTGGACGTACTCTATCCCGTCAGTAAGTGAGAAAAGCGCATCAAGGGCGAGCTTGTCCGACTTGTCCTGTCCGAAAATCCATGCTGCATCAAGGCTGAACGTGTGTTCTTTGGTTGTGCCGAGGCGCTTCGGCAGTTCCGGGTTCTCCTTGGCATCGGTCTGCCTGAAAGTGTATCCAAGTTCGGCAAATACTGCATCCGACCATGAATACTGGAGAGCTCCGCCGAACCTGCTGGTACGCCAGAAGCAGTCCTTGAGTCCATCGTTGCCGCCCACTTTCCCTTGGGTACTCTCGCCGAGACCGCGGAAATACCAGATTTTCGGATTTTCCCAATTGTTGTTGTTGGACGGTTCGCTCCTTTCGAATCCGTCTGCGTACAGGGCGCTCAGCCCGAGAAGACTTTCTCCGAGGCGCACCGTGACAGACGGACGCAACTGGAGCCCGTATTTGTATGTCTCAGTGCGAGGATCGAGCTGCTTGGCCCCAACCTTGGTATAGTATTCAAGGTCGATACCGAAAGATACCCTGTCCCAGAGCACAGGGGAGGTGAGGCCGGCGCCAAGCTCATACGACTGACGTTTCCAGCCGCTGGATTTGCTGTCCATCGGGTAGTATGGCATGTTGTCCTCCAATTCATATAGAAGAACATTGTAGAGGGCATCCTGGTCGAAAGTGTTCTTGAAAGAGAAATCACCGGTGACCAGGAATTTCCCCAGATAGGCCGCGCCCTCCGTGTCGAGGGACACTTCTGTCGAACTTTTCCCCTCTCCGAGTCCGCGATATTCTCCGTATGCTCCATTGTATCCGAGATTCAAGGTGTTGAATATCCTATAAGGCTTGAATGCAAGGCCGGCTGCGGAAGAACTTCCGAGCCATAGGGAATTGCGGATTTCGGTCTCTTTGAGGGCAGTGGTGCTGATTCTGTCCTCAAAGCCGCCGGCCTGCGCCACAGACGGGCACAGGCTGACGAGCAATGCTGATAATACGATGATTCTCTTCATTTTGTGTGATTACTTGATCCAGGTGTTCCAAGAAGGCACCTTGGCTCCGTTCCTGCGGACAGTAGGGTCTGTCTTGAGTTCGAAGTCGTTGGCGGTATTGTTGGTGTCCTGATATACCACAGTGCCGTCTTCGCGGGTCTCCTTGACTTTGCGGGCGATGCTTTCGCTTACGTATATTCCGTCTGCCCAGATGGCGCCGGCATCGAGTACGGCAGGGAGTCCGAGCATGGTGAGACGGGTTTCGTCTGAAATTGTCTGAACGGCATCGATAATGTCGCTGACAGGGATTTCGCGACCCACATTAGCCCAATCTGCGTTGGTGGCGACGATGAAGTCTTCGTTCTTCAGAGGTTCTGAAGGCTTGAAGATGACATAGGTCGAACCGCTTACCGGAAGCAACCATTGCCATGCCTGATACCCGTCGGCATTGATGACCTGCTTCATGTTGATGGCGGCGTTGTCTGTGAGTACGACTCCAGTGCCTGTTGTGGTCTCTTTTTCGAGAGCTTCGAACTCTGCGCCGCTGAGGTCAACCGGTGATGCTCCCTTGGTCAGGCTCTCTGCCTTGTGGTTGGTACCCCATTGGGCGATGATGATGGATTCGCCCGGGGCGATAGGATATTTGGTGCCATCTCCCGGGATCTGCCATACGGTATCGCAGAAGACATAGTCGCCGGCGTTTTCGATCGGCCAGTCAAGCCTGAGGGAGAAGTCGTATGTGGCGAAACGTGTTCCGGCGATGCAGAGGCCGTCGGCGTAGACGGTCTGGGTGCTGTTGTTGTAGATCTCGTAGAACTGGTCACGGAAATAGGTGCTGGAGCCTCCCTCATTGTCTGTAGCGAAGCGGCAGCCCGTATAGTAGATTTCCTTGAATATCAGGGCGGCTTCCTTGACTGCGTCCACGCTGACGCTCACCTCCTCTCCGTCGTTTAGGAAGTTGACATCGTTGAGGGCTCCCGTGATGGTATATGAGAATCCGTCCTGACCGGAAACTGCTGTGGCGGTGACGTTGTACAGACCCGGTACAAGGCCTGCGGCGCTTGCAACTCCGTTCTCTGTGGCTGTCTCAATGCTTACGCCGGTGGCGAAGTTGGTGAGAGTCACTGCATAACTGTCCGGAGCTGGAATGCCTGCTTCCGTCAGTTTGGTTTCGTCAACGTTGACCGTGACACTGATTGTCTTTGCCTCTTTCTGGCAAGATGCTGCGACCACGAGGGCCGCCATCGCGACAAATGCGATTGCTGATCTTTTCATGATACTGTGTATTAACCGTTAATGATTTTGTATTCTACTTGATGCTGACCTTGAACTCGAATCCGAAGAAGAGAGGAATCCCGAGGGTGACGTATTCTCCGGTCGATTTCTTTTTGTAGAGAGGCCTGCTGTTGAGCATGTTGTTGACATAGAACGATGCCGTGAACATGTCGCCGATCTCCTTGCTGACATTGAGGTTGAAGATGGCTGTAGGGAAGTACTTCTCCGCGATGAACCTGTTGTCGTTGAGGGTCGGGAACATATAGGAGAACTCCGGGTCGTCCTTCAGTGCCGGATCGAAGTCGTGTACCTGCCCGTCCTTGTAGGAGATGTACTTGATGAACATGGTGTCATCCTTATACTGTGTCCAGAGCTTCGTGAACCAGTTGAGCTGCCCTGTCAAGGTGACGGCAAGTCCTATCTGCGGGATGTTGTGTGTGGCCCTGACGGTGGTGTTGAACTTCTGTGTGTTGCTGGTCCTGAGTTCCGGCTCGTAGATTCCGATGTTCTTCTCGGATGTTCCTGTCTTTGACCGCTCCCCGAAGCTGTATCCTTTGCTTGTGCTGGTGTTGTGGATCCACGCCCCGTTGATGTAGAAAGATGTGCGGATGGCGTCGAACCTCCCGAGATCGATCTCGTACTCCACTCCTCGGCTGCGTGTCTTGATGTCGTTGAGAGGTTTGTAGACAGTGTAGAAGAGGTTGTAGGTCCTGTCTTCCTTGAGTACGGGCCTCTGTCCCTCGTCCTTGTGGTCCACGGTGTATGTGGTGGCCTGATACCAGATGTAGGAACTGATGTCTGTCCCATAACTGTAGCCGTTGTTCATCTGCTCATCGTATGCCGTGAGGCTGACGCGGTAGCGGTCGGCGATGTTGAAGTCCAGCCCGACCTCGGCCTTGCGGTTGACGGCTATCTCCAGATCCTTGTTGGTCGCGTCATAAATGTCGGTCTTGCCGATGAGCAGCTGCTCGCTTTCAGGAAGATCCGCATACATGCCGTTGTACAGGAGATAATCATGATATGACTTGTTCGGGTAGAGATAGTAGGCAGTAGGTGCCTTGGAGGTGAGTCCGTAGCCGCCGCGCAGAGTCATCCAGGGGAAGATGTCGATGGACGCGTTGATTCGCGGTGCAAGTGAACCCAGCCCGTTGATTCTGTCGTAGCGTACGCCGGCGGTGAGGTTGAACTCCCGTCCGGCAAAAGCCCATGTGAAGTAGTTCTCGGCGTAGAAACCAAGCTGGTTTACGAACGGGATGTCGTAATACGGTCTTGCCCTGTATCCGGACTCGGTGTTGCTGGCATTCCTGAACGGAGGGTAGTTCTCGTCATACACTGACCCGTCACCGAGGTTGCCGTCTGTCTTGAAGTCCGCTCCGAGCAGGAGACGCTCGCTCACCGGACCCCAGCTGTGCGCGAAGTCGGCGTTAAGCTTGGCGAAGGCGTTCACTTCCTTGCCGTAGATGTCGTAGTGGTATTGATAACTGTACGGCAGCACCACACCGTAGACCTTGCTGTCCGGGGAGACGGTGGTGATGAGTTTGCCGGAGGCATCGTAGATCTGCCCGCCCGGGATGTTGCTGTAGATCTCTCCGTCAGTCATGGACTTGGAGTAGAGGTTCATAGCATTGACAGCCGTGTCTTCGTAGCGCGAGTGCTTGTCGCTGTAGCTCCCCGAGACGAGCCAGTTGATGCTGCGCAGCCATGCCCCGTTGATTGAGGCGCGCCCGTTGGTGTTGAAGGCCACCCCGAATTCATTGGCATAGGACTGCTTTTTTGAGCTGAGGTCGTCCGGGTTGAGTTTGCTGCGGTCGCGGCCGTAGTTGAGCGTGAGGGATGTGGTCTCGCTGGCCTTTTCACCTATCATCACTGTCCAAAGAGCCTTGGCGCTCGCCCGCTGGTATGATTGGTGTCCTTTGGTGAGTTCGTTCTGGTTGTAGGCGTAGTCTCCCGAGATGTTGAGGTCACCTGCCTTCTTCCCGAGGGAGAATCCCTTGGCGGCGGAGGCCTGATAGATGTTCGGATTGGTCTTGAACCTCAGGGTGAGCGGGGATTTGCCCGCCTTTGACTTGACGAGCACGGCACCGGAGGTGAGGTCTCCGTATTCGGCTGAAGGGATGCCCCTGATGACTTCGATGGACTCTACATTGTCAGTGGACAGACTGCGCACATCTGCACCCATGGCCGGCGACCCGAACCCGTTGCCGCCTGTGCTTGAGCCGCTGATTACGGGGCTGAGAGCCTGCATGTTGGCGTTGTTGGACACGGGGGCGCCGTCAACTATGATGGCTGTTCCGAGACTGTTCATCGCGGAGCTGCCGCGGATGGTGATCGATTGTGCTGAAGAAAGGCTCGGGTTGCTGATGCTTACGCCCGGCAGCAGTGACATGGCGTCCGCGATGGAACTTGTCTGCATGTGGTCCATCGCCTGTCTTGAGATTTTGGATGCAGTGCTGCTTCCGGCCTTGTTGGCAGTGGCTACGACCACCACATTGTCCAGCCGGAATGAAGTCTCTTTGAGGGCGAGCCTGAGGCTCACTGTCTGACCTGCGGCAGCACGGAAAGTGGTGTCTTTCTGCTCCATGCCGTAATACTGCACGCTGACTGTGATCTCGCCGGCGGCGGCTCCCTCTATGGTGAAGCGCCCGTTCTCATCGGTCATCGAATACAATTTGGACGGTGAAAGCACCACTGACGCGAAGTCGACAGGCTTCCCGTCGGCCTCTGAGATGACTTCACCTTTGATGGTGACGCCTTTCTTGGGGGTTGCGGCTCCGGCAGGTAACAAACCGTAAGCCATCGCGACAAATGTCGCAAGGATAACTGAACGAACCTTCATTTTAGCGGTAATAACTCTGTGTGCAAATGTATGTTTTCTCAACAACAAATCAAATAGGCCTTTATCCCCAATTATAGGGATTTTGAGGCATTTGCCAAATTTTCCGTATTTTCGCGGCATAATTATATATTATGGACAAAAAATACGAATGGAAGTACTGCTCCATCGGCGGAGCGATTCGCGTCAATATAACTTCAGGTGAGGATATAGCCCATCTGGGAGAGCTTGACCAGAAACTCTGGACGGTGTTGAGCTGCCCGGTGGACTCTCTGGAGTTCGACAGGCGTACATTGGAGTACATTGACACCGACAAGGACGGAAAGATCAAGGTCCCGGAGGTCGTCGCGGCCGCTCAGTGGCTGACCTCGGTCATCAAGGACAAGGACCTCATCCTGAAAGGGGAGAGCGTGCTTGACATCGAGAAAATCGACACCTCGTCCGAGACCGGCCGCCGTCTGCACAGTTCGGCTGTCCGCATCCTGTCCGATCTTGGCAGGGAGGGCAACAGGATAACGGTCGAAGAAGCATCCGACAGCGTGGCCATATTCTCCGGTACCCGTTTCAATGGAGACGGCATCATCACTGAAGCAAGCACCGATGACGCTTCTCTCAAGGCGGTTATCGCGGATTGTATAGCCGTATGCGGCTCTGAAACCGACCGTAGTGGCGCGCCAGGAGTGGACTCCGGCAGGATAGAATCGTTCTATTCAGCTTGTTCAGAATATTCTGCATGGATGGATGAAGCGGTGTTGCCGTTCGGAGACAAGACTTCAGATGCGTTCGCGGCCTTGTGCGCAGTCAAGGACAAGGTGGCGGATTTTTTCGAGCGCTGCCGTCTGGTGCGTTATGACAAGGCAGCCGCCGACAGGGTTGCCGTGAACGTGGATGACATCTCCAAGATAGGGGAATGTCCGCTTGCCCTGCCTGACGAGGCGGGAGTGCTCCATTTTGACAGGGTCAACCCTGCCTGGCAGACCCGTGTCGATGCTTTCCGCAGACTCGTCCGGGAAGACGGGAAGGACAGCCTGACCGAAGATGAGTGGAACGCTGTGCTGGCCGCTTTTGCTCCGTATTCCTCATGGCTCTCTGCCAAGAAGGGAGCACAGGTCGAGCCTCTCGGTATAGCGCGGGTAAAGGAAATACTTGCCGCTGACCAGAAAGCCGCTCTCCTCGAACTGGTTTCCAAGGACTTGGCCCTGAAGGACGAGTCGGATGCCATAGATGAAGTCAAAAAGCTGATGTTCCTTTATCGTGATTTCTACAAGCTGCTCAAGAACTATGTGATATTCACGGACTTCTATGCCAGGACTCCCGGGGTGCGTGCTGATTTTGAGGCCGGGCGGCTATATGTCGATCAGCGCTGCTGCGACCTCTGTATAAAGGTGTCGGACATGTCGAAGCATGCCGACATGGCCAAGCTCAGCGGGATGTTCCTCATCTATTGTGCGTGCAGCTCCAAAAAGCTCGGGAAGGCGATGGACATCGTCGCTGTGATGACAGCCGGTGACACGGCTGACCTCCGTCCCGGGAAAAACGGCATCTTCTATGACTGCGCAGGCAACGACTGGGATGCGGTCATCACCAAGATAGTCGATAATCCGGTCAGCATCAGTCAGGCGTTTTGGGCCCCTTACCGCAAGTTCTGGGATTTCTGCGTGGGCCTCATCAACAAGTCCGCCGCCGACAAGGATGCCAAGATTACGGCTGACCTTCAGGCCAAGGCTGCGGCTGCAACCGCCCCCGCCCCGGCAGCGGACGGGGCTGACAGCGGCAAGAAGCAGGCTTTTGACATCGCCAAATTCGCCGGTATCTTTGCTGCCTTGGGCATGGCTATGGGTTATATAGGCTCGGCTCTGACCAAGATAGTCACCGGCATCCAGAACACCCCGCTGTGGCAGACGCTTGTGGCCATTGTCGTGATAATGCTCGTGATTTCCGGCCCGTCATGCTTTCTGGCGTGGAGCAAACTTCGTCGCCGCAACCTCGGCCCCGTGCTCAATGCTAACGGGTGGGCCATCAACTCCAAGGTGCTTGTCAACATTCTTTTCGGTGCCAAGCTGACGAGTCTGGCAAAATACCCGAAACTCAAGCTCTCAGACCCTTACAGGCAGAAGTCTTCGGCCTGGAAGTGGTGGCTTGCTCTCGCCCTTGTGCTGCTTGCTGTGGCTGCGGTGCTTCTTTTCATGGGCAAACTTGAATTCATCGGACTCAAAATAAGATAATCATGGCTTCAATATTCTCTCCCGAAAAAGTGAATGTCGGACTTTTCTGCGACTGTTTCCCTCCTGTGATGGACGGTGTTTCCGTATGTATGGAGAACTATGCGAAATGGATGCAGAAGAAGGTCGGCGGCACTTATGTAATCACTCCCAATGTTCCGGGAGCTGATTATGAATCGCTTGATTACAAAGTGCTTGACTATTTTTCTGTCCCTGTGCCGAGGAGACATCCTTATGTGACCGGGATCGCGACGATTGATCCGGGTTTTCTTGCCAAGGTGGCCTCGCTGCGCTTCAAGATCGTGCATGCGCACTGCCCGTTCACTTCCGGTGCCGCCGCCCTGCATATTTCCCGTCTTGAGAAGATCCCGCTTGTGGCGACGTTCCATTCCAAGTACCGTGATGACTTTGCCCGCGTCCTGCCCAAGGCTGCCGTGGACATGGTGATCAAGTACATCATCGACTTTTATGAGAAGGCTGATCTGGTGTGGGTGCCTCAAGCCTCGGTTGTGGATGTGATCCGCGATTACGGCTACAAAGGTGAGGTGGAGGTGATGGACAACGGCTCGGATCTTGTCGCCGACTATCCTGACTCTTATTTCGCCGAAGCACGTCGCGAACTCGGTATCGGCAAGGACGAGTTCACGCTTCTGTTTGTCGGGCAGCACATCTGGGAGAAGAACCCTAAACTGATCCTTGAATCCCTCTCCCGCCTGAAGGACCTTCCGTACAGGATGTACTTTATAGGTACCGGTTACGCTGCTGACGCCATGAAGAATATGGCGGATGAACTCGGTCTTGGTGACAAGGTGACGTTTGTGGGCTGCATCCACGACCGCGACCTGCTCAAGAAGTACTATGCCGCGGCCGATCTGTTCCTCTTCCCGTCGCTTTACGACAACGCCCCGCTGGTGGTCCGTGAGGCTGCTGCCCTCCATACTCCCGCCGTCATGGCCAAGGGATCTACTGCCTCGGCAATCTTGACCGACGGGGTCAACGGCTTCCTGGTGGACAACGATCCGGATGAGATGGCCGCGCTTCTGCGCTCCCTGTCCTCCGACCGTGAGAAAATCCGCCGGGTCGGCCTTCAGGCTTCCAGGACCATCGTCCGCTCTTGGGAGGACTGCGTGGATGAGGTGCTCCGCCGCTACAATGACCTTCTGTCCAGCCGGGGGCTTCCTCTCATCGAGAAGATAGAGGAATAGAACGGTAATTTGGATTGTATCAAATTTTTGCCTACATTTGCAGGCTTTGTCTTTTGTGGGCAGAGGATTTGAAATATTAACTTTTAATTTTTTGCTAAGATGGCTGAATATTTGATGCCTGAGAAGAAGCAAGAGATTTTCGCGAAGTACGGGAAGTCTAATAAGGACACCGGCTCACCAGAGAGTCAAGTTGCTTTATTTTCCTACCGTATCGCTCACCTTACCGAGCATGTGAAGAAGAACAAGAAGGATGTTGTCACTCGCCGTTCTCTTCTCCGCCTTGTAGGTAAGAGACGTCAGATTCTGGATTACCTCCAGAAAGTTGACATCGAGAGATACAGGAATATCGTCAAGGAGCTCGGTCTCCGCCGATAGTCACAATAGGGAAGATCCGGGGATGGTTCCTGAGGGGGCCATCCCTTTTTTGGAAAGGACGTTAAGAAAAACAGTAATGAATATCATCAACAAAAAGATTGAGCTTTCTGACGGTCGCGTCATCGAGATAGAGACCGGCAAGCTCGCGAAGCAGGCAGCAGGATCAGCCGTAGTCAAGATGGGTGGCACTATGCTTCTCGCCACCGTGACATGTGCGGAGGAAGTCAAGGAAGGAACCGACTTCATGCCGCTCACTGTCGATTATAAAGAAAAGTATTACTCCGCGGGCCGTTTCCCTGGCGGATTCATGAAGAGGGAAGGCAAGTCAAGTGACTATGAGATTCTCATCTCGCGTCTGATAGACCGCCCTATCCGTCCTCTGTGGCCGGATGATTTCCACCTTGAGGTGTTTGTCAATGTGACCCTCATCTCCGCCGAGAAGGACATCCAGCCTGACGCGCTTGCCGGACTTGCGGCTTCATGCGCCCTGGCGACATCCGACCTTCCGTTCGGCGGCCCTATCTCCGAGGTCCGTGTCAGCCGTATCAACGGCGAGTTCGTGATCAACCCGACCTTCTCCCAGATGAAGGATTCCGACCTTGAACTCATGGTCGCCGCCACCGAGGAGAACATCATGATGGTCGAGGGCGAGATGAACGAGGTCAGCGAGCACGACATGCTCGAAGCCATCAAGTTCGCCCATGAAGAGATAAAGAAGCACTGCCGTGTCCAGAAAGAGCTCATGAAGGAGCTCGGGACCGATGTCAACAAGCGTGACTATCCTCACGATGTCGAGGATGAGGAACTCAAGAAGGCCGTTCACGACTTCTGCTACGACAAGTGCTATGCTCTTGCAAAGGCCGCAAAGCCTAAGAAAGAGCGCGAGGCCGGCTTCAAGGCCATCAAGGAAGAGTTCCTCGCCACTATCCCGGAGGAGCAGCTCGAAGAGAAGACTCCGCTCGTGGAGAGATACTACCACGCCGAGGAGAAGGAGGCCATGCGCAACATGATTCTCGACGAGGGTGTCCGTCTGGACGGGCGTGTATGCAATGAGGTCCGTCCTATATGGTGTGAGGTTGATTACCTTCCTTGCGCTCACGGTTCAGCTATCTTCACCCGCGGTGAGACCCAGTCGCTTGCGACCGTCACCCTCGGTACCAAGATGGACATGAAGGAGACGGATGAGGTTCTCATTCAGGATGACCAGCAGTTTGTCCTTCACTACAACTTCCCTCCGTTCGCTACCGGTGAGGCCAAGCCGCAGAGGGGTGTCGGACGCCGCGAGATCGGTCACGGCAACCTCGCGATGAGGGCGCTCAAACCTGTCGTTCCTCTCGCACCGGAGAATCCTTACGCAGTCCGCGTAGTATCAGATATTCTTGAGTCAAACGGCTCTTCTTCAATGGCATCAGTGTGCGGCGGCTGCCTCGCGCTGATGGATGCCGGCGTGAAGATCCGCAAGCCTGTGGCCGGTGTCGCCATGGGACTCATCACTGATGAGATCCATCCTAACGACCGCTATGCCATCCTCACCGACATCCTTGGAGACGAGGATCATCTCGGAGACATGGACTTCAAGGTGACAGGTACCGCCGACGGTATCACCGCAACCCAGATGGACATCAAGGTCAACGGTCTCTCTTATGATGTGCTTGCCAAGGCTCTTGAGCAGGCCCGTCAGGGACGTATGCACATCATGGGCGAGATGCTCAAGACCATCAGCGCTCCGCGTGAAGACTACAAGCCGTTCGTGCCTCGCATCGAGCAGATCCGCATCGCTGCAGAATTCATCGGCGCCGTGATCGGAAAGGGTGGCGAGACAATCCAGAAGATACAGAAGGAGACAGGCACCACCATCACCATCGATGAGCAGCCTATACCGGGCACCAACCTCACCGAGGGAGTTGTGGATGTCGCTTCCGACAACAAGGAGAACATGCAGAAGGCTCTCGAGTGGATCAAGGGCATCTGCGCCGTTCCGGAGGTCGGCAAGGTTTACCACGGCAAGGTGGTTTCCATCCTTGAATTCGGCGCTTTCGTGGAGATTCTTCCGGGCAAGGAAGGACTTCTGCACGTGTCCGAGATCGCTTGGAACAAGACTGAGAACGTGGAGGATGTGCTCCATGTCGGTGATGAGGTGGACGTCAAGCTTCTCGAAGTCGATCCTAAGAGCGGCAAGATGCGCCTCTCCATGCGTGCCCTGACCGAGAAACCGGAGGGCTACGTAGAGCCTGAACGCCGTCCTCGCGGTGGAGATCGCGGACGCGATGACCGCAGAGGCGGCCGTGATGACCGTCGTGGAGGAGATCGCCGCGACCGTCGCGACGACCGCAGGGATGACCGTCGCAGGGACGATCGCCGTGACCGCAGGGATGACCGCCCTCGCCGCAGCGAAGGCCCTCGCTCCGAGGCTCCGCAGACCGATGGCTACAAGGAGAGCAACGAAGAGGTGTTCTAGTCTCTTCTCAGACATAAGGGAAGCCGCTTGACTTTTCGATCGGGCTTCCCTGATTTTAGGGGCTGGCCGTTTGGCCGGCCCCTTTTTTGTCCCGTGCGCACAAGACGCCTTTTTGCGCACGTGGATTTATGGAATCTCGCGCGGTGCGTGGAAACGCCCCTGGTGCGCACGATTTTTCACTAGAACCTGCCAAGATACCACAGTTGGCAAATCCTCAGGCTACAAAAAAGGTCGGCTGATTTTCAGCCGACCTTCTCATTGGTAGCGGGGAGAGGACTCGAACCTCTGGCCTCCGGGTTATGAGCCCGACGAGCTACCAACTGCTCTACCCCGCGATGTTTGTGAATGCAAAGGTAGGGCGTAATTTTTTAAAAAGCAAATTTTTCTCAATGCACTTCAATCTGGGTGTCCATTCTCGCCAGCACTTTGGCTTCTGTGCAGTCTTTGAGGCGGCCGAGAAGCGCACTTTCTTCTGAAGAACCGTAGAACATCTCAAGGACTTTTTCCATCATCGTCTGCGGACGCGGATAACCGCAGACGCTCCAGTTGCCGAGATCCGGATCCCCGGCTATTGAAGCTGCGTAATTTACAGCGTCCTCGAGTGTCCCTATTTCATCGGCCAGTTCGATAGGCAAGGCGTCGGCCCCGGTCCACACGCGGCCCTGCGCTATCTCGTCCACTCTTGATTTAGAGATGGAGCGGTTCTCGGAAACGATGGAGACGAAGCGGTCATATATGGTCTCGATGGATCTTGTCATATAGTTGAACTCGTTCTGGTCGAACGGCCTCATGAGACCGAACATGTCCCCGTGCTTGTGCGAGTTTACGCTCTCAACTCCTACATGAAGTACATCCTTGGCTGTCTTGGAGAAGTCCGGAATCATGCCGAACACTCCTATGGAGCCGGTGAGTGTGGTGGCGTCAGTGAAAATGACATTGCTCCCGTTTGAAATCCAGTATCCGCCTGAAGCTGCATATTCACCGTATGAAGCCACGACCGGTTTGTCCTTTTGCAAAAGGTCGAGCTCATTTTTAATCTTCTCTGAAGCGAGTACGCTCCCGCCTGGGGAATTCACGCGGAGAACAACCGCCTTGACGGTTGAATCGGCCCTGACTCCTGCTATTATGGATGCGAACCTGTCTCCGGCAACGGCTGTCTTCTGACTTCCGTCAATGATTTCGCCATCGGCATAGATGATGGCGATCTGCTGTTTGGGGTTGAACGGCGGCACCAAGTTGGCCACGTAGTCGGCAAACGGGATAAGGCTGACTTCGTCGAAACTGTCCTTTACCGCCAATACGGCCAGCTTGTCTTCAAGCTCGTTTTTTGTCAGAAGTTCATCCACAAGGCCGCACTCCACGAAATCTTGTGGCAGGTTGAGTTTCAAGTTGTTGATGGCATCGTCAAGAGCCTCGACGGAGATCTCCCTGCTCTGGGAGATGCCCTCGGCTATGCTCTCCCACATGGAATCCACGACGCGTTGATTCTGCTCCCTGTTTTCCGGACTTGATTTGGATTTTGTGTACATCTCGCCTGCTGACTTGTATTTCCCGTGTCTTATCAGCTGGACATTGACACCGAGACGGCCGAGAAGGTCGCCAAGGAAAATCATCTGGCTTGAGACGCCGGTGATAGGGACTGTCCCGCCGATATGTGATGTCATGTAGACCTTGTCGGCCACGGAGGCGAGGTAATACCCTCCGGTGGTCGGAGCTTCGATATATGACACGACCGGCTTGCCGCTGCTCTCCCTGAAATTCGCGAGGGACTTGCGGATCTCTTCAAGGGATGCGATCCCGCTCGCCGAGCCGTCGGTTTTGAGATATATGTATTGCACCGCCGGGTCTGATGCCGCAGAGTTGATGGCCTGTACGGCATCCCAGATCCCGATGGTCTGCACGTCTCCGCTTCCGCTGATGGAGGAGAGAGGGTTGGACTCCTGGCTCTGTTCGCTGAGCACGAACTTGGACATGTCCATCACGAGCACACCTGACTTGGGAAGAACCGGAGTGGCGCTGCCTGCCGCGAGAAGCGCTCCGAGCATTCCGAAGCCGAGGAGGAATATCAGCACTCCCATAATGACCAGGCCGCAGATTACGGCCAGAGTCATCTTTACAAAATCTTTCATCGTGTAAATAAGTGTAAATTTTGTCAAAAGTAGTAAATTCGCGAGATAAAACAAATGTCTATGGCACAGAAACCTTCAATCCCAAAGGGTACCAGGGATTTCGGGCAGCGCGAGATGGCTGCGCGGAACTATATTTTCGACACCATCCGTGCAGTGTTCCGCACATACGGTTATTCACAGATAGAGACTCCGGCTATGGAGAATCTCTCCACCCTGCTCGGCAAATATGGTGAGGAGGGGGACAAGCTGCTTTTCCGGATACTCAATTCGGGAGACGCTTTCTCCGGTGTGGACTTCGACAAACCGCTCACTCCCCAGGTGTGTGAGAAAGGACTCCGTTACGACCTGACGGTGCCGTTCGCCCGTTATGTGGTGCAGCACCGTGATGAACTGTCATTCCCGTTCAAGCGTTTCCAGATACAGCCGGTGTGGAGGGCTGACCGTCCGCAGAAAGGACGTTACCGTGAGTTCTACCAGTGTGATGTGGACGCTATCGGAAGCAAGAGCCAGCTCTGCGAACTTGAACTTGTGCAGATAGTTGACAAGGTGTTTGAGAAACTCGGTGTCCGTGTGCTTCTGAAAATCAACAACCGCAAGGTTCTTACCGGTCTGGCCGAAATCTGCGGATTCCCCGACAAGGTGGTGGACATCACCGTGGCCATAGACAAACTCGACAAGATAGGGCTCGATGCTGTCAAGGAGGAGATGCTCTCAAAGGGGCTCTCGCCAGAGGCCGTGGAGATGCTGGAGCCTGTGCTTACCCTTAGCGGCAGCACGACGGAAAAGATCGCCGTGATGCGTTCCATGATGGGTTCTTCTCCGACCGGATTGAAGGGATTGGATGAGCTTGAAGAACTGTTCGGATATGTCGATGCGGCCGGAATCGGAATCCCTGTCGAGTTGGATCTTTCCCTCGCCCGCGGTCTCAACTATTATACCGGAGCCATATTTGAGGTCAAGGCCCTCGACTGGCAGATCGGAAGTATCTGCGGAGGCGGACGTTATGATAATCTTACCGGTATTTTCGGCCTGCCGGACATGTCCGGTGTCGGGATCAGCTTCGGGGCGGATCGCATATACGACGTGCTCATGGGGCTGGACAAATTCCCGGAGAATCTGCGCAGCAGCACCACCGTGCTCTTTGCCAACATGGGGCCGGAAGAGTTGAAGTACATTCTTCCTGTGGCTTCGGCACTGCGCTCGGAGGGTATCGCCGCCGAAATCTATCCTGATCAGGCAAAACTCAAGAAGCAGTTTGAATACGCAGACCGCAAGTTTATCCCTTTCATCTCAATCAACGGCGGCTCCGAGGCTGAAGCCGGAGTGGTTAACATCAAGAACCTCTCTTCCGGCGAGCAGAAGAGCTTCCCGAAAGACGACATCAATGGCATGAGGGAGTTTCTGCTGCCAGGGGTATAACCGTTGCTTCTGGCACGTGAGCTTGCAACGCGGTGACAGACAGTTGGATATCGGTGGCGGATAAGTGCTTGATATCCAACGAGAAGATAATGTAGCTCCTCCTTGGACAAGAGGAGGATAAGTTTTTAAAAGGCTTATTCTCAGGCTGTTATCTGCCACCGGCTTCGTGTTTCTCATTCGTCCCCTATTTCAACTGGGAGTGGGTTATCTACTGCGCTTTGTTTTTTGCAATTCTATAGGTTTCTCAATGTTGTGTATTCGTACGGTTCTTAGGGCCTTTTGAAAACCGGTTAGGTTTCTGTATATTTGCCAAGACTAGAAGGATGTACCGAAGCATTGGGGATACGATTGTAATATCATAAAAGACAAAGGCGATGGCTAACAGTAGTTTGAGTGCGGCAAAAACCACAAAGAATGATGAATTCTACACGCAATACGCTGACATACAAAAGGAGGTAAACGCCTATATTGAATATGACAAGGATGTATTTCGTGACAAGACCGTCCTGTTGCCTTGTGATGACCCGGAGCAGAGCAATTTCACAAAGTTCTTCGCTCAGAATTTTGAGCGTTATGGATTGAAGAGATTGATATCTACGAGTTATGCAAGAAACAGCAAAAAGTCCAAGTATGGCATCGACACTTACCCCTCTTTGTTTGAAGAGGAATCTCCGATTTATGATGCGGACAAGTCCAAAAGCCACGGCAGGATATTCATTCTTGACAGGACTGATGTGACTGGAGACGGACGTGTTGACTACGATGATTTGACTTGGGAATATCTTGATGGTGACGGTGATTTCCGTTCTGATGAGGTCAAGCATCTAAGGGACGAGGCTGATGTGATAGTAACCAACCCTCCGTTCAGTATGTTCAGAGAGTTTCTTGCATGGGTAGTTGAGGCTCATAAGAAGTTCCTTGTAATCGGGAATATGAATGCCATAACCTATAAGGAGGTGTTCCCGTTGATTAGGGAGAACAAGATATGGCTGGGTTATGGCTTTAGTCATGGAAATGCCTATTTTGGTATTCCTGAAAGTGCATCCACGGAATATGCTTCCGGTGTATATGATGAAAATACAAAGTTGGTTAAATTTCGTAATTGCTGCTGGTTCACCAATCTTGACCACGGCAGAAGACACCAGCCTTTGTCGTTGATGACGATGGCGGACAATCTGAAATTCAGTCGGCATAAGGAAATACGTGGCAAGGAGGCTTACGACCACTATGACAATTATGATGCGATAGAAGTGCCGTATACCGATGCGATTCCAAGCGACTACACTGAGTGTCTTGGGGTTCCTGTCAGTTTCTTGGATAAGTATTGCCCTTTTCAGTACAAAATCATAGGTGCGACAGAAAGTGAGGGGAAAGGATTTTCAGCAGGATTGTGGAATCCGGAAAGTGGAATATCACAGGCGACCATTAGGGGAAACAAGGTTTATAAACGGCTGTTTATCAAGAAGTTAGCAGAAGAGAGAGAGAGAGAGAGAGAGCTATAGAAGAATGATCGATGCTATTGTAAAAATGGGCATCGCACCGGAAGAGATAACGTATTACTCCGGAATCATGGGTGTCCCGATATCATTTCTTGACAAGTACTGTCCGGAGCAGTTTGAGATAATCGGACAAACACAAGGAGATTCAGGAAAGGAACTTGGCTTGAAACCGTTTGACAGAGCCTTGAGAGAATTGAATAGCGGATTGAGAGATGGGCAATTGTATTATATGGAGAATGGTTTACCAATAAAACCTTATGCACGAGTGTTGATAAGAAAAATCTAAGTTAATATGAAAACCACATTGCGCACAGACATAACGATAGCCGACATCTGTAAGGATTTCGACTATAATGAATATGAGGGGAAAGGACTTTTCGGGCTCGCTGGCAATCTTGTTATCCAACCCGAATATCAACGGAACTATATCTATGCTGACGGCAAGAAAGATGTGGCTGTCATTCAATCCGTTTTGAATGGTTATCCTCTTGGGCTGATATATTTTAATACGGTCGGTGATGGAAAATTCGAAGTGTTGGATGGTCAGCAGAGAATAACATCCTTGGGTCGTTTCCTTATTGATAAATTTCCTATAACTGGCAGTAATGGCATACCTCAGTATTTCTCCAGTCTCCCTAAAGACAAGCAAGAACTCATCCTTGAAACCAAACTTCTTATTTATGAGTGTGAGGGCGTGGAGAGTGAGATTAAGGAGTGGTTCAGAACCATCAATATCGCAGGCATTCCTCTGAATGAGCAGGAACTTCTGAATGCAATCTATTCTGGCCCTTTTGTGACATTATGCAAAGAAGAATTCAGTAATAGCCAGAACTCCCACATTCAAAAGTGGAGCAGTTATCTTAATGGCGACCCAAAACGTCAGGATTTTCTTGCCACGGCTCTTGATTGGGTCAGCAAAGGAAAGGTCGAAGACTATATGGGCCGACACCGTTACGATACTGGCATCAGCGAAATTAAAACCTATTTCAATACTGTCATTGATTGGGTTTCAAGAGTGTTCAAGGATGTGGAGAATGAAATGAAAGGGCTTCCTTGGGGGCAGTATTATGAGAAGTACCATACTAATCCGTATTCTTCGGAATATGTGTCGGGACGTGTCCATGCATTGTATGCAGATCCTTATGTCAAGAACCGCAAGGGAATATTCGAGTTCATCCTTGGTGGGGAGACGGAGACAAGGCTTCTTGATGTCCGTGTTTTTGATGAAGCGACCAAAAGGAGCGTGTATGACAATCAAACCGCTAAAGCTAAAGAAGATGGAGTCTCCAACTGCCCATTATGTGCCATAGGGCCTGGTTCCAACCGTACACGAATTTACAAGCTGAATGAAATGGATGCCGACCACGTTACCGCTTGGTCAAAGAACGGAGAGACCGACATCAGCAATTGCCAAATGCTCTGCAAGAGCCACAACAGGGCGAAAGGCAACAGGTAGTATGCACTTTTTTTTGTGCAGTTTTTGCTAAAATATGCACTTTTTTTTGTGCAGTGTATTATATTTGCAAAAAATGATGACTTTTGATGGAAGGCTTATACAATACGTTTCGCATTAAACTTGCACTCACGCCGATGGCTTATCTGCGCAGTTTCCACGAGCAGGTGAATTGGAAGAGCCGTCTGGTCTGCATCATGGGACAGAAAGGTGTCGGGAAGTCCACTATGATTCTTCAACATATCAAGAAGTATGACAACCCTGAGGAGACGCTGTACGTGACAGCGGACAATATGTATTTTGCCGGGCACACTCTCTATGAACTTGCCGGGATGTTTTTCGCTCAAGGCGGGAAGCGCTTGTACATAGATGAGATACATAAGTACAAGGGATGGTCAACAGAAATAAAAAACATCTACGATGATTTTCCTACGCTTTGTGTGGTATATTCCGGGAGCAGCCTGTTGGCACTGAAGAGAGGAAACAAAGCGGACCTCAGCAGACGCAGCGTCCCTTATGAAATGCCTGGACTTTCTTTCAGGGAATATCTTAATATCCGCAACGGATGGAGTCTTAAGACCTCTGCTCTTGAAGAAATCCTGCATGGGAAAGTCGATTTTCCTGAAGGAGAACATCGTCCCCTTAAATATTACAAAGAATATTGCAGGCATGGATTTTACCCTTTTTTCAAAGAGGGGGATGCCGAAATACGTCTGCAGAATGCGATTCTGGCCACTGTGGAAGATGATATCCCGGACTATGCGGATATGACCGTCGCGTCAGCTGTAAAGCTTAAGAAGCTGATGTATATTCTGGCAAAGAGTGTCCCGTTCAAACCCAGTAATGACACGCTTGGACGTGACCTCGGGATCAGCCGGAACGTCGTGCCTGATTACATAAGTTATCTCGAAGCAACGGGTATGTTCAACGCGCTCCGTGAACCGGGCCATAGCGACAGTCTGTTGGCGAAGACTGAGAAACTGTATTTGGGGAACAGCAATATAGCATATTCATTGTCGGAGGACGGCATCATTGATGACGGCAATATGCGTGAGACCAATTTTTTGGCCTGGACTAAACAAGTGTGCTCTCCGGTTTCTTCCAAGATATCTGATTTCGAGATAGGGGATGTTACATTCGAAGTCGGCGGCAGGAACAAAAAGTCCGATCAGATAAAGGATGCTCGGGTCGGTTATCTTGTCAAAGATAATCTTGAGTATGCTTCAGGGCGCTCCATCCCTATATGGATGTTCGGCTTTCTATATTGACAAGAAAGAACCGGCTCAACTTACAGCAACAGCATCACTGCGAAGACATACAGCAGGAATCCCTGAAGCTTGAGCTTGTCGGCGCTTGTACGGGTGATCATGGTCTCGGTAGGGTCTGTCTGCAGCATGGATTCCAGTTCTTCCATGTGCGGAGGACGGTTGAAAGACCACTTGCTTATGATTTGACCGTCAGAGGCATAGGTGAGACCGCCGTTTGAGCGGTTGAGCGTCAGCAGGGTTTTCCTGTCTGCAAAATAGGTGTAAGGCAACACGTCAGGCCCGGCCAGCTGTGAGATTTCTTCCGGATACGATGCCGTGAGCAGGATGGCGGTATAGCCTGCGGAAGAGGACTCCCGGAGAAGACCGGAAATCTTGTTCCAGCCTTTGCCGCCCGGTCTGGACGGGTCGTAGACGGAGCAGATCATCACCCTGTCATCGAGGGCCAGCGAATCAGCATATTCCCCGTCAGCATTGCTGAAAGACAATCCTTCAGCGGAGAGTTCCGCCCCGCATTTGTAATTGGTGAAGTCAACCATCGGTATGGACAGGGCAGAATACAGGAAAAACAGGCAGACAGATACACCTGTGATGCAGAAACTTACATATTTCACTTTCCGTGTCGGCTCCTGACTGCCAGGTGGCAGGAAAGCCGCAGCCCAGAGAGCGAGCAATGCTATGTTCTTCAGAAAACTCTGAAGGTGAGTCAGGTGCACAGCCTCCCCGAAGCATCCGCAGTCCATCGACGGGTTGAAAATCAGCAGCACCAAAGTGAGCAGGGTGAAGAACGCGAGAACGGCGAGCGTGATTATGCCGGTGAGCCTCCGCCATACACCGCAAAGCAGGGCGGCTCCAAGAATCGTCTCCGCGAGCGCGCCTGCAGCCCCCGTAAAATACGCGAGAGGACGCAGGAAACCGAGGTGCAGGAATTTGAAATACTCCTCCACAACGAGCCCGGCACCTACCGGATCCATCAATTTCAGAAGACCCGCCACGAAGAAGACGAAGCCTATTATGATGGCGCTAATCCTTCTTATGATTCTCATATATCTTCTTTATCTTTTCGAAAATGCTTTCAGCTGCCAGCATCCCGCCATCGGCATCCGAGCATCCGACGGGCAGAAACCGCGGGTCTGAGGCAGCCTGCCTGCGGTAGAAGTCCCTGACTCTGCGCTGGAAGTTGATGTCGGTTTCATGGATGTCACTGCCCCCGTGCAGGTAGTCCCTGTCATTCCCGTCCCTGTGGGCCGTGAGGCTTTTCTCCACAAAAGCTATCGGGACGTCAAGGAACAGGTTCAGATCCGGTCTCGGAAGTTTGAATGCCCCGTACTCCGTGTCGATGATCCATTTCCTCAGGGCTTCCGCCTCTTGATCCGAGCCCAGCTTTGCGCATTGGTAAGCTATGTTGGAATAGACATACCTGTCCAGAAGCACTGTGCTGCCCTCCTCGATGGCTTTCCTTATCATGGGTGCAGCCTCGCGTCTGTCCTCGGCGAATAGCAGGGCTACAAGCTGCGGGTGGACGGACTCGATTGTCCCGAAGTCCCCGCGCAGGAACTTGCTTATCAGCTCCCCGTACACAGGGGCGTCATATCGAGGGAAATGTATGTAATCGACTTTGGGACATACGCTCTGAAGATACTCTCTGAGCATCTTTACCTGCGTGGATTTCCCGGCCCCGTCAAGGCCTTCCAAAACTATCAGCATAGACGCAAAGGTATGGATTTTTTGCTACTTTTGCATTATGGTAAAGATAATGGGGATTGTGAATCTGACACCGGATTCATTTTGGGCTTCCAGCCGCGCCACGGCGCAGGAAGCGTTGCCGAGGATAGAACAGATGCTTGAAGACGGGGCCGACATCATCGACATCGGGGCCGTGTCCACACGGCCGGGAGCGGCTGACGTGAGCATGGAGGAGGAGTGGCGCAGGCTTGAGCCGGTGCTGCGCGAGCTTGACAGCCAGGTGCCGGTCTCGATCGACACCACAAATGCCGAGATCGTCCGCAGGACTTACGACACCTTCGGGCGCTTCATCGTCAACGACATCTCCGCCGGAGAAGACGACCCGCAGATGCTGGGTACTGTCGGCAAACTCGGTCTGCCTTACATCGCGATGCACAAGAGGGGCAATCCCCGGACAATGGACGGGCAGTGCGACTACCCGGAAGGTGTGATCCCCGAACTGCTTGAGTATTTCGGGGGCTTTGCCATCACCGCCGCAACCAACGGCATAAAGGACTGGATACTCGACCCAGGCCTGGGCTTTGCCAAGACTCCGGAGCAGAATTGGGAAATCCTTGAGCATCTTGAAGATTTCAAGGTGCTTGGAAAACAGATACTCATAGGCGCGGCCGACAAGCGCTTCACCGCGGGGGACACAGAGAAGGCCCATCGCACAGCACTTGAGCACGGGGCGGACATCCTCCGTGTGCATGACGTGAAAAAAGCCCGGCAGACCGCCGGGCTCGAATAATCTTTAAGTAATATCTACTCCGCAAACAGAGAAGGGACGCTGTCGCAGTTGCCTTCAGGCGAACTGTCCACCTTGCTGAACTTCAGCACCACGAGCGCGGTGACGATCAAGCAGGCGGCAAACATCGCCCAATACACCGGTATTGGGAACACCTCCATCCAGCTGTCTGCATCTTTGAGAGAGTCTATGTTGCTCATTACCAGCGATACAGTGTTGTTGGTGAAATGCATCAGCATCGTCAGTCTGAGAGATCCTGTCTTGTAGTAGACATAGCCGAACAGGCATCCGAGCAGGAAAGCCGGCAGCGCCTGCCAAGGGTTGAGGTGTATCAGTGCGAAGAACAGGGCTGACAACACGATGGCCCACGTTGGCTTTACCTTGTTGCCGAGCAGTCCTCTCAATACCATTCCCCGGCACAGCCACTCTTCAAAGAACGGAGCAAATATGCTCACACACAGAAAATTGAGCAGCAGGTTCCCCTGTGTCATGCTCTCAAGCATCTGTTCGAGCCATTCCGGCATCGGTGGCATGAGCTGGCTCAGGGCATCTGTGCAGAACGCCAGGGAGATTGTCCCCGCAGCTGCCAGCACTGCGCACAAGACACCTCCGACAGGGCGGAAATTGTTGCTGTCAAGCTTCAGCCCACCGCCTGTGAAACTGCGTGCCCGGCTCTTGGCTCCGGCATACATCATCGCCGGGATGAACATCACCGGATAAGAGACGATCATGGCGTATTCCGTCCCCTTGTCCGCGCCGAGCACGGCGGTAAAGAGGAACGTGATTACGTTGCCCAATATGCTTCCGAGCATGAGCATCGCCAGCAGAACCAGTATCTCCTTGATGCCCGGCACGAACCAGGAGTAGTTGTCGAAGAACTTGTAGTTCCGGACCTTTTTTCCCATTGCTGCCTATTTGTAGAGTGGGGAAGGGTAGATGCCCTCGGCTGCCAGCTGCGCGAACTTGGCGACGACGGCAGGTCTGTCCTCCTTGTAGGTGACTCCGAACCAGTGCGACGGTGTGGAAAGCACCTCGCAACCGGCTTCACCACACTTAATCATTACATCTACCGCGTACGGGATATAGAACTCTTTCTTGAGCTCCTGACTGTTTGCCTGGAGGAAATCCTTGAAGATTCTTTCCGCTTTAGGGAAGAAGTCCGGGGTGAATCCCCACATGTTCATCGAGCAGAGATCCTTGCCGTTGAGGGTGACGTGCTCTCCGGTGACGGAGTTGTCTCCTGTGACCTTGCCATCAGCTTCCTTGATGATGTTGAGGTGCTCTACGACATCAGTGAGGTGGTGCCCTTCATCATAGTGGCAGATGCCTCTTGACACGCCTCCGGATTCGCTCAGGGTGTGGTCGAGCTCAAATCCTACTATGGAGTATACCCCCTCGCTGTCCGAGTGCTCCATGCACCACTTGGCAGCGGTCTGGAAAGATTCACGGCCATAGAAATCATCCCCGTTGATCACGAGGAACGGCTCATTGATCACGTCTTTGGCCATAAGGACAGCATGCGCCGTGCCCCACGGTTTCTGCCTTTCCGGGTTGAGGCTGAATCCGGCCGGGATCTTGCTCAGCTCTTGGGTTACAAAGACAAACTCGAGAGGCTGTCCGTCCGGACATTTGACATCGCTGTACTTGTTCTTTACGCTTTCTTTGAATGCGTCCAGAAAGTACTCGCGTACTACATATACAACTTTTCCGAATCCGGCGTTCACCGCGTCATAGATCGAGTAGTCGATGATCGTCTCTCCGTTCGGGCCTAGGCCGTCCATCTGTTTGAGTCCGCCGTAGCGGCTGCCCATGCCGGCCGCAAGGACCAAAAGTGCAGGTTTCATAATAAAGTGTTGATTGGTTTTGAGTTTGGGCAAATTTAATTAATTTTGCGCAAAGTCTATGGGAATTTTCAAAGATTTGTGGAATCGCGACAAGGATAAGGGCAGGGAAGAGCAGCGTTCTTTCCTCCGCTATGCCGTTGTGGCTACGGCTGTGTTTGTCGTTTTCATGTTTGTCAAGAAAGACAATGTCCTGACCTGGATCAATGCAGGTTTCACGCTGCGGGCGCAGCAGAAGCAGATAGAGTCGCTTGAATTGAAGAACAAGGGGCTTGACCGCAAGCTGGACGATCTGTTGACCAGCCGGGACTCCCTTGAGCGTTTCGCGCGTGAGACATACTATTTCGCAGCGCCCGGGGATGACGTCTATATTGATGAGACCGGCCGGTAACTCAGACGTACCACCTCCTTGCAGTCTTCGCCGACTTTGATGCTCTCATCTATTCTGCAGCATAGCAGGGCGGCGACATGATGCCCGTCCAGCTCGATTACTTCCGCCTCCTCTTTGGCTTGGGCTGGCCATCCGAGTGAGGTGAAAATGTCTGAAATCTTCTTCCTTTTCCCTCCCATGCCCAGAGGACACATCCAGTCTCCCGCTTGCCAACGCCTGATTTTCAGAGGCCAGCTGAGTTTTGCCCGGTCTGCGATCAGTATACCGTCCTTCTGTTTGAGAGATGTCAGATCTTCTCTTGAGATGAACTCGCAAAACAGTTCCCTTGAGGGACGGGGCCTTCTGATGTGGATTCCTGAAGAAGTACACTCGACCGGGCCGAATCTTTTCCCTCCGATGGGGCCGCCTTCATCGATCGCTCTTTTGAGAGACTCGAATTCGTCATTGCCTATTCCGCTGTCTTCAAGAAGCCTCCACAGTACATAGTCCCGGTGCCGGATTTCCCTAAGGGCCGGTATCGAGATGCTGTTGTCCGGGAGAATTACTTTCCCTCTGGCATCACGGAAGCAGTCTTCCGCTATGTCGCGCACCTGCGCGAATCTGCGCATGTCCCCGTTCAGAGTGCGGATAAAAGACGGATTCAGTTCCTTCAAGATGGGGAAAACCTCGTTGCGCAGGCGGTTGCGCTTGTAATCGTTCTCTCTGTTGGTCCGGTCTTCTCTCCACTCAAGTCCGCGTTCTTCCATCCATTTCCGGATTTCACTTCGGTCCGTGCCAAGCAGAGGCCGGAGCACCCCGGGCCGGTCCCCCATCCCGCTGATGCCTCGTATTCCTGTGCCCCTCAATAAGTTGAGCAGCAGAGTCTCGGCGTTGTCATTTGCGTTGTGGGCCACTGCCACTGCCTCGAATCCTCTTTCTTTGCACAATTGTGCGAACCAGTTGTAGCGCAGTTCGCGGGCGGCCATCTCTATGCTCATGGAGTGCTGCTCCGCGTATCCTGCCGTGTCGAACCTTTTCGCGCAGAATTCAATCCCGTGCTCGGCGCACCATCTTCTCACGAATTCCTCATCGCCGTCGGATTCGCTCCCGCGCAGCGCGAAATTGCAGTGCGCCACAGCAAAACGGGCTCCGGGAAAAAGCTCCGAAGCCCTGTTTGCCATATACATGGAGTCTATGCCTCCGCTCACAGCGAGGAGAATAAGTCTCATCTCTTGTTGCTGATAAGGTAGGTGAAGTTGACGGAGAAGAACTCCTTGAACTGTATCCTCTGCTTGCCGTCGATGATGACGATAGGATCGTATATCATCCACGTGCTGAGACCTATCTTGAAGTACTTGGCCAGCTGCCAGGTGATCTTGTTGTCCCAGTTGATCCTGTTGTACTTGAACGGCTTGTTGAGGTAGTCGGTGAACAGGACCAGCTGTGTCTCGTACTTGAGGTCATCGTTGACGGAGGTCCTGTAGTTGATTTTCACCTGGGCACCGAACTGGAAAAGCTGGCTGTGGTAGCTGCTTCCAAGTTCCGGATCCAGATCCGCCTCCCTGAGCTTCATACCGTATTTCTTTCTGAGTTCCTCCTTGGTACAGATGGTGAAACCTCCCGTCAACGGGGCCAGGTTGACGTTGAACCAGTCCACGGGGGTCCATTCCATACCGAACGCTATGGTGGAGTAGGCAGGGGAGAGGAAGCTGGACTTGAGTGTGCCGTTCCACTTGCCGCTCTGCTCGTCCTGTTTGTAGGAGTCGTAGCTGTCAGTGAACTGTGAGCGGAAGTCAAACGAGGCCGTGTAGTTCCAGTCGCTGTCCTTGAGAATCTTGTATGCCAGACGGCTTTCGAACTTTATGAGATCATTGCTTTTCTGGAGCAGGTTCTCCTTGTCCGCCGACCACAAGAATCCGTATTGGAGCTGGAGACGGTTGGTCCAGCTCACCAGTTCCTTGGAATAGTTGGCATTGGCATCGACTCCGATGCTGAGCGTGAGGGTGTTGTATCCGCCTGCCGCCCAGTTCCAGAGGCTTGTGTTGCTGGTGCCGAGGTCGAACTGTGTCCAGCTGTTCCAATATTGTGGCCTGTCCTGGGCGTCTTTTGCGGCGGGGGCCTCCTGCAGGGCCTCGGCTGCCGCCTCCATGGCTTTCTGCAGGGCATCGTCCTGAGCATGCAGGCTCAGACATGCGGCAAGGGCGGCCGCCGTCAGTGTCAGAGTTTTCTTCATGCTAGTAGGATATTGCGAATACGACTCTCCTGTGTGAAGGTTTGCCGGAGAATATGTCCTTGCCTTCTTCTTCACACACGCAACTGTCAACTGGGATGCAGCGGATCGTGGCCTTGGTGGCGTCCTTGATGGCCTGCTCGGTCTCCACGGTTCCGTCCCAGTGGCAGAGGAGGAACTTCCCGGTCTGGATCTTCTCCCTGAACTCTTCCCAGCTGTCGCATTTCTCGATATGGGAGTCGCGGAACGCGAGAGCCTTGTTGTATATGTTTGTCTGGATGTCCTCAAGAAGGGCTTGAATATGCTCGGCGATGCCTTCGAGAGACATGGTCTCTTTGGTCAGTGTGTCCCTGCGGGCCACTTCCACCGTGCCTGAGGCGAGGTCCCTGGCGCCCATGGCGAGGCGTACAGGCACTCCTTTCAATTCCCATTCCGCGAATTTGAACCCGGGCCGCAGCGTGTCCCTGTCGTCTATCTTGCAGCTGATTCCGAGTTTGTCCAGAGCGAGACGTATCTCGTCCATCTTGGCGAGCACCTGCGAGTGCTCTTCATCAGTCTTGTATATGGGCACCATCACGACCTGTATCGGGGCGAGCCTTGGCGGAAGCACCAGCCCGTTGTCGTCACCGTGAGCCATCACGAGCGCTCCCATCAGACGGGTGCTGACTCCCCACGATGTGGCCCATACGTATTCCTGCTTTCCCTCTTTGTTGGTGAACTGCACGTCGAAGGATTTGGCGAAGTTCTGCCCGAGAAAATGGGATGTGCCGGCCTGAAGGGCCTTGCCGTCCTGCATCATGGCTTCGATGGTCAAGGTGTCAAGCGCGCCGGCGAACCTTTCATTGGGGCTCTTGTGCCCTACGATTACCGGCAGGGCCAGTACATTGCGGGCGAAATCGGCGTAGACATGCACCATCTCATAGGCTTTTGCCTCTGCTTCTTCCGCGGTGGCATGGGCTGTGTGTCCCTCCTGCCAGAGAAATTCCGCAGTGCGCAGGAAAAGCCTTGTGCGCATCTCCCAGCGCACCACATTGCACCATTGGTTGCAGAGCACAGGAAGATCCCTCCATGAGGTTATCCAATTTTTGTATGTGCTCCAGATTATGGTTTCGGAGGTCGGGCGGACTATCAGCTCTTCTTCAAGCTTGGCGCTCGGGTCGACCACCACGCCTTTGCCGTCGGGGTCGTTCATCAGGCGGTGGTGCGTCACGACTGCGCACTCCTTGGCGAATCCTGCCACATGTTCCGCCTCGCGGCTGAAGAATGACTTGGGGATGAACAGCGGGAAATACGCGTTCTGTACCCCCGTCTTTTTGAATCTGCCGTCGAGCGCGGCCTGCATCTTCTCCCAGATTGCATACCCGTACGGTTTGATGACCATACAACCCCTTACTGCGGACTGCTCCGCCAGATCTGCCTTGATTACCAGATCGTTGTACCACTGAGAATAGTTCTCAGAGCGTTTGGTGACCTCTTTTGCCATATTCTTGTAGAAAGTCTGCGTTTTTTTTCGAAATTTGCATCTATATATAGAATCGGGCGTGGGCCCGGATTCTTTGCAGACGCAAAGATACTAATTATAAATTAACAGGAGACTGTAACATGAAACGTATTCTGGCTTATTTACTGCCTCTTATTGCCCTTGCCTCCTGCGGGACAGCGTCACAGTATGCTCAGCAGAGGTATGTCGACGGTATATATGAGCGCATTGAACCGGCCCCGGAACCGGTTCAGATATACTCTAAAGAAGATTTCGAGCAGATGGCTGCGCAGGACATCGCCCGTAAGAACATACTGCGTGACACTGTGTATGTCCCGGTCTACGAATATAACTCATCTTCTGACTTCCTTTGGGGCCTGGGGACCGGCTTCGCCTTGTCATCACCTTGGTACGGCCGCTGGTGGTGGGATGATTGGGCCTGGCGCTATGGATGGGACTGGTGGCGTTTCAGCGACCCTTGGTACTATGGTTATCATGGCTGGGGATATGATCCGTGGTATTGGCGTCCTTGGAGATACGATCCGTGGTACTATGATCCATGGTATTACGACCCTTGGCGCTATGATCCGTGGTACGGGCCTTCTTATGGGCATCGCCATGACCCATGGCCGCCTAAGCCGGGGCTTTCCCCTGACGGAGGACGTTACTATGGAGAGCGTCGGGGAACACAGTCAAGCGGCACGCAGAGCGGACGGCCTGGCCGGAGCAATTATCGTCCGGGCGTGAGCGGAGGAAGTTACGGCTCAGCCGGCTCCTCCTCATACAACAGTTCCCGCCTTGTCCCACGCTCCGGTTCCGGAAGTTCTTCTTCCGCCAGACCGAACTCTTCCTCCGGACGCGGCAATTCGAGAGTGACCCCGGGCCAGAACGGCTACAACTACTCACGTGGATATCAGGGCCGCAGCTCTGGCGGCGGTTCAAGCAGCGGCAGCAGTTCGCGCAGTTACGAGCGCAGCAATTCCAGTGGAAATTCAAGCAGCTGGGGAAGCAGCAGCCGGAGTTCCGGTTCAAGTTATTCCGGCGGCTCGTCCTCAAGAAGTTACGGCGGTGGCGGCGGTTCGTCCTCGCATAGCGGCG
Source organism: uncultured Bacteroidales bacterium (assembly GCA_934726455.1). GTDB lineage: Bacteria > Bacteroidota > Bacteroidia > Bacteroidales > UBA932 > Cryptobacteroides. The sequence continues at coordinate 97,594 of CAKVDS010000001.1, forward strand.
GTGGCGGAAGCAGCAGCCATGGTGGCGGCGGCGGAAGAAGAAGGTAAATCTTAAAACGAAAGGAAATGAAAAAGATAATACTATCAATCGTGGCTCTTGCAGCCGGCAGTATGGTTGCAGGCGCGCAGAATATGTACGATGCCATAAATTTCAGCCGTAACGATTATCTGGGGACTGCCCGTACGATGGCTCTCGGCAATGCCGTGACTGCCATCGGCGGAGATCTCGGCACGGTGGGGATCAATCCGGCGGGTTCCGCTGTGGCCAATTATGGACAGTTGACAGTCACTCCCGGTTTCACCTTGTCTTCTGTAAGTTCCGCATATTCTGCAGAGGGGGATTATATGTACGGTGCCTTCGGCAAGACTACGCGTTCCCGCCTGTCCATGCCTAATCTGGGCATTTCCCTGGTGATGGAGACAGGGCGCCGGTCCGGGCTGAAGTCTTTCACCTTTGCTGTGGTATCCAATCAGACCGCACAGTATAATTACAGCGCCTCAGCCTACGGAGCCAATTCCAGAACTTCCAAGATGGCGGAGTTCGCAAGCGCCGCATCAGGTATAAGGGAAGATGTGCTGGCCAACTACAATTCATTCGACAACAGCGATGTGTCCTGGGACGTGCTGACTGCATATCAGGCCGGGATGTTCGGCTCTTACGGCACTGACGGACGTTATGTGGGAGTGACGGAGATGATTTCTCCGGACGGCTCTTACCATTATGTTCCGGGTGCGCTCCAACAGTCGTCCGCCATTACCAAGAACGGACATAAGAACGATCTTGTATTCAATTTCGGTTTCAACGTCTCCGACAAGTTCTTCTTCGGCTTCAATCTCGGCACCCCGGCTGCGGAGTACCGTTATTCCGAGGCTTTCTATGAGACGGCGATAGATATGGATGCATTTCCGATTTCGTTTATCGGCAGCGATGGCAAGGAGACGCTGACTGCTTTCAGGAGCGGTTCGTATTCTTATAATTATACGGCTGATATTGACGGTATCTATGCTAAATTCGGCTTTATCAGCACACCGGTGAAGGGCCTCCGTCTCGGTGCTGCGATACAGACTCCGACTGCCTACACGATCACGGAAAAATGGCAGTATGGCGCCTCTACATGGTTTGAGAACGGGCAGTTCAACGACAGCGCGACATCGCCTCGCGGCGAGTACACATATTGTCTCCAGTCTCCGTATATTGTCAATCTCGGTGCCGCTTACACTTTTGGCAGCCATGGTTTTGTGAGCGTGGACTATGAACTCACCGACTACAGCGTCATGCGTTTCTCCGAGCAGCACCCTGACTATCTGGCCGCTGACAGGTATTATGATCTCAATGAGGCCAACAAGTATTTCGCAGGTGTCTCACATGCTCTGCGTATCGGTGCCGAACTGCGTCTGACACCTGAATTCTCACTGCGTGCGGGTTTGTCATCAGTGACTTCTCCGGAGCGCCACTGGACCAATAACGAGGGTGTTGACGTCACTGCCGATGATTTTCTCAATGATTTCAACTCCTACAGCGGCAGCATGAAAAAACTGGTGTCCCAGCACTACTATGGTGACAGGACGTCTTCACTTTCGTTCGGTTTCGGCTATTCGTCTCCGGGATCTTTCTTCGCCGATTTTGCGGTGAAGTGCACAAAATATCCGGAGACAGTGTTCTCCCCTTATTACGATTACGACAATTACAATGCGGCCGGTTTGGAGACAAACACCAAGTCACCGCGCATATCAAACAGACCAACTCTCTGGAATGCAGCCCTTACTTTTGGCTGGAGATTCTAGAAACTTCTTGAAATTCAATGGAATTTACCGCTAGACAACTTGCCGAGGTTCTCAATGGGACAGTGGAAGGCAATCCTGGGGAGAAAGTCTCCTCATTCGCGAAGATAGAACACGGCAAGCCGGGGCAGCTCTGCTTCCTCGCCAATCCGAAGTACGAACAGTATGCCTACAGCAGCAAGGCTTCTGTCCTGCTTGTAAACAAAGACTTTGAACCGAAGCAACCTGTTGCTCCGACGCTTGTGAGAGTGGACAATGCCTATTCCGCACTGGCGGATCTGCTCAAATATGTGTCAGACCACAACAAGCAGTACAGGCGTCACCGTGGCCGCTGCCATATCGCATGGAATGCCAAGATAGGGAAAAGGGTCTCTGTCGGAGACTATGTCACAATAGGCAAGGGCTGCACTGTGGGCGACTGCACAAAAATATATGACAATGTCACAATCGGTGCCGGTACGAAGATAGGCTCCTACTGCATAATATATCCCGGGGTGCACATTTTCCCGGGGATGGTCATAGGCGACCGGGTGATCCTGCATGCCGGCTGTATCATCGGAGATGACGGTTTCGGGAACGCCCCTCAGCCTGACGGCACTTGGCGCAAGATAGAGCATGTGGGCAACGTGGTGATAGGCAATGATGTGGAGATAGGCTCGAATACGACTGTTGACAGGGCTCCGATGGAATCCACCATAATAGAGGACGGTGTCAGGATAGACAACCTTTGCCAGATAGCCCACAATGTCGTGGTGGGAGAGAATACGGCGATTGCTGCGCTTACAGGAATAGCCGGCTCTTCCAAGATCGGAAAGGGCTGCATTTTTGCCGGTCAGGTGGGCATTTCCGGGCATATCACGATAGCCGACAAGACTACGATATGCGCCAAGACCGGAGTTATCGGCAATGTGCGCAAACCGGGCCAGACGCTCTTCGGTATCCCTGCCCTGCCGCACGGGACATACCTGCGGGCTTATGCCAAGTTCAAGCAGTCCGGTGAGGAATAAAAAATTTTTTCTATCTTTGCGCCCCGATGAATCAACAGACAGTAATTAAGGAATACACCTTCGAGGGAAGAGGGCTTCACACAGGCTGTTACGCGCATCTTACCATCTGCCCTGCCCCGGAGAACTTCGGAATACGCTTCCTCCGTACAGATGTGGAGGTGGAAATTCCGGCGCTTGCCAGCAAGGTGAGCAGGACAGACAGAAGCACCACCATCTCAGAAGGAGATGTACAGGTGGTCACCATAGAGCACCTTCTTTCGGCCCTTACCGGGCTTGGTGTGGACAATGCTCTGATTAAGATAGACAACGTGGAAGTGCCTGTGCTTGACGGCAGCGCGGAGTGCTATGTGCGCGCGATTGCCCCGGACGGACTCCACGAACAGGCTGCCGAGAGACATTATATCACCCTCGGGGAAGAGGTCGAGGTCAGGGATGAAAGCACCGGCTCATGGGTCAAGATCACCCCGGCGGAAAGCCTCTCCTATGACGTGACCGTGGATTTCAATTCTCGCGTGCTCGGGGTACAGAAAGCCCATTGGAGCGAGAATGCCGACTATGTCGCCCAGGTCGCACCATGCCGCACCTTCTGCTTCTTCCATGAGCTCGAGGCCCTCGCATCAAGAGGACTTGTCAAGGGCGGGGATGTGGACAACGCGATAGTGATAGTGGAGCATCCGGTCACCAAGGAGCAGATAGACAAGATGTGTGTGCTTTTCGGCCAGCCGCGTCTCTCCGTTACGGACAACGGCTATCTGAGCAATCTCAAGCTTCATTTTCCGAACGAATGCGGCAGGCACAAACTTCTCGACCTGATCGGTGACATGCGTCTCGTGGGAGGTTATCTCAAGGCTCATGTCAGTGCATATAAACCTGGCCATAGAATCAACAGCGCCGCCGCTCGGGCTGTAATGGAAAAAATCTGAGTTATGGTAAAAATTCATCCTCTTGCGACCGTCAGCGCAAATGCAAAACTTGGCGATAATGTTGAGGTAGGACCTTACGCTTTCATAGATGACAATGTCGAGATCGGCGACAACTGCAAGATATACCCTCATGCCAACATCTTTCCGTATGTGAAGATCGGCAACCATTGTGAAGTGTTTCCGGGGGCTGTAGTAGGCGGTGTTCCGCAGGATCTCAAGTTTGACGGCGAGGTGACTTACGTCGAGATCGGCGACTATGTGACCATCCGCGAGTGCGCCACCATCAACCGCGGCACCAAGGCCAGCGGCAAAGGCGTGACAAAAATCGGCGATCACACCTTGATCATGTCTTATGTGCATGTGGCACACGACTGCCGTGTCGGCAACCATTGCATTCTCGTGAGCTATGTGGGTATCGCCGGCGAGACGGATGTGGATGACTGGGCCATCATCGGCGGCAACACTGCCGTGCACCAGTTCTCCCACATCGGCACCCACGCCATGGTTGGCGGCTGCTCTGCGGTCAACAAGGACATCCCTCCATATTCGATATGCGGACGGACTCCGATATGTTATGCGGGCATCAATATAGTCGGCCTGCGCAGAAGAGGTTTCGAGTCAGACACTATCCGCAATATCAAGGATATCTATGATACGATCTACTATCAGGGAATGAACATCTCCGATGGCTGTGCCAGGGTGGAGGCCGGATTCCCGCAGTCGGTGGAGCGTGACAATATCCTCAACTTCATAAAGAACTCCAAGAGAGGTATCGTCCGTGCCGGCGATGTTTCCGCCAAGGGCGGCATCGACTAGGCGTGACCCTTACGATAGCATATTTCCCTCCGATAGAATACTTTGCGATTCTCGCAAAGTATTCTTCGGTTTATATCGAGGCCTGCGAGAACTACCAGAAGCAGTCTTATCGTAACCGCTGTCTGTTCTATGCTTCCGACGGAGTCCAGTCGCTTTCTTTTCCTGTGCGGCACAGGGCAGGCTCCATCAATATCCCTATCAAGGAAGTGGAGGTTGACTATTCCACGCCATGGGTGGCCAAGACAGAACGCTGCATAGACACTGCATACCGTTCTTCCGCGTTCTTCGAGTATTACCGCGATCCTCTTTTCTCCATTCTTGATTCGCACCCGGTGACGCTATGGGAACTTGACATGGCTCTGATCCGCTTTTTCATTGACCGTCTGGGGCTCGTGACACAGTTGGTCGAGACTTCGTCGTATGTGGGGGCGGATGTGGATATACATCCTAAAAGGCCTGACTCAATCCTTTCTGAACTTGGATTGGACAGGCCTTATTATCAGGTGTTTGCGGATAAACTTGGATTCAAGCCAAACCTTTCCGTGATGGACCTCCTGTTCAACGAGGGGCCATCCGGTCTGGACTTTATTCTTTAGGCTCTTCGCCGCCTTCGCCCTCTTCGCCTTTTTCGGCATCCGGGTCATGAACCCAGTAGACTGCGCTCACTGCTCCCATGTTGCCTTTGCTGGAGAACATGTACAGCGCCAGACATACCTGATCATCCTTGCCCAAAAGCGCCAGCACCTCATCGTTTGTGAAGGCCTTTATGTCATTCTCGAACATGTCACAGCCGTAGACGGTGGCATCGTAGTACGGGCCGTGGAAGGAATAGGTCTTGTCGAAGTCGATTTTGGACTTGAAATATTCTTCGATGGCTTTGCTTTGCTCTTCTTTTTTGTCCTCATCCTCTTCGCTGAGATAAATCAGTGTCTGGTATTGGAATGTGTAGTTGTCCACCTGGTCGAGGTCGCAGCCGGTGAGCATCAGCGCCCCGAAAAGCACAAAGGCTATTTTCTTGAAAAAGTGTTTCATTTTTATGTGTGATTTTGTGCAAAAGTACAAAATTTTGTGCGTTTCGGAAAATATTCTTACCTTTGTGCTTGTGAGTGGATGGAAGGCCGGGCGGTCTTCCTTTTTTTTTAACGGATTGAATATATGGACCTGCTGAAATTCAAGGAAGTGGTGGAGAACGCCGCAAGAGAGCGAGGCTGCATCGTGGCCGACATGTCTCTCAATGACGATGACAATGTGTTTGAAGTGATTATCGACAAGGACGCATCTGATGTTGACCTTGCCGACTGCGAGTATGTCCACAGGGCGGTTCTGGCTGCTTTCGACAGGAACATTGAAGATTATGCCCTCACCGTGAGCTCTGCCGGGATTGATGCCGCGGAGGCTGACGCGATACTGAATTCAACAAACGAAAACATATAATGGAAAAAGAAAAAGTAATCACCCTGATCGACGCGTTCAAGGACTTCAAGGAAGAGAAGAACATTGACCGTCCGGTTATGATGCAGGTGCTCAAGGATGTGTTCCTGACCCAGATAGCCAAGACATACGGCTCGGCTGACAACTTCGATGTCATCGTCAATGTGGACAAGGGTACTTGCGAGATCTACCAGAACTTCGATGTCGTGGAGGAAGTGGAGAATCCGAATTCGGAGATCACCCTTGAGGGGATACGCGAGGATGGCGGAGACGCCGATGACTACGAGGTGGGTGACCAGTACTCCAAGAGGCTGCCGCTTGCGGCTTTCGGACGCCGCGGTATCCTGAACATCAGGCAGAACCTTCAGGGCCGTATCATGGACATAGAGAAGGCGAATGTATTCAAGAAATACTCGGAGAAGGTCGGTGAACTCTTCTACGGGGAGATCTATCAGACCTGGTCCAAGGAGGTGCTGATCCTTGATGAAGACGGCAACGAACTCCACATCCCGAAGTCGGAGCAGATTCCGGGCGAGAGGTTCAAGAAGAGTGATTCTGTCAAGGCTATCATCAAGAGCGTGGAGATGAAAAACAATACCACGCCGTACATAACATTGAGCCGCACATCCAACGAGTTCCTCGAAAGGCTCTTCGAGCAGGAGGTTCCGGAGATTGCCGACGGTCTCATCACAGTCAAGAAAGTCGTCCGTGTGCCTGGCGAGAGGGCCAAGGTTGCCGTCGAGTCTTATGATGACCGCATCGACCCTATCGGCGCCTGCATCGGTGTCAAGGGCAGCCGAATCATGGGCATCGTGCGCGAGCTCCGCAACGAGAATATAGATGTCATCCAGTGGTCACAGAATCCGAAACTCATGATTCAGCGTGCGCTCAGCCCGGCGATGGTCTCAGCCATAGAGATGGGGGACGGCCCGGAGGACAAGGTGAAGGTGTTCATGCTGCCGGATCAGGTCAGCAAGGGTATCGGACGCCATGGTGTCAATATCCAGCTTGCCGGCATGCTTGTGGGACGCGAGATAGAGGTCTACAGGGAACTTCCGAAGGGTGAGGATTCGGATGATGAGGAGGATGTACTGCTCAGTGAGTTCTCTGACGTGATCGACCAGTGGGTGATCGACCGTCTCGAGTCTATCGGCTGCGACACGGCCAAGAGCGTGCTCGCTCTCACCCCGGAGGATATCGCCAAGCGGGCGGATCTTGAAGATGAGACCGTCGCGGATGTCTTCAGAGTATTAAAAGCAGAATTCGAGGATTAGGATAATGGCAGAAATCAGATTAAATAAGATAATAAGACAATTCAATGTCGGCCTTGACGATCTCGTGGGATTCCTCCGCAAGATAGGTGTCGAGGTCGAGGCCAACCCGAACGGCAAGATCTCTGACGAGTATATGCCGGCCATCCGCCGCCAGTTCGGCAAAGACTTGGAACTCAAGCAGGCAGCCGAAAAAGTGGATATCAAGATAACGGAGATTATCGAAAAGACGAACCGCAAGCAGAAGCAGGACGAAGATGAGGAGGAGCCGGAGCATGAGACCATCATCAAGAGCAACACCTTCATCAATTCCAAGAAAGACCAGCCGGCGGTAAAGCCTGCGCCTGCACCGGCGCCGACCCCGGTATCAGTGGAGGAAAAGCCGCAGGAACCGGTGAAGCCTGAACCTGTGACACCGCAGCCGGAGAAGCCGTCCGCAGCGCCAGTCAAGGAGGAGACTCCTGAAGCAGCCAAGCCTGTGGAGGCGGCTCCGGTCCCGGAACAGAAGCCGGCCCCGGCCGAACCTGTAGAAAAGCCTGTCCCGGTGCCGGAAGTCAAGCCGGCCCCTGAGAAAAAAGCAGAAGCGTCTCCGGTTGTGGAAGTGAAACCTGCCGCCCCGGCAGTGCAGCATCAGAAGCCTGTACGCGTGGAGACCGCGCCTGCCGCTCAGGCAAAGCCGTCTCAACCTGAGGCTGAGGTGCAGAAACCTTCTACGGCTGACGCTTCCGGCCTCAAGGTCGTCGGTAAGATTGACTTGAGCCAGTTCGACCGCAAGCCGGCCAAGAAGCGCGAGCGCATAAGCAAGGGCACGCGCAAGGTGGATGTGGCCAAGGCGGGTGCGAATATCGAGAAATCTCCGAAGAAGGACAACAACAAGGACCGTCGTCAAGGCGGGCAGCAGGCGGCCCAGCAGCAGAATCAGGGCAAGGGACGCAAGCGCGACCGCGACCGTTTCAAGCCGGCTCTGACCGAAAGCCAGCAGGAGGAACTCCAGAAGGAGATCCAGAAGCAGGTCAAAGAGACTTATGCCAAGATGAACGAGGGCAAGAAGAACAACTTCGGAGCCAAGTACCGCAAGGAGAAGAGGGAGGCTGCCGCGCAGCGTACCCAAGACGAGATGGCGGAGGCGGCAGCGGAGCAGAAGGTATTGAAAGTTACGGAGTTTGTGACCGTCAATGACCTTGCGACCCTCATGAACAACACCCCTGTGGTGAAGGTCATCGGCGCCTGCATGAGCCTCGGCCTCATGGTGTCCATCAATCAGAGACTTGATGCCGAGACCCTCGTGCTCGTTGCCGAGGAATTCGGCTACAAGGTCGAGTTCGTCACTGCCGACATCACCGAAGAGATCAACCAGTCCGAGCAGGTTGACCGTCCGGAGGATCTCAAGCCGCGTCCGCCTATCATCACTGTGATGGGACATGTGGACCATGGCAAGACATCCCTCCTTGATTATATCCGTAAATCCAATGTTATTGCCGGTGAGGCCGGCGGTATCACCCAGCATATAGGTGCGTACAATGTCGAATTGCCGGACGGACGCCGGATAACGTTCCTGGATACCCCTGGACATGAGGCATTTACGGCCATGCGTGCCCGTGGTGCCCAGCTTACCGACCTTGCCATCATCATTGTCGCAGCTGACGATGCGGTGATGCCGCAGACAATCGAAGCCATCAACCACGCTCAGGCTGCCAATGTCCCGATGGTGTTTGCCATCAACAAGATAGACAAGCCTGGTGCTGATCCGGACAAGATTCGCCGTCAGCTCGCTGAGATGAATATCCTCGTGGAGGACTGGGGCGGCAAGTACCAGTGTCAGGAGATTTCCGCCAAGAAGGGTCTCAATGTGGACAAACTTCTTGAGAAGGTGCTTCTTGAGACGGATCTTCTTGAACTCAAGGCCAATCCGGACAAGCTGGCGGTAGGTGCTGTCATTGAGTCTTCTCTCGACAAGGGGCGTGGCTATCTGGCTACGGTGCTTGTGCAGGAAGGGACTCTGCGTCAGGGGGATGTGATGCTTTGTGGAAGTTATTACGGCAGGATAAAGTCGATGTTCAACGAGCGTGGGCAGAAAGTGACGGAGGCGGGTCCTTCGACACCTGTCTCAGTGCTCGGACTCAACGGGGCTCCGGCGGCAGGAGAGAAGTTCAATGTGATGGCTGACGAGAAGGAGGCCAAGAACATTGCCAACAAGCGCGAGCAGCTTCTCCGCATCCAGGGCATCAAGACCCAGAAGCACATGACCCTTGAGGAGATAGGACGTCGCATCGCTATCGGTAATTTCAAGGAACTCAACATCATCGTCAAGGGCGATGTGGACGGCTCTGTCGAGGCGCTGTCGGACTCTCTCATCAAGCTTTCTACCGATGAGGTCAAGGTCAATGTGATCCACAAGGCTGTCGGTGGCATATCGGAGTCCGATGTGCTTCTTGCCGAGGCCTCCGATGCCGTGATTGTCGGCTTCCAGGTACGTCCTACCGTCGAGGCCCGCAGGGCCGCCGAGCGTGAGGGTATCGAAATCCGCCTCTACTCTGTCATCTACGACTGTATCAACGATGTCAAGGACGGTATCGAGGGCATGCTTGAGCCGGAGAAGAAAGAGGAGGTCATCGCGACTGCCGAGGTCAAGCAGACTTTCCGTATCAGCAAGGTCGGGACCATCGCCGGATGTATCATCCGCGACGGCAAGATGGTGCAGAAGTCCAAGGTCCGTCTCATCCGCGACGGTATCGTGATCTATACCGGAGAACTCAGTTCCCTGCAGATAGGCAAGGATGCCGTCAAGGAGGTCATCGCCGGCAAGGAGTGCGGTATGACCATCGCCGGATACAATGACATCAAGGAGGGCGACATTATCGAGGCCTTCCAGATTGTCGAAGTCAAGAGGACGCTGTAGGCGTTTTGACTGAATATTTTGAGACCCCGGTTGAAAAATGTTTTTCAGCCGGGGTTTTCATGCGCCAAAACTCTCGTTTTATCATCGATTTGGCGCGCTTTTATAGTGTATAACGCGCCAAAACTCTCGTTTTATCATCGATTTGGCGCGCTATGGCTTGTTTTTCCGGAGTGTTTACAGTATATTTGCCAATACTAAGTATGTATATATGAGAGAATTGATTGGTAGAAATGCGGAAAGCAGGCTGCTTGAACAGTATATCGGGAGTTCAAAATCGGAATTCATCGCGATTTATGGCCGTCGTCGTGTCGGAAAAACTTATTTGATAACGGAGACTTTCAAAGACAGGCTTGCGTTCGATATGACCGGTGTTTTGGAGGGTGACAAGGAGGATCAGATGTCCAGTTTTTTTCTGTCACTTCAGAAGGCCGGCTATGGTGGCACTAAGCCGAAGAACTGGATTGAGGCCTTCGAGGCCTTGAAAGTTGTGCTTGCCCCGGCATCGGCAAAAGGCACGGCTATCATATTCATTGATGAATTGCCTTGCCTTGACACACCGAGGTCGGGCTTGGTAAAGGCTTTGGACTTGTTTTGGAACGGTTGGGCTGCCCGTCAAAAGAACGTAAAACTGATTGTCTGCGGTTCTGCCACGACTTGGATGGTGGACAATATCATTGACAACCACGGGGGACTTCATGACCGGATAACACACGAATTGCACCTGCATCCATTTACTCTTGGAGAGACAGAGGAATACTTGAAAACCAATGGCTTCCGCTGGAACAGGCTCTCTGTTGCCCAGGCGTATATGATATTGGGAGGTATTCCATATTACCTGAGTCTGCTTGACAAGGGACAGAGTCTCACTGAAAACATTGACAGGCTGTTTTTCTCCGCAGATGCGGAATTGCACCGTGAATATGACCGGTTGTTCAAGTCCCTTTTCCGGAACCCGCAACCCTACGTGAAGATAATACAATTGCTTTCATCCAATCGTAAAGGGTTGACCCGTAATGAAATCAGTGAGAAGCTCGGCAAGGAGACCGGAGGCCATCTGAGCAAAATGCTGGAGAATCTGGAGAACTGTGATTTCATCCGCAAATATTGCGTCATAGAGAAGAAAATCAGCTCGAAGAACGGAATATACCAGCTGGTTGATTTTTTTACTCGTTTTCATAACGATTTCTGTGTCAAAGGGACGACGGATGACCATTATTGGAGCAACAGCTTGAATACTCCAAAGCAGAACAACTGGTACGGCCTTGCTTTCGAGCGTCTATGTCAGGCGCATATACCCCAGATTAAAAAGGCTCTCGGAATCGACAGGATCCATACAGAATATTATTCTTGGAGAAGCAAGGAAAGCAAACCTGCCGCTCAGGTTGATCTGGTCATCGAGCGTGCTGATCAGATCACCAATCTGTGTGAGATCAAGTACTGCCGTGCCGAATATTCAATCGATTCTGACGAAAACGCCAAACTGCAGAATCGTGTGGCTGATTTCGAGCGTGAGACCGGTACCCGCAGCGCCGTCAACCTTACCTTCATCACCACTTTCGGTCTCAAGCCCAACAGCTATTCCTCTGATATCCACTATCATGTCCAGCTTGACGCATTATTCGATAACGTGAATTAATTTGATATGATACCTGACTGGGCTTGGGGGCTGGACTGCTCCATCACCGTCTGCGACAAGGACGGCATAATCATCTATATGAACGACAAAGCTGTACGCCAATACAGCCGTCATGGTGACCTTATAGGCCGCAATCTTTTCGACTGCCATTCGGAGCGCTCGCGGGAGATTATCAGAGGGTTGCTTGAGAGCGGCGGAAGCAATTGCTACACCATCGAGAAACGCGGTGTCCGCAAACTTATTTTCCAAAGTGCCTGGACAGACGCCTCCGGTGCAGTGGGCGGCCTCTGCGAGATCTCGATAGTCACTCCCGAGGGGATGCCGCATCATGTCAGGGAATAGCCATGCGTAGGGCAGTTATTCTCATTGCGGCGCTTGCTTTATTCTTGGCTTGCGCTGATGATGCTGTTCAGCGAGAAGTGTTGGACGGTGTCGAGGCGATTATTGAGGAGGATCCTTCCGGGGCTTTGCAGAGGCTTTCGGTGATGGACACTGTGTCTTTGCGGTCGAAGCCGTTGAAAGCCAGATATGCATTGCTCAAGAGCATGGCGCTGGACAAGACATATGTTGACAAGACGGATTTTGGTGTCATCCAGCCGGCGCTGGACTACTATTCCAGAAAGGGAACGGCTACCGAAAAACTGCGTGCAGCCTACTATCAGGGCCGTATTTATCAGAATAAAGGGAATCTCGGCCTTGCGATGGATTGTTTCGCACAGGCGGAATCCGAAGTCGAGGAGTCGGAGGACAGGCTCACGGCTGCAAGACTGTATTCTGCGGAAGCACTTATATATGAGAGGCTCTATGATTTTGAGGAGGCGATAGAGTACAACACCCGTGCAGCGGCTCTGTTCCGTGAAGAGGGGAGAGTGCGCAGCTATGTCAATATGCTCAGCCGGATTGTCAATGAGTACACAGTGTCCGGCGATGCCTCGAAAGCTGCGGAGTATCTTGATTTGATCGAGATGTCGGATTCTTCCTCATACTCATATAGGCAGAACAAGTATTATTGGTCTTCGCTCCTTGCATATTCCGTGGCGTTCAAGAAATCTCGTGAAGAGATTGCCATGCTGCTCGCTGACTATTTTCGCAATGTGCCTTCGGAGGATGTGGATTGGCTGTCTGTGGCAACTGCCTTTTGCTTTGTCGGGGAGCTTGCCAAGGCTGAGGATGCGTTGGAAAAGTATGTGTCCACTGCTGGCGTCTTGAACAAGACGAGGTATGCGGCTGTGTGCTCAAAGGTCTACCGTTTGTCCGGGGATTCGGAGAAGGCATTGGAGTGTTATGAAAAGTATGTCCGCGCTGCGGATTCTGCCCGGTTCGCTTCATATAGGACTGATGCCCAGTTCGTCTCCGAGCGTTACAGGCTGGAGGAGGCCCGTCTGGAAGAGCAGACCCGGAAGAACCGGATTCTGTTTGTCGGGATGGCGGTTCTGTTTGCCGCCGCTGTTGTGATTTTTGCACTTGTGGTCCGGTACCGTCACAGTAAACTTGAACAGAGCCGTCTTTTGGTCCTGTATGACAGGATTGCGGTCGAGAGGGACGCTCTTTCGGCCAAGTTGGTGGAAAGTGAAAATGTGCTCAATGAGGATGCACGTGCCGCTTTGAATGCTAAACTTGCTCTTTTTGACCGTTTTCTGTCTGCCGGCATATCCGAAGACAGCGAGATTGACCGCAAGGCTTTCAAGGACATGGAGCGTATGCTTTTTGACCGGGAGGAGTTCATGGAACTCAACCGTTTGAGTTATAAGGCAAGTCATCCGTCTTTTGTCCGTTACCTTGAGGGGAAGGGGCTTTCCGGGTGGGAGGTCGGTTATTGCTGCCTGTATGCCATGGGCTTGAAAGGTAAGGATATAGGCAAATATCTCCAAAAAGGTGGGCACTTCAACATCAGCAGCCGCATCCGATCGAAACTTGGGATTTCTTCGCATGACACGAACCTTGGAATCTACATCCGGAAGCTGTTGGCGGAGCTTGGTTAAACTTTTTATTGTCTGCCAATGGTGGCATCTTGGTATTCACTTGATTTTTAGTGTGTTGTGGAGTGGTTATGTGGCGAAAATCTATTGGCGGTTAAACTTTTATGAGGTAGCTTTGTCTTGTTGAAACAGGCAAAGTATATGAAAAAATTTATTTTATGCGTGGCCGCCGTCTTTTGCGCCTTGACGTTTGCGCGAGCTGCTCAAGACGAACCGGAGTCACTTGAAGTGGAGGTTTTTACAACAGGAAAGGGGTATGAGCGTTCTGGCTGCCTTTATGTGGAAGCGTTCTTGTATAGGACATCCATGACTATTGAAGTGCTGATGGACGATTATGGTGAAGCGGCTTTTCGGATTTATGATGACATAGGGAATGAATACGAGTCGGTTGAAGAACACTTGGATGGTTTCAAGCGAGTCAGCTTGGCTGTGCCTGATATTCCCGGCCGTTATTGCCTGCGGATCAGTTCGGCTTCTGTGACTGCGTTTGCATACTTTGATGTCGGTGTTAACAACTTAAAATAAACAGATATGATTTGTAAATTGTTCAAGACTATCAGTTCTTCATTGGTAATCACTGCGGCAGTCTTGATTCTGTCGGCTTCATGCTGTGAGGATAACAGGCCTCCGATTACCGAAAAATATCCAGAAAAAGGGGAGTTAAGAATTGATGCCCCTATTTTCCTGAGGTACAATTTAACGACATTCATAGAAAAGTGTAGGGAAAAAGGGTATGTTATTCCGGATTTGGATATACAGGAATTGAGTGATTATAATAATATGGTCCCTGCTGGTAGTAGCTGGCTTGATTTCTATACTTTATTCAAAAAAACTGAGACTTTTCCGGGAACAAGGCCTGAAGTGAAATTCCTCTTCTCAGCACCTGATTGTAAAGATGCAATAACGGTGTCTTATCATGCGTTTGACAGTGATTTGTGTGAAAATAAGGTCATAAAGAACGCCCCTAAAATCAATTCAAATCATTGGATCGATTTTTCAGCGCGTACAATTAAAACCTCGCATAGCGGTATCTCTGTCAAATGGAGTAAGCAATTTAGTATGACTGGAGTTGGTGTTGAAATGGTAATTGATCTGCCGGGAACCGTTGAGTATCCTTTTTATGTCTTTACGACAAGCACGAAAGGTGGCAATCAGGCGGCTGCACGTATTGATGGGCAGAGAGTGGATCTTGTGCAAAATACAGTGGATCAAGAATTCGTGGTAGCAGGGACAGTCTCTGTGATAATTGTTGACGATTCTCCAATCGTTTCTCCTATAATGAAACAAAGCGTATGTGTGGGTGGGGTCTTAGATGATAAAGTCAAATGGGACACTCCAGTAATTGTTGAACTTGATAAATTGTAATAATATGAGACACTTCAATTTGATTTTCTTCCCATTCTTTTTCTCTATTTGGTTGATTTCCTGTACGGGTAAGGAATACATCAGTGATAATGCAGTGGAGACGAATGGTTTAGAAGTAGATGTGACCGACGAAAACTATATGAGTGACGTTCAAGTTACCGAGGGCTATGGAGATTTTGGAAAGTACTCTTCGTATCTTGTCGGAGCGGATGCTACAGTCGGTATATCATCGTCAAGATACTATCCACTTGGAGATGAGAGGGTCGTAGCCTATTATGAGCCATTTGATGAGATCCGTACAAAGGGAAGTCTGGCTGAAATTGATTCTGAGGAATTCTTGATGAATGGCCGTGCCTTGTTCTCTCCTATGACCAAGTCAGAAAAGGGGCAGATTCATGCTATGTTTGGAGGCCCGGTCTCGTTTTCTCTTAGGGAGGCGGAGATTGCGACCAAAGGTAATTTCGATGCTGGTGTGGAACTGTATGCACCGGAAATTGTAAGAATCAGTTTTCCGACTGTAACTTCTGAGCAGAATCGCTATCCGTTGTGCTATTATAAAGATTTTGTGGTCAAGTGGAATGCCGATTCTAAGAACGACAACGGGGTTCTGATTGTTGTAAGGTGGTCGGGAACGATGATATTTGGAGAAGACTACTCCTCTTCATATATTTGTAGGGCTGTGCGCTCGGAAGATACGGGTTCTTTTGAACTTGATGATAATATGTTTGACGGAATCCCGGATGCGGCGCTGTGCAGTCTGTGTCTGTTGAGAGGAGATTTTGAAGACGTGGAGATAGATGATGCCACACTTCGCGTATTGGCTGAGACACACGATGAACTTGATTTTGTATTGGTGAGAAATATTGAGACAGAATGAAAATAATCGGTTATATAGGCACCTTTGCTATTTTGGCGATTTTGATGTCTGCGTGCCAAAAACCTGCTGCACGTGAGATTTCATTCGCAGGAGGAGAATTTGAAATGCCGCTTGGCGCCAGCCTGCATCCGGATGTCCATGTAAGACCATCAAGAGCGGAGGTTGTATTTTCTTCTTCGGATGAGTCGGTGTTTGTTGTCATGGGTTCGCAGATCAAGTCTGTTGGTGAGGGAGAGGCGCTCTTGACCGCATCCAGCCTTGATGGAACCATCTCCGCCTCGTGTGTAGTAAGAGTAGACCGGACACTCGGAATAGGAAGTTTTACAGTGAATCAGGGTGGAAAAATAGTTTCTTTCGCCACCGGAAATCTTCAGGGAGAGGTGCTGGCGTTGAGTCCGGATGTCAAAGTCTCATGGAAGCTGGCAGAACGCCAATCGGATTACTTGGGCGTGGATTCCTGCAATGAAGTTCCTGAGGTCGGGAAAACCGCTGACCTCTTTGGAAGGTCCAAGACTTCCTTGGCGTATGGTTTGGGGACGGGCGTCAATTTTTTGCAGATTGGGACATCTGAGTCTGATGCCATTGCGGAATGGTGTTCTGATATCGGAGGATTGTGGCGTGTTCTTGACGATGATGAATGGAGGTATTTAGCAGAAAAAAGAAGATGTTCAAAGGTGGGAGATACGGAAAATGCCAGATTTTGCAGGGCAGTTGTGGATGGTATTTCCGGGCTTGTCCTGTTTCCGGATGTGATGATATGGCCGGAGGACATCCCTGTTCCAAAGAATATTAACGAGGAGGTTCTGTCAATTTCCAGCACAGGGTCTTATGGTAATGATGAATGGTGTCAGCTGGAAAACTCGGGCTGCATTTTTCTTCCTGCATGCGGCTATAAGGATTATGAGCCGGATGCTAGATATGGTGTTATGGGATCTTATTGGGCATCGGGTGTAAGTGGTTCTTGGCGACAGTTGTCATGCTTTTATTTTGACGAGGATGATGTGTCCTATCTTGCTTTATACCTGTCCAAGCCGGCCGGATGCGCTGTAAGATTGGCCCGGGATTTATGAGGTATATAGGTTTTTTAGTCTGTCTGGCGTTGTCTGTGGCCGGACTGTCATCCTGCGAGAAAGAGCAGGAGGATCCTCCAGTGAGTATTTCTTGCAGTTTTGATGCGGAAGGTGGACGAAAAGATTATAATCTGGATCTTGACGGGACCACCCTTACGTTGGACATAAAAGGGGCATATTATTCAGAGCATTGGGCATACTGGCTTGATGAAAGTTGGATCGATGTCGCCTATTGTATTGATTTGGAGCGACTGTCAATAGTTTCCGATGAAAACGATACGGGCCGGGCGCGCAGGGCGGTGGTGAGTGCACGTCACCGGGTCACGGGACAAAAGTATATATTTGAAATTGAACAGTCTGAATGACAGGCATGAAACCATATTTTCGACTCTTGTTTCTGGTGCTTTTATTTGTGATGCCGTCATGCGAAAAGGATGCACCCGTTCGTTTTTTTTACAGCGTCGGGGCAGAAGGCGGAAGCGCGAGTTATGATGCGGATCTTGTTGGGGAGACATTGTCAACAGAATTCGGCCCGTCATCGTATTATGTTGAGAGGACGGAGTATCATTATAGCGGTTGGCTAATGGATACGGAATGGCTCTATTCGTACTATAACCCCACTGGACCTTGGATCTCTTTCCTTATTGACCGGAACGATACGGGCCGAAAGCGCAGGGCGGTGGTGAGCGGGTATCACCGGGTTTCGGGACGAAAGTATGTCTTTGAGATAGAACAGTCGGAATGATCCGGAGAATCATGGGCGCAGCCACTGGTAGGCGAGACGTTCGCCTCCGCCGTCCGCGAGGGTGATGATGCCGCAGTGGCGGAAACCGTGCTTCATGACAAGGTGTTGCATTATGAGGTTGTCCTTGTGGGTGTCTATGCGGATATTTCCGCAGTGGGATTTGCAGAAATCCATGATGGCGGCGAAAACGCCGTGCGCTTCCGGGAGGCTCGTTATCCTGTGTATGACCATGTATGGGCTGCTGTCGTCTGTCCAGTGTCCGTCCGCTATCGAGGCGTATGACGGGTCCGGGCCGTTCCTGAAGACGAATGAGCCCACAGGGGCCTTGCCGTCCATGACAAGATGGCATGTCCCCGAGGTGATGTCATCTTCAAGAATCCCGATGGCCGGATAGCCGCCGCTCCACTGGGTCGGGTTGCCGCTGTCCCGCATTATCTGTCTTGCGGCGTCGGCAAGCGCCGCTAACGCCGGCAGATCTGCCGGAAGGGCTTTGCGGATTGTATAGGGGGCTTTTGCCATGGCGGATTATTCTTCCAATAACCAGTCCAATACATACAGTTGCTTTATGCCGTTATGCTGTATCACCGGATCGTTGTCCATCGTGAGGAGGTATTTCGGATAGTTGTCTGCAAGAGATTCGAGTGGAGTGAGTTCCCGTTTAAGCGTGTCCTCGTCCCTTACGCTGAGAGAAACCTGATAATACGCTTTGTTGTCACCATTCACAACCACAAAGTCTATCTCTGCGTCTCCTGCTTTTCCTACATAAATTTCTCCCCCTCTGCGTGCCAGTTCCAAATAGACGACATTCTCCAGAACGTGCCCCAAGTCTCCTCCTTTGGTACCGTTGATGACATTGCGCAGACCCACATCGGCGAGGTACAGTTTCTGGCCTGTCTTTAGCAGCTGTTTGCCCTTGGTATCATACCTTGGAGCAGAATAGAACACGTAGCTGTCTGTCAATGCGGAAATGTAATTCTCCACCGTATGGACCGATATTTTGCGGCCAAGTGAGGTCATCGTGTCGCTGATGCGTTTGATGACGGACATGTTTCCGATGTTGTCTGCAAGAAATCTCACTACGCTCTGCAGCATCATCACATCGGTGATTTTCCTTCGGCTGACCACATCTTTCAGCACGATGGTATTGTACAGGCCGGAAAGATACTCCTTCACCATCTCCGGATCATGCTCTATCTGCATGATGTACGGAAACGAGCCGTTTTCAATATATTTTCGATAGGCGGTTTCCGCGCTTGTGCCTGCCGGCAAGCCGAGCTTGAACTCCTTGAGTGAGAATGGCAGCATTTTTATTTCCACATATCTGCCAGTGAGCAGGGTCGCGATTTCCCCTGACAGCAAATATGCATTCGAGCCTGTCAAATAAATGTCCACATTATCCAAAAGGAACAGGCTGTCGATCACCTTTTGGAAACCGTCTACCATCTGTATTTCATCCAGGAAAAAATAGTTCATCCTGTCCCTTTGCAACTGTTGTTTCAGGTAGGTATGTAGAGCCTTGTAGTTCAACAGGGGCTCGTTATCAAGATCTTCGAAATTAAGTTCGACAACCTGTTCTTTGGAAACACCGTCCGTCAGCATCTTGTCCTTGAACATCCGCAACAATGATGACTTGCCGCAACGGCGTATGCCTGTGACGACCTTGATGATTTTCTTGTCCCTCCATTTCTCCAAGAGTGACATGTATTCCGTGCGCTCTATCAGCATGCTGTCGGTGTTTAAAAATGAACTATAATGCAAATCTACGAATATTTTTCATAAAAATGCACTGCACTTCATTTTGGTGCAGAGGGGCGGGGAGTGGTTGCGCTATTCCGCCATGGCTTTTCTGACGGCGGCAGCCCAGGCGGCCTTGGACTCGGCCATGCGGGACTCGGAGGCCCGGCGGGAGAAGCGGCGCTCCGCTTCCCAGTTGTCCTTGAGTTCGCCCACAGAAGACCAGATACCTGCTCCCAGCCCGGCCATGTAGGCCGCTCCCAGTCCAGTGATTTCAGTGACTTTCGGCCGTATCACCTCCGTGCCGAGGATGTCTGCCTGAAACTGCATCAGAAGATTGTTGCGCGAAGCACCCCCGTCAACCTTGAGTTCCGAGATGAGGATGCCGGCATCCCTTTCCATCGCGGCCACGATGTCCATCGTCTGGAATGCTATGCCCTCCAGCGTTGCTCTGGCTATGTGGGCGGCTGTGGCACCTCGGGTCAGTCCAGTGATTACACCACGAACATCCTGGTTCCAGTACGGGGCTCCCATCCCGGTCAGGGCTGGCACGAAGTACACTCCTCCGTTGTCGGGGACGGATGCGGCAAGCGCTTCTATTTCAGATGAATCCTTGATGAGCCCAAGCCCGTCACGCAGCCATTGCACGGCAGCCCCGGCCACGAAGATACTTCCCTCGAGGGCGTAGTTCACCCTGTCTTTGAGTTTCCAGGCTATGGTGGTGAGCAACCTGTTCTCGGAGAGGATCGGCTTGTCGCCGCAGTTCATCAGCAGGAAGCATCCTGTGCCGTAGGTGTTCTTCACCGACCCCTCGTCGATGCACATCTGCCCGAAAAGCGCCGCCTGCTGGTCTCCTGCGACCCCGGTTATCGGGATGTTGTGTCCGAGCACTGTAGCTTCTCCGAAAAATGCGTCCGAAGAGCGTACCTGCGGCATCATGGATTCCGGGATGCCGAACAGGTCCAGAAGCTCGCTGTCCCAAGACAATGTGTTGATGTTGAACAGCATGGTGCGTGAGGCGTTGGTCACATCCGTTGCGTGGACCTTGCCTGAGGTCAGGTTCCAGATGAGCCAGCTGTCCACTGTGCCGAAGCGCAGCCTGCCCTCCATTGCCTTTCTGCGTGCACCCGGGACATTCTGGAGTATCCATCTTATCTTTGAGGCGCTGAAGTAGGCATCTATGACCAGCCCGGTCTTCTCCTGTATCTTCTTTGTGAGGCCCTGTGCTTTGAGCGAATCGCAGTATGAGGATGTCCGGCGGTCCTGCCAGACTATGGCGTTGCAGATGGGCCTGCCGGATGCGGCATCCCATACTATGGTGGTTTCCCGTTGGTTGGTGATGCCCATGGCTACGAACTCCCCGTCGCGCACCCCGGCTACCGCTTCGTTGACCACTGCGCGCACGGAGGACAATATTTCCAGAGGGTTCTGCTCCACCCACGCCTGCCGTGGGAAAAGTTGGGTGAACTCTTTGGCGCATATCGTGATTTGACGGCCGTGCTCATCAAAAACAATGGCTTTGGAACTGCTGGTGCCCTGATCTACCGACAATATATATCTGCTCATATCGGCAAAGATACTGCTAATCCCGATTTTTATGTCTAACTTGCGTACCAAAACCCAATGCAAATGAAATCACTGAAACTAAAGGCTTCTGCCGATGATCTTGATCTTGCGGTACTTGTCAGTGAGCCTGACGGGACGCCCAAGGGTATTTTCCAGATAGTGCACGGAATGTGCGAACACAAGGAGAGATATGCCGCTTTTATGGAGTATCTTTCCGGGCACGGATATGTCTGCGTCATCCACGACCATCGTGGGCACGGAGAGTCTGTCAAGACTCCGGACGACCTCGGATTCATGTATCGGGGAGGATGGAAAGCGATGGTGGAGGATGTCAAGGTGGTGGCTGACTGGGCGAAAGCTCATTATCCGGGACTGAAGCACGTTCTGCTCGGCCAT
Organism: uncultured Bacteroidales bacterium; assembly: GCA_934726455.1. Lineage (GTDB taxonomy): Bacteria > Bacteroidota > Bacteroidia > Bacteroidales > UBA932 > Cryptobacteroides. Next base: position 119,090 of record CAKVDS010000001.1, read on the forward strand.
AGCATGGGCTCAATGGTGGTCCGTTCGTTTACAAAACGCTATGATGACATGATTGACTCTCTCTTTGTCTGCGGCTGCCCGAGTGACAACCCGGCCAAGAGCGCCGGCAAGTTCTTGGCTGACTGCTTCGTGCTGTTTGCGGGCGGGCACAGCCGTCCGAAACTGCTCCAGAAACTTTCATTCGGTTCGTTCAACGCCCCGTTCGCCCAGGAGGGATACCCTGTAGCGTGGGTATGTTCGGACGAGAAGACTCTCAAGGAGTACCACAGTGACCCTCTGTGCATGTTCCAGTTTACCGCCAACGGCTTTTCCAATCTCACAGCTCTGATGAAAGACTGCTACTCCCGCAAAGGGTGGAAACTTTCCAATCCGGAGCTGCCGGTCCACTTCATATCCGGCGCTGAAGACCCGTGCCTTATCAGTGAAGACGCGATAGGGAAGGCGGTTGCTCTGATGAGGGAAGTCGGATACAGGCACGTTGATTTGAAACTTTACCCGGGCATGCGCCACGAGATTCTCAATGAGACTGAAAAACAGCAGGTTTGGGATGATATATTGGCGAAACTTGGATGATGGAAGAGAATGAAAAATACATGCGCGAAGCGCTGCGCGAGGCACGTCTGGCCTTTGATGAGGATGAGGTGCCTGTCGGAGCGGTGGTGGTGTGCCGGGGGCGCATCATAGCACGTGGGCACAATATGACGGAGCGACTTAACGATCCCACGGCGCATGCTGAGATGATAGCTCTCACCGCCGCCACCGAGGCGGTAGGGGGCAAGTACTTGAACGATTGTACTCTATACGTCACGGTGGAGCCATGCCCTATGTGCGCGGCCGCTCTTTGCTGGGCGCAATTGGGCGGGCTTGTGTACGGGGCATCAGACCCCAAGCGCGGTTTTTCTCTTTTCTCTCCGTCGCTGCTTCACCCGAAGACGGCTGTCGAGGCAGGAGTGCTCGTCGGGGAGTGCTCGGAACTGATGAGTTCGTATTTCAAGGCAAAAAGATAATTGCTATATTTGCAGTCTGGAATTGAGGTATGGTGTAATGGTAGCACTACAGATTTTGGTTCTGTCTGCCCAGGTTCGAATCCTGGTACCTCAACGTCTTTTACGGGGCATATCCCCGAACCCCTGCGCCCGTGCCACCTGCATCGCTCAAGCCGCTTCCCGACTTTGCCGGTGCAAAGTCTCCCGTGATCGCATCAGGTGCGCCGATTTTGGTGGCGGCTAAATGACCGAATATCTGATAGTTGCTGATTTTGCCTGTGCCAATCCGGATATAGGCATAATGGGTAATTCGTTGATTTATACTGTTTTATTTGCCACCGCATTCCGCCTCATCGCCGCCGCTGCGGCTCTGCAGTCAGATGTCCTGTACCAACCGTACAGCGCAAAGGGAGGAGCGCAGGCTGACGACGCTCGTGTAGACCCCGTCTTCCTTGAATATCATCCTTCTGCAATATCTCCAGTTATCCTTGGAACTTGACGAAATATATGCACCGGTTTTTCCGTATTCCGGGTTGCCTTTGGCCGGGTTGTGGCCGGCTGCCGGGAGAAACACGCAGCCGAGGTTTTCAAGGATCTGCCACTGCCCGGCCCCGTAGGAAGTGTCGGCATAGTTATAGCTGCCGCATTGGTTTATCCCTCTCGGCAGAGGAATATCCGAAGGCCAGCCTATGACATCAGGGAAGAGTATAAGGCCATTGACCCCATCAACTGTCGCCCTTGAATGTCGCGCATTCTCTACCCCTCCTATTCTTGGGCCGGCTCTTTTATTGAGCAGAAACTTCCATTCGTTGTCTGACAGCGTCCTCCACCCGCTGCCGATGAGCGGGCCCCAGTCCTGGAGCACGTCTGATACGGATGAGCCATAGTGGGAGGGATCGCTGTTGTACCCGATGCCGAATTTTTCCGCAGATGGTGAACCGGCTGCCGCCCATCCGAAAAGATCCGCTGTTCCGCCTGCGACTGGTGTTACATTGCAAGATGTGGATCCGAGGAACTCACCCTGCCATGATGCGAAGCCCCAGTTGACGGAGAGCTCATCTCCACTTTCAATGATGTGCGCTTGGAGGTTGCCGCTTGCGAAAATGACCTTTTTCCCTGACGCGTCCACGGTGAAACTGCCGGAGACAGGACTCAGGCAATCATTGTCCAGCAAAGGCGGCTTGCTGCAAGCATGCAGCAGCGACAACGCAATCAGCGCCAGTCCGATGTTCTTCATAATCTTTTGGTTCAAATTAGTTCAATATGCTGTGTTTCAATTATATGGTAAGGGCGAATATAGGAAATGTCCATTGTAAATCCAAGTATCCGGAGATAAAATGCTGTCAACGGGCTATTGTCAAGTTTCATAAAAAGTTTCATCTTTGTACAATGAAACTTTTTCTCATCGACGGGCATGCGCTCATCTTCAAGATGTACTATGCTTTTCTCGGGCGCCCTATGGTTAATTCCAAGGGGGTTGACACCTCAATCCTGTTCGGCTTCACCAAATATCTGCTGGAGTTGGTGGAGCGCGAGAGGCCTACTCATCTGGCTGTGGGTTTCGATCCGCCCGGCGGCACATTCCGCAATGAACTGTATCCTCAATATAAGGCCAACCGTGCCGAGACCCCGCAGCTTGTCATCGACGCTCTGGAGCCTCTGACCGCGATTGTCCGCTCTATGGACATTCCGGTGCTGATGGTCAGCGGGTTTGAAGCCGATGATGTCATAGGCACCGTCGCCGGCAGGTTCGCATCGGAGCAGACAGATATCTATATGGTCACTCCGGACAAAGACTACGGCCAGCTTGTTGCGCCGCACATATTCCAATACAAGCCGGGAAAATCCGGCTCGGAAAACGAGATATTGGACAGCGCGGCCGTGTGCGAAAAATGGAAGATCTCCAGCACTTCGCAGGTGCGGGATATTCTCACGTTGTGCGGTGACGCCTCGGACAATGTCCCCGGAGTACAGGGTATAGGCCCTGTGGGGGCGGCCAAACTGCTGGCCAAGTACGGAAGCACGGAGGGGATATATGCCCATATTTCAGAGCTTACCGCGCGGCAGCAGGATATGTTGAACGCTGCCAAACCCCATATTGCGCTTTCCGAAGAACTGGTGACGATACGTACTGATGTCCCGGTTGACCTGACGCTGGAGCAGATGTCTTTCCGGCCATGCTGCACTCAGGCTGTTTTCTCCTTGTTCGATGAATATGAGATGCCTTCGCTCAAAAAGATTTTTTCACGCATTGCGGCCGCAGCCGGTCAGACTGTCCCGGCTGAATCATCTGCCGTGACTCTGGAAGTGGAGACTGTTTCGCCGGAAGTGCTGTCTTCTCTTGCCAAAGCCGGTTCCCGCATGTCTGTGCTGGCCACTGGCGGGACGGTCTATGCGGCTGCGGGGGAGAAATGCTCTGCCGGGACTCCGAATGAGTTCAAGGGCGTTCTGGAGGACAGTGCCGTGGTCAAGGCCGGTGCCGGCATAAAATCTGCGATGAATGCTCTCGCCGCTTCCGGGACAGGACTTGAGGGCCGTCTGGAAGATGTCGAGCTGATGCACTATCTTCTCAATCCGGAGCGGAATCACGCATTGGATGCGCTGGCGCTTTCATATCTGGGTGTGGACCTTGATTCCGGAGAGGAGGCTGAGGCCTCGCTTTTTGACGAGCCGTCCGGAGAGTCCTCGGACCGGCGGTGCAGGGAGGCTATGGCTGCTCTGAAACTCGCGGGCCGTCTGGATGAGGAGATTGATTCTGTGCCGGGGCTTCGCGAGTTGTATGACCGCATCGAGGAGCCTCTTGTGGGGGTCCTTTTCAGAATGGAGAGGGCAGGAGTCAAGATTGACCTTGAGTCTTTGTCCGGTTTTGCCGCGATGCTCCGCTCGAAAATCGCCGAGAGGGAGGCGCAGGTGCGTCAGCTTGCCGGTGAACCGGGGCTTAATGTCGGTTCACCCAAGCAGTTGGGAGTTGTTCTCTTCGAGAAAATGGCCCTTGATCCAAAGGCCCGTAAACCCCGTTCCGGAAACTGGCCCACTGACGAGCAGACCCTCCAGGCTCTCTCGGACCGCAGTCCGATAATAGAGGCTATCCTGGACTACAGGGCCATGCGCAAACTGCTCTCCACCTACATCGAGCCTTTTGCCGGCTATATCTCCCCGGTCGACGGCAGGGTTCACACGACTTTCAACCAGACCATGACCGCCACGGGACGCCTGTCCTCGTCCAACCCCAACCTCCAGAATATCCCTGTACGCACGGATCTGGGCCGTGAGATACGCCGGGCGTTCGTGGCCGGCTCGCCTGACAGTGTCATGATGTCCGCTGACTATTCCCAGATAGAATTGAGGCTGATGGCGCATTTCAGCGGCGACTCGCACCTTGTTGAAGCCTTCAAGGCAGGCCAGGACATCCATGCCGCCACCGCCTCGAAGATTTTCGGAATCAGCCTGGATGAAGTCACCCCTGACCAGAGACGTGTCGCCAAGACCGTAAACTTCGGGATTATGTACGGGATCTCGGCTTTCGGCTTGAGCCAACGCCTCGGATGCAGCCGTCAGGAGGCGAAGAAGATAATCGATGATTATTTTGCTTCATTCCCGTCCATACGCAGATATATTGACAATACTTTGGATTCGGCCCGGAAGAACGGCTATGTGGAGACCCTTTTCGGACGGAGAAGATACCTGCCGGACATCAACTCCGGCAATGCCACCGTCCGCGCGTTCGCGGAGCGGAATGCCGTCAATGCACCGGTCCAGGGCACGGCGGCGGATATAATAAAGCTGGCCATGATCGGGGTTGACAGGCAATTGAGAGAGGGCGGATACAAGTCCATGATGGTTCTACAGATCCACGATGAGCTCCTGCTTGAAGTGCCTTCGGTCGAGATCGAGACTGTCAAGGCGATGCTTGTAAGCCAGATGGAAAACGTGGTGAGCCTTTCAGTTCCACTTACGGTAGAATGCAACTATGGCAAAAATTGGCTTGACGCCCACTGATGAACTGGTCCGCCGTGCGATCATAGGTGACGGGACGGCTTTCACTGAGTTGTGGGATACGAATATCGACTCCCTCAAGGCATACCTCGCGTCCACCATAAAGCAGCTGGATGACTTTTATATCGATGACATCTGTTCCAGAAGTTTCGAGAAAGCCTTCAGGCAGATACGGAGTTATGACCCTTCCCGGAGCCTCTTTTCGACTTGGCTCAGGGCTATCGCGCGGAATACGGCATTGGATACGCTGGAGTCTGAGGCGCGCACTCAGCGCAAGTGGGTATCCATCGATGACAATCCTACCGCCGGGGCGGCAGTCGAGACAATCGGGGATGCGGAGGCGACTCCGCTCGAGAGCATCATCAAGGATGAAGATGCCGAGAGTCTCCAGTCCTGCATAGACGCTCTGCCCGAACTTTACCGGGAGATAGCCAGACGCCGCCTCGTGGACGGCCTGCAATACAAGGAGATAGCCGAGGAGCTCGGGATGGAGCTCAACACCGTGCGCACCAGGATAAGGCGTGCCAAGGCGATGATAGACGAGATGAAATCTAGTGAAGAACAATGACAGACTACAAAGAGCTTATAAGACTATATACGGAGTGGAACTCCAAGATAAATGTGATTTCCCGCAAGGACATGGACAACATATATCAGCACCATGTCCTGCACTCCCTTGCGATAGCCGAGTACTTGAGGCGCTTCTACCCGGAAAATGTCTGGGACGGGGCGAGCGTGCTGGATGTCGGGACGGGAGGGGGATTCCCGGGCATTCCGCTGGCAATGGAATTTCCATTGACTCGTTTTACCCTCTGTGATTCGATAGGCAAGAAGATAACGGTCGCGAGCGCCGTGGCAGAAGGTCTCGGACTGAAAAACGTGAACTGTGTCAACGCCAGGGCCGAATCCCTCCCGGAGACTTTTGACTGGGTGGTGTCGCGGGCTGTCACCTCTCTGGAGAAATTCTATCCGTGGGTCGAGGGGAAGTTCCGCCGGAGCATCCTCTACCTCAAAGGCGGAGATGTCAATGAGGAGGTCTCCCTATTGCTGCGGAAATCTCATCTGAACCCGCGCAATGTGAGGTGCTGGAGAATATCTGATTGGCTTCAAGATGATTATTTCGCAGAAAAATTTGTAATTGAGATAGGAAAATCCTATCTTTGCCCTCCCGAATTTGAATAATTAAAATAGAATAAGATAATGAAAAGGACATTTCAACCGTCAAACCGCAAGAGAGTCAACAAGCACGGCTTTCGCGAGCGTATGAGCACAGCGAACGGACGCAGGGTACTTGCTTCCCGTCGCGCTCATGGACGCAAGAAACTCTCAGTTTCTTCAGAGGACCGCTACTAGTAGCAGGCAGTCTCTGTAAACTGAAATCGCCGGTCTCATAACGAGGCTGGCGATTTCAGTTTGTATCAGTTCTTTCTTTTCGGATTGGCCGGAAACCATCCCTTTTCCACCCGTTTCTTCTGTTGGAAGATTTCGAGTATGCTCCAGAAGCAGGAGAATGCGAATACACCCAGAATGGTCGAGAATATGTAATGCTCCGTCAGAAGCGATGCGGCGATCCCGCACAGTCCGACAAGCAGGAACACCCACCAGCATTTGGTGCCGAAGTGGTATTCGGCCTTGATTACAATCGGATGGAACATTCCTATCATCAGGAAGGAGGAAATGCCTATTATAAGACCTGTAAAATTCATGTACGACGCTTTTCAGATGCAAATATAGTGCAAATCTCCCGGATTGGACGTCACTCCTGGATTAAGGTCTTGACAGGATTTCTGGTGGCGGCCTTCCAGCTCTGGCTTATGACGGAGAGAAGGGATGTGGCAAGCGTCATAAGCGCCGCCAGCACCATGGCCCACCACGGGAAGTCTATCTTGTTGTAGAAGTCCTGCAGGTATCTGTCGATCATCCTGAAAGAGATCGGGGTGGCGATTATGGCTGAGACAAGGCAGAGGATCATGAACGGCTTCACAAGGGTCCACATCGCCGTCCCCGTGTCTGCCCCGTACACTTTGCGGACCGCAATCTCCCGGCCTTGCTGCTCCGCGAAGTAGAGAGCCATGGCGAAGAGCCCCATGGATGAGATGAGAATGGCTATCACCATGAACGAAAGCACAAGCAGCATGGTGTTGCGTGTCCCTGTGAGACTTTCCTGCAGATTCTCATCGAGGTAGTACACCGGGAGGTCCATCGGGAGTCCTGTTTTCTCCTCGGCGAATTCTTTGCAGGCCCCTTTGACCGCGGCGAGCGCTTCTTTGCGGTCGCCGCTGATTCTGATGACCTGCGTGAATATATACGGATAGTCGTCGGGGATTATCATTATCGAGTTGTGCTCGTCCTCCATGGGTTTGAACAGGGCGTCGCGTGTGCGGAAGTCCTGAACTATGCCGCAGATTTCATACTCCGGTTTGGCTGCGCTTCCGCCGGCATACGGATGCTCTTCGCTGACCCCGAGTTCTCTTTTTGCCGTCTCGGTGAGGAGTATCTTCCCTGAAGAGAGGGCGCTGTACTGTTCGGTCAATCTGAAACCGAGTATCCTCAGTGAGGTGGTGTCAAGCTGACAGAGCCTCATCCAGCCGATCATCCGGCCATCTGCATCATGAAGTCCGTTGGCTCCGCAAACAAGAGGCGTGCTTATGCCAAGCCCTGCGTCTGTCACCTGAGGGAGGGCTTTGATGCGGGACTGGAGTTCCATCTGGACCGCCCTGTCGTATCCGAGCCGGTTGGATTTGATCTGTATGATATCTGCGGTCTTGTATCCTGTCGGAAGATCCGCGAGGTGCCGGATTTCTGCGGTCATGGTGATGGCCATGGCTATCAGGACGGTGCTGAATACTCCCTGGAGCACTATGAACACCTTGCTGAACACCATCTTGCTTCTGAACCTGAACTCTCCCTTGACGACTGCGATCGGCTTGAACCTGGAAATCATTGCGGCCGGGATCATGGCCGAGATGACAGATACGGCAATGAGCGCGAGGGCTGCCCACAGTATCGTGACGGCGCTTACGGAAAACTGTATGTCGGAAGAGAGTATCCTGTCGAAGAACGGGCGGAAAATCCATGCCAGCATGCAGCCTGCGATGAAGCATCCCAAGGTGAATGAGAACGATTCCATGATGTACCTGCCGATGATGCGGGAGTCACTCTCGCCGAGCAGGCGCCTCGTGGCCATCTCCTTGGCCCGTTTCCCGGTCTGTGCGACCGTCAGGTTGATATAGTTGAATATTGCGCAGAAAAGCAGGACCAAGGCGATGGCAAGCAGGATCTCAACCTGCTTCCTGTCACCTTTCCTCAGTGACCCCTGGGTCTCCAGATCGGAGAAGTAGATCTTGTCGAAGCGCGTGAGTGTAGCGCCCCAGAGGAAACTTTTGCTGTCGCCATCTTTCTGGTAGAAATCCCAATACGATGCGAACTTGTCCAGCAGGGTCTCGCGGACTTTTTCCGGGTCGGCCCCTTTGTCGAGCAGGATGAGCGGGAGTGTCGAGCCGAAATTGTCCATTCTGGCAAGGGTCTTCTCCTGCCTTCTGATGCAGGTGAAGATGTCGTAGTGTGTGAACGGGTCCTTCGGCCCGAAATCCTGGACGGTGCCTATGATCGTGAGGGGTGAGCCGTTGACATCGATTGTCCTGCCCACCGGATTCTCGCTGCCGAACACCCTCTTGGCGAATGATTCGGACAGAATCGCCTCGTCCGTGTTCTTGAGGGCGTTGTCAGATGTGCAGCCTGTGAGGTGGTATTTCAAGAGCCTGAAGAAGTTGGTGTCTGCCGCGGCTTCCGTGGCCGGGAAGTAGTCTTCCCCTGATTTTATGTGGGAGTCACCGACATGGACGAGATTGGTCCACTCCTTTATCTCCGGGATTGACGGGAAGAACTCGTCCGCTGTGCCGAGGGTCATTCCGAAGAATTCTCCTGCGCCCACAGCATACAACTGTTTCGACAGGGGCTGTTTTGCGCCGACGTTGAATTCCGTCCTGGCGTACGAGGACAGGAGTATGACGAAGCCGAGGGCCACAGAGAGCCCGAACACCTCTATGAAAGTATAGAGTTTGTTGCGCGAAAGGAATTTGAAAAACGAACGCATAGTATCTTTTGTCCGTTTTTGGGAATGCTGAAACTGTGCCATGTGTATAATGCACTGTAAGGCAATGTGTTGTGTGGGAGGATTCGGTCGAGCATGTAAAAAAACTTTACACTCGATGTAAAAGAATTTTACAATCACCAGGGCTTGGCAGCACAGCAAGCGCGAGGCGGAGGGGGGCCTGGCGATACTTTTTTTTGTTGAGCCAAGGCGCCCTCTGCCCCGCGCTTCCAGACCGTGCCGTGCTTACTGCCGGGCATACCGCATGATACCAAAAAAGGCCGGCTGGAAGCCGACCTCTTCGGGTGCGATGTGGGGCTCGAACCCACGACACCCAGAACCACAATCTGGTGCTCTACCAACTGAACTAATCGCACCGTGTCAATTGGATTGCAAAGGTGAGAATAATTTTTCAACTGTGCAAGAGTTCTCATTATATAAATACGGAAAATAAACCGGAAAAAACGATTATCTTTGCAAGATTAAAGTCAGATAGTACATACATTATGGCTAAAGAGATAAAGTTTTCCCTTGTCTATAGGGATATGTGGCAGTCCTCGGGCAAATACCAGCCCCGTGTGGACCAGCTTGTCAGGGTGGCCCCGGCCATCATCGATATGGGATGCTTCGACCGTGTGGAGACCAACGGCGGTGCATTTGAGCAGGTGAACCTCCTCTATGGGGAGAACCCTAATGTCTCTGTGCGCAAGTGGACGGCTCCGTTCCACAAGGCAGGCATCCAGACCCACATGTTGGAGCGTGGCCTCAACGGTTTGAGAATGAATCCTGTACCGGCCGATGTCCGTGAGTTGATGTTCAAGGTCAAGAAGGCTCAGGGTACCGACATTTCCCGCTCTTTCTGCGGTCTGAATGATCACCGCAACCTCAAACTTTCCGTTGAGTTCGCCAAGAAGGCCGGGATGATTTCCCAGGGCGCCCTGTCCATCACCCATTCTCCTGTACATACAGTGGAATATTATATGGGTGTCGTTGACCATCTGGTCGAGTACGGCACCGATGAGATCTGTCTTAAGGACATGGCTGGTGTCGGGCGTCCTACGTTCCTCGCCCGGTTGACTTCTGACATCAAGAAAAAATACCCGAACATAAAACTCCAGTACCATGGACATTGCGGACCGGGTTTCTCTCCGGCTTCAATGCTTGAGGTCGCCCGTGCCGGCATTGACTATATCGATGTTGCGGTTGAGCCTCTCGCCTGGGGCAAGGTTCACCCGGATGTCATCACCATCCAGCAGATGCTGCGTGCCGACGGCTTCATGGTCAAGGACATCAACATGGATGCCTATATGGAGGTGCGCCGCCTGACTCAGGAGTTCATCGATGATTTCCTCGGCTACTGGATCAACCCGAGCAACGCCCTGATGACCTCGCTCCTCGTGGGCTGCGGCCTGCCTGGCGGAATGATGGGCTCGATGATGGCCGATCTTAAAGGGTTCAAGGCCGCGATCAACGCCTCCGAGAGGGCCAACGGAAAGCCGGAAAGCAGTCTTGACACGCTGATGGTCAAGCTGTTCAACGAAGTCGAGTATGTATGGCCTCGTCTCGGATATCCTCCACTTGTGACTCCGTTCAGCCAGTATGTCAAGAACACCGCGCTGATGAATCTCCTCGCGCTCAGCCAGAACAAGCCTCGCTTCAGCACCATCGACAAGGATACATGGGGGATGATTCTCGGCAGGATGGGTAAACTTCCGGGCAAGCTCGCCCCGGAGATCGTGGCCCTCGCCAAGGAGAAGGGCATGGAATTCTATACCGGCAACCCTCAGGACGAGTATCCTGATGAGCTTCCTAAGTTCCGCAAGATGATGAAAGAAGAAGGCTGGGACTGCGGTCAGGACGATGAGGAGCTTTTCGAACTTGCCATGCACGAGCGCCAGTACCGCGACTACAGGAGCGGTGTCGCCAAGGAGCGGTTCACCAAGGAACTCAATGACCTCAAGGCCAAAGCCGGAGCTCCGATAGTCGTGAAGCGCGCTGTGGTCGAGATGCCGGAGTTTGACATCGACAGCTATGTGGCCAAGTATCCGAAGGCCACACCGCTGCAGGCTCCTGCCAAGGGCAAGATGCTCTGGCAGATTGATGTGGAAGATGCCTCTACGGCTCCTGTCGCCGGCACTGCCGTCAAGGCCGGCGAGCCTTGCGGCTATGTCCAGACATACTATGGCATGGAGGAGATTGTGCCTGCTGTTGGTGGCCGGGTTGTCGCTGTCACGGCTCCTCAGGGCAAGGATGTCGTCAAGGGCGAGATTGTCGCTTTTGTCGAATAGATAATTGCAAGACATTGTTTTATGGTCCGGTCTCCTGTCGGGGACCGGACCTTTTTGTGACAATTTGTCACGGTTGGGGGCTTGGCAAATGTTTTGATATTTCTATCTGCGTCCTGCCTCAGGTGAGGCGGGAGAGTTTAAGTGAAATTAAAAAAACATTATATTATGGGAAAGATTATAGGAATTGACCTCGGTACTACGAACTCTTGCGTAGCCGTTATGGAAGGCAACCAGCCGACTGTAATCATCAACGATGAAGGTTCCCGCACCACTCCGTCAGTGGTAGCGTTTACAGAGAATGGTGAGCGTAAGGTAGGCAACCCTGCCAAGCGTCAGGCTATCACCAACCCTAAGAACACCATATTCTCCATCAAGAGATTCATGGGTGAGACCTATGATCAGGTAGGCAAGGAAATCGCCCGTGTGCCTTATTCAGTAGTGCGCGGTGAGAACAATACTCCGCGTGTTGACATCAACGGACATCTGTATTCTCCTCAGGAGATTTCTGCCATCATTCTTCAGAAGATGAAGAAGACGGCTGAGGATTACCTCCGTCAGGAAGTTACAGAGGCAGTCATTACTGTCCCGGCATACTTCTCAGACTCACAGCGTCAGGCCACCAAGGAGGCCGGCAAGATCGCGGGTCTTGATGTGAAACGTATCATCAACGAGCCTACGGCCGCTGCCCTCGCCTATGGTCTGGACAAGAAGAACAAAAACATGAAGGTCGCCGTGTATGACCTTGGTGGCGGTACATTCGATATCTCCATCCTTGAGTTGGGCGACGGCGTATTCGAAGTCAAGTCAACCAACGGTGATACCCACCTCGGAGGTGACGATTTCGATCAGGCCATCATAGACTGGCTCGCTTCCGAGTTCGCCAAAGAGAACTCCGGCATGGACCTCAAGAAAGACCCTATGGCTCTCCAGAGACTTAAAGAGGCTGCGGAGAAAGCCAAGATAGAGCTTTCGAGCGCTGCGAGCGCAGAGATCAACCTGCCTTACATAACGGCTGTCGACGGTATGCCTAAGCACCTTGTCAAGACCCTCACCCGCGCCAAGTTCGAGGCTCTCTGCGATGATCTCTTCCAGAGGTCAATCGAGCCTTGCCGCAAGGCCCTTGCAGATGCTCACCTGAGTGCTTCCGATATTGACGAAGTCCTGCTCGTCGGCGGTTCAACCCGTATCCCTAAAGTACAGGAACTTGTCAAGAACTTCTTCGGCAAGGAGCCTAACAAGAGCGTCAACCCGGATGAGGTTGTAGCCATCGGTGCAGCCATACAGGGCGGTGTGCTTGCAGGAGATGTCAAGGATGTCCTTCTGCTTGATGTGACCCCGCTGTCACTCGGTATCGAGACCCTCGGCGGCGTGATGACCAAGCTTATCGATGCCAACACCACCATCCCTGTACACAAGGAGCAGGTGTTCAGCACAGCCGCAGACAACCAGCCTTCAGTTGAGGTTCGCGTCCTTCAGGGAGAGCGTCCTATGGCCAAGGACAACAAGCAGATCGGTGTGTTCCACCTCGATGGCATAGCACCGGCTCCGCGTGGAATACCTCAGATCGAAGTTTCATTCGATATCGATACCAACGGTATCCTGAGCGTATCCGCAAAGGACAAGTCCACCGGCAAGGAGCAGCACATCCGTATTGAGGCTTCCAGCGGACTTAGCGAGGAGGAGATCAAAAGGATGCGTGACGAGGCCAAGGCCAACGAGGCCGCAGACAAGGCTGAGAGGGAGAAGGCTGACAAGATCAACAGCGCTGATGCCATGGTCTTCCAGACTGAGAAGAACCTCAAGGAGTATGGTGACAAGATTCCTGCAGAGAAGAAATCTGCTATCGAGTCTGCCTGCGCGGGCTTGAAGAAGGCCGTAGAGGAGAAGAACATCGCTGACATCGACCGTTACAACTCTGAACTTGAGGCCGCATGGCATGCCGCTTCAGAAGATATGGCCAAGGCTGCTCAGGGCGGTGCTCAGGGTCCGCAGGGACCTCAGAACCCTCAGGGTCCGGAAGCTCCTCAGGACGGTCCTCAGCCTGACTTCAGCGAGAACAACTAATATGCTTCGCGACGCTTTCCCGGCGTCTGGAGCTTAGGCGAAAGCCCGGAATGTCGAAAGACATCCCGGGCTTTTTTGTATGCCACTGGCTTTCTCCCTTGACACTAGGTGGGAGCCGTTTTTCTCGAACATGCTCCTACCTGAACACGAAAGTGGCATATATGTCCGTTATCTGTGCCAGGTGGGAGCGCATTTGTCAAAAACGGCTCCTACCTGAATTATGGCAACGGTATCGTGTGGGTAGGCATCCGTGACAAGTATCCCCTGCTCAACACAAAAGTCTCGCAGGTGGCTACTGTCACGGATGCCTATAGCTGTCCTAAGGGACATGCCATAATATGGGGATGGACTAAAATTCTAAAGCTCCTTGCGCCAGCGGGCGAGAGGAATGCCGAGTTGGCCGCGGTATTTGGCGATGGTGCGGCGTGCGACCTTGTAGCCGTGTTTGCCCATCTCGATGACGAGCTGCTCATCGGTGAGAGGCTTGCGCTTGTCTTCGGCGTCCACACATTCCTGCAGGACCTTTTTGAGCTCACGCGTGGAGACTTCCTCTCCTTCTTTGTTCTCCATCCCCTCTGAGAAAAAGTATTTCAGCGGGAATATGCCGAAATGGGTCTCGATATATTTGCTGTTGACTACTCTGGAAATGGTCGAGATGTCAAATCCCGTCTTCTCCGCAATGTCCTTGAGAACCATAGGCTTGAGCTTGGTCTCGTCGCCTGTCTCGAAAAAGTCGTGCTGATATTCGAGTATGGCCTCCATGGTGTGGCTGAGAGTGTTCTGACGCTGTTTCAACGCTTCCACGAACCACTTGGCCGAATCCAGTTTCTGGCGTACAAAAGTCGCCGCCTCTTTCTGCGCCCTTTCGGACGAGCCTTTGGCAGAAAGCAACAGGTCGGCGTACTTGCGGTTGACCCTCAGTTCAGGCACAGAGAACCTTGGCATAGAGAATGAAAGTTCTCCGCCATTGTCTTCCAAGACAAAGTCAGGAACTATCTGCTGAGCCTGGTCTTCGTACGTTTCTCCGGCCTCTCCTCCCGGTGACGGGTTGAGCCTGACGATCCTCGCCATGGCCTTTTTGAGAGCGTCCTCACTTATTCCGAGCTTGGCGGTGATTTTCTTGAAATGCTTGTTGGAGAACTCTGTAAAGCATTCGGTCAGAATATCGATGGCGTCCTTGACATCCTTGGTCTGCTTGCACGCGCGCAGCTGCAGCAGCAGACATTCCCTGAGATCGCGGGCACCTACGCCCGTAGGCTCAAAATCCTGCACCACCTTGAGCATCTCCAGCACTTCCTTGGAATCCGTCTCGATGCCGGCGCGGAATGCCATGTCGTCCACCAGAGACTCGATGTCCCTGCGCAGATAGCCGTCCTCGTCGAGTGATCCTATGATGAAAGCCGCTATGTCGTATTGATGCTTTGTGAGGTTCCGGCAGCCCAGCTGGTCCATAAGTCCCTGCGTGAAGCTGTTGTGGACAGAGAAAGTGTTGTATTCAGGGCGCGGGTCCTTCCCCCAGTTGTTGACTTTCGTACGGTAGGAAGGGATGTAGTCATCGTCTTTGAGCTCATCCAACGAGACGTCACGGATATCCTCAGGCTTGTCGGGATCCGGGCTGTCGTCAAGCACAGGGTTCTCCTCGATCTCGGTGCGGATGCGCTGCTCAAGATCCTGAATAGGAAGCTCGATGAGCTTGATGGTCTGGATCTGGAGAGGAGAAAGCTTCTGCGTCTGCTTTATTTCTAGGCCCTGCTTGATCATCTGGCGTCTCCGGTATTGTCTGTTTCAAACTCTGCGCCGCCCATGTCAGGCCTGCCGAGAGAGGGGTACTGGAACTTGTCCCTGACTATGAACGCGTCCGGAAATTCCGGTTTGAGCATGCGGATAAGCGCTTCAGCCTCCACCCTCGTCCGGAAATTTCCGACCGAGACTTTATAGTTCGGCGCGGAAAACGACCTGTATACGGGGATTCTTGGATAGAGGGCATGAAATCTTGACATCACGGAGAGGGACTCTTCTCTGGCGGTCCTGCGGCTGTCCAGAAACAGCCTTATGCGGTAGCCGCTCACAGTCTTGGCGGCATTGGTCTCCGTGGCTGCCAGCAAGGCTCTGCGTACATCCGCGCTCTGCCGGACCACGATGTCTTCTGGGAGCACCGAAAATATGTCCCTGCCGTGGAGGGTGGAGTCTATCTGGGCCTGCTGTCCGGCCTGCTCAGCCTCCTCTCCGAGAACGGCATTCTGCCCGGCCATCTCAAGAAGCGGCAGCAGGAAAAATGCGAATATGAGGACGAGTCTCTTCATCTTAAATCTTGTCTATCAATTCCTTGAGAGGTATGTCGTTGATTTCTATCATCTTTCCTACTCCTCCCCGGAGAGCCGGCCGCGCACTTATGGATAAAGTCATGTCCTGCATGTCAGCCTCATTGCTCATGAGTCTGAGCAGCTGGAAAGGGTTGAAGCCTTCGGCAAGTTTTCCCTTGACGGGGATGTCATATTGTTTTTCCGAGTGGCCTTCGACCATGAGCTGGTCTGCGCTCAGGTAAATCATGTCCTGCCCTTTCATTTTGATTGTGGCGTTGAGGTTGGTGACCTCGAACCCGACAGTTGGGTTGTGTATGCCTATTTCCACCAGTGCTGTGATCCCGGACAGTCCCTGAGGGGCTATGGACAAGATATTGAAAGAAGTCACGCTGATGTCTTTCACTTTGCTGCCGCAAGCGGTCAGCATAAGTGCGAAAATGGCAACAAATATGACTTTGAACCTCTCCATACGAAATGCAAAGATAAGAAAAATCTATATCTTTGTTCCGGGATATGAATAAGGTATATATTGAGACATACGGCTGCCAGATGAATGTAGCCGACACAGAGGTGGTTTTCTCCATACTTGGTAAAGCCGGATACACCAGGACTGAAGACATCGGCGATGCTGATGTGATCATGGCCAACACATGCTCGATACGCGACAATGCGGAGCAGAGGATATGGGGACGCATAGACTTTTTCAACCTGCAGAGGCGTTCGCGTCCCGATGTGGTTGTAGGGATTCTCGGCTGTATGGCCGAGCGCCTCAAGGAGGCTCTGCTCGAATCCGGCAAGGTCGACATCGTGGCGGGTCCGGATGCCTACCGTAACCTTCCGAAACTCCTTGAAGCCGTCTCGGAAGGACATCCGCAGATGGATGTGATTCTCTCGCGGGAAGAGACCTACGGCGACATTTCTCCGGTGAGGATGGACCGCAACGGGGTATCCGCTTTCATTTCTATCATGAGAGGCTGCAACAATGTATGCTCATACTGCGTGGTGCCATACACGAGAGGGGCGGAGCGCAGCCGGGACTTCAGGACAATAGTCCGCGAAGCCTGCGAGTGCTGCCGTGCCGGATACAAGGAGATTACACTGTTGGGGCAGAATGTGGATTCGTACCGCTTTGAGGATGTGGATTTTGCCAAGCTATTGGCAATGGTCGCCGAGGCTGTGCCGCAGATGCGTCTGCGTTTCTCTACGTCCAACCCGCAGGACATCTCTGATGAAGTGCTCACCACGATGGCTTCCTGTCCCAACATCTGCCACCACATACATCTTCCTGTCCAGTCCGGTTCGGACCGCATACTCGAGAAGATGCGCCGCCGCTACAGCCGGGAGTGGTACTTGTCCCGTGTGGACAGGATCCGCGAGATCCTCCCCGACTGCGCCATCTCCACTGATGTCATAGCCGGATTCTGCTCCGAGACTGAGGAGGACCACAAGGATACGCTGAGCCTCTTCGAGAAAGTCGGATTCGATGCGGCCTATATGTTTTATTATTCCGAGCGGCCCGGGACACTTGCCGCCAAGAAGTACCCTGACGATGTGGATCAGGCCACCAAGACCAGACGTCTTGAGGAAATCATCGCCCTGCAGAACAGGCTCTCGCTTGAGAGCAACCGCCGGGATGTGGGGAAAAAGTTCCGTGTGCTCGTGGAAGGCCCGTCCAAGAAAAATCCGGACGAACTCTGCGGGCGCAACCAGCAGAACAAGATGTGTGTGTGGCCGGACAAAGCCCACAAGGCCGGAGACTTCGTGGACGTTGTTGTGAACGACTGCACCCAGGCTACGCTGCTTTGCTCTCTGGTGTAGAGCCGCCCGTTTTTTTTTGGGGGGGGTTGACGGGGCCGTTTTAGTAAGCGGCTGTTTTTGAAAAACTTTATAACAATACTTATAACTATGAAAATTAAAGATTTGTGCGAGAGCGAAAGGCCTCGCGAGAAAATGATGCATTTCGGGCCGTCAAGCCTGAGCGATGGAGAACTGATAGCCGTGCTCCTGCGGAGCGGAAGCCGGACGGAGAGCGCATTGGATCTCTCCCAACGCCTGCTGGCGATGTCCGGCGGCCATCTGACTGAACTTTTCAATATGCCCTTATCCAGAATGACTTCGATTCCCGGAATAGGCTCGGTGAAGGTTGCATCCGTGCTTGCCGCGTTCGAGCTCGGCAAACGCTTCCTGGCGGAGGGCTCCTGCGTGCAGAAGAAGCCGATACTGACAGCCCGCATGGTGTACGACATCATGATTCCATCTCTCAAGGGGCTTAAGCACGAGGAATGCTGGGTGCTGTTTCTCAATGACAGCAGCTATCTTCTCTCTAAAGTGAAAGTCACCAGCGGAGGCGGTCGTTCGACCGTGATAGATGTCAGGCAGGTGGTGCGACTGGCGCTGGACAGGAGCGCCTCCGGGGTGATTCTTGTCCACAACCATCCGAGCGGCAACCCGAATCCAAGCAACGCCGACATCACCCAGACAGACTCCCTGCACAAGGCCTGCGGCGCCTGCGGACTGGAGCTGATGGATCACGTGGTGGTGTGCGACGATGCCTTCTTCTCATTCTCCGAAGAGCGGATGTACACAACAGCACTCTGAACGGCACGGCAGGCCGCCCTCTCTCAGTATAAACCCCGGCGCTTGAATGGTTTTGGTACGGTAAAAAGCCTTCTCCCGTACGGAATCCGGCCAATGACCTTGGGTCACACCGGGTCATTTAAAGTCCATTTCCGTTCATATCGGTGAATTACGTTGGCAGACGATTATATTTGTCGAGGTGTTCCCGTGCCGATCGCGCGCCCCGGCCCTTCATAGCGGCTGAAAACAGGCTGAGAGGCAGCGGGAATGAATTTAAAGTAATAACCGTATGCTACGAAAACTATTGACGCTGGCCTGCGTGCCACTGGTGCTGCTGGGATGCAACAAACTGAACGACCTGTCGACCAAGGTCGATGACATCGATTCCCGTCTGGGTAAACTTGAGACGCTCTGCGCCCAGATGAACAAGGACATCACCGCCCTGCAGAAAGCGGTCAAAGCCTTGGAGGACAAAGACTATGTGACTTCCGTGGAGCCGATCACAGAAGACGGCAAGGAGATCGGCTACCGCATCAACTTCACCAAGAGCGGAAGCATCACCATTTACCACGGCAAAGACGGGGCCGACGGACTGACCCCGGTCATAAGCGTATCCCAGGACACGGACGGGCTGTACTACTGGACAATTGATGGGGAATGGCTCCTTGATTCCGGCGGCAACAAGATCAAGGCCTCGGCTACTGACGGCGAGGACGGCATCACCCCTCAGCTCAAGATAGAGGAGGACTGGTGGTATATCTCCTACGACGCCGGACAGACCTGGACGAAACTCAGCACCGCCAAAGGCGACAAGGGAGACTCGATGTTCAGTGCCGTCACCTACGACAGCCTTTACCTCTACCTAACCCTTGCCAACGGCACGAAGCTCACCATCCCGATGTCCTCCCCGATAAGTCTGGAGTTCGACATCAAGGACAACGAGGCCGTCATCTCGGCAGGCGAGACCATAGTCATCGGATACACTGTCACCGGCTCAACTCAGACGAGCAAGGTTTCAGCCTCCTCCGACGGCAACTATGTAGTGAAAGTCAAGAGCAGCTCAGCCGACAAGGGCACGATAGAAGTCACAGCCCCGACCCCGTACGCCGATGGCTACATCAACGTCATCGCCGACAACGGCAACGGCTACACCCGCCTGCACGTCATCAGCTTCAGCGAGCGCAAGATCAACTTCCCGTCCGGCCTCGAATACAGCGTCGCCACCGAGGGCGGCACGGTGGAGATCCCGTTCACGGTCAATTTCGACTACACGGCCAAGGTCGCGGCCTCAGATGCCGGATGGCTCAGCATCGCGCAGACCAAGGCCGCAGAAAGGGCTGCCAGCCTCTCCGTGGTCGTGGGCAAGAACGACGGCGATGCCTCCCGCAGCGGCAAGGTGTATATCTATCCGCTCAACGGCAACGGTGAAGCCTGCCGGGAAATCGTGATCAACCAGGCCTCGGCCTACTTCAGCATCAGCAAGACCCTTGTCGTGGCCCCGGCCGAGGGCGGCGAGTTCTCGGTGGACGTCAGATCATCCCGCGGGCTCACTCTGAAGCCGGGAGAGGGCGACTGGTTCACTGCCACAGCCGAAGCCGACAGCAAGGAGACGGGCAAATACAGCCTCAAGGTCAAAGTGAACGAGAACAACGGCACCGAGCGCCGCAGCAGCACCGTTGAACTTTACTCCGATGGTGCCCCGGCAACGCGGCTCGGCAGTCTCGAAGTCCTGCAGTCCAGCAAGACCGCAGATGAACTCAAGGACATGGTCTTCGTCGGCAAAGCCGCCTTCGCCAACGACTTCACCATCTACCTCCCTCTCGCCGGCGAGATCGACTGCTACATAGACTGGGGCGACGGCACGGTGGAGCATGTGGAGAAGTATCTGCCTGAAGGCTACTGGGGAGGAGATAACGTTTTCCACAAGTACAATGTGGATAAGGGCACTGAATATGAGATCAGGATTTCGGGGAAAGTGACCAGCTTGCGTTCTGCATCGACGTCGGGATTGCAAGCGCGCTATCTCTCCTCTATTACCGCTGTTAGACAGTGGGGAAGCACTGGATTGAGGAACATGAGTAATGCCTTTCGTGGCTACAGCGCTCTTAAGAGCATCCCGGCTGATGAGACCGGGGCCTTTGCTGAGGTGACTTATTTTGGGGCAGCTTTCTCTTCATGCACAGCTTTGGAGACTGTGCCGGTCGGACTGTTCAAGTATTGTGGAAATGTGACCTCGTTCGATTCTTGTTTCAGTAATTGCAGTTCGTTGACTTCCATTCCTGAAGGTCTGTTTTTAGGCTGTAGGAATGTGACCTCGTTCAGTTCATGCTTCAGTAATTGCAGTTCATTGACTTCCATTCCTGAGGGGCTGTTTTCGGAGTGCAAGAGTGTTACAGACTTCGGCTCATGTTTCTATGGATGCAGTTCGTTGACTTCCATTCCCGAGGGACTATTTTGGGGATGCACGGAGATGGAGAATGTTTGGTCTTTATTCAGTTATTGTGAAAATATGCTATCTATTCCTGCAAAGTTATTTGCAGGCAACCCGAAGATAACAGCATTTAATAGCACATTTGATAATTGCAACAAGCTGACGAATATACCGGAAGGATTATTTGACAGCTGTCCGAATGTCGACAGTTTCAATAAGACTTTCCAACAGTGTCAAAGCTTAAGATCAGTACCGGTTTCCCTCTTTGACAACAATCGTAAGGTTACAGATTTTATGTGTACTTTCAGTGGTTGCTATATGGTTGTCGGTGAATCGCCGTACACAGTAATTAACGGAGTGAAATACCATCTGTACGAAAGAGCGGACAATCCGGATGAATTTATAGCACCGACTTCGTTCGGTGCCTGCTTCTCGAGCTTCTCGGATTATGGACAAATGCCTTCGGAATGGCGATGGTAGTATTAAATTCTTGACTATGACGCGCTTCATCCCGGTGGCCACGGCGGCTGCCGGGATTTTTTGCCGATTACTTCTTAACTATTCTCCAATTCTTTTTCGATCTCTTCAATTGTAGGCAAACTGCCACGAAAATCTTTCGGTAAGGCTTGCCCTAATTCATAAGCGGAAACTCCTATAGGTTTTTGAATATCACGCAAAGCATATTCGGCTTTGATACGGTCCTTGGTCTTGCAAAGCAAAAGACCGATAGTGCGGTTGTCGCCTTCACGGCAAAGTATGTCATCTACAGCGGAGCAGTAGAAATTGAGTTTTCCGATGTATTCTGGCATGAACTCCGAATCTTTCAGTTCAATTACAAGATAGCGGTGCAGAAAGGTGTTGTACATCAGGATATCAATATAATAGTCATCTCCGGATACTTCAATATGATACTGCCGCCCCATGAAAGCGAACCCGCCACCCATTTCAATCAGAAACTTTTCCACATGGCTGACCAGACCGATCTCCACATCGCGTTCATTGTATTGGTCTGTGAATGTCAGCATGTCAAATATGTACGGGTCTTTGAGCATTGCTTTCACATCGCTAGCTTCCGGTGCTGGCAAGGTCTCAGCGAAATTGTTTGCCAATGCTCCATGTTTGTTGTAATTGTCAAGTTTGATGGCTTCCTGCAGATAGCGTTTGTTCCAATGGGATGTAATACATTGCACCATATACCAATATCTGGCCCGTATATCCTTGACCTGCTGTAAAAGTATCAGATTATGCGTCCAACTCAGATGTTTTATCGGAAGGGTAAAATTGTATGTGCCCAATTGCGCAACCGCCGGTTGCGCAATTGATGGAACTGAGTCCTTCACCATCGTCAACTCCTGGTTGTATTCATTGAAGAACTGCATCATACATTGCATATTACGCACAGAGAAGCCTTTTATTTCCGGATAGTAGTTTTTCATATCCACCGCCAATCGTTGCAACGTCTTCTTTCCCCAGCCATCGGAGTCTTGGCTTTGTTGCAGCATCCTGCCAATATCCCAATACATTCGGAGCACCTCCTCATTGGCCGCATAAATCGCACGCTTTTGCGCGAGCAATAC
Organism: uncultured Bacteroidales bacterium; assembly: GCA_934726455.1. Lineage (GTDB taxonomy): Bacteria > Bacteroidota > Bacteroidia > Bacteroidales > UBA932 > Cryptobacteroides. The sequence continues at coordinate 141,405 of CAKVDS010000001.1, forward strand.
TCTCTGTTTGATCTGCCGGAGCAGTTTCGCATAACCATGGAAACTCTCTGTCAATGAATCTTCAACTCTAACGCTCATATCTTTTTCCTCTTTAATTGCAAAGATACATTTATTGCGGTAAACTGTGCGCTGGAGACGGGTGACACTTGCGGGGCTTTTTTGTTGAGCAGGCGGCATCCGCCCCGGCGCACAACTCCGCTGAACTGGCGCCGGGACTCAAATTATGCAGGTTTCCCCGGTCAGGCTATTTCCTTGCTGTGCGGGAAGGGTGGCAGATTATCTGGACGTCGATGAAGTCCACCTTGAGGCCACGGAAACGGCGGCCCTTGAAATGCTTCTCTATGATGTCCGCCAACTCGTCGTCAATCACATCCTTGTATTCGTTGTCCACATAATTGTAGAGGTGGAAATGCCGGAACGTGTTGACATCGAAGTACATCTTGTTGTTGGAACTGGTACGTCTGCCGTAGATCTTCAGGTCGGCCAGAGTGGAGAGGATATTGTAGACGGACGAGACCGTGACGTCGACACCTTGCGCTGCCATCTTCTCCACCACCATGTCGGCACTGGCATGCCCGAGACTGAGCATAGCCTCGTGTACGGCTATTCTTTGCGGTGTGGCCTTCAGCCCTTTTTCCTTGAGTATGGCACGGAATCTGTCGATGTCCGGAGCGGTTTTGTCCTTAATCCTTGGCATAGGGCGTCAAAGGTAACAAAAAAATCACTAATTTTGTAAACTATGGACAATAAGGAACATATCAGATGCCTCATAATCGGGGGTGGCCCTGCCGGATATACGGCGGCCATCTATGCGTCCCGCGCAGGTCTGGTGCCGGTCCTCTACGAGGGCATGGAGCCGGGCGGGCAACTTACTACCACCACCATGATAGAGAACTATCCCGGATTTCCCGGGGGAGTGGATGCCAACCAGCTCATGTCCGGCATGCGGGAGCAGGCCGTCAAGCTTGGGGCTGACATCAGAAGAGGGTCGGTGACCAAGGTCGATTTCTCCAGGAGGCCGTTTGAGATCATCGTCGATGACTCGCATCAGATAGAAGCTGAGGCGGTGATCATCGCCACCGGAGCCGTGGCCAAATATCTCGGGATTCCTTCAGAACAGAAATTCCGTGGCCTCGGAGTGTCTGCCTGCGCCACTTGTGACGGCTTTTTCTACCGCAAAAAAGATGTGGCAGTAGTCGGAGGCGGAGATACAGCCTGTGAAGAGGCCACGTATCTTGCCGGCCTGTGCCGCAAGGTGTACATGATAGTGCGCAGGGATGTTTTCCGTGCTTCCGAGGCCATGCAGGAGAGGGTGAAGTCCACCCCGAACATCGAGATTCTCTGGAACTGCACGACGCAGGAGATTCTCGGAGACGAGTCCGGAGTGACCGGAGCAAGACTCTTGAGGAAGAATGGCGAGGTTTTTGATATCAAGGTGGACGGGTTTTTCCTGGCGATAGGCCACCATCCTGTCTCTGAACTCTTTGCCGAATGGGTGAAGACCGATGATGAAGGATATATCGTCACCGATGGAGTCAACGGGCATACCAATGTCGAGGGCGTGTTCGCCGCCGGAGATGTCCAGGACCCGCATTACCGTCAGGCCATCAATGCTGCCGCGTCAGGATGCCGCGCCGCCTTGGAGGCTGAAAAATTTTTGAAGCAACGATGAAATTCAACAGAATCCTTGCAGCCCTTCTGGCTGCCCTCGCCCTGCTGCCGTCCTGCAAGTCGCAGTACGACATTGTGTTGGAAAGCAGTGACGTGGATTTGAAGTACAATGCCGCGTTCGACTATTTCAACAAAGGCAAATATACCCGGGCCGCCTCGCTCTTCGAGTCGCTCGCCCTGCTCACCAACGGCACGGAGCGCGATGACACCGTCAGGTATTATTGGGGTCTGAGCAACTATTCCAACAAGGACTACTACACGGCGGAGACCAATTTCACGCAGTTCCTTTCAAACTGCCCCAACAGCCCGTTCTCCGAAAGCGCCGAGTTCCTGCGCATAGATTGTCTGTATAAGGCGACACTCCGCTATGAACTGGACCAGACTCCTACTTATGCGGCGATGAATGCCATCAGCGAGTACCTTATAGACCACCCGCAGGGCGCCAATGCCGAGATATGCCGCCACATGCTTCAGGAGCTTGGGGAGAGGCTTGACCGCAAGGCATACGAGAACGCGAAGCTTTATTACAGGATGGAGGATTATAAGGCCGCAAGGGTGGCTTTCAAGAATGTCCTCAAGGACGATTCCGACAACATATATCGCGAGGATATTCTCTACTATGCCGCCATGTCTTCTTATAAATATGCCAGCATGAGCGTCAAGTCCAAGCAGAAAGAGAGATTTCTTGTCTTTGCGGATGACTATCTGAACTTCATAGGAGAATATCCTGATTCCCCGTACCGTAAGGAGCTTGATTCGCTGTATGGTAAAGTGAAAGGAAATATTTGAAACTTTTTCGGGCGGCGCGTCCGTACAATCAATATATGGAAAAGAAAATACCTACAAACACCATCACGCGTGACATCAAGTATCTTGCGCAGCCGACAGGCAACATCTACGAGACAGTTGTAATCCTTTCGAAGCGGGCCAACCAGATAGCTGTGGCCGAAAAGAAGGAACTGGCCAAGAAACTTGAAGATTTCCGCAACGCAGAACGTGACACCATGGATGAGGTGTTCGAGAACAAAGAGCAGATAGAGATCTCCAAATATTACGAGCGCCAGCCTAAGCCGGATCTTGTCGCCATTGCGGAGTTTGAGGACGGCGACCTTTACTACAGGATGGCGAAGGAAGACGCTGCCGCCGAGAAATAAGCCTCTGTCTTCCAGACCAGTGCAGCGATGCTCCGTTCTCTGCATATACAGAACTATATTCTGATAGACTCTCTGGATATAACATTTCCGGAGGGTTTAATCATTATTACGGGACAGACCGGAGCAGGCAAATCCATACTTCTCGGGGCACTTTCCCTGCTTTTCGGCGCCAAGGCCGATGCTGCGATGCTCCGTGAGGGGGCTTCGTCTTGTGTGGTCGAGGCTGAATTCGACTGTCTTGACGACGGAGTCAAGTCCCTCCTTTCCGGGGAAGATGTAGAGATGGACGGAGACGCCCTTGTCATCCGGCGGGTGGTTTCGGCTTCCGGCAGGTCACGGAGTTTTGTCAACGACATTCCCGTGCAGGTGAGCCTGCTTCAAAGGCTTTCCACGCGGCTCGTAGACATACATTCCCAGCACAAGAGCCTCCTCCTTTCGGACAAGGGTTTCCAACTTTCCGTTCTCGATTCTTTTGCCGGCAACGGGGACAATCTCAAAGAGTGCAGTCGCCTGTGGACTCAGCTGCGTCAGATCCGCGCCGCGATCGAATCCCTGCGGGAAACTCTTTCCAAAGCCGAAAGCGAGAGGGAATACAATGAATCCCAGCTCCGCCAGCTTGAATCAGCCCGCCTTGTGAGCGGCGAACTTGAGTCGCTGGAGGAAGAGCACAGGAGTCTGGCCAACGCGGAGCAGATAATGGAAGGGCTCAGCGCCGCCTCCGAGGCTTTTTCTCCGTCGGACGGAGAATCGGATGGGGTTACGGCTTTGCTCAAGGACGCACAGAAGCAGCTGGAGCATATTGCCCAGTATCTCCCTGATCTTCCGAATCTTGTCTCTCGCATTGAGTCCGCACGCCTGGAACTTGAGGATGTCTCTTCCGAACTTGATGTCCTGCTCTCCAGAGTGGATCTTTCTCCGGACAGGCTCGCTGCAGTGGAGGAGCGCATGTCCCTGCTGTATTCACTTCTCAAAAAGCACTCCTGCACTTCCGTCGACGAACTTATATCCCTGCGGGATTCCCTGTCGGAGAAGGTTGACGGCACTGCATCCATCGCTGACAGGATCGCGGATCTGGAGAAGCAGGAGCGTGATCTGCTGGACCAATATCAGGACGTTTGCATAAGGCTTTCAGATGCTCGCAAGAAAGCCGCTCCTCAACTTTCATCCTCGATTACCGAGTCCCTGCACTTCCTTGAACTTGACCGTGCGGTCTTCGAAGTCTCCGTTGAAGACGGAACTCCTGGGGAGGAGGGCTTGGACAAGGTGCGTTTCCTTTTCTCTTCTTCCGGCAGGGGGCTGATGGATATTTCCAAAGTCGCTTCGGGCGGAGAGCTTTCCCGTATAATGCTGTGCCTCAAGGCCAAGATGGCGGAGTTTACGGGTATGCCTACTCTTATATTTGACGAGATAGACACCGGCGTGAGCGGCAGCGTGGCTGACCGCATGGGCCAGATGATATGTTCCATGGGGCATAATATGCAGGTGTTCTCAATAACCCACCTTCCTCAGGTGGCGGCCAAGGGAGATGCGCACTATCTGGTAGAGAAGAGCATCACCCCCGAGGGGCGTACGCTCTCTTCCATATGCAGGATTGAAGGGGAGGAGAGGGTGATGGAGATCGCCAGGCTTCTCAGCGGCTCGGGCATTACTGCGGCGGCTGTGGCCAATGCACAGGCTCTACTTGACGAGGGTCATTGACAGGTCTTTGCCGTACACAACCCTCCGTACGGCAGTGTTCACTTTTCCGCCTGCCACATCGCGGCTGAACCTGAAATCGGACTGGAGTCCGCGCCCGTAATTCTCGGGCAGTCTTTTCCACCAGCGCCTGCCGTATGTAGTGCACATCTTCACGAAATAGTTCATCGTGTCATACCCCTGGAACGCAAACGATCCCGGCTCACATCCGTATAGAGCCCGGTAGGCGAGAACAAAACTCTTGACCTGCTCCGAGTCGTAGTCGATGTAGTAGGATGCGGTGAGCCTTGCGTTGGCATTGTACAGATCCAGCACATCAGGGCTGACGCAGTTGCGCACGCGTGAAGTCGTGTAGAGGATGATGTCTCCGCTTATCGCGGAGGCGATGCCTATCTGCTTGATGGCGTTGCTTATGAAGCTGTCGTTGTCAGAAGCGATGAGCACTCTGTATTTACCCTTGAGTTCGGGTTTCCTGAGTTCCTCGGCACTCCCTGTGCTGCGGTAGATGATGCCTTTCCTCTGGAGCCTGTCCAGCAGGTAGGCGGCCTGCTCGCCCGGGGCCGAGTTGTCTTTGATGACTATGACCTCGTCTCCGAATTCCATCTCACTTTGCAGCCAGTCCACTATCTCGTCTACTTGGAATGTCCACGGCGTCGGTGCCTGGATGACATTTTCCCCATTTTCTGCGAGGGCTGCTGACTTGGGCTCCAGCGGTGAAACGAGCATCTTGCGTGAGCAGTATTGGAGCGCCTTCTCTATATCCGCGTATGCGACCGGTCCGATTGTCACATCGCTCTCCGAGTATATGGATTCATCGCCGATGTCTTCGCTTGCTGAGTCTATGAATCTCAGATTGACCTTTGTGCCTTGGTTGCCCATGTCCCTCAGGGCGAGCAGAGCACCGCTGTACATCTCAAGAAATCCGGCTCCCGGCTTTGCTGATGATGCGTTGACGGGGAGAATCAGGCTGACACCTGTGGTTGACGGCACGCCGAAGAAAAAATCGTCATCATCCACGATTCCGGTGCTGTCGGCTGCCTGTGTGGTCTCTGGCGGCACTTGTGGCCTTGTCTCTTTCACTTCTTTCTTCTCTTCAACCGGTTCCGTGCGTTTCTTCTTTCCCGGAAACAGGTACCACTGCGCACAGGCTGTGAGCTGAAGCACGCAGAGCATGCTCAATATCGTTATGATCTTCTTCATTTCTTGATTGTTTCAGCAAATGCTGTCAGATCCTTGCAGAATCTGTTCCAACTCAGTCTCTCGTTGAGATGCCTGATGTTCTGGACGTAGTTCTCCTTGAGTTGCGGCTCCGCGAAGTATTTGCGTATCGCTTTTTCCACGCATTCCGGGCTGCACTCCCGGCACACCATCCCGGTGCCTTCCCGTCCGATGGTCTCCTTGAGCCCGCCGACATCAGTGACTATCATCGGGATCTCAAAATGGTTTGCAATCGCGTTGATGCCGCTCTGGGTCGCGCTCCTGTACGGGAGGACGGCCACATCTGCCGCAGAGAAGAAATACTTCACCTCGGAGTCACTGATATAGTTGGGGAACAGGCAGATGCGCTTCGCGTTGGGGGAAGAGTCGATCTGCTTCTGGTATTTGTCGAATGAGCCGTATGGTTCACCTGCGATTATCAGCTGGTATGAGTCGTCCAGCCGGCTGAAGGCATCGATGAGGATGTCCAGCCCTTTATAGTCGCGTATCAGGCCGAAAAACAATATGTTGTGATCGCACTCCCGGATTCCCAGCTTCTTCTCTGCTTCCCTTTTGTCCGTCTTCTCTCCGAAGTGGTCGTAGACAGGGTGGGGGATCACCGTGTAGACGGCATCGCCTTTGAGTTTGAGCAGGTCCTCGGATACCTCCTTGCAGAGCGTGACGCACCCGTCCACATGCCGCAGAAAATATCTGGTCAGCGGCTTGTCGAAAAAGTGAGGCTCGTGCGGTATCACGTTGTCAAGTATCGCGATGACGCGGCAGCTGCTCTTCATCTTTGAAGCCACATAGCCCAGAGAGGGGGCGAACCAGGACATCCAGTAGCGCAGGATGAGGACATCAGGCCCCCAGTCGTTTATGGCCTTGGCTGTCCGGACCCATGACAAAGGAGAAACCGTATCCAGCAGAGCTTCAGACTCTACGGATACGGCGTCCTTGTCGTCTTCGGAGACGAACTGTGTCTTGCCCGGAAACAGGATTGAGGGATACTGTCTGGTGAAGTTGAATGCACGCACTTCATGCGACTTCCCAAGTTCTTTCAGGATGTCCGCATTGAACTGGGCGATACCTCCCCTGTAGGGGTGGAAGCATGACAGTATGGCAATCCTCAAGGCCTGTGCTTATTCTGATTTTTTGCCTTTGGTCTTGACGTAGGCTGCGTTGAGACCTTCAAGCAGTGCGTCTGTGATGTCGAGTTCCGCAGCTCCCGCCACTACCGGCAGAGAGATGATGTCTCCCTGGGTGGCAAGTATGAGAGCATATTTCTTGTCGGCGTTGAACTCTGCGATGTAGGTGTTTATCGCATCGGCGATCTGGTTCATCATGACCTGCTGCTCCTCGGCTATCTCCTGCTGTTTCTGGGCCGCGTAGGTCTGGAAACTGTTCTGCTGCTGCTGGAGTTTCTGGCTCTGGGATTCAGCTACGGACTGGGTGAGCAGGCCTTTGTTGATCTTGTCCTGGAATGCCTTGATGTCTTTCTCGAGTTTTGTCCCCCTGCGGGTCACCTCCTGATCGATGCTGTTGACCTTTGTCTCCACGACGCTGCGGAGGTCATTGGCCATGTCGTACTCGCTGATCACGCGGTCCATGTTGAAGTAGACGATGGCTCCGGACTGTGCTGCTGCCGGGGCTGATTCAGCTGACGCGCTGCCGGCCTGAGTGCTGCCTGCCTGGTTGCAGGATGTGAGCGCGAGGGCTGCTGCGAGCGATCCGGCGCCGAGGATAAGGGAAATCTTGTTCATTTTATGTTGACTTTTTCTTTTTTGGTCATTGGTAAGCCTACAAAAGTAAGCAAAAAATCTGATATCTCAACCGAGTGTGGCTTCGAGGTATTTATGGATGGTTGTCTCAAGCCCCATGTACAGGGCGTCGCAGATAAGTGCGTGCCCGATGCTAACCTCATCCGTCCACGGGATAGTGTGGATGAAATACTGCAGGTTCTCAAGCGAGAGGTCGTGCCCCGCGTTGAGTCCGAGTCCGATTTCCCTGGCTTTTTCTGCGGTCTTGAGGTAGGGTTCTATGGCCTTCTCCCTGTCTGCGGCATAGTCTGCAGCATAGTCTGCCGTGTAGAGTTCCACCCTGTCGGCTCCGCACTTCATGGCGCCTTCGGCCATGGCCGGGTCCGGATCGATGAATATGGATGTCCTGATTCCCCTTGCTTTGAAGGAGGCGCATATCCGGCTGAGGAAAGCGTAATTCTTTACCGTGTCCCAGCCGGCATTGGATGTCAGGGCATCCGGGGCGTCCGGGACAAGGGTGACCTGATCCGGCACCACTTCGCAGACCAGGGCGCAGAAACTTCCGGTCGGGTTGCCTTCTATGTTGAACTCCGTCTTCAGCTCCGGGCGCAGCGTGCGCACGTCGGAATATCTGATATGCCTTTCGTCCGGTCTCGGGTGTACCGTGATGCCTTCTGCACCGAAACGCTCGCAGTCCAGTGCGGCCTTGAGCACGTCCGGCATGTTGCCGCCGCGCGCATTGCGCAGCAGGGCAATCTTGTTGATGTTTACACTGAGTCGTGTCATCTTCTATAAGACTTTATCTTGGGTGCAAAAGTAACAATATTTATAATAAATGTGCTAAATTTGGCGATTGTTATGAAACTTGCCGGCTATATTAAGAAAGATGGTCTTTGGGAGGACGCGCGTGTCCGCGGGATGATCTCGGCTCTTGAGGCTGATGGCTCGGAGCTGTATCCGGTGGCCTCGGCTGCCGATGTGCAGCCCGGCACTGATGCTCTCCTGAGTCTTGGGGGAGACGGAACTTTCCTCTCTGCCGCGCGCATAGCCGTGCCTTCATCTCTTCCCGTGCTCGGGGTCAATCTCGGGCGTCTGGGATTCTTGTCGGAGTGCCGTCCCGAGGATTTGCCCGGAGCTGTCCGCGCCGGCGGTTTCCGTATCGAGCAGAGGGAACTTCTCCAGGTGTGCACCGATGCGCCCTTGCCTGACGGTTTCTGGCCTTTCGCCCTCAACGAGACGGTCGTTTCCCGGATAGGGGCTTCGATGCTCGGAGTGGATGTGGAACTTGACGGGGAGATGCTCCCGACCTGGTGGGCTGACGGACTTCTTGTGGCTACCAGCACGGGTTCCACCGCTTATTCGCTGAGTGTCGGCGGCCCGATCTGTACCCCTGATGCGCGGGTGTTCATCGTGGCCCCGGTTTCTCCACATAACCTCAATGTGCGTCCGCTCGTGGTTCCGCATACTTCGCATATAGCTATCAGATTCCGCTCAAGGGAGGGGAGCGTGGCCCTGTCGGTAGACAACCGTACCTGCCGTATCCCCGCCTGCGCCAGAGTTGAGGTGTGCGCCTTGCCGTGCAGTCTCAAGCGGCTCTGCATCGGAAAGCCCAATTTTATCAACGCGCTTCGTACCAGGCTCCTGTGGGGTGAGGATGTGCGCAACAGCAACGAAACATTATGACTATGATACCAGAAGAGAAACTGCCGCGGCATGTGTCGCTGATTATGGACGGCAATGGAAGATGGGCCAGGCAGAGGGGGAAAGAAAGAGTATACGGGCATTTCGAGGGTGTGGAAAGCGTCCGCGCCGTGATGGAGACTTCTGTCGAGCTGGGCATTGAATATGTGTCTTTTTTCGCTTTCTCCGAGGAGAACTGGGGAAGGCCCGCCGATGAGGTCAGCACTCTCATGGAACTGATGTGCAGGGCCATGGAAAACGAGCTGCCGACTTTTCTCGGCCATGGGGTGCGCTTCATGGTGCTTGGTGACAGGGCGAGGCTTTCGGACTCGCTCAATGCCGTGATAGACAGGATAATGGCGGCTACTTCAGAGGGGAAAGACCTGACGATGATACTGTTCCTCAGTTATAGCGGACGTTGGGATATACTTCAGGCTGCCGAGAGGATGGCACACGATTTGATTGAACACCCCGGTCGTCATTTCGGGGCGGAGGATTTCTCCCGGTATCTGGTGACTGGCGGCATTCCGGATCCGGATCTGCTGATACGCACCTCTGGCGAGGAGAGGATAAGCAACTACCTGCTTTGGCAGACGGCCTACACTGAATTTGTGTTTACGGACACTCTTTGGCCCGACTTCCGTCGGGATGAGTACCTGGCTGCGCTTGAGGAATATGCATCACGGGAGCGGAGGTTCGGAAAAGTCAAATAATTGGGCTATATTTGTGAATTATTGATTGAAGATGAAGATCGGACGGATACTTTCCATTATGCTCCTTGGTCTTGTGGGCGCCGCAGCAGGTGCGCAGGAAACCGGGGTTGAAGTGGATTATAATCACCCCCGCACCTACAGGGTCGGAGGAATCAGCGTTGAAGGCAATACCTACTACCGTGACCAGCAGATCATCTCCCATACCGGTCTGCAGAAAGGGATGGAGGTGACGGTGCCCGGCGAGACGATGACCAATATAGTCAGGCGCCTGTGGCTTCAGCGCTATTTCGAAGATGTTTCCATCACCATAGACAGCCTCAGCGCCGGACGGGATTCCGCTTTCTTCACCATCAGGGTCAAGGAGCGTCCGAGGGTGTCGAGCTGGACCTTTTCCGGTGTGAAGTCCGGTGAGAGGAAGGACATCCAGGAGAGGGTGAACCTGCGCCGAGGAGGGGAGTTCTCGGAATACGTGGAGAAGACCACCGCAGACATCATAAAGCGCTACTTCGCCGAGAAGGGTTTCCTGCTCTGCGAGGTCAACGCCGAAGTCACTAAGGACACTGTCATCCGCAACGCCATCAGGGTCAATTTCGCCGTCAACAAAGGTCAGAAGATAAAGGTCCGGGACATCAATTTCATCGGCAACGAGCATGTGTCTGACTACAAGCTCGCCCGTTCCATGAAGAAGACAAAGTCCAACAAGTTCTACAACTTCTTCAACAGCAAGAAATTCAACGAGAAAGAGTACCTCAACGACAAGAAGGGCGCCATCGCCGCTTTCAATGAAGCCGGTTACCGCGACGCCAGGATAGTGCGGGACTCCGTCTACTACGTGGCCCCGAACCGTCTGGGCATAGATCTGGTGTTCGACGAGGGGGACAAATATTATTTCCGGGACATAAGCTGGACCGGCAACTCCGTCTACTCTTCCGACGCCCTCAATCAGGTACTCGCCATCAACAAAGGTGATGTCTACGACAAAGTCACCATGGAGAAGAGGCTCTACGGCGGCGGAAAACAGACTGACTATGACGTATCCAAGCTCTATCGTGACAACGGCTATCTGTTCTTCCAGATCAATCCTGTGGAGACAAACATACAGAACGACTCCGTTGATGTGGAGATGCGTATCTCCGAGGGCAAGCAGGCCACGATCGGCGACATCGTGATCAACGGCAATGATCTCACCAACGAGAAGGTGGTGCGCCGCCAGCTCTTCACCCGTCCGGGATACCTTTTCAGCCAGAGCGACTTCGAGCGCTCCATCAGGGAGATCGCCTCGCTCGGCCAGTTCGATGCCGAGGCCATAATGCAGCAGGGTACGGGTTATTCCATAATCCCTAACCAGATGGACAATACTGTGGACCTTATATATAATGTGACGGAGAAGCCTTCTTCGCAGCTTGAGGTCTCAGGCGGATGGGGCGGAAGGACTTTCGTGGCCACGGTCGGCGTCAGCTTCAACAATTTCTCGACCCAGCGTTTCTTCGACAAGAGCGCGTGGCGTCCGGTACCGCTCGGCGATGCCCAGAACCTGGCTTTCCGCTTCCAGACCAACGGTACATATTACACGGCCCTCACCGCCAATTTTACCGAGCCATGGCTTTTCGGCAAGAAGCCGACTTCGCTCAATCTCGGTGCCTACTATACCCGCCAGACCAACTCGTATCTTGCGCTCAACTTCCTGAGCAACGACCGGCAGATGGAGGTGTTCGGCTTCTCCGCCTCACTCGGTACCCGTCTGAAGTGGCCTGACAGTTATTTCGTGCTGTACAACGGCCTCAACTGGCAGTCTTATAAGTTGACCAATTGGTATTCCGGCTACTTCATCTTCGATGACGGTATAGCCAACAACATCAACTACTCCCTGAGTCTCGTGCGCAACTCCACAGACCAGCAGATTTATCCGCGTACCGGCTCGGATTTCTCCTTCTCCCTGCAGCTGACTCCGCCGTTCTCCCTCTTCAGGAAATACGACTACGACAGCGACGGCAACAGATTCTCTGTGGGCAGTTACAAGGACGTCAACTACAACAACTGGTCATCAAAGCAGCGCTACAAGTGGATCGAGTACCATAAGTGGAAAGTTTCCGGCGCCACATACACCAAACTTGTCGGGGATCTCGTCCTGATGACAAGGGCGCAGTTCGGTTATCTCGGCTACTACAACAGGAACTGGGGATATTCTCCATTTGAGGGCTTCCTTCTCGGTGGAGACGGAATGTCCGGCTACAACACCTACGGCTCAGAGGTGATTTCTCTGCGTGGTTATGAGAACTATTCTCTCACCCCGTACGAGCCGTCCACCTACAATTCTACAGGCTACGCCTACGCCGGTAATGTCTATGACAAATTCACCGTGGAGTTGCGCTACCCTGTCATCCTCCAGCCGACATCGACCATCTATGTCCTCGGCTTTCTTGAAGGCGGTAATGCCTGGTCTGACATCAGAAAGTTCAATCCTTTCCAGATCAAACGCAGCGCCGGCGTTGGTGTGCGCATCTTCCTTCCGATGGTCGGACTGCTCGGCGTGGACTGGGGCTACGGATTCGACACCACGGATTCCAGCAAGCGCAGCCAGTTCCACTTCGTGATCGGACAACAATTTTAAAGTATGAATTATATGAAAAAGATTCTTTTGATCGCCGCTTCGGCGCTTGTCGCAATTTCAGCTGCGGCCCAGCCGAAATTTGCCCATGTGAATTTCTCAGAGCTTGTACAACTCAGCCCGGAGGCCGACAAGGCCCGCGCCACCATGGCTGCCTCAAGCAAAGAGGCCCAGGAGACATATCAGGCTATGGTTGAGGAGTTCAACACCAAGTGGAGTCAATATGAGGCCAAGGCCAATACTTGGACTGCCGCGATCAAGGCCAGCAAGGAAAAAGAAATCCAGGAGATCCAGCAGCGCATACAGGAGTTCGGACAGACAGTCGATGCCGAGCTTCAGCAGCAGCAGCAGACCTTGATGGCCCCTATCGTCAAGAAGGCCCAGGACACTGTCAAGGAGCTCGCCAAGCAGGGCGGATATGTCTATGTGTTCGATGTCGGCTCGCTGATGTATTACGATGAGGCTCAGAGCACAGACCTTACTCCTCTTGCACGCAAGGCTCTCGGCATTGCCGATGACCGCACTCTTGAGTCACTTCAGGCAGAACTTCAGGCCCAGCAGCAGGCTCAGACTCCAGCTGCAAACTAGCGAGACCACATTTTATCGGCCCTGCCCCAAGGGAGGCGGGGCCTTTTGCACTGAAACTACACCAATTAACTTTTGTAATGCAACATAAAATCATTGACGCCAAAGATGTGGTGATCAGATTTGCTGGAGATTCGGGTGATGGAATGCAACTCACCGGATCTCTTTTTGCAGATATGTCAGCCATCTATGGCAATGGACTATCGACCTTCCCGGACTATCCCGCCGAGATCCGCGCGCCTCACGGCACCGTTTCCGGCGTGTCCGGTTTCCAGATCCACATCGGCTGCTCCAAGGTATCCACGCCGGGGGATTTCTGTGATCTGCTCGTGGCCATGAACCCGGCGGCGCTCAAGACCAACGCCAAGTGGTGCAAGCGCCATGCGATGATTCTGGTGGACCAGGATGCCTTTGATCAGGCGGGCATGGAGAAGGCCGGTTTCACTACCGACGACCCGTTCCGGGAACTCGGGGTAGAGGACAGGACCATCATCGCGGCACCCATAACGACCCTCACCCACGAGAGCCTCAAAGACAGCGGCATGGACAACAAGGCCATTCTTAAGTGCAAGAACATGTTCACCCTCGGCATGGCCTGCTTCATCTACAACCGTCCGCTTGACTACATTTTCACCTATCTTGAGAAGAAGTTCTCCAAGAAGCATCCGGAGGTCATAGGGCCGAACAAGAAAGTCCTCAAAGACGGCTTCAACTATGCTGCCAACCTCCAGATAATCGCCAACACCTACACTGTGGAGCCGGTGAAGAACCTCGCCAAGGGCACATATCGCAACATCACCGGCAACCAGGCTACAGCCTGGGGTCTTCTGGCCGCCTCCGAGAAGTCCGGACTGCCGCTTTTCTGCGGTTCTTATCCTATCACGCCGGCCACGGCCATCCTTGAGGAACTCGCGATCCATAAGAGCCTTGGCGCCAAGACATTGCAGGCGGAGGACGAGATTGCCGGAATCTGTACTGCCATCGGTGCCTCTTTCGCGGGTAACCTTGCGGTGACCACCACTTCCGGCCCGGGACTTTCTCTGAAGTCGGAAGCCATGGGGCTTGCCGTGATGGCCGAGCTCCCTCTTGTGGTCATCGATGTCCAGAGAGGCGGCCCTTCCACAGGGCTTCCTACCAAGACTGAGCAGTCCGACCTCAACCAGGCTCTCTACGGGCGCAACGGAGAGTGCCCGATGGCGGTGATCGCCGCCCATTCCCCGGCCCACTGTTTCGATGCCGCATTCTACGCGGCCAAGATAGCCCTTGAGCACATGACTCCTGTCCTGCTGCTTTCCGAGGGATTCCTTGGCAACGGCTCTGAGCCTTGGCGGATACCGTCCATGAAAGATTACCCTGAGATCCGCCCGCCGTTTGTGCAGGGCATTCTCAAGGAAGGGGAGAAGTTCCATCCGTTCAAGCGCGATCCCGAGACTCTCGTACGCCGCTGGGCGATTCCGGGGCAGAAAGGGCTGGAACACCGCGTCGGCGGACTTGAGAAGAACCATGACGGAGTCCTGTCCACGGATCCGCTCAACCATGCGACCATGGTCGCTGAGCGGGCTGAGAAAGTCGCCCGTATAGCCAGAAACATACCGCAGCTGAGCATCCTCCACGGGCCGGAGCAGGGCAAGCTCCTTGTCGTCGGATGGGGCGGCACATACGGGCATATCTGGTCGGCTGTGCATGAGATGGAAAATGTCTCTTATGTCCACTTCGATTACATAAACCCGCTCCCGTCAAACACGGGCAAGGTTCTGGACTCGTTTGAGAAGATACTTGTCTGCGAGCTCAACAGCGGGCAGTTCGCTGATTATCTGCGGGCGAAATTCCCTCATCTGGAGATTCATAAGTTCAACAAGATACAGGGCCAGCCGTTCCTGGTGAGCGAACTGGAGGAAGCGATCAAGAAAGAGTTGTAAGACTATGGCTACATTGACATTCAAAGACTTCAAAAGTGACCAGGAGGTGCGCTGGTGCCCGGGATGCGGTGACCATGCAGTGCTCGCAGCTCTGCAGAGGGCTCTTCCGAAGGTGAGCCAGGCTCTCAACTATGACAAGGAGAGGTATGTCGTGGTGTCCGGCATCGGGTGCTCGTCCCGCCTCCCTTATTATATGGACACCTACGGTTTCCACAGCATACATGGCCGCGCTACGGCCATCTCCACCGGCATCAAGGTGGCAAACCCGTGGCTGACCGTATGGCAGGCCTGCGGCGACGGTGATGCGCTGGCCATAGGAGGCAACCATTTCATCCATGCCATCCGCCGCAATATCGACATCAACATCATCCTCTTCAACAACCAGATCTACGGTCTCACCAAGGGGCAGTACTCTCCGACTTCCAAGTTCGGTGCGATCACCAAGACTTCGCCTTATGGCACCGTGGAGCATCCGTTCAACCCTGGAGCCCTGGTGCTTGGCGCCAAGGGAACTTTCTTCGCGCGTTCTCTGGACGTGGAACTGAAGCTCAACGAGGAGATCATGACGGCCGCAGCCCTGCACGACGGCTGTTCCGTGATGGAGATGCTCACCAACTGCGTGATATTCAATGACGGTGCCCACAAGGATCTCTCAGATCCGGCCGTCAAGGCCGACCACACCATAGTCCTCAGGCAGGGCGAGCGCATGATTTTCGGCAAGAACCGTGACAAGGGCCTCATCTATGACGGCAAGAAGATACGCGCCGTACACATAGGCGAGGGCGGATTCACGGAGGAGGACATCCTCATCCATGATGCCCATACCGACAACATCGGCATACACATGGCGCTTGCCGAGATGAAGGGCCCCGACTATCCTGTGGCTCTCGGCGTCATCCGCGATGTCAAGGACATCACATACGATGACGGGGTGCGTGACCAGGTCAAGGAAGTTATGATGAAATCACAGATACACTGTGTAGATGACCTCCTGCACAGCGGTTCAACATGGGAGGTCGAATAACCACATTACACACTAACAATGAAGACAAAGGACATTATGGCCCGTCTCCAGGCCAAGTACCCGGGAGAGAACGAGTATCTCCAGGCGGTACAGGAGGTTTTGGAATCCATCGAGGATGTCTACAACCAGCATCCTGAATTCGAGAGGGCCAGGATAGTCGAGAGGATGGTGGAGCCTGACCGTATCTTCACATTCCGCGTCACCTGGGTGGACGACCGCGGAGAGGTGCAGACCAACACGGGCTACCGCATCCAGTTCAACAGCGCCATCGGACCTTACAAGGGCGGTCTGCGTTTCCACAAGGCCGTCTCCCCGTCAATGCTGAAGTTCCTCGGATTTGAGCAGACGTTCAAGAACGCCCTGACGACCCTGCCTATGGGCGGTGCCAAGGGCGGCTCGGACTTCGATCCTACCGGCAAGTCCAACGAGGAGATCATGCGTTTCTGCCAGGCTTTCATGCTTGAGCTCTGGAACTGCATCGGCCCGGATCAGGACATACCTGCCGGCGACGTGGGAGTGGGTGGACGTGAGATCGGCTATCTCTATGGCATGTACAAGAAACTTGCCCGCCAGTACAACACAGGAGTGCTTACCGGCAAGGGAGCCACATGGGGCGGCTCGATACTCCGTCCGGAGGCCACGGGATATGGTGCGCTGTACTTTACCCACTATCTTCTTGAGAAGGCCGGCAAGGAGTTGAAAGGCTGCAAGATAGCTGTTTCGGGCTTCGGCAACGTGGCTTGGGGAGCCTGCAAGAAGGCTCTTGAGCTCGGGGCCAAGGTGGTGGCCATCTCAGGTCCGGACGGAGTCTGCGAGATTCCTGAAGGCATCACCCCTGAGATGATCGACTATATGCTCGTGATGCGCGCCTCCAACCGCAACATGGTGGAGGACATGGCAACGAAATTCCCTGACAAGGCGCATTTTACCGCAGGCAAGAAAGCCTGGAGCGTCAAATGCGACATAGCCCTGCCTTGCGCTTTCCAGAACGAGCTTTCCGAGGATGACGCCAAGGAACTTGTAGCCAACGGCACATGGTGCTGCTGCGAGGTTTCCAATATGGGCTGCCAGCCGGGAGCGATCCACTACTTCCAGCATCACGGCATCCTCTTCGCCCCTGGAAAGGCCGTCAACGCCGGAGGTGTTGCCACTTCCGGTCTTGAGATGACCCAGAACGCATCGCATATCAGCTGGAGCGGGAAGGAGGTTGATGACAAACTGCATTTCATCATGAAGTCCATCCACGAGGCCTGCGTCAAGTACGGTACTCAGCCGGACGGCAGCGTGGACTACGTGAAGGGAGCCAACATCGCCGGCTTCATGAAAGTCGCCACCGCCATGCTGGAGCAGGGCATCATCTGATGACGGTTTTTATCGCTTGACATCGGGGCTGGCCGCAAGGTCAGCCCCTTTTTAATGCTAGAATGGACTACATGTCATCCATAGACAGTCCTTTGTAGGAGATTTTATATCCCTTGAATTCGCCAGTGGCACGCAGGAAGGCAGCAGCCTTATTCTCCAGCACTTTCATGTCAATGTTGTCAGCCTTGCGCTTTACCTCGAAAAACGTGGCTTCTTCGTCTAGTTCGTTCTCGGCCACAATGTCGATCTCATTCTCTCCCTTGCGGTCCCACCATCCGCCGATGCGTGTGTAGGCTTGACGTCCAATCAGCACATGCCTGAAATAGCGCTCGAGCATCAGGCCGCTGAACGTCTCGTAGTCCCTGTTTATAATCGTCTTCATGCTCTCGTAGTTCTCTATCTCCAGCATATAGCTATATTTATAGATGAAGCGGAACCAGAATGTGAAGAAGTTGTCCTCTATCGTATAGCGGACATTTTTGGTGGAACTCTTTTCGAATAGGGGCTGTCTCTTGGTGATGACCTCGTACTCGTTTTCCAGCTTGGTCAGGTATCCACCGATTTCCCTGCCTACCACGTTTTCTATTTCCGAACGGGAGCTCTTGCCTCTCGCTATGGCTGACAGGATCGAGAAATAGACCCCGTAATCCTTGCCGAACTCCTCGATAAGTATAGCCTTACCTTCTCCCAGAAAGATGGAATCGGCCTTTATGATGTGGTCAAGCATGGCTGACTTGGTCGTTGCCCCGGCATCCACAAGCAACTGCACATACTTGGCCACACCGCCTGTGAATGAAAACAGGGCTAGCAGATCTTCCGTCGTGTGTTCCGGATGGTATTCCATGAGGATTTCCTTCAGCACCGCTGGAGTGAACGGACGCACGGTCATAAAACGGGTCTGCCTGTTATACAGGGGTTCTTTCTGGTCCTTGAATATCTTTGTCATCATGGAGTATATTGAGCCGCAGACGACAAGGTTCATGCGGGCTTTCGGGCTGTATATGTCCCAGATGCGCTGCATGTCGCTGTATACTGACTTATTCACGCGGAAGAACTCCTGAAACTCGTCAATGAACAGCGTGATGGGACGTTCCATGGAAAGTTTCATCAGAAACTCGAACACATCGGTGAAATGCTCCGCCCGTCCCATTGCGGGAATTCCCAATTTGCTCTCTATTTCAACCCGGTAATCTTCGCACAAGTCCCCTTCGGCCTTGCGTGCTACAAAGAAATAAAGGATAGGTTCGTCCTCGTATGCCTTCCATACGAGGTATGTCTTGCCGATGCGTCGCCGTCCCGTCACTACCGTGAACTGGGCGTTGTCTTTTGACATCCTGCGAATCTCGCGCAGGGATGCTATTTCTTCTGTCCTGTCAAAAAATCTCATATCCTGAATACTTTCATGCTGTCATTTCCGAAATAATCATTTCGGAAATGACGGTTTCGCTACTGCAAAGATAATGAGTTTTCCACAAACAGGCAGAACGTCTGCGCCATGTTCTTCTGCTCAGGCGCTGAAGAGGTCGTCGGAGGTTATTATGCTCTGGAAGCGTCCAGAGTATTCGTTCTGCTTGAGGCCGAATGTGGTCACCAGTGTCATGATGGTGGGTTTGCGGGTCTCAGTCTGTTTGCCCTGTCTATCAGCATGTCTATCTGGTTGCCACCGAGCCAGAAATAGGTTTCATGGGTGCTTATTTTTCTACAAGGGTATAAAAAGTCTTGTTTTAGAAAAATAAGGGAGGAGCGGAAAAATCGAGTGACCTTGATTCTGTTTCCTTGACAGATTCACTGTTGCAAGATGAGAGGAAACAAATCAGATTTTGTCGGAATACGAAAAAACAATAAATTTGCGAATGTTATAATCTTTCGCGATGTACCTATTGAAAAAAAACATATCGATTCTGCTGATAGGATTGTTGCTATGCGTGGTGAATATATGCCTTGAATCATGCTCTTCTCATAAGGCAATGTCTGTACTGGATGATGTAGAGTCTTACATTCAGGAAAGGCCGGACTCTGCTTTGCGGATTCTAAACAAGTTGGATCGGAAATCGCTCAACACCAATAAATTACGAGCTAAATTCTCCCTCCTTTATTCCACCGCGCTGAACAAAAACTATATTGACACTACAGATTTGTCAATCATCCAACCTGCCGTGGACTTTTATTCCAAACATGGAAATCCTGTCGAGAAGATGAAGGCATATTTCTATCAGGGGTGCTTTCAGTCGAATAGAGGAGAAGATGACCGTGCGATGCTCAGTTACCAACTCGCGTTGGAGGATTCATCTAAGGTTTCAGATGATCATTATAAGGAGCTCGTTAATTCGGCAATCTCAGACATTTTCTCGCGAAATTACAATGTGGAGCAAGAATTAGCATACACAAAAGAGGCATTGAAATATGGGAGATTGGCTAAAGACAGTGTCGGAATATGGGCCATTACTGGACACTTAGCCTCTTCTTATGCGAATTGCCGGAGATGGAAAGATGCGGCGCGAACATATAACGAGTATTTCGAAATGCCGATTTATGATTCAAGCTCTTTTTTCAGCAGATGTGTGATCTATGCAAAAGATTTGCTTCGCTTTCCTGAGCCCGATCCGCATAGGACCGTAGAAGTCATAAACGAAATTGCGCGATTTCATCCTGCATCTCTGTCAATTGAGGGATACTGCATTTACGCTTATGCATACCAGCTTATAGGAGAAGATGCCATTGCTGATGATATTCTCACGCAATTGGAGGGATTAAATAAGAGACAAGATTTAGTAAAGCTATGGCGATATAGAATACGTCGCGATCAGGGACAATACAAGCAGGCCCTTGAGGATTTGGAAGAGTCTGTTCTTGTTCAAGATTCTGTTGTTCTTTCTGTTTTGAATCAATCACTTATCAAATCGCAACGGGATTTTTTACAAGCAGAGATGACAGTCTTAAAGAGGGAACATGAGCTTGACAGGCAACGCATGGCGTTCATCATTTTAAGCGCCTTTATCGCTATAGGAGTTCTCATCTTATTGCATCTAAAGAAGAAAAGAACACTTGACAAAAGAATTGAGGAACTGGCCAATCTTCATCATGAGTCACAGCAGATGCTTGATTTGCAAAGTATCCAATCAGCAGCTATCAACGCGAAGCTTGCCGAGAAAGATGCTGCACTTCTTCAACTCAGAAAGCAGTTTGCGTTACTGTACAAAGCCCAGTACAAGACACTCAACAACCTTTGTTCTGTCTATTTGTCACCCATCAAAAAAGATCGGAAGGAGCTCTTGTACGATGAGGTCATGCGTCAACTGGATGTCATTGTCAATGACAATGAATCGCAAAATAAGTTTATGTCAATAGTCAACAATTCGCTTGACAATATCATTGACAAATTACGTCACGATCTGTCTGGACATAAAGAGATGGATTTCCGCTTCTTGATGTATGTCATAGTAGGATTTGATGCCACAACGATTTCCAATCTGACTGGATATTCCGTCGGGACTGTTTATACCAAGAAGAATCGTCTGAAAGGGGAAATATCTAACCTTTCATCAGCATATCGGGATTTTTATCTGGAGTTCATAGATTAAATATCAGATAATCAGGCATATATGATTGGTTCTAATAATATCGAATAGACATATTCTTGATTATCAATTGATTACTGCTGTTGTTTAGATTTTTATTCTTAATGTGCGAATAATCATTTGTAAATCAGTGATATATCAAAGCCTTTGTTGAGACTGACCAAGGTCTGATTTAGCCCAATTGCATCGTAACTTTGCATCGAACAACAATTGCATAGATTATGAGAAAAATTGGGCTTATCATTTCTTGTCTCTGCCTTGTGGCATTATCATCCTGGTCAGACGAGGGCGACCGTCAGTTTATTCCTATTGCTATTCTGGATAGTACTACCGTGAACGGACAGACACATCGTGCTCCCGCCTTTATTCCGGTGCAGGCATATTACGATGGTTTTCTCACATCTGTCTGCGTTCAATTTTTACAAGACATCGGGGCTGTATATGTTTCCATTGCCAATCTGTCCACTGGTGATTATAGCGAGAATGAAATTGATTCAAGTATAGGTGGAGCGTTGTTGCCGATATCGGGAGAAGTAGGAATTTATCGTATAGTATTGCTCCGTGGTAACGGAACTACAAAATTCGGAGCATGACCACCCAGTCTCACGGCTGAAAATCCAGTGATTATTTCGGAGCATAACCACCCAAAAA
>CAKVDS010000002.1 GCA_934726455.1 uncultured Bacteroidales bacterium
ATTTCCTTTGCGTTTCTTGGTTTTCGCAAAGGTATTTCATCAGGCTTTCACGACCTTACGGTAAAATGGTTGTTTACCCATGATATTCTCTTTTGTTAATTCACCGTGTATCTCATGTGCCTCTTCTTTTATTGCTTGAATAGTCCTCTCATAACTATCCTCCGCTCCGCTACCAAAGATATCAACTACAATTTCAAGAAATTGCTTCGCATTAAGCAACAACACCTTCGAACTGAAAGTCTTGTCAAGTATACCTTTCTTTTCTTCAACCATCCTTTCTATCAAGTTCTGGGTGTGAGGATCTGATACAACCACTTTGATTTTTCCTTCACTGATATTTCCATCTCCTACCGGCGCACTCATCAGAGCAGCAACGATTCGTTCCGTTAGCAGTCAATTTTTGGACATCACTGTAAATCAAGCGCATAGGTAGCGCCGGACATACCAGAGAGGCCGCCGTTGACCGTTTTTCAGTATTTTTTCGTGTGATTTTTCTTGATTTTTCT
Source organism: uncultured Bacteroidales bacterium (assembly GCA_934726455.1). Classification (GTDB taxonomy): domain Bacteria; phylum Bacteroidota; class Bacteroidia; order Bacteroidales; family UBA932; genus Cryptobacteroides. Next base: position 507 of record CAKVDS010000002.1, read on the forward strand.
ATGCCGCCGACAGCTTCAGCAGCGCCCGGTGCTTGCTGCCGCCCGTCACCATGTCCTCGAAGAAGTCCCCCAGGAACTTCCACACCGACACGCCAGCCAGCTTCACCGATCGCCGCCAGCTTTCGCTTCCGCAATCACGGGGGCCAGAACCCCCACGAGTTCAAGGAAGTCCATCGGAGAGCGATAGTCTATGAAGGTCAGGGCGCTGTCAAGATCGTTGACGGTATAGTGAATGAATTCCACCGACTCGTCCGGTTTATCACAATCAATGTCGCCGAATGTCTCCCTGAAACGCTCGATGAACATTGAGCCCACGTTCGGATTGCGGTCAATCCACTTCGCAAAAGCCTCACATACTTTCGCCTGTCCTATATGATTCAGCGCACGGATGTCCTCCAACAACGGAACTGCGCAGAAGTATGATGTCGACATAGCAGTGTTCATTGTATTGTCGTGAATTTCTTGGGAAATCAGAAAAGTTTTGTACCTTTGTGACATAAAGGATTTTCAACTGTGAGAGATAAGCGCCTCGCAAACGTTGACAAAACAAAACAGAGTATTTATTCTATCATGAATGGGTACTCTGTATTTTTTGACCTACCGGATGACTGCTTGTGCAAAGCCGCTACGACTGCAGATAAGTTGTTACCTGTTCCTCAAGTTCAAGAAGGTCGCGGGTGTCTTTAGCTGGTTCTCTCATATATCAGAATCTTGTCGCGTTCTGCGGTTTCACGGGCAAAAGGAAGAAGAGTCCCTTCGGAAACGAGGTCAACCTTCCGGCCTAGGAGCTCCTCAAGATCACTCCACATCCCGAAATATTTCAAACCGACAGGCTGGCTCTTATCCAGAAGTACTATGATGTCAACATCGCTATCTGCCGTTTCTTCACCTCTGGAGAATGAGCCGAACAGCCAAGCCTTCAGCACAGGTTGGGTGCCGAAATACTGATTCAACGCCTTTATAATCGTCTGCCGGTTCATATTTGTCTGACAACGCATACTCACTTTTTAAAGAGATCCGAATGCGAACCTGTACGGAAAAGATTCAGTATGTGTAATTCTCCTTTGTCCTCTTTTTCATACACCAAAAGCCAGTCAGGTTCAATATGACACTCCCTGCAACTGGCATATTTCCCCGATAAGGCATGATCATGATTTTCCGGGCCCAAAGGAAGATCACTTGCCAAGTTATAGATGATCTTATTGAGCTTTTCTTCCGGCAAATTCCGCTTGCGAGCTAGTTTAAGATCTTTCTTATACTGCCCGGAAAATATAATTGTCCTCATAAGGACTTGACTGCATTCAAATAATCCTCAAAGGACTCGCATCGGGTACCACCGCCACTACGAATCTCCTTTATCGCCGCAACGGTATCATCGTCAGGCTCATCTATAACTCCAAGATTACGCAAATAATCAACAAGGCTACGACCCGCCTTTGTGCGCTCATTGATCGTGATAGTGTAAGTTGCCATAATACATATTCTTATTGTTGCAAAGATAATGCTTATTCAACTGATTTACAATCCCGCTTCACAGTCCATTCGAGGGTGTTCACGCCGTCCTTATGACTGCTTACGCAAAGCCGCTCCTCCTGACGCATCTGCCAGCCTGATGGCCGCTTCTTTCTCATCCGGACAGCCAAGGGGAGGTGTTTTCGAAAGAGGACGCCTCCCTGCGGTGTTATAAGCACTCCGGATAAAGGTCTACATCTACTGAAAACGGACTCTCGAAGTCCTTCAGCAACGGGTGCTTAGTGTCTTTGTCGCTCAGGATGGCGTGCTCCGTTGGGATGCGCCAGTCGATGCCGAGACTGCTGTCCAGAATGCTGATGCCGCCGTCGGCTTCGGGGTGGTAGAAGTTGTCACACTTGTACTGGAACACAGCCGTCTCGCTCAAGACGGCAAAGCCATGTGCAAAGCCTCGCGGGATAAAGAACTGGCGGTGGTTGTCTTCCGTCAGTTCGACCGCCACGTGCTGCCCGTAGGTGTGGCTTCCACGGCGGATGTCCACGGCCACGTCAAGCACCCTGCCGCGAACGCAGCGCACAAGCTTGCTCTGGGCGAACGGCGGCGCCTGAAAATGCAGGCCGCGCATCACCCCGTAGACGGACTTCGACTCGTTGTCCTGCACGAAGTTGATCTTCCTTACCTTCTGCTCGAACTCCCTCTGCGAGAAGCTCTCGAAGAAGTATCCACGCGCATCCTCGAACACCTTTGGTTCAATGATAAGCACACCTTCTATATTAGTCTTTATCACTTCCATATATCAGCTAAATATGCGCGTCAACTTTTAGCACGTATCAGTCAGCAGCCAATTTTGGGTACCGATGTAAAACAGCTCATAGCATTACACACTATTCAACCTGCGAAAGGATCACCTCCGGCGATGTTCCCATGAGAGTGATGGCAGAGATCTTGTGACCTCCGTTGGCGTCAAGTGAGTGGCCACAATGATAAAGCCGATCATCTATGATGAGCCAGCGATCGTGTGATTCGTTGCGCCATTTGCGTATGGCTATATGAGTGTTTGGGAACAAGCGATCGTGCTCACTCATCAAGCGCTGCATGCCCTTTCCGACACCGGAAGTATAGACGACAGCCTCAACACCACTGTCACGGACATCAAGTATGTCAAGCGTCAGAGCAGACACATAACCATCTATTACTATGGCCCGATGGGCTGCTGTCCGGACGAGGTTCTCAAGAGCAACTCGTGCAGTATAGAAGTCGCCTTCAAAAAACACCATCTCGGCGGGAGGTGTGGATGTGCGGATAAAGAAGTCAAGCTGCTGTTGCTGCCGGTCCTGAGTATCTTCGATATGCGTCATACGTTTGTCCATGCTCTCCTGCAAGGCTACAATGTGACGGTTGACCGAATATCCCTTGAGGAGATGGTCACGTAGAACCGTATTGGCCCATCTGCGAAACTGGATACCTCGGCTGGACTTAACACGATAACCTACAGAAAGGATTACGTCAAGGTTATAATGCTCTACCAAGTATGTTTTCCCATCAGCGGCAGTTGTCGCAAAAATTGCGACAACTGAATTTGCGCTGCCCATTTGAGCAGCAGATTCTTGCGCAAGTTCCTCACGAAGGGCATTATTGATATGTTTACCGATTGTCTTCACGTCTCTGTCAAAAAGACGCGCTATCTGATGGCGGTTAAGCCAAACGGTGTCATGCTCAAATCTCACTTCAAGAGAAAGCATCTCATCCGGCTGATACAGGACAATCTGAGAATCGTCAGCCATTGGCTGCACGTTGTTCGTGTCGTCAATCATAGTTTTGTGTTTATCTTGACACAAAGATAATGGCTATTTCTTTGATTTCCAAAAGTACGTTGACCCGAATTCTCTGCCAGCCTGATGGCCGCTTCTTTCTCATCCGGACAGCCAAGGGGAGGTGTTTTCGCTATGATTGAGCAGAAATCAGCAATGCCTATAAATGTCCCCGAATTGATATTCAATAAATACCACCTGAAAGACATTACCGGCCCTGTAACCAAGAAACGCATGGTTGTCACCGGCAGCTCGTAAAGCCAGCAAACCATCCACACCGGCAGGACAATTGTTCTGGGCTGCAGGGCTTAACGAAACCAAAGAAATTTTTTCTGTTCCAAAGGAATGACGCTGAGCACATCTCAAGTCGCTCCAATCCAATAAACACAACCTTTTCAGCCGCTCTATATAACCTATGAAGAACTTCCCGTCCCTTTCAGCCGACTTGTAACTGAGAGGTCTCAGTTCTGAGAAACCGAACACGACCCGGCTTGGTCCAACAGGCGGACGTTCCGGGCGCTGCTTCTTTATCTTCCCCATCTGCCGGATCTTACTCGAATTGGGTCTTGAAAAAATTCCGCATTGACTCCTTGCTGATCACAGTTCCCCTATCGTGAGGAACAGCCTCAAGCCAAGGCTTCTCGCCGTGAGTCCTGTTCATAAGCCCGATAGCGGAAAAATCTCTGAAAGCATCGAAAACCTGATTAAAGAGTTCCTCTTCCTCTGGACTCAGCACGACCGTATCACCGTCGAATGTCAACCCCACTGCACCCTGTTTTTTGTAGAAATCATACACGGACGGCACCACGGGTCCGTACATCCACGCCTCTATGTCCTCGTCAAAGAGAGGTGTCCCGAACTGGGCAAGATGATAACCTTGCTGATAATAAAGGAGTTTCTGAAGTTTCAAGTTCGTAAGCAACTCTCCACCATTTGCCTCATCACTCTGAGCCAGAGCAATAAGTTTCTTCGCAATCTCTACTGCTGAATACGACATAATATTAAGTTTAAGACTATCAAAACGCCAATACCCCATACAAAAAACATACCGCCACTTTCTTAACATCCGGTTTTCCCCACTGCCTACGGCTTCACTTCCCAGTCAAGGGTGTTCACGCCGTCCTTGACGGAGAAGTTCAGGCCGACCTCGATGACCTCCTTGCCTTTCATCTTGAAAGCATCGGCGTAACGCTTCGACTCTATCTGGTTCAGGGCCTGCTGAGCGCTGCCGTCGAATTTAAGCTCCATAACATAGACAGTGTCAGAGGTTTCAAGACTGATGTCGATCCGGCCCTTGGAGGTATGCTGCTCCACCTGGATGTCGTAGTTCGTAAGCAGAGCAAATATGATATATAGCATCTGCTGATAATGCCCCTCATAGCGGGTATTGTCGCAATATGGCACGGTCTGGAGAAAGTCGGCAAGTATTGACAAGGCATCACATATCTTTCTTTTCTTGATCAGTAGCGACATCTTGGCTATGGTCGTGTTGCCTTTCATGTAGTTTCCGTCCAGATAATGCGGCAGCAAACTTTTAAATAGTCCTACATGAATCTCATTGTTAGGAACGTCCAACGTGTATAGTTTAGCCTCATTTTCATATCCTTTGATGGTCAGATATCCACTCTGATAAAGCAACGGAATGATTGTGGTCATAGTCTCCGTAGCGGCATCAAAATCTTCCTTTCCCACCTCCAGACACCTTCCGAACTCGGACGGCAAAAAATCAAATCTCCGCATCATCTCGATGAGGTACGTCGGGGTGCCTGAGCCGAACCAATAGGAGTCCATCTTCCCGTCTGCGAAGCAGTTGAGCAGACTGTAAGGATTGAGCACATCGGGCGAAGGCCAGCAGAAATGGTAACCATCATAGTTTCTCTTCAGCTCCGCTATCGTCTCCTCTCTGCTCAATTTCAACTTGGCGGCAAGTTCGTCAATATCGCCGCTCATCTGTGTGAGCATCTCATCCATGGTGATACCGCAGATGCCGGCATAGGCCTCGTCCATGCTCACGTTCCTGATGTTGTTCAGTTCGCTGAAGATACTCAACTGAGAGAACTTGGTGATGCCCGTCAGGAACACGAAGCGGAGCATCGGCTCGCATACTTTCAGCGGGCTATAGAAGTTGCGCATCGTGTTGCGCAGCACCTCAAGGCCTGTCTTCTCATGGACCACATCAAGCAGAGGCGCATCATACTCATCGATAAGTACTACCACCTGCTTGCCGGTCTTCCGGTACACCTCCATGATCAAATTGAGAAGCCTCACGTTAGGATCCGGAGAATCGCATTCAATGCCAAAGCGTTTTTCATTGTCATTCAAGATGAACAGCAGGTAACGTTCAAGCTGTTCTTTCTCCAGATGCTTGCCGCCGGCCATGCTGAAGTACAGCACAGGATATGACTCCCAATCCTTCTCCAGTCTCTCGATGGCAAGCCCCTTGAAGAGATCCTTCTTCCCTTCGAAATAACTACGGAAAGTAGACACCAGCAACGACTTGCCGAAACGGCGAGGACGGTTCAGAAAGAAATACGAACCGTCCGTGTGTGTCATGCGATAGACGTACTCCGTCTTGTCTATATAGAGATTTTCCTCTTTACGTATACGTTCAAATGTCTGAATCCCTATGGGGTATAACTTCCTCGCCATGGCCGTGTCTTTTGAATACTTGTGTAAAAGTATAACAAATAATCAAATAAGTCAAGGACTCAGTCCCGCTTGAAGAGGTCGCGGGTGTATACCTTGGAGGATACGTCGTCGAGACACGGGTCGAAGCGGTTGGCTATTATTACCTGCGAGAGGGATTTGAACCTGTCGAGGTCGTTGACCACACGGCTTCCGAAAAAAGTGCTGCCGTCCTCGAGGGTCGGCTCGTATATGATGATCTCGGCCCCTTTGGCCTTGATGCGCTTCATCACGCCCTGGATGGAGCTCTGGCGGAAGTTGTCCGAATTGGACTTCATGGTGAGGCGGTAGACCCCTATCACGCAGCTTCGCTCCATGGTGCTGTCCCACTGCCCGTTGTCGGAGTAATACCCCGCCTTCTGGAGTACCGCGTCAGCGATGTAGTCCTTGCGTGTCCGGTTGCTCTCGACTATGGCCTGGATGAGATTCTCCGGCACATCGGCGTAGTTGGCCAGAAGCTGCTTGGTGTCCTTAGGGAGGCAGTAGCCCCCGTATCCGAACGAGGGGTTGTTGTAATGGGTGCCGATGCGCGGGTCGAGCCCCACACCCATGATGATCGCCTGGGAATCAAGCCCTTTGACCTCGGCATAAGTGTCCAGTTCGTTGAAGTAGCTGACCCTCAGGGCGAGGTAGGTGTTGGCGAAGAGTTTCACGGCCTCGGCCTCCTTCATGCCCATGTACAGGGTCGGGATTTCCTCTTTGAGTGCGCCCTCCCGGAGAAGGTCGGCGAAAATCCTGGCGTACTCGCGGGCCTGCGGGCTGCCTATGGCGGCGATGGCTGCGTTTTCCTCATCCCATTTGCGGTCCTTGTCGGCAGGAAGGCTCTCCGGGTATCCGACTATGATGCGGGACGGATAGAGGTTGTCGTAGAGGGCCTTGCTCTCGCGGAGGAACTCCGGGGAAAAGAGCAGGTTGAACTTCTTGCCCTTCAGCTGCGGATCGGTGAGGAACTTGAGTGCATACTTGACATACAGGCTGCGGGTGTAGCCCACAGGGATGGTGGACTTGATGACCATCACCGCATCGGGGTTGACGCTGAGCACCAGATTGATGACGTCTTCGATATGGTGTGTGTCGAAGTAGTTCTTCTCGGGATCGTAGTTGGTCGGGGCCGCGATGACCACGAAATCGGAGTCACGGTAGGCTGCCGCCCCGTCAAGCGTGGCGGTGAGGTCAAGCCCGCCCTGTACGCCGTCAGGGAACTCGCCGCGGAAATATCTTTCGATGTACTCGTCCTGGATGGGACTGATGCGGCTGTTGATCTTCTCGACTTTCTCGGGAACGACATCCACGGCCGTCACCTTATGATGCTGCGAGAGCAGCGTCGCGATGCTCAGGCCGACATAACCCGTGCCGGCCACCGCTATCTGTATGTCCTTGAATTCTCTCATGTCAGTTTTTTCATATTTTCTCGACGTCGCGTCGCAGGAGGGATGTCGTGGCAACAGCGGCCACACCCTGAATCTGCACCACAACCCTGTTCTCGTGGCGGCGCGGCATCATCACAAACACGCCCTCAACCCCCTCGAAAGGCCCGATAAGCACCCGGACCCTGTCACCTTTTTTGAGATCGGGAACCTCGGTAAGCAGTTTGGAGCCGTCGGTATTGATCACCCTTATAAAATCCTGCATCTGCTTGTCCGGCACCGACTGCGGCCGGGAAAGCCCGTCTTCATCTGTACCCATCATATATCTGAGATGAGGGATCTCCGCCTTGAGGCTGCGGATGGTCCGCAAGGAATCACGTATGAAGAGGTAGTTGTGTACGAGAGGTTCAGTCTTCCAACCGATGGAGACACCTTCGGCATTGCGGCGTCGCACACGCCCGACCGGGACAAAAGTCTCGATGCCGGCAGCGCTGAGTTTTGCCTGCACGGGCAGCTCACGCTGGTATGTCACGCGCATCACGTACCACGCGACGGCATCATAGTCCAAAACGGCCATCAATTTACACAAAGGGTCATCAAAATCCACCTAATAGGTTGAATTTTAATGCATTACAAAACACAAAAGGGAAAACCCCGCACTCGTACCCTCACTGGGCTGAAACCCATGGAGGGATTGCAAATTTAGTGATTTATATTGAATTGTCCATACTATGACCGACAAAATCAAGGTTCATTCTGGTTCATCGGCGCAGAGTCTTGGACGCGAGGTTGATGGTGTACTTGAAATAACGGCTGCCATGGTAGAAAGACATGACCAGATTGCTGCCTTCCAGCTCGATGCTGTTGAGCAGGCGGTCCTTGTATTTGTTGCGGCATTCAAGCTCGGCCCATGCCAGCACATAGTCATCGCTTTCTTTCTGATAGACCACCACTACAGTGTACCCGCGGATGTCCATCATGGCCGCGCGGTACTTGGACGAATTGACCTTTCCCTTGGCTGAGGCAAAATCCTCGACAAGCGAACTTTCCGCCGGAAGTATATTGAAGCTCAACTTCTTGGCCGTAGTGAGAGCCTCCGGATTGTGAGTGGTCCACCATTCTATGGCAGCATCGGTCAGGTAATCCCTCTCCGGGACAGCCTCCAGCAACGGGTTGCTCTCTATGCGTGAGAGCATCAGGCGGACCTGCGGCTGAGTCTCGCCGCCAAGCAGGTTCTTCTCCACCCGGCCGGTGATGCGGTACGGATCGGCAGAACCGGCAGCCAGAGTATTGGCGCCACGGAAAGCGACGACATCGAAAGCATCGCTTGACGGACAGTAACCAGCCTCGACATATACCTGCTGAGACTTGTCGGCAGAAGACATCAGGTAACTGAAGCCGAACCAGTCGGCCCCCTTGATGCGGAATGTGAAGCTGCTGTCCACAAAATGCCTTTCGGCCATCCCTTCGGCATCGGCCGCAGGCGCCTCGTAGCTGCCAAGAGTCTTCCAGAGATCAGATTTGCCACGCTTGCCTGGAACCCGCTCCACAGAGTAGAACCTGACCCTGTCAAGGCCCAGGCTGTCAGCCCCGATGCAGACAGCGTATATCCTGTCCACCCCGTCGCTGCGCAGAGGTATGGCCTTGAACTCGGCTCCGGCAGGAAGTGTGCTCCCGATGATGGACGACGCCTGCTGCTCAGTGTAGGGGCTGATATGCAGAAGAGTGTCCCGCCGGGCCTTGATCTCCTCCGAATATACGGACGAAGGGTATTTCTTGAGAAACTTGTCAAAAGCGGCCACGGACGGCTTCTTGACAGTCTTGTCATACAGTCTTGTCTCTGCCTTGGTCTGCGCGAGACAACCGGCGCTGACCGTCAAGGCCAGCACGGATGCCACGAGAAATCTTCTCATCATAAATAAGTCTCGAAATAGTCTGTTATCTTGTCGTACAGATGCACCCTCGCACGGCCTCTCATATTGTGAGGCTCAAGCGGATACGGGAAATAGTCCACCCGTTTTTCAGCCTTGATGCATTCCTGGATGAAACTGAGCGAATGCTCCCATACCACTGTGTCGTCCAGCACTCCCTGGCAGATGAGCACGCGTCCCGTGAGGTCAGCGGCCTTGGGCAGCAGAGAGGTCTTCTCGAAACCGTCCGGGTTGGTCTGAGGAGTGTCCATGTAGCGCTCGCCGTACATCACCTCATACCACTTCCAGTCGATCACCGGGCCGCCGGCCACAGCGACCTTGAAAAATCCAGGGTTATTGGTGGCAAGGGACAATGTCATGAACCCGCCGTAGCTCCAGCCGTGCACCCCGATGCGGTCACGGTCTATCCACGGGCAGGTGGCCAGCAGGGTACGGATACCCTCCATCTGGTCCTCCATCTCAGCCTGTCCGCACTGGCGGTTGATGGCCTTTTCAAAAGCCGCACCGCGGTTCTGTGTGCCACGGTTGTCCTGGACATAGACCACATAGCCTTTCTGGGCCATCATCATCTCCCACATCCTCACTCCCCCGAGCCAGCTGTCTGTAACCATCTGGGAATGAGGCCCTCCATAGACATATACGATAAGAGGGTATTTCTTGGAAGGGTCGAAGTCGCGCGGGTAGAAGAGGCGGTAGTAGTTGTCGAATCGGCCGTCGGCCGATTTCACGGTGCCGAGTTCCACCTTGCACTGGGCATACTCGTCAAGCGGGTCGATGGCGGTGAGGATATGGTTGATCACCTCTCCGTCTATGTTTTTGACCTCAGTGACCCCGGGCACGTTGAGGCTGCTGTAGCGGTCTATGAACTTGGTGCAGTCCGGCGACATGTCGATCTGGTGCCAGCCGCGCTCAAAAGTGAGCCGCTTCGGCCTGCCGGCTTTAAGCCCCTTGAGACTCACCTTGAAGAGGTGGTTCTCTATTGGGGAGACCTCGGCAGAGGTGTAGAAGACATTGCGTCCGTCGTTGGCGATGTACTGGACATCGGCGTTGCACGGAGTGAGGCGTGAGACATGGCCAAGAGTGTCGCAGAGATAGAGATTGCGGTAACCGTCACGGTTGTCGGTACTGTACAGGAAATTGTAACTGCCCTTTATGAAGTGAAGTCCCTCCTGCGGCTCCACCCAGGCATCGTTGTGCTCGGTAAGAAGCGTGCGTACGAAACTGCCGTCGGAGGCGCGGTACATGTTGAGTCTGAGGTTGTGCTGCGGACGGTCGAGCACCTGTACGAAGACATATTTGCCGTCAGGCGACCAGGTCACTCCCGTCAGATAGCGCTCCTCATCGAAGTCGTCCACCTTGAGGGTGGCAAGAATGCTGCCTGAAGTGTCACAGATGCAGACGGAAAGCTTCTCCGAAGCCATGCCGGCCATCGGATAACGGATCTCGCGGGTGCTGCCCGTGCGCGTGGTGATGTCGAAGAGAGGGAAAAGGCTCACCGCCGACTCGTCCTTGCGGTATACGGCGAGCCGCTTGCCGTCAGGCGATGGAAACACTCCACCGCTGATGCCGAACTCGTTGCGGCTGACGGTCTGCCCGTAGACTATGCCGGAGCCTTCGCTCTTGGGGAGAGTATAAGTCGGCTTCGAGAAAGACGGACGCTCCTTGGTCAGCCTGCTCGAAGCGTCCCACCAGAGCTTCACCCTCTCCGGATATACTGACCGCGGCCCCTGCCCCACCGACTCCTCAACGGTGAGCAGCCTTGCATTCGGGTTGCCTGCAGGGTGGGTGGAGATGACGGCCGCTATGATGAAAAGAAATGCACCTGTCATAGACTGGTCTCCTCCCCTCCGGTGATGATCGGGACCTCAGAAGCCGCAGACGGTTTGCTGACTGATATGATCTTGTCCACGACATATCTCTGCATGCCGCGCCAAGGCAGCCAGCCGTTGTATTCCTTGTAGTGAAGCTCGACCATCTTGCCGCTGCACCTCATCAGAGAATCGGCCACTGCCTTGTCGGTCACTGAGAAATTGAACTCGTTGGACTGGAGGCTTCCGCTGCGCTTGGTGCTGTTGAAGCCTGTCTGGATGAGACGTCCTTCGTAGGTCTTCCAGACCCAGCCCTTGTGGACAATCTGGTTGAGTTCTCCGGCCTTGACTCCGTCGCCGAAGACGAAATAGAACTTGAAATAGAACACTGTAGCCGCTGCCACCAGCAGCACTCCCACGATCCAGGAGATCACCTTTGTCTTCTTTGTCATAACAAATTCACAATTTGCCGCAAACTTAATCAAAATCCCTCTCTCCTGCAAACAGATGGCGTGGACGCTACCTCTCCCAGTACTCGTAGAACTTGGCGATGGACTCCATCCCTCGGAAGAACTGGCTGAGAAGGAAGCTCTCGTTAGGCGAGTGTATCGTGTCGCGCTCAAGTCCGAAGCCCATCAGCAGCGGATCGATGCCCAGAATCTTCTGAACCTCCGCCAGCACGGCTATGGAGCCGCCGCCGCGCGACGGCACCGGTTCCACCCCGTAGACCTCGCCCATGGCGCGGGCGGCGGCCTTGTAGGCTGATGAGCCGATAGGGATGAGGAATCCGTCACCGCCCTCGCACTCCTTGACCTCAACCCTCACGCAGCGAGGGGCCAAAGACTTGAAGTAACGGGCAAAACGGCGTGTGATGTCAGCGCTGCGCTGATCAGGGACAAGCCTCATGGAGATCTTGGCGCGGGCCTCCGAAGGAAGCACCGTCTTGGCCCCTTCGCCGGTGTAGCCGCCGCAGATGCCGCAGACATCAAGGCAAGGTCTGATGCCGGTCTGCTCCAGAGGGGTATAGCCTTTCTCCCCACGAAGGGCGCGGACTCCGAGGAAGTCCTTGTATTCCTGCATGTTGAACGGGGCCCTGGCGAGCATCCTGCGCTCCGCGCGGGACAGTTCCACCACATCATCGTAGAAACCCGGGACAGTGACGCGCCCGTCAGCATCAATGAGTTTGGAGATCATCTCGCAGAGAACCTGTATGGGGTTCGCCACCGCTCCGCCGTAATGTCCGGAGTGCAGATCCTTGTTCGGCCCGATGACCTTCACTTCAAGATAGCTCAAGCCGCGCATCCCGCAGTTGATGGACGGGACTTTGTCACTGATCATCGTGGTGTCGCTGACAAGGCATATATCAGCCTTGAGCAGTTTCTTGTGTGACTTGATCCACGCCGGGAGCGACGGGCTGCCGATCTCCTCTTCTCCTTCGAAGAGGAATTTGACATTGTGCCTGAGTTTTCCGCTGCGCAGCAGATATTCAAAGGCCTTGATATGCATGAACAGCTGCCCCTTGTCATCGTTGGCCCCGCGACCCCAGATGGCCCCGTCGTGCACTTCCGGCTCGAAAGGGTCGGAGTTCCACTTCTCAAGCGGCTCCGGCGGCTGGACATCATAGTGCCCGTAGACGAGCACTGTGCTCAGCGAAGGGTCGATGATCTTCTGTCCGAAGACAACAGGGTTGCCGGCGGTGTCGCAGACCCCGGCCTCGTCCGCACCGGCCTCCAGAAGCAGGTCGGCAAGCGTCTCGGCGCAGCGGTACATGTCAGCCTTGTGCTCCGGCTTCGCGCTTATCGAGGGGATGCGCAGGACGGTGAAGAGCTCCTGAAGGAAGCGCTCACGGTTTTGTTCGATGTACTCTTTCATTTTATCTTGACTTCAAATTCATAAGTTCCGGATTTGAGTTCCGCCATCACACGGCCTTTGAGACTGCGCAGAGGGCCCACACCTTCTCGGCCGCGAAGCACCTTGACAGCGGATACGCCCGAAGCCTGAAGGGTGAGAGAGGCGGTGGTGTTGGCCGGAATCGTCACGCGGTATATGTAGCCGCGCGATGTCTTCTCCCAACCTCCATCTATGCGTCCGTACGGGGTCTCGAACCCTCCGTTCACAAACTCAAGATCACCTCCGACACGAGGCTGCAGGAGTATGTGCTTGTAGGCCGGGCGGTCCTCATCTCTCTGGAAACCGAGCAGATAGGCGTACATCCACTCCCCTATCGCCCCGTAGGCGTAGTGGTTGAACGAGTTCATGTCCACCGGGCCGAAGCCGTTCTCGATGGTGTAGGAGTTCCACCTCTCCCACATGGTGGTGGCACCCTGGAGTACAGGGTAGAGCCAGGACGGGCAGTCCTTCTGCTCGAAGAGGGTGAAAGCGACATCATCACGGCCGTTGTCGGAGAGGGCGGGATTGAGATACGGGGTGCCGATGAATCCTGTGGTGAGCTTGTCGCCGTGCTCGCGGATGTTCTTGACAAGGTTCGACACGGCCTTGTCCTTGACGGAGTCATCGAAGAGACCGAAGCGCAGAGGCAGGGCATAAGAGGTCTGGGTGTCAACCGGGACAAGTTCTCCATCTTTCGGCGCATCTGAGGCTTCAGGCATCCCGGACCACTTGACAGCCTTGTACGGAGCTACGGTCACACCGTCCTCACGGACATAAGTCCTGTTGAATGCGGCCTTGATGTTGTCATAAAGGGCTGAGTATCTGGCTGCATCGGACTTCTTGCCGAGAGCTGCGGCCATCTTGGACATCATGTAGGCGTCGTAAGCATAGTAGGCCGTGTTGGTGAGCCCGATATTGGTCCTCTCCACCGCAAGGTGGTCGCCGATGCCGGAGTCCGGCTGGAGGAATCCTTTGGCCTGGCGCTCCAGATAGTCCATATAGCGGACCATGGAGTCGTACATCCGCGCCACGGCCTTGATGTCCCCATACTGCATATATACCTGATACGGCACGATGATGCCTGCTTCCATCCAGCCCATCCAACCCGGGTTCTCGTTGGTGAAACCGTAAGGCGGACGACCGGTGACAGGGTAGTAATTGAAATAGCTGCCGTCGATGTTCTGGTTGTCGCGTATTGACCAGAACCAGCGGTCATAGAACTTGTCAACCCAAGGACTGAAGTATGTGGCCGTACGTGCAAACACCTGAGCGTCTCCCGTCCAGCCCTGACGTTCGTCGCGCTGCGGACAATCGGTAGGCACGGCCTGGAAGTTGCCCCTCTGGCCCCAGAGGATGTTCTGGAACAGGCGGTTGACGTTCTTGTCTGAAGTCTCGAATGTGGCTGTGGTGTTGCCGATGGATTCGAGCACCACGGCCTTGACCGATTCCACCGGAAGCGGCTTGCCGAGGCCCGTCACGGACACATAGCGGAAACCGTGATCGGTGAAGAGCGGCTGCCATGTCTCCCCTTCCGCGCGCCCGCGCATAATGTAGTTGTCGATGGAGATGGCCCCGCGATAGTTCTCGATATACACCTGTCCCTTCATTTTCTTATAGGTTTCCACAGTATATGGCTCGACCGGCTCCACAGGGATCGTCTCCGGGTAGATCATCTCCCCGAAACGGAGGGTGACGGTCTGGCCTGACTTGCCCTTCATGCCTTCGAGACGCGGCACGCCGACCACATTCTGACCGAAGTCGTAGACAAATGTTCCCTTGACCGGCTCGCTGACACTGACGGCGGTGAGGGTGATGTTGTTCTGTATCGGCAGACCCACATAGGCCTGGATCTTCACGCTCGGGGCAGGGCGCTCGAAGATGCAGGCGGCATCCCAGGACGAGTCGTCAAACCCGCCCTGCGTCCAGCCGTCCACTTCCTTGCGTGCGTCATAGTCCTCGCCGAACTGGAAACCGTTGCGTGTCACCGGACCGTCGTCGTATTTCTTCCATTTGCCGTCGGTTACGATCACTTCGCTGGTGCCGTCCTCGTAGGTGAGCAGGAGTTTGGCGAGCAGGGATTGCCTGATGCCGTAAGGGTCCACGAATGCCGAAGTGAAGATGTTGAGGTCGCTGTACCAGCCTGCACCGAGCATAGCCCCGAGGCCGTTGGAACCCTGACGCAGCATGGAGGTGACATCGTAGCTGTTGTACATTATACGGTAGCGGTAGTCCGTCCAGCCCGGGTTGAACCAGTCGTTGCTGACACGTTCCCCGTTGATGTAGAACTCATAGATTCCGCGCGCTGTGACATAGAGCTTCGCGCTCTTGAGGGGACGGGAAATCTCGATGCCGCGGCGGAGCATCGGGGCTGAGACCTTGCCGTACGGCTCCCATGTCTGCAGGCGTCCGTTGCCGTTGACGAGATGCTTGGGCTCCGGATCAGTGTAGAGCACCGTGTCCCAGTTGTCCTCGGAAACCGTTATGTTCGAGAACTCGGCCTTCTCCCCTTTCGGCTGGAGAAAGCCTATCGAATGCAGGCGCGCCCAGTCGTGTACGCGTTCACCGCCCGGGTAAGGGGTTATGACCATCTGGTACGGGTTGCCTGAAGAGACGTTTTCCCTCGCCGGGCCGCCGGGCACACCTTCCGTCGGGCGGAGCATCTTGCCGTCAAGAAGGACTATCAGATTGGATTTCAGGTGATAACCCGGGGTGCTGACCTTGAGGGTCAGGTGATGCGGGGCGTGCCTGTTCTCCGGAGTGATGATGTCCGAGAGGTCGATGGTGGAGAGGTGACGCCTGTCCCCTTCCACGGCGTAGTCCACGCTGAGGGACGGCTTGCCGCTGACATCAAGCCCGACGGTTATATAATTATCTTTGTCCTTGATGCTGTATGCGAACACGGCACGGCCGCTGCCTTCCATAATGCGGACATCGTAGTCTATGTTGAAGAATGTACGGTACTTGGAAGCGCCAACCTTGTCGGAGCCTATCCACTGTGCCCCGCTCCAGCCGCTGCCCATCAGGCCGGTCTCGAACCAGGTGGGATCGGAGTCAACTGTCGCGCCCGTCTCGTCCGTGACGCTCACTTTCCAGAAATACCTGGTCGAAGCACGCAAGGCCGACCCGTCATAAGGGATGTTGAGCGACTCGGCCGAACGCACCAGGCCGCTGTCGAAGACCAGATCGCCGCCGGAGAGTTTCTCGGGACTGTCGGCGACCGTCAGCCTATAAGCGGTCTGCGCGGCCCCGGTACGGTCAGATGACATCTGCCAGCTGAAATATGGTCTGGATTCATCAATGCCCACCGGGGTCTGCATGGACTCGGTGCGCAGATTGACAACGGCTGTTCCGGCCGAAAGCGGCACTCCCGCCAGGAGCAGGGAGAGCGAAAGGAGGATGGATTGTGTTCTGGTCATCTCTATGCGGTAACAATTTTCGTAAAGTTAGGAATTTTTGCTTAATTTCGTGGAAACAAATAACCACCCAGCAAATGAAACATTCAATTTTTGCTTTAAGCCTGGCCGCATGCATGCTTGCGGCAGGTTCAGCCCACGCACAGCAGGATGTCGTTGCAGGCATCCCTGTCAACTACGACGAGTCCAAAGTCGGAGACTACAAAGCCACACTCCCGGATGCGCTTACATTCAACAACGGCAAGAAGGTCACCACCGCCAAAGAATGGTGGCGCAAGCGCAGGCCGGAAGTCCTCAAGATAGTGGAGGAGAACCAGTACGGCAAGTGGCCGGCCAAAAAACTGAAAGTGCGCTACGACGTCAAGGAGGATCTCGGCATGGAAGGCGGCGCGGTGCGCAAGCAGGTCACCATATATTTTTCCAAGGACAATGAAGGCCCGCGTGCCGATGTGCTCATCTATCTGCCGAAAGACGCCGACGGGCCGGTGCCGCTGCTTCTCAACCTCAGCTTCTCACCGAACAATATCACGGTGGCAGACCCTGGTGTCAAGCCGGGCCGCAGTTGGGACAAGAACACCAAGAAAGTGCGCCTCGCCGAGTCCAATCCGGCAGCGTCAAAGTTCGCCCTCGACTCCGTCATCAAGGAATACCTCAAGGAGGGCTACGGTTTCGCAACTCTCTGCTATACCGATTTCGAGCCGGATTTCGAGGGAGGCATCTACCTTGGAGTGCGCAGCCTCTACCTCAAGGACGGGCAGACAGGCTTCGCCGACGACGAGTGGGGAGCGGTGTCCACATGGGCATGGGGCGTGAGCAACGTAATCGACTACTTCGAGAAAGACCCTGACATAGATGCCAAGAGAATCGCCCTCACAGGCTGCTCTCGCCTCGGCAAGACCACACTTTGGGCGGGCGCGCGCGACCAGCGGATCGCCGTCGTGATACCGAGCTGCTCAGGAGAGGGCGGCGCAGCACTGAGCCGCCGCAACTTCGGGGAGACAGTCGCCCACCTCACCGACCCTACCCGCTACTCATACCAGTTCGCGCCGAATTACGGCAAATACGCCTCTGACGTGACCAAGATGCCGATGGACGCCAACCTCGTCATATCCCTCGTGGCCCCGAGGCCGCTGCTCCTCTCGACCGGAAGCACCGACACATGGTCAGATGCCAAGGGCGAGTTCTGCGCCGCTGTGGAGGCCGGGCCGGTCTATGAACTGCTCGGCAAGGATGACCTCGGCACCAACGTGATGCCGGCCCCGGAGAAGCCGATCTTCAACACCCTCGGTTTCGTGATGCACGACGGCGGCCACGGCGTGCTTCCTCAGGACTGGAAGTACTACCTTGACTTCATCAAACTTTATCTATAACACCACAATGACAAAAAAAATGATTCCCGCTGTCGGGCTCGGCCTCGTGGCCGGGGCCGCGATGGCGACAGGAGCGGAGCCGAAGATGAATGTGCTGTTCATCATGTCGGACGACATGCGCACAGACTGGAAAATCTACGGCACGCCGCAGATGCACACCCCGAACTTCGACAAACTCGCCTCCGAGGGCGTACTGTTCCAGCACAACTACTGCCAGTACCCGCTCTCCGGCCCGTCCCGCACCTCGTTGCTCTCCGGCCACAAGCCGACTTCAACGATGATTTACAACAACTCCCCGTGGTGGGGAGCCGACCACCCGGAATGGCAGAGCCTGCCGATGTATTTCAAGAACCACGGCTACACGACCTACGTGTCCGGAAAGATCTTCCACTCCGGAATCGAGGACAGCGAGGCCTGGGATTTCGGGGGTTGGGAGCGCCGCCGCAACAAGGGTGTCGGCGACTTCAAGCCGTCGCATGTATCCAATGACGAGCACCGTCTCTGGGTCGAGAGCCGCGGCGGCGGCAAAAACCTCATCAAGAAGAACGGCAAGAGGGAACTTGTGCCGGGAGACGAGTACAACGTGGGCCACGGAGCCGAATCCGACCGATGGTTCGCAGACGAGGAACGGTACAAGAGCGAGGAGACCAACACCGACAAGGCCATCGAGTTCATCAAGTCGGCAGCCAAGAAGGACGAACCGTTCTTCATCGCCTGCGGCTACTCCAAGCCTCACACCCCGTGCATCGCGCCCCAGAGGTTCTTCGACCTCTATGACATCAACGACATTCCGCTCGCGGAAGATTTCTGCACCTACCCGATGATACCGCGCGGCTTCCCGGCAGGCTCCATCAGGGAGATCAACGCCGACGTGTTCATCAACCGCCGCAGCAGCCCGGAGGACGCAAGGTCATTCACACGCGCATACTGGGCCTGCATCAGCTACGTGGACTGGAATGTCGGCAGGCTCATCGCAGCCCTCGATGAAGCGGGCCTGAGGGACAACACCATCATCGTGTTCTGCGTTGACCACGGGTTCATGCTCGGCGAGAAGGGCAAGTGGTCGAAGGCCGGATCGCTGTGGGAAGAGGCCACCAACACCCCGCTCGTAGTGGTGGATCCGCGCGCCAAGGGCAACGGCAAGGTGACATACCGCATCACTGAGAACCTCGACATCTACCCTACCCTCGTGGAGCTCTGCGGACTCCCGAAGAACGAGTACCTTGAGGGAAAGAGCTTCGCTGCGCTTCTGGACAACCCTGAAGCCGAGTTCGACAAGCCGGCCTACACCGTGTGGGACAACCACGGCAAGGGCATCACCGGAGTCGGCATCCGCACAGAGCGTTGGCGCTATGCCGAGTTCTACGGGGCCGGGGCGGGACGCATGCTCATCGATGAGGTCAACGACCCGCACGAGCTTGTCAACCTCGCAGACCAGCCGGATCTCGCCTCCCTCGTGGAGAAGTTCCACCAGATGGCCGAAGAATACGTCAAGGGCCAGCGGGAACTGTAAGCGGCGGCACAGCACTCAAAGAAGGCCGGCGGAAATTTCCGCCGGCCTTCTTCGGAATATGGCAATTATTAAAAGATACCAGAATTTTTGACGTATCATTAATAAATGTCATTTGTATCGTTATTTGGAAACAAAATACTATCTTTGCACCATAACACAAATAAAATGAGCATCAACAAACTTAAAGTGATGTTGACAGAAGAAGCACAAGCCTTTTTGGATGCACAGTCATTCAAAGCGCGACAGAAGATTTACTACAATATCTTCTTGGTCGAGAAAGGAGTGATGAAAGTTGACATCTTCAAAAAACTTGAAAATACCGAAAGATGGGAGTTTCGCACTCTCTATAATGGCATCTGCTACAGACTTTTTTCCTTTTGGGATACCGAGGAAGACACGTTGGTTATTGCCACGCATGGCATAATCAAGAAAACGCAAAAGACACCATTAAAAGAGATTGCCAAAGCAGAGGAAATAAGGAAAGAGTACTTTAATAATAAAAAGAAATAGTTATGGCACAGATGAAATTGATACCAGCAGACAACATGAAAGACAAACTCTGGGGTAAACGAGGAACACCAGAGCGTGAAGCAATGGAAGCCAAGCTCAAAGAGGATGTGAATGCCTACATTGTAGGTGAAGCCATACGCAAGGCTCGATTGGCTCAAAATCTCACTCAGGAAGAACTTGGTGAGCGCATTGGTGTACAACGTGCTCAAATTTCCAAATTAGAGAAAGGTACAAGTATTATAACATTGCCCACAATGAGCCGTGTGTTCCAAGCATTGGGAATAACGACCGCAACTCTTGATTTAGGTATTGCCGGGAAAATAGCATTGTGGTAAGATGCCTTTAAGAAATATCTCTACAAATAAAAAGCGAGTTGGCTGAATTAATACATTTGTCTACATGATCGATGCTGAATATATACAGTCTCTCTCTGACTACCTTTTCTGGGACACAGATAAAGGCAGTATTGACCTTGAATCCAATGCACCCTTTGTCGTAAAACGCGTATTGGAATTCGGGCAGATGAAGGACTGGGAACTTATCGTTGAAAGATACGGAATGACTCGTATCGCAAACATTGCAAAAAATCTGAGGACACTTGATCCGAAAGCAGTGTCATTCATCTCGGCCATCTCGTCAGTTCCAGAAGAAACTTTCCGATGCTACACTTCGAAACAATCTCCCACGACACACTTGAACTTCTGAGGAAGATCCAGTCTATTGACATATTAAAAGATACCAGACTTGTCGGCGGCACAGCACTCGCCTTGCAGATTGGTCATCGGGTATCTATTGACCTTGATTTATTCGGGAGAGCAGATGCAGAATTGGAAGAACTGACTGAAGAGTTCTCGTCTTTCGCATCTTCCGTATCACCTATATCAGCATCAAAAATGATGAGATTCCTGATAGTTGACGGTATCAAGATTGACATAGTCAACTATAATTATCCATGGATAGATGAGCCGGTAATTGAAGACGGTATCAGATTGGCAGGAATCAGAGACATTGCAGCAATGAAATTATCCGCAATAACGAATCGTGGGACCAAAAAAGACTTTATTGACTATTATTTTCTGCTTCAGAGCTACTCTTTGGATGAACTAATCTCTTTTTACAGACAAAAATATTCAGATGCCCAATTATTCACATCCATAAAGAGCCTTACATATTTTGAAGATGCAGAAACAGATCCTATGCCTAAGATGCTTGTTCCCATTAGATGGGAAGACGTGAAAGCAAATATAATTGCAGCGGTCAAGCAATATCTGAACAAGTAGTGAAGATAATTAAAATCTCTATGTGCAAAAAACTGACAACTCAGAAGCGTTTTCTGATTCAAGGATCTGCACTTATACCAGAAATCTACTTCGCAAAAATCATAAAATTGCATTTTTGCGAAGTAGAAAGATATAAAGCCCTACAAATCAGTGCGGTAGATTCTGCTGACAGGGCCGGACGGCAGCTTCGGATATAAAGCCATAAAGTACTCGTAACCAGGGATACACCAGCCACCTCCGACTTGTTCCACCCGCAGGCATAGGCTTACTCCGTCGGTGGTCTTCACACACTGGCTGACCTCATATCCGCCCGTATTACCCGTAACAGCATAACCGACAAGAAGAGAATAATTCTCCAGTCCCGCAGAAATTTTCGACTCCAAACAAAATTCTTTCACGACCTCATCTATGACAGCCTTGTCATTGATGACAACAGCGCCTTCTCCTGCAACCCAGATTCCATTGTCACCAGGGCGTTCACCTAAATCAAAACCGTTCTGCTCCAGCAACGCAGAAGCAGTTCCATGATCGTCCGAGAACAGATCCACGCCAGTCTCGGAATCAAAAGAAATCGGCATTATCTCACTCGTCTCCATCTTTGAGCAGCCTATCACTTCCAAAGCAAGGGCCACGATAATAAATAACTTATTTCTCATACATTACCAAAAGCATTGAGAAAATAGAAATCAGGGGACGTGAAGACAAACAGACCAGACTCGTAAAATATGCAAGCAAGTTGCAGAACACTCAATTCCGATGACTTGTCAACTTCCAAGAAAAATATATCATCGTCAAAAAGTTCTCTCTGAAAAATCTTACAACCGTACTCTGTCGCCATATTTTCAAGTTCGCTTACCGAAATCCCCTTCTTCAACTTAACGGAAAACTCATTGGAAACCGCAATAAAACTTCCCTCGTATACAAGTATTTTTGATACAGAAAGCACTGACGGATCATTCTTGAATGCCTTAATCTGCTTATTTATCTCTATCGGAGCCCCTTGCAACAGGAACATGTCACTTGATGAATTCGCCACCTGCTCTCCCTTGCCGCTCGGATCAAAAAGTCTGAGCGGAGATGTTCCGCTGTTTATTCTCGCAACAAAAAATTCTTTTGACTGGTCACCACAAAAACTGACAAACATCAGATCCTGACGTTCCTCAAGAAAAATTTTCTGACTGGCATAGTAGTAAGACAAATCCTCCCCTCTCCTGACCAACGCAGAATCATCATACTTTGAGGAACACCCGATAAGTGCACCTATAATAAAAACACTGGTTAATAGTTTTGCTCGTTTCATAATAACACGGTTTTGCGCAAGATAACTATAAATTTCAACAAAAGAAATAAAGACAAAAAAATCATAGAAAAGAATGTTTGCAGTTCGCGTGCACCTATTTCGCAAAATCGATAATTTGTTAACTTTGCGAAATAGAACCAGTCAAAGACATGAAACTCATAGAACGGAACAACTATCTGAACAGGATACTTGATGTTGCAGGAACACCCGACATCAAGGTAATTACGGGAATAAGACGCTCGGGAAAATCAAAATTAATGGAGGCTTTCATTGATAAGAAGAAAGAGCTCTCTCCGAAGTGCAACGTCATCCATGTAAACTTCAATCTCACAGAATTTGAGGGATTGACAGAGTATCACAAATTATATGACTATGTGAACAGCCGATATGTTCCGAAAGTGGAGAACATCGTATGCATCGATGAGATACAGATGTGCTCTGGTTTTGAGAAAGCAATCAACAGCCTTCACGAATGCGGAAAATACGACATATACATAACTGGTTCTAATGCCTTCCTATTGAGCAGCGATTTGGCTACACTGTTCACTGGAAGATCATATGAGATAGAAGTCTACCCATTCTCGTTTAAGGAGTTTTGTGATTACTACGCACCTGATGACATCCAAGAAGCCTTTGACAGGTACTCATACGAAGGAGGCATGCCTGGCTCGTACCTTTACAAGAATCCCGAAGACCGGTTCAAATATATCCGTACAGTATTTGACACCTTGATAGTCAGAGATATCAAGCAGAAGTACAAGATCAGGAACGTCCAGCTCCTATCATCAGTCTGTGACTTTCTTTTAGATAATGCATCTAACATAACATCGGTCAGGAATATCGCCGCCTCTTTGATTGCAAAAAGAATAAAGACAAACGACAAGACAGTCGGCAATTATGTCGACTATCTGTGCAATGCTTTCGCGTTTTATAAGGTGCGCCGATTCGACATTCGGGGGAAGAAATATCTTGTATCTCAAGACAAATACTACATGGCAGACCACGCATTCAAGTACGCCAAACTTGGTACCAAGAATCTTGACTATGGGAGGGTATACGAGAATATTGTCGCGCTTGAGCTTTTGAGACAGGGATTTGAGGTATATGCCGGTTTTCTATACAAAAAAGAAATTGATTTCGTCGCCTTGAGACAGAACGAAAAACTCTACATACAAGTTTCAGACGACATATCAAATCCGGACACGTTCGACAGAGAGGTGGCTCCACTGCTAAAAATCGAAGACGCCTATCCAAAAATAATATTGGCGAGAACACGCCATGACACCTATCAGCACGAGGGTGTTCAAATCATTGACATTGCGAATTGGTTACTTGGTTAGCAGCAGAAATCCACTTCGCAAAAACCATAAAATTGAGTTTTTGCGAAGTGGATTCAAAAATCAATTGACCAATAAAAAAGGCGGAATCCGAAGAATCCGCCTTTTCATGATTTAATTGGATCAAATTTTACTTCTTGACAGTAGTAGAACGGAATCCGTATCCATTCAACACCTTGGAAGTCAGACATACTGTCTCCTGCATAGGAATAAGATGGATAGGTGCCTTGCGAGCAGCATAGTCGGCATCTGAATAGCCGCCCATGAACTTGGTGCTCCATTCAGCCTCCTGATTGGAGTTTTCTTCTCCATCCTTAGTGTACATCCCCACTGCCCAAGCAGTCTTCTTGTAACCACGAGCCTCAAGAGCCTTCGCCTCATCACTGTCAGGAGCAATGTACTTGAAAAGGCCTTGAATAGCAAGGTTGGTATAATCCTCTGTCACAGCGACCTTGACATTGTTGCCACGGGTATTGATCTGATAATCTTTGGCTGACTGCCAGTCATCATGCTGTCCACGCCAACCCGGATAGAGAACCGCATATTCATCTGAAGTCTCGTCAAGACCGGCCGGAGTCGTCATGGTAAGACGGAAACCGTAGTCCTTCTTGGCATCAACAAGCTTGGTCCACACATAAGCAGGAAGCTGGTTGCCGTTGTCGAACTGCGCATAGCCGTTGGCCTTGAGCTGAGCCATATGATCAACCATCTTCTTGCGGAACTCTACAGCAACTTTTGGCAGATTTCCACTACGGATAAGA
This sequence comes from uncultured Bacteroidales bacterium, assembly GCA_934726455.1. GTDB lineage: Bacteria > Bacteroidota > Bacteroidia > Bacteroidales > UBA932 > Cryptobacteroides. The sequence goes on from CAKVDS010000002.1 coordinate 24,953, forward strand.
TCCCAACGGCGGAGGTTCTCACCCTGGAATTCGAGCTGACGCTCCTTGAGGATGGCCTCCACAAGGGCAGACTGGGTCTCAGAAGCAGGAGTCTGAAGAAGTTCAGCGAACTTCGCTTCACGGACAGACTCAGGGAAAGCACGATCGTGAACTTTCTTGAGCTCAGTCTTGGCTGCACCTTCGTTGCCGGTCTGGGCATAAGCCTCGGCAAGCATAAGGATGATATCGGCCTGACGCATGTGGATGAATGAAATACCGCTGTAAAGCTGGCGGAGATCAGGAGTCTCGACACGGTTAAGGTCATACTTATTGAGACCGACTCCGATTGTCAAACGATTACCAAGAGAGAAAGTATATAGAGACTCAACACCAAGTCCAGTAGAACCGGTGACACTCATGGAAACATCGCGACGCTTGTCCTGAGGATCGAACTCACCGTAGTAAACTTCCGGATAAGAGCAGATCTGGGCATTGGCCTTTGGAGGCATAGCCGGAGATGCACCTGCTGAACCACGGCCGAAGTTATAGGCGATACGCGAACCGCCACCATTCTCTTTCATGGTCACCTCGTAAATGGTCTCGGTCGCCTTCTTCTGCTCATTTACCTGCTGAAAGTAGTACTGGAACGGGTTGTCATATACACGACCATTGATGTCAGAGCGCGGATCAACTGTCGTGAGAACAGCCTCGCCCGGCTGCTCCACAGCCTTCTGGAGATAAGAGAGCGCGGCCTTATAGAACTTATTCCAGTCTTTACGACGGGCATACTGGGCATTCTTGTCAGCATCAGTTCCCCAGACTTCAAATTCAATTACCTTACCGTCCTTGTCAGTGTAGAAGTCGGCACCGAGGTCAGTACGCCGGGTCTGATAGCCAGCCTCCATAAAGCACATACGACCGATAAGACCGTCTACAAAGTTACGCGTCATCTGGTCGGAGTAATGACCATTCTGGCCGATGGTGTAGAGAAGTGGTTCAATACGATAGAGACTCTCAAGTTCACTTTCGATAATATAATCACGGTTGGTGAGATTATCACCTCCGTCTTCTCCAGGTTTTGTCACATAAAACACATCACCATAGTACGTCACCAGATCGAAATAGACTGATGCGCGAAGAGCATAAGCCTGACCGAGAAGGTCGGACTTCTCGTTAGGGGCATCCTTGATCAAGTTATCCCAATCTTTTTCAAGATATTCGATCGTGCTGTTGCACTTGGATATGATGGAATAGAGGCGATCCCAGTTACCATTCTGGAAATTGATGTTAAACTTCTCGGGCGTATAAGGATCATTATAAAGCTGTGCACCTCCGACAAGGTCGGTGATATTGCCCACAGAGCAACGCTCTACGTCCGAACCGATATTGGTAAAATTCGGCACATAGCCATTGTTGAACTCGTTGATATACTGATTGTATGCGCCGAGGAGCACAGTCTTGGCTGTTTCCATGCCGTTGAAGACGAAGTCGCCGTCAACAGAAGACGGGGAAGTAGGCTCCAGATTGCAGGACATCACTGCTGTCCCGCAAAGAGCAACAAACAGATATTTGATATTCTTTTTCATTATTGCAGTATTCTTTACAGAGTGATGTTAAGACCGATTGTGTATGTACGGGCGATAGGATAAGCGTTGTTGTCTACGCCTGGTGAGGGGTAACTGATACCCGAAATAGTACGACTGCTGTTGGTATTGACCTCAGGGTCAAGTCCAGTGTACTTGGTCAGGGTGAAGATGTTGGAAGCCGTGAAGTATGCACGGATATTCTTCAGGCCAACCTTGCTTGAAAGGCTCTTCGGCAGAGTATAACCTACAGTCACATTCTTGAGACGGAGATATGAGGCATCCTCAAGCCAGCGGTCGAAAAGAAGTCCAACCATTGAAGTAGGAGTATGCATGGTCGCATTGGCGTTCATGGCATCAAGTTCGTCAGGATCACTCACAAACTCAATGTCTCCGTTATTCCAACGATATGGGGAGTAAGCCTCTGAAACGAAAGCGAGACGGTTACCTCCGAAATAATTATCCTTCGCACCATAAGTTGACATCAATGACCAGAAGTTCATGAGATGGCCACCGATCACATAATTGAAATTGGCTGAAAAGTCAAAGCTCTTCCAACGGCCAGAAAGGTTGAATGAACCGGTTGAACGTGGGGTCATTTCACCCAGATCGACTATATCGTCCTCATTTATGACACCATTACCGTCAATATCCTTTGCTTTAGCTGCACCAGGGAAAGCGGTCTGGCCATCTGGTAGATTGAAGGAACTTGGGTAAGAATTGATAGCCCAGTCAGGTACCTTCTCCTCACCAGGCGCTTTTCCTTTAAGAGTATATACACCGGTAGTCGGGTCGTAATTGAAGTCATCTGTGGTATACCATCCGTCATACACAAATCCACGGATGGAACCGATAGCAGAACCTTCACGGAGGTAGTACTCACCAGCACTCGGGCTGCGCTCAGAACTGGTCCACTGCCCATAAGTGGTGGCGGCTACCGAGTCAGACAATTTTTCAATACGGTTGACGTTGTAGTTGTAGATGAAGTTGGCACTAAGGGTGAAGTCCTGATTGCGGACAATATCCCCACCAAGAGAAAGTTCAAGTCCCTTGTTGGACACACTTCCCATATTCTGGAACTGATACGTGTAACCTGACGCAGACTTGATGTTGACAGGCATGAGCAGATCATAAGTGGTTCCCCAATAGCCCTCTACGGTTCCATAGATGCGCTCGTCAAGGAATCCAAAATCAACGCCAAGATTACGGGAGACAGTAGACTCCCACTTCAAGTCCGGATTCGGAGCCATGCTGCCTGGCTGATATGGATAACCGTAGCCGGTATTTGTATCCGTTCTGTTATCAGAAATAGTATAATTGGTGGCGCTGGTGCTGAGAGACCATGACTCTTTCCAAAGATTGGCACTGATGGCGTCAGAGCCGGTCACACCGTAAGAGAGACGGAGTTTGAGATTGGAGAGCCAGTCCTTGGTGTTTGCCATGAAAGGCTCATCAACCAAACGCCATGCGAAAGCACCTGCCGGGAAGTATCCCCAGTGGTTGTTCGGAGCGAAGCGTGAAGAACCGTCAGCACGCATTGTGAAAGTGAACATATATTTGTCAAGCAGAGTATAGTTCGCGCGGGTGAAGAATGAAAGGGAACGTCCTGGAAGATCAATCTTCTGGGTAAAAGCATTGTTGAGTTTTCCTTGAGAAAGCATGGCAAGCGTCCTGTCCCTGTCAAAGTATGACGGGAAGAGCTCTGCATAGTACTGCATCCACTCACTGCTGCTGGAAATCCATTCACTGCCGACCATGACATCAGCCCTATGGAACTCGGTATTAAGAGGAAGCTCGTATGAGATAGTGTTGGTCCAGTGCAGGTCACCGCTCTCGGTCCTGCGGAGAGAAGCGGAGTTGGTGGTGGTGCCGTAGCCGGCAACATAGCCTTCAGCCTTGCTGAATGTCTTGCTGAGACCGATCTCGCTGCGGAGCTTGAGGCCCTTGAGCGGTGTCCAGTTGGCAGCGGCGATACCGCGGAAGTTGTGTGCATAATTGGTGTTCTGCTCATTCCAGGTGAGTTCTACCGGATTTGAAGCATCACTTATGTACCCATCATAACCGGCACCGAAACCGGCAACATTGCTTTCATCACCGAAAACGACATCAAGTGGCTTGTAGCGGAAGGCTGAAGCCAGACGAGGGTTGGAGCGGTTCTGCCTGTAAGAGTAAGAGACATTGAGTTCCACATCAAAAGTATCACTGAGTTTCTCAATCGTCTTGAGGGAAGCGTTGATCCTGCGGAAGTAAGAGTTGATGACGGTACCGTCATCGTTGAGGAAGTTGAGGGAGAACATGGTCCTGTTCTTCTTCGTGCCGTTGCTGATGGTGAGGTTGTGGCTGTGGGCGATACCTGTCTTGTAGAGATCCTCCTGCCAGTTGTGAGCCTTCACGTTTGCATAGTCGGCATAGTGGTTGCCGTTCTCTGCACCTAATCCGAAGTATTTCTTCAAGTTGGAATACATCTCAGGATTATAGTCTCTGGCAAACCCGAGGGTAAACTTCAGATAATCATAGGTATCCATCACGTCGCGTACGCTTGAGGATGAATCCTTGATCTGCACGAAGCCGTTGTAGGTCACCTGGGTCTGACCCTCAGAAGCGCTCTTGGTCGTCACAATCACAACACCTGCTGCACCGCGGGAACCGTAGATGGCCGTAGCGGCGGCATCCTTGAGGACGTTGATCGACTTGATCTGGTCAGAAGGCACATTGACAAGGCTGCTTACAGGGAAGCCGTCCACAATGTAGAGAGGGTTGTTGGTCTGGGTGATGGACTTGGCTCCACGCACGCGGATCTGCGGCTCGGCACCAGGGGTTGCATCGTTGAGGGAGACTACAACACCGGCCATCTTGCCCTGAAGGGCCTCTCCGACACTGGCTACCGGAACCTCGAGATCCTTGGAGCTGACAGCTGCCACGGATCCGGTGAGATCACGCACCTTGACGGTACCATAACCGATAACGACAGTCTCTTCGAGCATGGTGCTGCTCTCCTGGAGAACTACGTCATACTTGTCCTTGCCGGCCTGTACGGTGAACTTCTGGTCCACATAACCGATGCAGGATACAACAAGATTCGATCCCGTAGGGACAGTGAGTGCCCAATTTCCGTCCAAGTCGACAACGACGCCATTGGTGGTGCCTTCAACGACAACACCGGCGCCGATCACGGCCTGTCCGGATGCATCCAACACTGTTCCTGAGATTTTCTGCTGCGCAAACGCCGTTGTGCAGACTCCGAGCAGGAGAGCGCCGACAAGCGCCACCCTACCCATAAAAGAAATCAATGACTGATTCTTCATCTGTAGAAAACAAAATTGGTTAATAATTAAAAGTATATATAATTATAATATATTCCCTTATTGTATTCGCGCCGCCAAAGATAGCAATTTTATTTCGAAAATGTTTCAAATCCTCTAAACAATGTTACAAAACGTAAACACGGAAGCCCTTTAGGGAACAAAAAGGCAGGCCGGCGGAAAACCGCCAGCCTGCCTGAGACTAGATATAATACTGGTTATTTCAGCTCGCGGAACTTCGCGGAAGTGATTTTGGTCGGCTTGAGGGTGATGGTTTCCTTGAGCTTCTCTATCACCTTGCGGTCTTCCACCTGCTCGGCAAGATGCTCAACCTGCTTGCGGTCGTGGAGCACATTGACCACAGCCTCGTCAATCATCTCCTTCGGCACATTGCCGATGCCGTACATGGCATACTGATATGTCACATAGGCTTCAGCGGCCTCGCGGATGTCAGACTCTTCGACCTTGAGCTCGAACTTCTTCATGAGGAAGCCACGGACAAGCTGCCACTTGAAATCCTCGGCGAATGCGGGGAACTCCTTCTCGACATCCTCCTGAGTGACTTTGCCGCCATTGGCAGCGACAAGCCAGCGCTTAAGGAAAGCTTCCGGGAGAGTCAGTCCGGCCTTCTGCACGAAGCAGTCGCGGATATCCTTGTTGAGTCTCCATTCGGCCTCGTTCTTGAACTGGTTCTCAAGACGCTCGGTGACTTCTTTCTCTATGTCCTCATCGCTCTTCTCTTCCTTTTTCTCCTCATAGTATTTCTTGAGGCTCTCCTCCATGGAAGTCTTGTCCTTGACGGCTATCGAAACGGTGTACGAAGGCACGGTGTCAGACTTCTCGACTTCAAAGTCAACCTTCGGAGAGAGGGCCGCATCGAAGACGAAGGTGAAGTCGTTGCCGGCCTTCCACTCGAGTTCAGGCTGCTTCTCAGAGTTGAGAGGTTCGCCGAGGAGATTGAGATCATTCTCCCTTATATGCTCATCGAGAGCTTTGGAAATCACGTAGTTGACAGCCTCCACGAGACACTGCTCGCCATATACGCGCTGAATCATGGAAGCTGGGACCATACCTTTGCGGAAGCCCTTGAAATCAGCCTTGCGCCTGCACTCGGCAAGTTTCTTCCTCAAAATTTCAGCATAATCGGAAGCCTCTATCTCGACTGTGAGTTCAAGATTGAGGTCATCAATGTTGTTCTGTAATACTTTCATATCTGTTTTTTGTTCGATTTATTCTTTGGATATGCTATACGCTCGTGGTTGAGCTGGGCGAGATACTGCTTAAGCGTCTCCTTGACCGTATTGAGCTCGCTGATCGTGATGTCGGCATTGTCAAACTGCCCCTCGTCCATCTTGCCGGCCACTATACTCTCCACAAAATCCGAATATGCCTTCGGCGTGTTCTCCTTGACCGTCCGGGAAGCCGCCTCTATGCTGTCGCAGAGCATGAGGACTATCTGGGCCTTGGTCACCGGCTTGCGCCCGTTGTAGCGGAACTCGCCGACAAGGGCCGGATCACCGCCCTCCTTGAGGAACTTATTGTAGAAGTAGCGTACTATAGTGGTGCCGTGATGGGTGGCTATAAAGTCGATGATGACCTGCGGCATGTGGTGCTTCTGTGCTATCTCGATGCCGTCATCGACATGGCGCTTGATGTCATGTGCACTTTGGAGCGGGGTGAGTCCGCTGTGGTATTTGTGCTCCTCATCCTTGTTGAGCAGGGACTCGTTCTCCACGAAACAGAGAGGGTTGTTGACCTTGCCGATGTCATGGTACAGGGCACCGGCCCGGATGAGATCAGGGTTGATGTTCACAGCCCGCGCCACGGCATCCGCCATGTTCATCACCTGCAGAGAGTGCTGGAATGTGCCCGGCGCTTTCTGCTCAAGGGTACGGATGAGCGTGTTGGACGTATCGCACAGCTCCGTCAGACGGGAGTTGGAGACAAGATTGAATATGCGCTCAAAAAGGAACACAAGAGGATAGCCGGCCACGGTGAGAAGCGATCCGGCGAACAGGGCGATAAGCACACCCCATACGCTGCCGGAGACCACATCGGCCGCACGGAAACCAAGATATACGCAGGCAAGTATGGCAAAGGTAATCATGGCAGCGACAAACTGCTTCCATCCCCTCTGGAAACGCCTGAATATCATTATCATCACAAGTCCGGCAAGGACATACATCACAAACATCACCGCCCCGCGCGAAGAAGCGAACAGCAGCGGCATCATCGATGCGACGTATACAGGAGCTATCTCCCTCGGCTCCATAAAAGCCTGAAGCATGAGGGCGGCAAGCGTGAAAGGCACAAAATACAGCACCGAAGCCCCGGCTCTTCCAAGCAGAAGCGCCGAAAGAGCGGCTATCAAGTACACCACCACAATGTACGGATACCGGCTGTCCGCGAAGACCGCCGGGCAACTGAAGAAGATGGCAAGGTAGAGCATCAGCGCCAAGGCGGCCGCGATGATGAAATTGCCCAGAAACATAAGTGCCGGAGAGCCTGCATAGCCCACGTTGGACTCGAACTCCTTCTTGTATGAGTCAAGCATCTGCTCTATCTCCTGTGTGACAATCTCATCTTTTGAGACAATCACCTGACCTGCGGAGACATACCCTGAAGTAGGCGATATTATGCGGTCCGCGTCTTCATTGACCAGACTTGTGGTCTGAGCATCGTACAACACATTCGGCACGATAATGTCATAGACACCGCTCACCCGGAAGAGAGAGTCGAGGTTGACATCAGAAGCGGCCCCCAAATCGGCAAGGAGCTTGGCCTTGGCGTCCGACTTGAGATAGACCTCGGTGGACGGGACTTTATAGGCACGCTTGTCACGCTGCAGATATATCACGTCCGACAGCGGAGCACCGTCATTGCCGCGTTCATCAGAGTCGGCTATGACGCCCTTTTCGTATATCAAGCGGATTTCCGAAGCTACAGCACCACGCAAAGAACCCAAATCAAGGGCCTCGGCAGCGCTTATGTTCTTGTTGGCTATCTCTTCTGAATACTTATAATACGGTATGACTTCCACAGCCGCGGTCTCACGCTCGGCGCGCATCTGATCCGCAGTCTTGTATATGGGGAACTCAAACTCCGCAAAGAGCGTCTCATACTTCCATTCCTGGCCCCGCCGATAGTCATAGGGAAACTTGGAACTCCGCGGCAGCGAGACGAACACTGCAGCGAAGACCAGAAGAAGAGGCAGGATGAGCTTGAGACGCGGGAGACTTTTCATCAGAAACAGGCTATGCGTCGATATTGGCGTAGTGGGCGTTCTCCTCTATGAACTGACGGCGTGGCGGAACATCATCACCCATAAGCATGGAGAAAGTACGTTCAGCCGCGGCAGCATTGTCGATCGTAATCTTGCGCAGACGACGGCGTGCCGGATCCATGGTGGTATCCCAGAGCTGCTGCTCCGACATCTCACCGAGACCCTTGTAGCGCTGCACCGTATAACCCTTGTCAGAGCCTTTGCCGAGAGCCATGGCAGCCTCTTCGCGCTGCGCTTCTGTCCAGCAATAGATCTCCTCCTTGCCTTTCTTCACCAGATAGAGAGGCGGAGTGGCAAGATAGACGTAACCGTTCTTGATGAGATCGAACATATAGCGGAAGAAGAAAGTGAGGATGAGACATGCGATATGCGAACCGTCGACATCGGCATCGGTCATGATCACTATCTTGTGATAACGGAGTTTGCTCAGATCCATGTGCTTCTCCCCGTTCTCGTCTTCCTGGGCCACTGTCACGCCGAGAGCCGTATAGATGTTGCGGATCTCCTCGGAGTCGAAAGCCCTGTCTCCTGAAGCCTTCTCGACATTGAGGATCTTGCCTCGAAGCGGAAGTATCGCCTGAGTGTCACGGTTGCGTCCCTGCTTGGCGGTACCGCCGGCGGAGTCTCCCTCGACAAGGAAGAGTTCGCACTTTTCAGGGTCACGGTTGGCACAGTCGGCCAGTTTTCCAGGCATTCCTCCTCCCGTCATGAAACTCTTGCGCTGCACCATCTCACGGGCCTTGCGCGCAGCGGCACGTGCGGTGGCGGCAAGTACAATCTTCTCGATGATCAGTTTCGCCTCCTTCGGATGTTCCTCAAGATAAGCCTCCATGGCGGCTGAAGTCGCCTGCGATACGGCTGAAGTCACCTCGGGGTTGCCAAGCTTGGTCTTGGTCTGACCCTCAAACTGAGGCTCAGCCACCTTGACTGAGATGACTGCCGTGAGCCCCTCGCGGAAATCCTCAGGAGAAAGTTCGCCCTTGAACTTGTCAAGCAGCTTGTTCTTCTCGGCATACTGCTTGAGCGAACGGCTGAGGCCCATCTTGAAACCCTGAAGATGTGTGCCGCCCTCTATAGTGTTGATATTGTTGACATAGGAGTAGATTTTCTCCGAGAATCCGTTGTTGTACTGGAGAGCTATGTCGATAGGGATGATCTTGTCGGAGTTGACACATATAGGATCCGGGATGAGCGTCTGCGCCCCGGCATCAAGATATTCGATAAACTCGCTCAAACCCTTGGTAGAGTAGAACACCTCGGAACGGAACACCTTGCGTCCGGTAGCCTTGGACTCCCCCGTCACAGAATCCATGGCAAATTCATCAACTTCCTCCCTCTTGTCTGTGAGGGTGATGCGTATGCCCTTGTTAAGGAAAGAAAGCTCGCGCAGACGGGCCGCCAAAGTCTCATATTTGTAGACAGTGGTCTGGGTGAAAATCTCCGGATCCGGATGGAAGGTGATGATGGTGCCGGTATCTTCGCATTCACCGACAACCTCCACCGGCCCGAGCGGCTTGCCCTTGGAGTAATTCTGCTTGAAAATCTTCCCCTCGCGGTGCACTTCAGCGATGAGGCTGTCTGACAAGGCGTTGACGCAGGACACGCCCACACCGTGCAGACCGCCTGACACCTTGTAACTTGACTTGTTGAACTTGCCGCCGGCATGGAGAACCGTCAACACGACCTCCAGTGCGGAGCGGTGTTCTTTCTCATGCATGCCGGTAGGTATGCCGCGCCCGTTGTCGGCGACCCTGATGGAGTTGTCCGGAAGGATCTGGACATCAACAGTGTCGCAGTATCCGGCCATGGCCTCATCGATACAGTTGTCAACCACCTCATAGACAAGGTGATGCAAGCCCCTCTCAGAGACATCGCCAATATACATTGACGGACGTTTGCGGACTGCTTCCAGTCCTTCAAGCACTTGTATACTATTGGCGGAATACTGCTCCTCCGCCTGCTTCATATCTTCTTTATCTACCATCTCAGTACTGTCAAATAATCTCGCAAAGATACTAATTTTTTACTATAAACTCAGGCTGAGCCCGACTGTGAGATACGGCCCTTTCTCCACATATCCCGGGTGTCTCTCTATTTTCATGCAGGCAAGGTTGCCGGCATGCGCCCAGACACCCCACATCCTGTCAATCTTATACTCTCCGAAAAGGCCGACATCGACATATCCGCGCAAATCCTGAAGCGACGGGGACGCAGCACTGCGTGACGATGCCCCCTGGGCGGCAAGGCCGGCATAGACCCTGTTCATCCAATTGTACGTCAGACGCATATCGCCGCTGAACATCGCAGGCGCATATACTTCCGCCTGTTTGTCAAACTGCACATCAGAGAAATGCAGATCGGCATCAGCATTGAAGCGCTCCGAGAGCCATACCATCTTCAGATCGACATAACTCTGGCGATAGTCGGCAAATCCAAGTCCGCAGGACGGAGCGTCGAGCGGAGAACCGGCACGGAAGACATAGCCACCCTTGAGGTCATACTGGAACGACTGGCCTATCCGCCCCTGGGCACCCCCGTAGAAGTCGATTTTATCCCGGGAGGCGTCCGGCCCTGTCTGCCTGAGATAGAAATGATTGAGATGCTTCATATCGTAGAGCGAATTGAGTTTGCGTCCGCCCCCGATACCGGCAAGGAATTTCATGTCAAGAGACCGCACCTCCAGCGAAGCCCGCAATGCAGGAGCCAATGTCAATGAGCCGGAACTTGCCGCAAGGTAATCCATCTGCACTCCGGCGTCCACATCGGCAGGGCCGAGGACAAATCTTATGTGCGGAGTAAGGGCGGCGAAGTTGACCGGCCTGTCACTGAAACCCTCCCGGCCGTCCTTAATCATGGCGGAGGTGAAATCAAAATCAAGAAGCACGCTGTAGCGCCCGTTGATTATAGGACCGAAAGACCCGTCCACACCAAGCAGATGCTCCCCTATCCTGCCCGAAGACACCCTGTCGGCACCATAGCGGTAACTTGCGCCTATCCTGTAGAGGAAAGCCGTGCCCTCCCTGTCAGGGGAAGCCAGTCCGACCGAAACGCCGGCAGAATTGTAGGAAGAGTTCGCGATGCCGTCTCCGGCGAAAATCCCGCTGTATCCGCCTCCGAAAGAGAGTCTGCCGATACGGCTGTGATAGTGCCCGCTGACCCCGGCCTCATCGCTCAAGTCATGGAAAGTGTCGCCTGCATAGCCGGCGCCGTGATTGTACAGGCTCACTCCGACATTCTTCTCCGAGAGAGGTGTGTAGGCCAGATCCAGCACCGGATGCAGGGAATATCCCGCGCCGGCCCTCGCATACAGGACACGGCCGTCATACGGAACAGGCTCCGGGGTGAGCTTTATCTGATACGGTGTAAAGTCATAGGCCCCCATGTACGGCGAGTCGAAGACTGAATAATCGAAATTATAGTCGAAGCGGTAGAGAGAGTCAGGCACACTCTCCGGCACTGTTTTTTTATGGAAATCCGAAAAACGGGTTTCGTATTCGTTGGTCACCTCGACACTCTGGTCTATGCCCTGCGAAAAGGCAGGCACAGCCGAAAGGACCGCGGCAGATACAAATATGAGTTTTGTCTTCATAATCACTTGTTCATAAGATCCGAAAGCCGGGAGAGGCGTTTGCTGACATTGTCCGCTACATCATCGTGTCCGTCTGACGGCTCGTAGCCGTCGCGGATACTCTCATAAGTGGCCTTGGCCTGCTCATAACGGCCGCGCTCCACAAAAGAGTCGCCAAGCACCAAGTAAGCCTTGGCAAGCCAGTAGGACTGGTTTCCGGCAGTCTGTGAGAAACTGTACACTTCAGCCTCCACCTTGTCGAAATCGCCTGTGTCGTAGAGATTCTGGATCGTCATGTACCGGCCCTCGGCGCCTTCCGGAGTAGAAGGGTCGGAGCCAAGCGAGGCGAAAAGCTTCATGGCCTCGTCCCTGCGGGACATGGCAAGACATGATTTAGCCTTGACATACTCGGCCTCACGCCTGAGTGCCGTTGAGGCAGGAGCATTAGCAATCACAGCATCAGAGGCGCTTATCGCCGAATCATAATCCTTGTTCCGATAAGCTGAACGCATCATGCCCTGACGGGCCACATCCCTGTTGTCGTCCATCTTCGTGGATGCCAGAAGCGATGAATAACCCCTATATGCATCCTGATAGCGCTCAAGCTCATACGAAAGCTGCGCGTAGTGGAGCATGGACATCTCCGCAAAAGAATAACCGGAAGCGGAAACCATTGACTTGGAATAATAGTCGCAGGCCTTCTCCTTGTCGCCGGTGGAGCGATAGCACTCCGCCATATAGAATTCGGCCTTGAGCATGTCCGTGCTCTGAGGATAGGACTGCATGAACTTACCAAGGGAGTTGATGGCTTCGGCATAATTGCCGGAAAGGTACATCTGCTCGGCGGTATTGAAGTACATCTTCTCTTTCTCGGCATCGGATTTGGCGGCGTTCAGTGAATTGGCCTCGACATATTCAAGGAACTTGTCCGGCCTCTTCATCTTGCGGTAGATGGACTCTATCGCAAGCATCGACTCCTCGGCGTACTCGCTCTGCGGAAGATCCGCGACGACCTGCTTGTAGCATTCCAACGATTTGTCGTACTGGGCCATGTTGCGGTAGACCATGCCCATGCCTATCAAGGCCTTGGCGGAACAGATCTTATCCGGAACCGTATTCTTGAGGCGGGTGAATGTCCGGATGGCGTCGTTGTTGTTCTTGAGATCCATCTGCGCCTTGCCGAGCTCATATACGGCATCGGCATACATCGGGGCGGACGGCGAAGCATCTTCCACATGCAGAAGCGTCGAGACCTTGCGCTTCTTGTCTCCCGACAGGCCGTAGGAGATGGCCTGCTGATAGTAAGGATAGATGTTGTCCGGGGTGAAATACTCGGATATCACACGCTGGTAAGATGTTATGGCGGCCTTGTAGTCGCGCCGGCCGAAGTCGCAGTCCGCACGCCTCACCATTGCATCTTCGCGGTAGAGAGGGTCCCCGTCGGCAATGCATATGTCAAACCACCGTGCAGCTCCGGCATAGTCGCGCTGCTTGAAACAGCTGTAGGCGACATTATAGGCAAGGGACGCCCCCTCCTTGCTGCCGTCCAGAGCATCGGCATTGTAGAGCTCCGTGAACGTGCGCTCCGCAGTAGCATAATCCCCTGAACGATAACTCGCTTCGGCAAGCCAGTAACGGGAGAACTGGTTGAGCCTGTCGGTCTTCGGCAGATAATAGGCCGTGGCACGGAAATACGGGACAGCATCCCTGTACGAACCTCCGGCAAACAACTGCTCGCCACGCAGGAAATTGGCCTTGGTGTAGTTGTTCTGCATGTCCGGGGTCAGGTCGTCGATATTGTCATACGCAGCCACTGCCCCTGCATAATCCCTGTCATACAGAGCCGCGAGAGCCATGTAGCTGTAGATGGCGTTGCCCCGCTTGCGTGTAGACCAGCGCTTGATGTATCTGGAAAAGCCTCGGGTATCCTTGTTAAGATCAAGGGCCAGTTTGGCATAGTTGAAAGCGGCGTCCTCGGTGATCTCGGGATCGAAATCCACAGTGGAAGCATCGTAGAACGCAGCCATTGCAGCCACCTGGTTGCGGGTGTGCACATAGGCGTTGCCCAGATGATAGTTGGCAATCTGTCCGAGCGAATCGCTCCGGTCCGTCATGTTGCTGTAGTTTTCTATCGCGCCCTTGTAGTCGTGCACGGAATAGAGGACCGAGCCGGCATAGAAATAATCCTTGCGGTTCATCTCCTTGTGGGAAAATGCCTCGTAGTATTCCCTTGCCTTGTCGTTGTCCCCGAGGATCAGGCTGGATTCGGAGATGATCCTGGCAAGCCTGTCCCTGCGCTCCGGCGGCGCCTGCTGATAGATTCTCTCTCCCTCGCGCACCGCAAAGGCATAGTTCTTTTGATTGAACTCACAATCAACTATATAGAACTCGCACAATTGAGTGAATCTCGGGTCAGGAGACGCCTTCCAGAATGAGGCTTCCGCCTCCGCAAAACGGCTGTCGTCGTAGTATATGACACCCGTCAGATACCGTCCCGGAGCGGTGTATTCGGAGAAGTCCAGAGCCTCCAGTATCATGAAGAACTGGAGAGCCTCGCTCTGCCTGCCGAGGGAGAACTCGCAGTAGCCGCACTTGAATATGTATTCGGCCGTCTGCTGCGCATCAAGGACGGAGGAATTGACTTTTGAGAATTCCAGCGCGGCCTCCCCATAATTGCCGGCATCGAAAAGCAGGCGCGCGTTTTCGAAGCGGATGTGCGGAGTAAGCACCGACGACGGGTACTTCCTGTCATATTCCGAGATAAGCTGAGGGTAGCCCGCGGTACGCATCTTGACTGCACACAGGACAGAATATCCGTCAGTCATAGGGTCGGAAGGCAATGACTCGAATATGGCCAGCGCCCTGTCGTACAACCCGTTGGCGTATAGATCAACCGCCCGTCTGTATTCCGGGGAAACGGATTCAGAAGCCTGAAGCGCACACGGAAACGTGAGCGCTGCGGCCAAGGAAACTGCAAGTATAGTTTTAAGTTTCATACCTATGATATAAAGCCCAAGTCTACAAATTTACTCAATTTTTTCGACTATATTTGCGCTCATGGCGAAAACTCCAGTCATATCGTTCTCGGGAGCCGACATTCTGGGCGGCGACAGCACCGTCATCTACGGCCTCGATCTCGAAGTCTTCCCGGGCGACCTCGTCTACATAGTCGGCAAAGTCGGAAGCGGCAAGACATCCATAATACGCACAATCACAGCTGAGAATCCGCTCGGCGCGGGAAGCGGGACCGTCTGCGGATACCGGCTTGAAAACATCCGCAAGAAAGACATCCCCTACCTGCGGCGCAGATTAGGGGTCGTGTTCCAGGATTTCCAGCTCCTGATGGACCGCAGCGTGGAGGACAACCTGTCTTTCGTCTTGAAAGCGACAGGATGGAAGGACAGCAAAGACATCAGCCGCCGCATCGGCGAGGTGCTGGAATCAGTGGGGATGGAGACCAAAGCCCACAAGATGCCACACCAGCTCTCCGGCGGCGAGCAGCAGCGCATAGCGATAGCCCGCGCCCTGCTCAACGAACCGGAAGTCATAGTGGCCGATGAGCCTACAGGCAACCTTGATGACGACACGGCAGAAGGAATCCTCCAGCTGCTCAAAAAAATAAACGAAGAGAAAAACACCGCCATAGTCATGGTCACCCACAACAGAGGCATCTGCGCACGCTACCCGGGGAGAGTGTTCGAGACAGTGGACGAAAGCTGCAGAGAGCTGGCATGACAAGGGCTGAAAGATACGCCGGGATCCTTGACTACTTCAGCAGGCACAACCCCGATGCCCGTTCAGAACTGCATTTCAGTTCGACATTCCAGCTGCTCGTGGCGGTCATGCTCTCTGCACAGTGCACGGATAAGAGGGTCAACCTCACCACCCCGGCACTGTTTGAGGCCTATCCCGATCCGGAAAGTCTCTCCAAAGCCGGATTCGAAGATGTGCTGGCCCTGATAAAATCCATCTCTTACCCGAACAGCAAGGCCCGGCACCTCATAGCGATGGCGGACAAGCTTGTAACAGACTTCGGCGGAGAAGTCCCGTCGGACATAGACAAGCTCATGACTCTGCCCGGCGTCGGGAGGAAGACTGCTAATGTGGTGGCTTCAGTGACATGGGGAGAACCCGTGATCGCAGTGGACACGCACGTGTTCAGGGTTGCACGCAGGCTCGGCCTGTCATCAGGCAGAACGCCTCTGGAAGTGGAGAAAGATCTCGAACGCCACATTCCTCCCGAGCTGCGCCCGGTGGCCCACCATTGGCTGATCCTGCACGGACGCTACACCTGCACGGCCATAAAACCAAAGTGCGAAGGCTGTCCCCTCGCACTCTGGTGTAAAGACCGGTCTGACGCTACGCGCAGAACTGGCGCTTGAGAGCCTCTATCTTGGCATCGGCATCATCACCTTTCGCGCCGAAATAGAACTTGATCTTAGGTTCCGTACCCGAAGGTCGCACTGACACCACATCCCCCGCCTCATCAAAGAACTGAAGGACATTGGATGACGGCTGCCCCGTCTTCTCCGGCTCAAGATAGTCGATGACCTTGCAGACAGGAGAGCCGCAGAGCTCCTTCGGCGGATTGCTGCGCAGATCCGACATCATCTTCTGGATCTCCTGTGCTCCGGTGATGCCCTTGCGGACCACTGAGACAAGCCCTTCTTTGCGGTATCCGTATTCTTTATAGATGTTCTGCATGAGCTGATACAGGGTAAGGCCCTGCTCCGCAGCCCAGGCTGCACACTCACATACCATCATGGCCGTGACCACGGCATCCTTGTCGCGCACGAACTGTCCGACATTGAAGCCGTAGCTCTCCTCGCCGCCGCAGATGAACTCTCCGCCATCCGCCTCGTGGCGCTTCACGACCTCCGCTATGTACTTGAACCCGGTAAGAACATTGTATACAGGCACACCGAAACTCTTGCAGATGTCCGAGATCAGTTCCGTAGTGACAATGGTCTTGACCACGTACTTGCCCTCTCCGAGAGTTCCCAGAGCCTTGCGGCGGGTCAGGATATAGTATGTAAGCATGGATGCCGTCTGGTTGCCGTTGAAAAGCACCATCTTGCCGTCATTATCACGCACTGCGATGCCGAGACGGTCCGAATCAGGGTCAGAACCCATGACGATGTCGGCTCCGGTCTGCTCAGCCTTGTCAAGAGCCATCTTGAGAGCTGCCGGCTCCTCCGGATTAGGAGAGACCACGGTCGGGAAGTCCCCGTCGGAAATGTCCTGCTCCGGGACATGGATGATATTCTTGAAGCCCTTGCGGGAAAGGATTTCCGGGATGAGACGGACTCCGCAGCCGTGCAGCGGCGTATATACCACCTTGAGGTCAGAGTGTTTGCGGCAAAGTTCAGGGCTGAGGCTCAGGGAGAGGAGATCCCTCAGATAGCACTCGTCCACATCCGCCCCCATGAGCTCAACCTCGCCGCATTGCAGCCCGGACTTGAACTTTACCATGGACGGATCCGTGATCTTGGCCACCTCTGCCACTATCTCCTTGTCCACAGGAGAGGTCACCTGACCGCCGTCAGACCAGCTCACCTTGTATCCGTTATACTCCTTAGGATTGTGGGAAGCGGTAATCATCACGCCCGCCACCGCCCCTTTCAGGCGGACCGCATAACTCATCTCCGGAGTCGGCCGGATGTTGTCAAAGATATAGACATGTATGCAGTTGGCGGAGAGGACATCCGCAGTGATGCGCGCAAACTCCTTGCTGTTGTTGCGCGAGTCGTAGGATATGCAGACTTTCGGGTCGGGATCGCTGCAGTGCGAGAGTATGTAGTTGGCAAGCCCCTGGGTAGCCATCCCGACTGTGTATTTGTTCATCCGGTTGGTACCCACGCCCATCAGACCGCGCAAACCTCCCGTACCGAACTCGAGGTTCTTGTAAAAAGCGTCCTCAAACCCGGCAGGGTCGCTGTTGCGAAGCTGCATGACTTTAATTTTTGTCTCCTGGTCGAAATCTCCGTCCAACCAGGCCTGTGCTCTAATTTCGAATTCTTTCATCGGTCGAAGTCAGTTCTTTAAGTGTTACATCAGTCTTCAAAATTAAAGAAAATAATCAATTATTCCTACATTTGCGCCGATGAAAAAGAGCTTTGCCGAAATACTCACCGGTCTGGACGAAGGAACGGGGAAGAAAGTCAAGAGGAAGATACCGGACTGGGAGGGGGCCGTGATACCTTCCGCCCTCAGTCTTGAGCAATGCTCATCCCAGACGGCCGCCGAATACAAATGCCGGCTGCTGAAGAGGTTTTTCCCGGAAGGCCCGGGCTCCGTGTGCGACC
Source organism: uncultured Bacteroidales bacterium (assembly GCA_934726455.1). Lineage (GTDB taxonomy): Bacteria > Bacteroidota > Bacteroidia > Bacteroidales > UBA932 > Cryptobacteroides. The sequence continues at coordinate 42,973 of CAKVDS010000002.1, forward strand.
TCACCTGCGGACTCGGGGTGGACAGTCTGGCTCTCTCAAAGATTGCGTGGAAAGTGACAAGTTTCGAGCGCTCCGATGCCCTCGCCGCTGCCGCACGCGACAATTTCCTGCGTTTCGGAGCCGGCAACATCGAGGTCCGCTGCGAAGAGGTCGGTCCGGCAACAGATTTCCCGGCCTGCAACGTGTTCTACGCCGACCCGGCACGCCGCGACATCTCAGGGCGCAAGGTGTTCAGGCTGGAGGACTGTTCTCCGGACATCAGGCCGCTGATTCCCCTGCTGCTCGAAAAGTCTTCCATGGTGCTTCTGAAACTCTCTCCCATGGCCGACATAAGCCTGCTGGCCAGAACTTTCGGACAAAAACTGAGAGAAATCCACATCGTAAGCCTGCACTCGGAAGTCAAAGAACTGCTTTGCGTTCTGAGTCAAGACAGACCGGACACATATTCTATAAATGTAGTGGAACTCGATGCACCGGAAGATGCCTTCTGTTTCAGCCCGGAGGAAGAGAAGCTCGCGCAGGCTGAGTATGCCGTGAGAGCGGAGGTGGGCCAGTACCTGCACGAACCTTGCCCGGGACTTCTCAAGTCCGGAGCATTCCACCTCATAGGAAAACGATTCGGGCTCAAAGAGGCCGACAGGTCCACAAGGCTCTACCTTGCAGACAGCCCCGTCCGCTCGCATCTGATGAGGACATTTCAGATCGAACATGTCCTGCCGCTCAGCAACGCAGGGATAAAAGAGGCCCGAAGCCTGTACCCGGAAGCAAGTGTGAGCGCACGCAACATCCCGATGAGCAGCGAGGCCCTGCGCCGAAAACTGGGTGTCGGGGAAAGCCGGAAGCATCACATCTTCGGATGCAGCGTCGCAGGGCGCAGGATGCTACTTCTCTGCCACAGGCTTCCCGAGCAGATGCCGTGACCAGAAAATATGGTCTGAAGCCTGGTCATGCAGGTGCTGCTTGCCTCTGTAGCCGTGCATGCCGTCAGGATAGATCATCAGCTCAAACTGATAGCCCTCTTTTTGAAGAGCATCTATGAGCAGCAGAGTGTTCTGGAAGTGCACATTGTCGTCCCCCGTGCCATGAGTGAGCTTCAGCGCCCCCGGAGCCGGGAAGATCGATTTGACCGGAGAGAAAACTTTCGGCACCCAATTGAGAACTCCGGCCTCAGCATAACCGTCCGGGTTGGCCTGTGGAGTATCCATGAAGCGCTCGGTATAATGGGAATCATACAGGTTCCAGTCATAAACCCCGCCTCCGGCGACACCGCAACAGAAATATTGAGGATAACGCAGGACCAGCATCGCCGTAGTGGTGCCGCCGAACGAGAATCCCTCAACCCCGATCTTGTCGCCCTGCACATAAGGCAGGGATTTCAGCCAGCAAGCCCAGGCTATGTAGTCCTCCAGTTCTATCACTGTCATCCTCCGGAAAGCCTGGTCCATGCCGCGGCGTCCGTTCTCCCCGGATGAACGCGGATCCGTCACTATATATATTATCCCGTTTTCAAAACACCACTTGTCCGAGGCGTCACGGTCGGCCCAGCGGTCCCTCACGTAAGGAGTGCCCGGGCCGCCATAGAGCTGCATGAGCACCGGATATCTGCGTGAAGGGTCAAAATCCTTAGGGAGCGACATCAGGGCATACAGGTCGAAGCCGTCATTGGAGATCTTCACCACTTGAGGAGACGGCACTGCCGACAGGTCCACAGTCGAGGTGTCCGTCACGACCTTGCAGCTGTAGCGGTCGCTGCGGCCTTCAATGCCGCGCCAAGGCTCGCGGGCGTTGGAAATGTCCGCCCGGAAAGTCTTGCCGTCTTCGGAAAACTTCACTCCCCGGACATAGTAGTCCGGATCAGTAAGAGCCGTGATGCGGCCCTTGCGGTCAAGCCTGTAGAGGGCCGGATGGAGCCGGGAGTCCCGCTTGGCCGTAAACCACAGTTCCCCCTTCTTCTCATCGGCCCGCAGCAGGGAGATGTCCCAGTTCTCCCCGTCGGTCAGACGTTTGAGCGTCCCGTCGTAGGAAAGGAAATAGATCTGCTGCCAGCCGGTCTCGAAAGCCCTTGCCATGTACAGACCCTTGCCGGTAAATATCATGCCGTCTATCCACTCCACCCAAGTAGGATATTCTTCGTGGTAGACTTCCCTTCTGCTGCCGTCATCGACGCTGACAGCGTAAAGATCAAGCATATTCTGCCGGCGCGGCTCACGGGATATATAGATTTCCTGCGAATCAGCGCCCCAGAAAGGGGTTCCGAAATACTGGTCTTCAGTCTCATCGAAGTCTGCCCACACCGTCTTTCCATCCTGAAGGTCCACTATGCCTATCCGCACCTGAGGGTTGGTCTGCCCGGCCTTGGGGTAGCGTGTCTGCGACAGCGAACCGTTCTGTCCGAAAGGCGAGAATATCGGGAACATCGGCACCTGGCTGTTGTCGAAACGGTAAAATCCTATCTTGCGCGAATCCGGACTCCACCAGAACGCACGGTAATTGGAGGCCCGGCCAAGTATCTCCTCATAATACACCCACGATGCATAACCGTTGAGTATCAGCGGAGAGCCGTCAAATGTAAGCCGTGTTTCCACCGAGTCCGCCACACTGCGCACCCATAGGTCGTTGTCCCGGGTGAACGCCAGCATGCTGCCGTCCGGTGACGGCGTCGGGTTATAGTCCTTGGCTGCCGCTGCGGCGCATAGTGCCATACAGACGGCCAGAGATGCGATAATCCTCTTCATATCTCAAAAAAAACTGTCTTTAAAATTCACCAGATATACTTTCTTGACTGCCCGCGTGATAGCAGTATACAGCCACTTGAGGTCATCCACGCTCTGCTCGGGCAGCCAGAACGGACAGTCGATGAAGACGCAGTCCCATTGTCCGCCTTGAGATTTGTGGCAGGTTATGGCCTCGGCATATTTTAGCTGGAGGGCATTGAAATACTTGTCCTCACGCACAGCCTGCCATATACGCTTCTTTGTGCCGCGATCCGCATAATCCGCGGAAACACCCTGATACAGAGCATTCTGCTGCTCATACGTAAGAGTAGCAGACTCGGACTGGAGGGTGTCCAGACAAACCTTCGCCCTCACAGTGGCATCATCGTAGTCCGGAAAATCCAGCACCGCATCGGCGAAGTGCAAGCCATAGCGTTCCTCGTGGCCAGAGATGCCCACAAGCTTGGCTATGTCTCCATTGGCTATATAATCCAGGCCCGGTATGTTCTCCACAAACTGGTAACAGTTCTTGACTATCATCAGCCTGTCCCCTCTCACCAGGGAATCTTCCTTGAACTGCACCATTCCCCTGATTCCGGCATTGTAACGGTTGGCCCTCTTATTCGAGCGGCACAGCACCACGGTCCCGTCCTCCCCGTATCTGGAATACGCGTCCGACAGGGTGTCGATGAGTTCGCCGCCCCCTATCCTCTCCACATCGTCAATGCCGCGCAGGTCAAGTTTGACATCATCAAAAGTCTCGTCCGGCGAACAGGCCGAAATCTTCTCACGGAGCATGGTGGCGTTGCGAAGAATGCCGGATTCGCGCTCCTGCCGCACTACGGATGTGAGCGTGGAGAACCTCACTCCACCGAAGCCGGCCATATACTCGCGGCTAAGCGCCGGAGAAGCCTCCATCCCGACCGGCGGGAGCTGGGCGGCATCCCCCACCAGCACAAGCCGGCAGTCATCACCGGAACGGACAAAGGCCACCAGATCTTCAAGAAGATTCCCCGTGCCGAAAAGAGAAGTGGAGTTCACCTGCTGGACGGCATCTATCCCTATGAGAGACGCCTCATCCACGATAAACAGAGTCTTCACAGCCTTGTTGGGGGCAAGAGAAAAACTGCCGTAGCCGTCCGCCCCGACAGACTTCTGACGATATATATGCTTGTGTATCGTATATGCCGGCCGGCCGCTCAATGACGAGAACACCTTGGCGGCGCGTCCGGTAGGCGCGAGGAGCACCGACTTGACCCCGAAATCCCTCAGCGCGAGCGTGACAGCGGACATCGCGCTGGTCTTGCCAGTGCCGGCGTAACCGTTCACGACCAGGACATCGGCATCATCACAGACGGCGAAAGACGCCACATCCCTGAACAGCGAGTCCTGACAGGCCGTGGGCTCCAGCCGAAAACGCTCCCGGAAGCGTTTGTACAATATTTCCGCGCGATCGCCCGTCATCCTTTCCTCCTGTCAAAAACCATGGCCACGACCGCAAGTACAGGGTAGATTTCCACACGCCCGAGGAACATGTCCAGCGAGAATATGAGTTTGCCGAGCAGCGGAACCGAATTGAACGAGCCCATCGTCCCGAGAGCGCCGCAACCTGGGCCGATATTGCTCAAGCTCATCACTGTCGCCACAAATGAGTTCTCCGTATCCACTCCGACGCACATGCACAGGAAGACAGATACAAGGGCAAGAACAGCGTACACGCACAGATACAGAAGGTGCGGCGAGACCTCGGAGTCACGGAGAACCCTCCTGCCCATCCTTACCTCGTTGACCGAAGAGGGGTGAAGGATATTGTTGACATAACGGCCCATGGCCTTGAAAAGCATGAGGACGCGGTCAACTTTGACGCCTCCCGAAGTAGACCCGGCGCTTCCGCACATGATCCCGGCAAGCATCATCAGAGCCATCATCCACATCGGCCAGGAAGCATTGTCAACAATGGCAAATCCCGTCGAGGAAGAGATGCATAGCGTACTGAAAAGTCCCTGCCACAGTGCCGGGCCCCAACCTCCGGCGGGCTTGTACAGTCCGACGGAAAGGATGAGCGCCGTCACGAGAACCGAGAGCGTGTAGAACTTGATCACAGGATTCTTGAGAGGCTTCAGCGAGCGCGTGACAAATGCTATGTAGACCAGTCCGAAGTGAATGGAGGCAAGGTACATGAACACCATGGTGAACGCCTCCACCGCCATGGAGTCGAAAGCGGCGATTGATTTGCCTCTGGTGCTGAACCCTCCGGTGGAGACCACGCTCATGGCATGGCACACTGCATCAAAAAGACTCATCCCGGCAATGGAATAGCAGACCGTGGCCGCAGCGAAAAGCGCAATATAGACGTAGGCGAATATATAGACTATCCTGTTGGGATTTGTAGAGTATCCAGAACGGCTGAGAGTTGTCAACTCCATATTGGTGAGCCGCATACGCATGGGACTGGACTCCGGGATAATCAGGAGCAGGAAGACCACGACTCCGAGACCGCCGATGAAATGCGTAGAGGAGCGCCAGAAAAGAAGGCTCTTCGGCAACGCCTCCACATTGTCAAGGATGGTGGCCCCGCAGGTGGTGAACCCGCTGACAGACTCGAACCAGGCGTTCTGCAGCGTGAACGGGCCGCCCCAAAGGGCATACGGCAGCATTCCGAACACAAATGAGAGCAGCCACGACAGGGTGATGATCACATACCCTTCCTTGAGGCTGATCACGGCTGCCCGACGGACAAATATGAACGGAAAAATCCCGACTATGAACGTGATCAGGAAAGATATTGAAAGCGCCGCAAGGGCGGAATCGTTCCCGTTGCCTATCGAGACAAAGACAGACAGGAGCATGAACAGGGCGCTGACAAGCAGGGCAAAACCTATGTTTCGGCTGATTACTTTCCAGTTCATTTCCTGAGTTCCTTGATCCTGCGCCGCAGCTGCTGATTCTCCCCGGCTATCTCCGATATGCCGTCATTGAGTTCGGCAAGCTGGTCGTCCCCCTCGAAGCGCACCGTATACTTTTTGTCCGTAAGCCTGTAGGCATTGAGACCGTCCAGCATCTTGTAGAGCGGCTTGACATAATATGCAAGCATGAAGAAGAGCAGCATGAGCACGAGCATCAGGCCGACCCCCACCGCCACTATCCCGGGGATTATGCTGCGGTAGAAACCGCGGTCAAATGTGGCGGAATTCTTGGCGAGATCCTGATAGATGCTTGAAGTCAGTTTGTCCAAATCCGAGCACAGACGCTCATAGCGCGGCTGCAGGCGCTCGAAATACCACGAACGGGAGTCGATGAAATCCGACTGCATCACGTCCTCAAGCTCCAGCGAAGTCAGCATGTATGCGGCGTAACTGTACATCACCGAATCCGCCAACGGAGCCGCCTGGTTGACCGCAGCCTTCATCCTCAGAGAATCACAATGCGCCTTGAAATACCCGTCGTCGAAAGACGGCAGGGCGCTTGAAGACGAATTGTCCCCTATCACCTCCAGTATGTCGAGATTGTAGGCGTTGCCCATGTCGGCAAGCCTGTTCGCGACATTGATGCTGCTTATGTCGTCCGCAATAAGACTCGACACATAATTGCTCATGCTCGAATACTCCATCACGGATATGGTTGATGATACAAGAAGTATCGCGGCTATTGACAGAAGGCTCAGTATAAGCTTTGACTTCAAGTTCAGACGCAATGACCTGATTGACTTCCAGACTGTCATTCTTTAATTTTTTTCGGCAATATTTTTACAAATATATAATATTTTTTATATTTTTGCACAACAACTAAAACAGAACACGATGACATCGTCCTTTCTTAACGATCCGGCAGGCAAAAACTCCTTGACAAAAAGGGAGATATTGAGACTTTGCATTGCGCACAAGAATTCGAGCATTGCCGACTTCAGCAGGTCACTTGGGATAAGTGTACCTACAATCACCAAACTGATAGCCGAACTGATTGCGGAGAATTTCCTTCAGGATGAAGGCAAAGTAGGCACCAGCGGCGGCCGGCGGCCAAGCGTCTACGGCCTCAACCCTGATGCCGGGTACTTCGTCGGCGTGGATATCGCAAGGCACCACTTCCACATCGGCATCAGCAACTTCAAGGGTGAGATTATCAATTTCATCCAGGACATCGAGTTCGTGCTTGAAGCCAACGAACTGTCGTTCCGCACTATCTGCCGCATGGTCAAGGACGAGGTCACAAAAAGCGGCATTCCATGGATCAAAGTACTCGGAGTGGGTGTCAGCCTCTCCGGCCGCGTAAACCCTGAGAAAGGATACAGCCTCACATACTTCGTAAGTGACGACATCCCTCTGAAGAGCATCTTCCAGAAAGAGTTCAGCGTCCCTGTCACCATAGAGAACGACTCCCGCGCCATGGCCTACGGAGAATACATGACCCTCGGGGACAAGGCCGACAAGAACATGATCTTCATCAACCTCAGCTGGGGACTCGGCATGGGAATCATAACTGACGGACGTCTCTACTACGGCAAATCAGGATATTCAGGCGAAATCGGGCACTTCCCGGCCCTCAACAACGATGTCATCTGCCGCTGCGGCAAAGTCGGCTGCCTCGAGACCGGGGCGTCAGGCTCCGCCCTGCACAGGATGATGGTCGAAGAGCTGGAGAAAGGCCATTCCTCATCGCTGCTCAAGCCGTTCTCCGAGAAGGGGGACATCGAACTCGACGAGATTCTCAAAGCCGTAGAGATGGGAGACGTGCTGGCAATCGACGGCATAGGCAAGGTCGGCGACACTTTGGGACGGGGCATAGCGGGCGTGCTCAACGTGTTCAATCCGGGTCTCGTGGTGATCGGAGGCCGCCTCATCGTAGGCAAGGACTACCTCCTCCTGCCTATCAAGACGGCTGTCAACAGGCTCTGTCTGGCCAGAGTGTCTTCCGACACCTCCATAGTACTTTCTCAGCTTGACAGGCGGGCGGCCGCAGTGGGCGACTGCATGCTCTCACGCGGCAAAGTGCTCGGCCTGCTGTAGACGATGGCGAGTTATCTTCAGATCGAGAACATCTCCAAGTCCTATGGACAGAAGGTGCTCTTTGAGCATATAGGTTTCAACGTAAACGAGGGGGACAAGATAGCTCTTGTGGCGCCTAACGGCACCGGCAAGACCACCCTGCTTAAAATCATCGCGGGTCGGGACTCCTCAGATTCCGGGGGCAAGGTCATCTTCCTCAAAGACATCCGGATAGCCTTTTTGGAGCAGGACTACGACTATGACCCGCAGCTCAGCATCAGAGATCAGATAATGCGCCACAGCAAGAAGATGCTCGAGGATTTCCACCAGGAGAATCTCGAGCTTTTTGAGCGCAAAGCCGTAGAATTTCTGACAGCCTTCCGTCTCCCGGACCCGTCAAGAAAGATGGGAGAACTCTCCGGAGGCGAGGTGAAGAGGGTGGCCCTCAGCGAAATGCTGGCATCGGAAGCGGATTTCCTGATAATGGACGAGCCCACCAACCACCTCGACATCGAAGCCGTGGAGTTTCTCGAAGGATACCTCAAGAAAAGCCGTTGCACACTGCTGATGGTGACCCACGACAGGTATTTTCTGGACAGGGTCTGCAATATCGTCATGGAACTCGACCACGGGGCCGTATACAGTTACAGAGGTGACTATCAGAACTATCTGGAAAAACGAGACAGCCGGATCGCCTCATACAACGCGGAGACGGACAAGGTGCGCAACCTGCTCAGAAGAGAACTGGAGTGGATACATGCGACCCCGTGCGCCCGCTCCGGCAAAGCCAAATACAGGATCAACGCGTTCCATGAACTCTCCGACAGGGCATCGCAGACATACAGCACCAAGAGCATAAGCCTCGAAGGCGTAGGCGAGGCCTCCAGACTCGGAAGCAAGATCATCAACTGCAAGGGGGTCGATTACATCTGGGAGGGGAAATATCTCCTGAAGGACTTCAGCTACAACTTCCAGCGTTTCGACAAGGTCGGCATCGTAGGGCGCAACGGCATAGGCAAATCCACATTCTTAGGCCTGCTCACCGGCGAAATCGAACCCACGGCCGGCATCATAGACCGGGGCGAATCGCTTGTAATAGGTTATTACAGACAGAGCGGCATACAGTTCAACGGTGACGACACGGTGCTGGACATAGTGGGCGACACCCGGCTTCTCGGGCGCTTCCTTTTTCCGCACGACATGCTGACCACCAGGGTCTCCAGACTGTCCGGCGGCGAAAAGCGGAGACTCTACCTGCTGACCATCCTGATGCGCAACCCGAACCTGCTCATCCTCGACGAGCCGACCAACGATCTGGACATCGTCACCCTCAATCTGCTCGAAGAGTATCTGATGGATTACAACGGCAGCCTGATAGTCGTCAGCCACGACAGACACTTCCTCGACAGGGTCGTGAGCCATCTGCTCGTATTCTGCGGTGAGGGACAGGTCAAGGACTTCATCGGAAGTTTCAGCGAATACCGCGCCTATATAAAAGACTACGAGGCAGCACGCAAAAGCGAAGAAGCGCCCAAGAAGAAAGAGGCCAGGCCTGAAGCTCCGAAGACGAACGCCCCCGACAAGCCGAAAAAGCTCAGTTTCAAGGAAAAACGTGAACTTGAGGAGATAGAGAGCAGGCTTCCGCGACTCGAAGAGGAAAAGTCATCTCTCGAAGAGTCGATGAGTTCCGGACAGATGCCGTATGAGGAACTGCAAAGAAGCTCCTCCAGAATGGAAGAGCTTCTCGCGGAAATCGACTCTCTGGAGACCCGTTGGCTGGAACTTCAGGGATAAGGGCCTTACTCAGGCTTATATGAATCCTTAAGAGATACCGTCTTGTTGAAGACAGGGGTTTCAGGAGTGGAATCCTTGTCCTTGACATAATATCCCGTACGCTCAAACTGCACTGCGATGCCGGAAGCATCGTCAAGCAGGGCCGGTTCTGCAAGTCCGCTGCCCACGACGAGAGACTCGGGATTGAGGAAATCCTTATAATCCTTGTCCTCCGGTACCTGGCTCATATCGGCAAGGGTAAACAGGCGATCGTAGTTGCGGAGCACTATAGGCTTAGCGTAATCGCATGATACCCAATGGATTGTTCCCTTGACGCTCCTCCACTCTCCGCCGCCAGGACGGGTTGACGGATCATAGGTGCATTCCAGTTCCACAACATTGCCGTCGGGATCCTTTATCACCTTGTCGCACTTGATGATATAGGTATACTTGAGGCGGACCTCCCCGTCAGGCTTCAGACGGAAGAACTTGTGCGGAGCATCCTCCATGAAGTCCGCCCTGTCTATCCATAGTTCTCCGGTGAACGGGACCTTGCGTGAGGCCCCTTCCGGCTCGGCAGGATTGAGCGGACAGTCAAACCACTCGACCTTGCCCGCAGGCCAGTTGGTCAGAGTGACCTTAACCGGATCCTGTACAACCATATAGCGGTTGGCCCTGGCATTGAGATCCTGACGGACGCACCACTCCAAGAGCTGGATGTCCATCAGCTGGTCGCGCTTCGACACGCCTATCTTCTCGCAGAACATCTTCAGCGCCTCCGGAGTGTATCCCCTGCGCCTGACACCGCAGAGCGTCGGCATCCGGGGGTCGTCCCAACCGGACACAAGTCCCTTCTGGACAAGTTCCAGAAGTTTGCGCTTCGACATGAGGGTATAGGTGAGGTTGAGGCGGGCGAACTCGTACTGATGGGACGGCCAGATGCCCAGCGTCTTGATGAACCAGTCATACAGCGGCCTGTGCACATCAAACTCAAGCGTGCAGATCGAATGGGTGATATGCTCTATGGAATCGCACTGCCCGTGGGTGTAGTCGTACATCGGATAGATGCACCATTTGTCCCCGGTACGGTGATGGGATGCGTGCTTGATGCGGTACATCAGAGGGTCGCGCATCATCATGTTGGGATGCGCCATGTCTATCTTGGCACGGAGCACCTTCTCTCCGTCCGCGTATTTCCCGTCGCGCATCTCCCTGAACAGGCGGAGGTTCTCCTCCACCGTACGGTTGCGCCACGGACTGTCCTTGCCCGGAGTGTCCACTGTCCCGCGGCCCTTGGAAATCTCCTCCTGGGTCTGGTCGTCCACATAAGCAAGGCCTCTCTTTATCATCTCCTCGGCCCACTCGTAAAGCTGGTCGAAATAGTCGGAGGCATAGCACTCCTTCTCCCATTTGAAGCCGAGCCACTTGATGTCCTCCTTGATGGAATCCACGTACTCGACATCTTCCTTGACAGGGTTGGTGTCATCATAGCGGAGATTGGTCTTTCCGCCGTATTTCTGGGCAAGTCCGAAGTTGATGCACAAGGACTTCGCATGTCCAAGATGCAGATAACCGTTCGGTTCTGGAGGGAAACGGGTGAGTATGCTGTCCACCTTCCCGCTACGGAGGTCATCCTCTATGATTTCCTCAAGGAAATTCAGCTTCTTTTCTTCTTCCATAGATGCAAAATGTTTGAACTCGCAAATTTAGAAATTAATTTTGTACATTTGTTTTTATTAATAAAAACATGGCCATAGAAATAAAACTCGAGACGACGCAGACAAACCTCTTCTGCTCAAGCAAATGGTGGGGCAATCCGGATCTCCCACCGGATGCAGAATACCCCATGATGAAAGTGACCATGGACGGGGAGGAATGCGAATACCCGCTGACTTTCATCTGCCAGGTGGACTGCGAGGACATAGGCCCGCTTGACAAGGAAGGCCTGCTTCCGCACGAAGGCATGCTGTATTTTTTCGCCGCGATAGACGACTTCACCGGATATGAATCCCCCGAGCATTTCCCGCAGGGGCGCTGGCCTGCAAAAGCTGTCAGGGTGAAGTACGCGAAAAGCATAAACATGGAGACTTTCAACAGCTGCATGCTGGTGGACGAAGAGGACAACGACCTCGCAGAGGAGGCGCTCAAGATGACATTCGCCGAGGGGAAAGGTGCACTGAGCCTGTTGGGCGGAGACTGCCCCGAGGAAGGCTGCATCAGCCTGCTGCACCTCGATACCGACGATCTGGCCGGACTGCGTTTCCCGGACGGGACAGGCTTCAACATCCTGATCAAGGAGAGCGACCTGCGCTTCGGCAACTGGAAAAAGGCGTTCGGCATCTTGGGCTGACATAAAACACTGATAACCAATCTAAAAACAAATTTTCAACAATGAGAAAAAAGCTGACCTTGGTCATGGCATTCTTGGCAGTATTGTCTGCCGGAGCCCATACAAAAAACGGAGTGGAGGTGAATGCCGGAGGCAATCTGGTGCAGGTATCGTTCTATTCGCCTGCCATCGTGCGTGTACAAAAATGCCCTGAAGGAAGAACAATGCCGACCACCCGGAGCGAGGTTGTGACCATGCAGCCCGAGGACGACTTCAAAGTATCTGTCAAGGAGAATGGTAAAACCATACGTATGAACTCCACAGCCCTCACCGTCACCATCGACAAGCGCACCGGGCTGATTCAATATCAAGCCGGCGGCAAGAATCTGTTGAGAGAGAAGGACATCGCTTTCGAGGAAAGGGAAGAGGGCCCGGACAAGGGCCGTTTTGTAGTGACCCACACCTATCAACTGGACAACGATGAGGCCATCTATGGTCTCGGCACAGTGCAGGACGGCAAGCTGAACCGCCGGGGTCTGACAAAACTGGTAGAGCAGAACAACCTTGAAGACTTCCAGAATGTAGTCCAGTCAATCAAGGGCTGGGGCATCTACTGGGACAACTATTCCCGAGCCATGTTTGAAGACAACGAACAAGGCATGACTTTCCGGGCCGAGGTTGGAGACGCGGCGGACTACTACTTCATGTACGGCAAGACTGCCGATGGTGTAAATGCCTGCATGCGAGAACTCTCTGGCGATGTACCCATGTTCCCGTTATGGACTTTCGGCTACTGGCAATGTCGTGAGCGGTACAAGTCATCACAGGAACTGCTTGAAGTTGTAGATAAATATCGTGAACTTCAGGTACCGCTGGACGGCATCATACAGGACTGGCAGTACTGGGGCAGCAATTACCTGTGGAACGCCATGGATTTCATCGGAGAGACATTCGTCGATGGCAAGCAGATGATAGACCGGGTGCATGAGCAGAACGCCCACATCATGATTTCCGTCTGGGCGAGTTTCGGTCCACAGACCAAACAGTTCCGGGCACTGAACGAGAAAGGCCTTCTCTTCGACTTCGAGACCTGGCCGCAAAGCGGTCTCTCACATATATGGCCACCAAGGATGGACTATCCGTCGGGGGTAAAGGTATATGACGCTTTCAGTCCTGTGGCACGACAAATATACTGGGATCATCTCAAGACCCTTTTTGACTACGGCATTGACGCGTGGTGGATGGACTCTACCGATCCTGATTTCTTCAATCCTTGCGATGAGACCTACAACCAGAAAAGCGCCATGGGCTCTTGGCGCAGCGTGCGCAATCTTTTCCCGTTAGCCTCCGTCAAGGGCATATACGGCAACCAGCGAAAGGTGACCGGGCAGAAACGCGTATTCATCATGACCAGATCAGCATTTGCCGGACAACAGCACTACGGCTCAGGCCTGTGGAGCGGCGACGTGGCCTCATCTTGGGACATGCTGCGCAAACAGGTTCCGGCAGGTCTGAACTACACCATGACCGGATGCCCGAATTTCAATACTGACATCGGCGGTTTCTTCTGCGGTTCATATAACACCAAGGGTTCCGGTTCAGCGCCTCATAATCCTCAGTACCAAGAACTTTACGTACGATGGATGCAATATGGGCTATTTTGCCCTGTATTCCGCAGCCATGGCGCCGATGCCCCACGCGAAATCTATCAGTTCGGGAAGAAAGGCGAGGCAATCTATGACGCCATAGAGAAAACCATACGGCTGAGGTACCGCCTCTTGCCTTACATCTACAGTACAGCTTGGCAGGTGACATCCGCCAACGAGAGCTATCTCCGCGCCCTGCATTATGACTTTGCGGCAGACAAAAACACATGGGACCGCGCAGACGAGTTCATGTTCGGCCGTGCCATCCTTGCCGCCCCTGTCCTGGATCCGCAATACACAGAAGAAAAGATCCTCAAGGAGGACGCCATGAGCGGTTGGAACAAGAAGGATACCAGTGATGAGAGCGGTATGCACGCTGTTGACTTCAGTGCGGAGAAGTCCGCGACCAAATACCTGCCAAAGGGAGCAGTATGGTACGATTTCCATAGTGAGAAGAAATATCAGGGAGGCCGCGATGTGACCGTGCCTGCAAGCATCGACCGTGCTGTGATGTTCGTCAAAGCCGGCAGCATCCTGCCGCTTGCTCCTGTGATGCAATATGCTCAAGAAAAGCAGTGGGACAATCTCGACATCGTGATATATCCTGGCGCAGACGGCAGCTTCACCCTCTACGAAGACGAGGGAGACAACTACAACTACGAGAAGGGCATATATGCCACCATCAAGATGGAGTGGAACGACCGCGCACACACGCTCACTTTCGGAGAGGTGAATGGCCAGTTCCCCGGCATGCTCAAAAACCGCATCTTCAATGTGCGCGTGGCTGGCGAAAGTATAGTAAAGACCGTAGAATACAATGGACAGCAAACGTCAGTGAAGATGTAATATGAATTTCAACCTGTTCCTTCTGGCGATGAGCCTGATTGCCGTGGTGGTGTTCTTCGCACTCTACCGTATCGATGCGGGATATGGGAAGTTCTACTCGCACAGCTGGGGTCCGGCGGTGGACAACCGCCTCGGATGGGTACTGATGGAATCCCCCGTATTCGTGGCCATGCTCCTGCTCTGGCTGTTCTCGGAAAGACGGGATGACCCGGTAAGGCTGGCGTTCCTGCTCATTTTCGAACTGCACTACTTCCAGCGATCGTTCATATTCCCGCTCCTCATCAAAGGAAAAGGCAAGATGCCGCTCAGCATCATTGGGATGGGGGTCCTGTTCAACACCCTGAATGCGCTGATGCAGGGAGGATGGATTTTCTACATCTCTCCCTCCGGCATGTACCCGCCGTCCTGGTACGGCGACCCGAGATTCATCGCCGGGACACTGCTCTTCGCTGTCGGGATGTTCGTAAACATACAGTCTGACAGCATCATACGTCACCTGCGCAAGCCCGGGGACAACAGACACTACCTCCCGAAAGGCGGAATGTTCCGCTATGTGACTTCGGCCAATTATCTCGGGGAGCTGATGGAATGGGTCGGCTTCGCCATCCTCACCTGGTCCTGGGCGGGGGCAGTATTCGCCCTGTGGACATTCGCCAACCTGTGCCCGCGGGCCGCAAGAATCTACGAGCGGTACAAAACGGAGTTCGGGGATAAGCTCGACACGCGAAAAGTAAAACGTCTCATACCTTTTATATACTGATGGAATCAACGATTTTCACGCCATGCAAGATCGGCCCCGTGACCCTGCGCAACAGGGTCATACGCTCCGCTGCCTTTGAGAACATGGCCTACGGCAACCGCCCCTCACAGGATCTGTTCGACTACCATGTGGCCGTAGCGCGCGGCGGGGTCGGAATGACGACTGTAGCCTACGCCGCAGTGGCACGCTCCGGACTGTCGTTCGACGGACAGCTATGGATGAGGGAGGAGATAGTCCCGGAGCTGCGGCGCCTCACGGATGCAGTCCATGCGCAGGGGGCAAAGGCCTCGATACAGCTCGGGCACTGCGGCAACATGACACATTTCTATACCTGCGGCTGTCTGCCGGTGGGAGCGTCAGGAGGCTTCAATCTCTACTCCCCCACTTTTGTGAGAGCCCTCAAACGCGATGAGATACTTGCTCTTGTGGAGGACTTCGGAAAGGCCGTAAACCTCGCCAGAGAAGCAGGGTTCGACTGCGTGGAGATCCACGCCGGACACGGATACCTCATCAGCCAGTTCCTCTCCCCTTACACCAACCGCCGCCACGATGAATTCGGAGGGAGCCTGGATAACAGGATGAGGTTCATGCGCCTTGTGATGAAAAAGGTGATGGAAGCGGCCGGAGACGACCTCGGGGTAATAGTGAAAGTGAACATGCACGACGGCTTCAAAGGCGGGATGCAGACCGAAGAGTGTCTGGAGGTGGCACGCGAACTGGAAAGACTGGGAGTCCACGCACTGGTACTCTCGGCAGGCTTCGTCAGCAAAGCCCCGATGGAAGTGATGCGTGGAGCGATGCCGCTCAAGACCCTCGCCCATTATATGGATCCGTGGAAATTCTGGTGGCTGAAGACCGGGCTTGCGCTGGCCGGCAGGAAGATGATCCCTACCGTACCATATAAGGAAGCATACTTCCTCGATGACGCCAAAGTGTTCCGTGCCGCGCTGAAAATGCCGCTCATCTACGTAGGAGGCATCAACAGCCGCAGTTCCATGGAGACGGTACTGGGAGAAGGGTTCACCGCAGTGCAGGTGGCACGCGCCCTTGTGCATGACACGGACTTTGTCAACAAACTGAAGAGCGGAGAAATCGAATGCAGCGGCTGCGGCCACTCCAACTACTGCATAGGCCGCATGTACACTCTGGAGATGAGGTGCCACTGCAAAACTCCGGATCTCCCCGCCAAGCTTGAGAAAGAAGTCGAGAAAGCGGAGGAGATGTGGAGATGAGCGGAAGAATCATCATAACGGGAGCCAGCGGAGGCATGGGCTCGGCGGCCACAAAAGCCTTGGCAGCCAAGGGAATACCGGTCGTGATGGCCTGCCGCAACCTCTCAAAAGCGCGGAAAGTCCGGGAAGGCATCTTGGAGGAGATTCCACATGCCGATCTGGAAATCAGAGAGTTGCACCTTGACTCGTTCAAGTCCGTCAGGGCTTTTGCGGATTCGTTCGGAGACGAAAAAGTCTCGGGGCTGTTCAACAACGCCGGCACGATGCCGCGCCGCTTCTCCCTCTCTGAAGACGGCTACGAACTCACTCTTGCGGTCAATTATCTGGGCCCGTGGCTGCTGACACATCTCATGATACCCCGCATGGAGGAAGACGCCTCGATAGTGAACATGGTGTCAATATCAAGCTACTCAGCACATATCAGCGAGAGCTTCCCTCATGAGGGGGAAAAGGAATTCCACCAGTTGAGCGCATACTCCGAATCCAAACTGGCCTTGACGTATTTTACCATCATGCTGGCTTCACGCTGCACCCAGAGAGTCAACGCAGCCGATCCCGGCATCGTGGACACGGACATAATACGGCTCGACAGGTGGTTCGATCCGCTTACAGACCTGATATTCAGGCCATTTTGCAAAAGCCCCAAACAAGGGGCCGAACCGGCCGTATCAGCGCTGCTCTCCACAGAAAGAGGCAAACTGTTCTCCGGACACAGCTTCAAGGACTTTCCGGACAAGTTCACCCGCGATTCTGCTGCCATACAGAGAATATGGGACAAGACAGAGAAAGAATTGAAAGATTGGCTATGAGAATAATCCTTACCATAATTTTGGCCTGCGCCTTTTGCCAGGCGACATTGCAGTCCCAAGAAGTCATAGGGACATACCGTCTCTCACGCGATGAAGACGGCTGGTATTGCCACAATGTGGTGGCGACAGAATTCAAAGGCATGCTCTATGCACAGTGGCAATGCTCTGACAAGGACGAGGATGCCCCTGACACAAGGATTTACTATTCCTGTTCAGAAGACGGCAGACATTGGAGCGTACCTGAGAAATTGGATATAAGTCTGGACAGCGTGAGGTTCATCTCCAACGGAGGCTGGTGGAGCGGCAGGGACTCTCTTCTGTGCTTTATCAATGTGGCGAAACTTGACGGGAGCAGGGAATGTCTTTACATCAAATCGGGGGACGGCAAGAAATGGACTTCCCCGCGTCCAGTGACAGACAGTTCCGGACTCCCGGTACCCGGAATCATAGAGCAGGATACAAGAAGTCTGCCGGACGGGAGGATACTTACGGCATTCCACATCGGGAAAGGTATGATATGCACTCCTTATTATACCGATGACCCTACTGCCGAAAGCGGATGGAAAGCAGGGACGATACCACATCTGCCTTACGAGGGCAAAAGTACAAGCCGGGAGATAGAGCCTTCGTGGTATCTTGATGGAAACGGAGAAATCGTGATGATCTTCCGGGATCAGGCCGGAAGCTTCCGCAAGCTCCGCTCCATAAGCAAAGACCGGGGCGAAACTTGGACACTTCCGGAACTCACTGAGATAGAGGACTCACGTTCAAAACAGTCAGCCGGCAACCTCCCGGACGGACGGCCATTCATGGTCTGGAACCCGTCCGAGTCAAAAGACAGGCTGCCGCTGACCCTCGCCATAAAGAACGGCGGACTTTGGGAGCGCTACGAATTGCGTGGAGAAGAAGATCTCGCACCGATGAGGCACGAAGGCCTGTACAAGCGCAGGGGATACAGCTACCCCAAGACCTTTGTATGGAACAACATCCTGGTGATAGGCTATGCGGAAAACAAAGAAGACGCCTGCGTGACACTTGTCCGTATACGCAATAAATGATTAACTTTGCACCGGCACAAAAAACAGAAAACAATGATCAGATCCATGACCGGCTACGGCAAGGCTGAGGCCTTGTTGGAAAGCGGTAAAATCACAATCGAGATAAGAACCCTCAACGGCAAGACGGCCGACATAGGGCTCAAGACGCAGCTCTTTCCGAAGGACAAGGAACTTGAAATACGCTCCAGAATCGCATCAAGGCTCGTCAGGGGCACAATCGATGTCTTCCTCAACTATGAGCCGAACTCTGCAGAGGCTGTCCGGCAGATAGATATGGAGGCGGCTCGCGCTTACATAGCCCAGACCTCCATCCTCGCAAGGGAGATGGGTGTCCAATACAGCCCCACCAATACGGCTGTCCTGCTCAACGCGGTGCTTGGCCTGCCGAATCTTACCGATACAAAGAAGACGGATGTCATAACGGAAGAGAACTGGCCGGCGGTAAGCGATGCGTTCGACCGCTGTCTTGAAATCGTGGACGAGTACCGTGTCCATGAAGGGGAAGCCCTCTACAAAGATGTCACTTCGAGAGTCTCAAAGATTCTGGATCTTTATGGAGCGGTGGAGTCTCACGAGAAGGAGAGGCTTGATGCCGTGAGAAACCGCATACTCAAGGCGGCAGAAGATCTGAAAGTCAAACTTGACAGCGAACGCTTCGAGCAGGAGATGATATTTTATCTTGAGAAGCTGGACATAAACGAAGAGAAGGTCCGCCTGCGTCAACACTGCAAGTACTTCATGGATACTATAGACTCCGAGGCTTACCCCGGCAAGAAACTCGGATTCATCATCCAGGAAATGGGCCGGGAGATCAACACCACAGGCTCAAAGGCGAACCATGCTGAAATACAAAAGCTCGTCGTTCAGATGAAAGACGAGCTTGAAAAGATACGGGAGCAGTCGATGAATATACTCTGAGACTTCCCTTATTCGGTTTTTGAAGCCGCGGCAACTTTCGGTGCCGTGGCTTTTTCGTTCTTGCCTGATTTCTTCTTGACGATGTCGGCCACTGACTTCTCGAACTCCTGCTCGCTTATCATGCTGCACGTCCCGTTGAATTGGGCGCCCATCTCGACTTGGAGTTTGTTGATGTGGATGCTGCCGGATACGGAGGCGAGGCTTTTGACCGAGAGCGTGTCCTTTACATAGACTTCACCCTCAATCTTGCCCCAGAGGTCAAGGTTTGAACAGAGGATATTGCCGGATATGACCGCCGTTTCCCCGATTACGATCTTGCCTTCGGAGAACACGGTGCCTGATACCTCTCCGTCTACCCGTATGTCGGTCGACGATACGATGTCGCCTGTTATGGCGGCGCCTCTGGATATTCGGGTCACGTCATTGACATTGACGGACATGTCTGAAGATTTCTGCATAATATCTGTGTTTTTAAACAAGCCCTTTCCCATGGCAGTTCTTGTATTTCTTGCCGCTGCCGCACGGGCAAGGGTCATTGCGTCCTATTGTCTTGTCGACTTTGATCGGGGTGCGTGCCTTCTGCTCCGCGTTGGTGGCCAGATCGCTTCTGCCTGCCTGCATCTTGCTCATGTCCGGGCTCTGCTGCACGGCACGTTGAGGACGTTGAGGCTGGTCCGGAGTCTCCCTCAGCGGAACAAACGCCTTGAAGAGGAATGACAGCACATCCTTGTTGAGGGTCTCAAGCATTGAAGCGAAGAGGTTGTAGCTCTCGAGTTTATATACTACTACCGGATCTTTCTGCTCGTATGAGGCGTTCTGCACGCTCTGCTTGAGGTCATCCATCTCGCGCAGGTGCTCTTTCCAATGCTCGTCAATCTGGTAGAGTATGATGTTCTTGCTGAGGGTCTTGGCAATCTCGCGTCCGTCGGAGTTGTAGGCTTTCTCGAGATTTACGCTGAGTCCGATCTGCTTGATTCCGTCAGAGACCGGGATGGCTATGTTCTGGTAGAGTTTGCCCTGCTTCTCATAGACTTCCTTGACGATAGGGTAGAGCTTTTCGACGAGGGTGTCCATGCGGCGCTTGTAAACCTCCATCATGTGTTCCGTGAGTCTGTCCTCGAGTTCCTCGCGTTTGGCTTTCTCGTAGAATGCGGCATCGAAGCCGGTGTCTATTGAGTACATGGCCATGAGGGCTACCTCGAAGTCCTCGAACGGGAGGTGGCGGTTCTTCTCTACGAACAGGGTGGCTGCGTCGAGCATCATGTTGCGGAGGTCGATTTCAATCTTGTCCCCGCTGATGGCGTTGCGGCGCCGGGCATAGATTGCCTCCCTCTGGTAGTTCATCACATCGTCGTACTCAAGGAGACGTTTGCGGATGCCGAAGTTGTTCTCCTCGACCTTGCGCTGCGCGTTCTCGACAGCCTTGGAGAGCATGTTGTTCTCGAGGGCCTCGTCATCGGCCATGCCTAGCCTGTCCACCATGCCGGCTATCCTCTCTGAGCCGAACAGACGCATGAGCTTGTCTTCAAGGGAGAGATAGAAAGTGGAGGAGCCCGGATCTCCCTGACGGCCCGCACGTCCACGGAGCTGGCGGTCAACACGGCGGGAATCGTGCCTCTCCGTGCCGATGATGGCGAGTCCGCCGGCGGCCTTTACTTCCGGAGAGAGCTTGATGTCGGTACCGCGCCCAGCCATGTTGGTGGCGATGGTGACGGTGGAACTCTGGCCTGCCTGGGCCACGATCTCGGCCTCACGGGCGTGCTCTTTGGCGTTGAGTACATTGTGGCGTATTCCTCTCATCCGCAGCATGCGGCTCAGGAGTTCGGATGTCTCCACGTCCGTGGTACCTACAAGTACCGGACGGCCCTTGGAGGTAAGATCCACGATACGCTCGATGACGGCGTTATACTTGGCCTTCTTAGTCTTGTATATCAGGTCGTTCTGATCGTCGCGGATGACAGGGCGGTTGGTCGGGATGACCATCACGTCCAGTTTGTATATGCTCCAGAACTCGCCCGCCTCCGTCTCGGCCGTTCCGGTCATGCCGGCGAGCTTGTGATACATTCTGAAGTAGTTCTGGAGGGTGATCGTGGCGAATGTCTGAGTTGCGCCCTCGACCTTGACGTTCTCCTTGGCTTCCACGGCCTGGTGCAGCCCGTCGCTCCAGCGGCGTCCTTCCATGATACGGCCGGTGGACTCATCGACAATCTTGACCTGTCCGTCCATTATCACATAGTCCACATCCTTCTCGAACATCGTGTAGGCCTTCAGCAGCTGGATCACCGTGTGCACGCGCTCGCT
Source organism: uncultured Bacteroidales bacterium (assembly GCA_934726455.1). Classification (GTDB taxonomy): domain Bacteria; phylum Bacteroidota; class Bacteroidia; order Bacteroidales; family UBA932; genus Cryptobacteroides. The sequence continues at coordinate 64,341 of CAKVDS010000002.1, forward strand.
CTTGAGGGAGAACTCGGACATCAGGGCATCCTTTTTCTGCTGCTTCTCCTGGAGCGGAAGGTCTGAATGCTCGATTTCGGCTGTCTGTGAGCCTACGTCAGGGAGCACGAAGAAGTCATCGTTGCCGACGGCGCTGGCGAGCACCTCATGGCCCTTGTCGGTCATGTCCACGGAGTGGAGCTGCTCGTTGATGACAAAATACAGGGGATCCGTCACGACAGGCATTTCCCTCTCGTTGTCCTGCATATAGTAGTTCTCCGCTTTCTGGAGGAGGACTTTCATGCCCGGCTCGGAGAGGAACTTGATAAGCGGGGCGTACTTCGGCAGGCCCTTGTGGGCGCGCAGCAGGAGTTTTCCGCCCTCGTTCTCATCGCCCTCCGCTATCTTCTTGCGGGCTTCGTTGAGCACCTGGTTGACGAGGGTGCGCTGTGCCTGATAGAGCTTCTCGACGAATGGCTTGAACTCCATGAACTGCGCCTCGTCGGCATCGTTGCGCTGGATAGGGCCGGAGATGATTAGAGGGGTACGCGCATCGTCGATGAGCACTGAGTCAACCTCATCGACTATGGCGTAGTGATGCTTGCGCTGTACCAGATCTTCCTGGACGACGGCCATGTTGTCGCGCAGGTAGTCGAAGCCGAATTCGTTGTTGGTTCCGAAAGTGATGTCGCAGTTGTAGGCCTTGCGCCTTGCATCCGAGTTCGGCTGGTGCTTGTCGATGCAGTCTACTGACAGGCCATGGAACATGTACAGAGGTCCCATCCATTCGGAGTCACGCTTGGAGAGGTAGTCGTTGACTGTGACCATGTGGACACCTTTGCCTGCGAGGGCGTTGAGGAAGACAGGGAGAGTGGCCACGAGGGTCTTTCCCTCACCGGTGGCCATCTCGGCGATTTTCCCCTGATGCAGGGCGATACCGCCTATGAGCTGCACGTCATAATGCACCATGTCCCAGGTGATCTCGTTGCCTCCGGCCACCCAGTGATTGTGATATATGGCCTTGTCGCCGTCTATGGTGACGAAATCGTGGCCGACGGAGAGGTCTTTGTCGAATTGTGTGGCGGTCACCACCACAGACTCGTTCTCCTTGAAGCGGCGGGCTGTGGACTTCATTATGGCGAAAGCCTCGGGGAGCATCTCGTTGAGACTTTTCTCGATGGCCTCGTCCTCATCTTTGACGAGTTTGTCCGACTCGTCGGCAAGTTTTTCCTTTTCCGAGACAGGTATGTCCTTGTTGAGTTCTTCTTTGATCTGTGCTATGCGGTTCTCAAACGGGGCCTCCACTTCTGACAGTTTATGGCGCAGGGCCGCAGAACGTGCGCGGAGTTCATCGTTGGACAGGGCGTCGATCTCCGGATAAACCGCAAGAATCTTCTGCAGGATCGGCTTGACCGCCTTGTAGTCGCGGTCGGCCTTGGAGCCGAACACTTTTCCTATTACTGAAGCAAATGACATTCTTCTAAAAATTATTAAATCTCACAAATATAACTATATTTGTCCTTTCAACAAAATCGATAACCAATGAATCATCACGTTATGTCCCTCGTGGCTGCGGCGCTTATTCTTGTTGGCTGCGGCGGCAACACCTCCCCGCGCTCGGAGGAGGACTTCAATTTCGGATGGAAATTCTCCCTTGGGGATGATCCGTCCTGGTCTGAGACTGCATACGACGATGCGGCATGGAGACAGCTCCACCTGCCGCACGACTGGTCAGTGGAAGGTGAATTTTCCAAGGACAACCCGTCCACCCCGAGCGGCGGCGCCCTTCCCGGCGGTGTCGGCTGGTACCGCAAGACTTTCGTCCTCCCCGAACTTTCCGAAGATGAACGTTACGGCATCGAGTTCGACGGCGTCTTCATGAACAGCACGGTCTACATCAACGGGCACGCCCTCGGAACCCGCCCATACGGCTACAGTTCTTTCTGTTATGATCTTACGCCGTATCTGCAGGCAGGCGAAAACCTTGTCGCGGTGAGGTGCGACAATGCCGAGCAGCCGAACTCAAGATGGTATGCCGGATGCGGCATCTACCGCAATGTGAGGCTCGTGCGAACTTCGGATATCCATGTCGCATACAACGGGGATTTCGTGACGACCCCTGTTGTGGGTGACAGGAGCCTTGTGCGGGTGCAGACAGACATCGAAAGCCAGGAGACAGCGGGGCTGAAAGTCAGATACAGGATCCTCGACCACAGCGGGCGCAGGATAGCATCAGCATGGGGAACCTGTGCGGACGGCACTGCCGGCGGCGAACTGGAGATCCGCGGGACGAGACTCTGGAGTCCGGACAGCCCTTATCTCTATACGCTCAGGACAGAGCTGTATAGCGGAGATGTTCTCAAGGACATCCATGATACCCGTTTCGGGGTGCGGAGCATCGGTTGGGACAAGGACAAGGGGTTCTTTATCAACGGGGAAAATGTCAAGATGCTCGGTGTGTGCATGCATCATGACATGGGCTGCATCGGCACAGCCGTACATCGCCGTGCACTTGAACGCCAGCTCGAAAAACTCAAGAGCATGGGCGTCAATGCAATCCGTACCTCGCACAACCCTCCTGCCCCTGAACTGCTTGACCTGTGCGACGAGATGGGCTTTCTTGTGATGGACGAGGCGATGGACATGTGGCGCAAGCGCAAGACCCGCTACGACTATGCACGCTTTTTCGATGAGTGGCACAAGGCCGATGTCCAGGATTTCATAAGGCGCGACCGCAACCACCCGAGCGTGGTCATGTGGAGCATAGGCAACGAGATCCTCGAACAGAGCGATTCCAAGAGCGACCTTATCGAGAACCTCAGTACCGAAGAGGCCAACACTCTGTTGAATTTCATACACTCTCTCGGACAGAGCGATTCCAGTGAGAACAATCCTAATATTCTGCTGACCAGACATTTGGTGCAGCTTGTACGGGAGCTTGACACCACCCGTGCCATAACCGCCGGATGCAACGGGGTCTGGCCGGGCAACAATCTTCTGCGCAGCGGGGCGCTTGACGTTTACGGCTTCAACTACCACCCTCATCTGTATGATTCCTGCCGCGTGTGGTTCCCGGACAAGCCTCTGATCGGCTCGGAGACGGCATCGGCCCTCAACAGCCGCGGAGTATATTACCAGCCGTCCACCCGTGTGCAGAAACTGCCGGGCAAAGACTGGGCCCCGGGACAGGAGGAGGAGCACCAGTGCACTGCGTACGACGTGAGCAGCGCCCCTTGGGCCAACACTGCCACGGAGGCCTGGGTAGCGGTGCGCGACAGAGACTACATGGCCGGGACCTTCCTCTGGACCGGGTTTGACTACCTCGGCGAGCCTACCCCTTATGGATGGCCGTCAAGGAGCTCGTATTTCGGAGTGTTCGATCTTGCCGGTTTCCCTAAGGACAGCTACTGGCTGTACAAGTCCGAGTGGACGGACGAGACCACATTGCACCTCTTCCCGCATTGGAATTGGAAGGCAGGCGAACATGTGGATGTCTGGGCATATTACAACAACGCGGATGAGGTGGAACTTCTGGTCAACGGCAAGTCGCTGGGCAGACGTTCAAAGACAAAGGACGTCCTCCACGCCGAATGGCTGTCCGTGCCTTTCGAGCCCGGCAAGATTGAAGCCATATCTTATAAGGACGGCAAAGAGGTCGCACATGACACACGCTACACCACCGGGCCGGCGGTGTCGCTCAAACTCACAGCCGACCGGGATGTGATTTCCGCAGACGGGTACGACCTCTCTTTCGTTACGGTGGAAGCGCTTGACGCCGATGGACGTGAGGTTCCAACGGCTGACGACATGCTCTCGTTCAGCGTGGACGGTGCCGGCGAACTCTTCGGAGTGGACAACGGCAACGCAGCCGACACCCTCTCGCTCAAAGGCTCACGCAAGGCCCTCTTCTCGGGCAAGGCTCTTGCCGTGATACGCTCCAAGAAGGGGGAAAATGGCATCGCCACCCTTACTGTCAGCGCGCCTTACGGGACGGTGAAGCTCAACATAAAGGCGGAAAATTTGTAAATTTGCGGCGGATATGGGTACTGTACGTCAATGGTTCAAAAATGCGCGTTCGCTTTCCCTGATGCAGAGCCTTACACCGGCCATTCTGGCCGTGGTGATGGCTGCCGGATATGGCGGGTTCAGCATATTTCCGGCGCTCTGTGCTGTAGCAGGTGTGGCCTGCGCCCATCTTGCCATGAATCTTGCCGATGACTGGTTTGACTACAAGTCTGATATGATGGGAGACAGGCAGAGGGTGATACGCAAGGGATTCAGAGCCATGACAGTCAAGTACCCTTATCTGACAGACGGGAGCGAGTCATTGCGGAGCCTCGGGACGGCCATAGCCTCGTTCAGCGGGGCGGCCTGCGCCTTTGGAACTGTCGTGTTCGCTGTCCGTACCGGTCAAAACGGTTTTTGCGGCCCCCAGGGCAGCTGGTGGATCGTAGCTATAGTCTGCGTCACGGCATTTCTGGGGGCATTCTATTCTGCTCCTCCGCTCAAACTCGGTTTCCATGGTCTCGGGGAGATTGTAATAGGAGTGATTTTCGGTCCCCTGCTGATGATGGGGGTATTCTATTCCGCTGCCGGGCAGATGGCGGCGGAGATCGTATGGATATCCGTCCCTGTCGGACTGCTTGTCCTGAATATCCTGTATACGCACAGTCTGATAGAGAAAGCCGGAGATGCAGAGAGCGGCAAGATGACTCTCGCCCTGCTGCTTGGCTCTGACCGGGCCGGGCTCGCCGTGGCCTATATCGTGAATCTTCTGCCGTTCGTGATGGTTGTCGCCGCCGTATGTCTCGGTGCTCTTCACCCGCTCTACCTGTTGTCTCTTGCGGTGCTTCCGCGGGCGCTCTGGCTCTGCGGCTCACTCAGGGGCTTCGTCTCCGGTCATCAGGAGGTGCCGGACAGGCCTGCTTTCTGGCTTGGCCCGATGATGAAATGGGGGCCGGTGAGGGAAGCCGGAGTTGACTGGTTCCTGATGCGGTGGCTGACGGCGCGCAATACGCTGAGCGGATTCTGCATCATGGTCTCTGCCGCTAAAGTGATACTTCTAATTATAGCATAATGAATCCATTCGGTCAATTTATATATCTGGGATGCTGGTGGGCGCGTGCCGTCCTCGGACGCCGCAAGCCGCTTCAAAGCGTCATATTCATCTCCGACAGGTGCAACCTGAGTTGCAAGCATTGCAGCGTCTACAACCATACGGCTCCTGTGGACAAGAGCTATGCCCGGATCAAAGAAGAACTTGAATACTGCTACTCGCTGGGGTCCCGCTTCATTGATTTTGAGGGAGGTGAGCCTTTCCTCTGGCGTGACGGAGACAGGACTGTCAATGATCTGTGCCGCCTTGCCCGTTCCATCGGTTTCTTTTCATGCACCATCACCACCAATGCGCAGATGCCTTTCGACGGAAGTGTCGCAGACAGCATCTGGGTGTCGATGGACGGTGTCGGAGAGTATCACGACAGAGTCAGGGGCAAGGGAGCTTTTGAGCGTCTGGAGAAAAACGTGGCTGTCTGCGGCTGCAAGGCTCTCAGCGCCAACATGGCCATAAACACCCTGAACTGTGATTCTGTGGCCGCGGCGATAGAATACGTGGCGGCGAGTCCGTATTTCAAATGCATATCCCTTAATTTCCACACTCCTTTCCCCGGCACGGAGTACCTTGAAGTCCCGCACGAGAAAAGAGTCGAGATCATAGACATGATACTCGACTACAAAAAACGCGGTTACCCGATCATGAACTCTCGCAGCGGTCTGTCAAAGATGAAAGACAACAACTTCCGCAAATGCTGCTGGATGACCAACTTCATCTTCTCAGACGGCACTCGCAAACCACAGTGCATCGGAGCGGAACAGGGCATCTGCCCGAAATGCGGATTCTGTATGGCCGGAGAGGAATCAGCCGTGATGCAGCTCCGTCCGGACACGATTCTTGCCGGTCTGAAGCTGAGAGTATGAAAAGAACGGTCCCGACTTGAAGTCAGGACCGTTCTTAAATTTTGTCACTTCGCTCCCCCGCGCCAGAGAGCTGACATTTCTTCAAGGGTTTTGCCCTTTGTCTCGGGAACCATCTTCCAGACGAAGACGGCGGCAAGGAGACAGATCACACAATACATTCCGTATGTGAACGCCGGGCTCCAGCTGTAGAGCGGCACGAAAGTGGAGCTGACGATGAAGTTGGACACCCACTGGAAAGCCACGGCGATAGCCACTGCTGCCCCGCGGATTGTATTTGGGAATATTTCAGAAATGAGCACCCAGCATATAGGTCCCCAGCTGAACATGAACGATGCCGAGTATATCATTATGCTTATCACGCCGATCACTCCCGGGAGCGACGGGGAGACAGCCGACAGCGTGACGCCCAAAGCCCCGAGAGCCATACCGAGAGAGCCGATTATAAGAAGCGGTTTGCGCCCGATCTTCTCCACCGTGAATATGGCCACAAGCGTGAACGTGATGTTGACGATACCCATGAGGACGGTCTGCGTCATCGGATTGCCCATGCCCATGGATTCAAAAATACGCGGAGCATAGTAAAGGACGGCATTGATGCCGACAAACTGCTGGAACACGCTCAGCATTATCCCGACGAATATGACCACCCAACCGTATGAAAGCAGTTTTTCCCTCTTGACAGACACGGTATTCTTGATGTCCGCGAGGATTTCCCCTGCCTTCCGGGCACCGTTGACCTTGGTCAGCACCTCCAGAGCCTTGGCATCCTGTCCGCTCATCGCCAGATAGCGTGGAGTCTCCGGAACAAGGAGTATGAGCAATGTGAAGAGTCCGGCCGGGACGCACTCAGAGCCGAACATCAGCCTCCATCCTGTCGTGACGCTCCAGTTGGCATCAGCCTGCAGGGCATCGGCGTTTATTATGCGGTTGAGCCCTTCAGCAAGAGACTCCATCTTCGGAGCGATGTGGTCCCCGAGTATGACAAGATTGACGAAATAGACCAGAAGCTGTCCGAATATTATGGCGAACTGGTTCCATGAAACCAGAGCTCCACGTTTGTCGGCAGGCGCAATCTCCGCTATATACATCGGGCAGATGGCCGATGCCATGCCGACACCGATACCGCCAAGCACACGGTAGAGGTTGAAAGCCACAAGCAGCTGGAATGACGGCTGTCCCTTAGGGAAGAACAGGAACTCCGGACAGTACGAACCGGCTGCACTCAGAAAAAAGCATACCCCCGCTACGAAGAGGCTCTTCTTGCGTCCGAAACGGCCTGCCATAAAACCGGAAATCGCACTTCCTATCACACAGCCGATCAAGGCGCTGGAAGCGGTGAATCCATGCAGGAAGTTGGTATATGTAAAGTCCGTCGCCCCCATGAAGAAAGCCTGAAGTCCACGGTCGGCACCGGAAATCACGGCAGTATCATATCCGAAAAGCAGCCCGCCGAGAACGGCTACAAGGACGATGAAAAAGAGATAGGCTTTGGAGCCGGCATTGTTATTTGACATCGTTCAGGACATTTTCAAGTTCAGATTTCCAATTTTCATAGGCAGCCTCAAGCGGTGCCTTCCATGTGCTCTCCGGCTCTATGACTTCAAGCTTCTCAAGCGTGGCGAAAGCCTCCTGCGGAGACTTGTAGAGCCCGGCACCGAGCGCGGCACCTCTGGCTGCACCGAGAGAGCCGTCGGTATCGAACAATTCTATGCGGGCATCGCACAGAGTTGACAGGGTGGAACGGAAGAGCGGGCTTAGGAACATGTTGGCCTTTCCGGCACGGATCACATCAGGTTTGAGCCCGAGTCCCTTCATTATGTCGATTCCATAACGGAAAGAGAAGGCGATCCCTTCCTGTACCGCACGCAGGACATGCGCCTTGGAATGGCGGACAAGATCAAGCCCGCAGATTCTCGCCCCGACATTGCGGTTGACGAGCATCCGCTCGGCTCCGTTGCCGAACGGGAGGACGGTCAACCCGTCAGCCCCGGCCGGAGCTGTCGAAGCCAGTTCGTTCATCTGAGGATATGACAATTCAGGGGAAATATTTTTGTGTGTCCATGAGTTCATTATCCCGGTACCGTTGATGCAAAGCAGAACCCCCATTCTCGGCTCATCAGAGCCCGTGACATGCAGGAATGTGTTCACACGGGACTGCGGGTCGGCCTTCTGGATATCAGTGACTCCATAGACCACCCCGCTCGTACCTCCGGTAGCGGCGATCTCTCCCGGGTTCAGCACATTGAGGGAGAACGCATTATTCGGCTGGTCACCGGCACGGTAGGAAACCGGAGTACCCTCAGGAATGCCGAGTTCGGCCTGTATCCGGGCCGTGGTCCGTGCCTGTATCCCGACTGCCGGAACTGTCCTCGAGAACAAATCGCCGGAAATCCCGTACCAGTCAGCCACGAAGTCCGCCCTGCTCTCCTTCTTGAAATCCCACAGGATGCCTTCGGAAAGGCCTGTCGCCGTGGTGGTCTCCTCCCCTGTCAGAAGGTAGGCGATATAATCGCCAGGAAGCATGAACTTGTCTATCCTGTAGTATACTTCCGGCTCATTACGCTTCACCCATGCCAACTTGGACGCGGTGAAATTTCCCGGCGAATTGAGAAGATGCGACATGCATTTGTCGTAGCCTATCCCCTCAAGAGCCTCACTGCCAATGCCCACAGCACGGGAATCGCACCATATTATGGAGTTGCGCACAGGCTTTCCGTCCTTGTCCAGGGCCACAAGTCCGTGCATCTGGTAAGAAATGCCGATTGAGGCTATCTTTGAAAGATCACACGAGCGGGACATTTCTTTGAGACCGTCACAGAGGTAGCCCCACCATGAAAGAGGATCCTGCTCCGCCCAGCCTTTATGCTCGGCGATGATAGGCGCTTCGGATTTGGGATTGGTTGATGAGCACACGCATTTGCCGCTCGCAATGTCGAGCAGCGCGACCTTCACGGAGGAAGAGCCGACATCTATTCCTAATGAATACATAGTGTTACTTTATGGTTTATTATTCCGGAATTTCCGGAGAATTTTCAAATTTAACATTTTTTTTGTAATTTTGCAGCAGTTCAGCGCTGAGACAACGCCGAAACATTGCAGGATTAGCACATCGGTAGTGCATTGGCTTCCCAAGCCAAGGAGGAGGGTTCGACTCCCTTATCCTGCTCAGAATCAAAAAGAGAGACTGAAAGTCGGTGCACTTCCGGTCTCTCTTTTTGCTTTTACTGTTTCTCAAATGTCAGAGAGAGGGATGCCTTTCCAGCGATATTTTGTTTTGAGCTGGCAAGGCGTCCCTCTCTCTGACAACCTGATGATTCTAGTATCCGAAGATATCCTCAAGGCTCACGGTCTTGACAGGGCCGAGAGTGGAAAGATACTTTGTGTCAAGATCCTTTATGTCTCCAAGGATGGCGTAGGTGTAGTTCCGTCCCTTCACCCATTTCTGCTGGGCAGCCACCACATCATCAAGAGTCATTTTCTGCACCTTCTCAAACACGATCCTGTCCAAAGGCTCGGCGATACCGAGACGGCGGCAGCCGCGATACGCCTCAAGCACCGACGCCCCTGTGACACGCTGCGTACGCATCCGGCTGAGCAATGCATCCTTGGCCACGGAGAACGCCTCCTCGGACTGAGGCATGTCATTGATAATCTCCTCAAAAGCCTCGATTGCACTGCGCATCTTGTCATTCTGAGTGGCTATGAAAGCGACATAAGGATATGTGTCTGCGGCATAAGAAGGAGTGTACAGACGCGCAGATGCGGAATATGCAAGGCCTCTGGCCTCACGCATCTCCTGGAACACGATGGTGTTCATCCCGCCCCCGAAATACTCATTGTACAGATCTATTGCGGCAGCCTGTAACGGATCGAACTTCTCTCCCCTGTTGGAGTACTGGAAATAGTAGATCTGCGCCGCGTCATACTGCGCCATGATCACTTCATTGCCCTTGGTCAGCTGCTTCGGGGTGAAAACCTCCTGAAGAGCGACCGCACCCTTGCCTACTTTGTGGCTCGCAGCAAGTGACTTTCTCAAATCCTGCTGAGACATAGGTCCATAGTAAAGGATTTCGTGACCATAGCCGAACACCTCACGCACTTTGGCGAGAAGGTCATCGGAAGTCAAGTCCCGGAGAGCCTCGTTGGAGAGACTGTTGCGCTTGACAAAGTCGGCTCCATAATAGACGTATCTGGACAGGGCGGAGTAGCAGCTGCGCTGGGACTTCTTGCTGTTGGCCCTCATGCTGAGAAGGTCGGATTTGACATTCTCAAGCACTTTCTCGTCAGGCTTGGCATTGAGGATGAGATCCTCCACGATTTCAAGAGCCTGTCCCATATTCTCGCTGAGACCGCTCAAGCTGACCACGCTCTGGTGAGAACCTGCGGAGAAAGAGAAATCACAGGCAAGGGCATACATGCTGGAGGCGATGTCCTCGGCACTGCGGGTCGGAGTGCCAAGATATTCAAGGTAATTGAACGCCGTTCCAAGATAAGGGCAATTCTCCGTGCCGAAATTGAACACGAGCTCCAGATTGAATATGTCATTCTGCCCGTTACGCTTATAAAGCATATTCACACCCTCTGTAAGGGCTGCGGTGGACATGTCCTTGGAAAAGTCCACGAACACAGGGGCTATCGGCTTCACCTTGGTGGCCTGGATCTCCTTGAGGAAGGCGCTCTGGCTGTCGCGGTTTGTCACGATAGGGGTAATCTTCGGAGCTGCAATCTTCTGGACATTTTTGTCCTCGCCCTGACGCTTGTAGACCACGGCATACGAATCATCTGACAGATATTCATTCGCAAATGCCACCACATCTTCCTTTGTCACAGCCTCATAACGCTCAAGGTCACGGGCCGCGTCTTTCCAGTCGATACCATTGATGAACGCATCCACATACATCTGGGCGCGGGAAGCGTTGTGCTCAAGATTATGCATCTTGGAAAGCTTTATGTTGTTGATTGTGGCCGGGATAAGAGAGTCGTCGAAGTCTCCGGCACGGAGCTTGGCAATTTCCTCAAGAGATATGTCTTTGAGCTGTTCAAGGCTCTGTCCCTGTTTAGGACGTCCCATGACCATGAACATTCCATAATCAGGACGCATGCTGGTACCGGCACTCAGATAGAGAGCTTTCTGCTGCTGATTCACATCAATGTCAATGATACCCGCACGTCCGTTGCTCAAGATCGAGCCTGCAATGTCAGCCACCGCCGCTGTCTTGAGATCCGGAGCGCCCGGAAGTCTCCAGCCAAGCGCAAGCATCTCAGCCTCAAGTCCATAAACATCAGTGACTATAGGTGACGTGACAGCCGGTTCTTTCTCGAACTTGAGCTGCGGGACTGAAGGAGCCGGTTTCCAGTCACCGAAGTACTTCTCGATTGCAGAGACCATCTCATCAGGATTGAAGTCTCCGGAGACACAGATGGCTATGTTGTTCGGAACATAATAGACATCGTGATACTTCTTCACATTGGTGATCGAAGGGTTCTTGAGATGCTCCTGGCTGCCGAGAGTCGTCTGCTGTCCATACGGATGGTGAGGGAAGAGGGCCTTGTCGAGAGCCTCCCAAAGTTTGCGGTTGTCCTGCGTGAGGGACATGTTCTTCTCCTCATATATCGTCTCAAGCTCCGTATGGAATCCGCGGATCACCACATTGCGGAAACGGTCAGCCTGAATACGGGCCCAATTGTCAATCTGGTTGGACGGGATGTCCTCCGTATACACGGTCTCGTCAGAAGAAGTCCATGCATTGGTGCCGTCAGCGCCGATGATGGCCATAAGCTTGTCATACTCGTTGGGAATGGAGAGTTTGGAAGCCTCGTAACTGACTGAATCGATCTGATGATAGATTGCCGCGCGGGCGGACTCGTCCTCAGTGCTGCGATACGTCTCGAAAAGAGATTCGATCTGATCAAGCATCGGCTTCTCGGCCGCGTAGTCGGTCGTACCGAACTGCTGTGTACCCTTGAACATCAGGTGCTCAAAATAATGGGCCAGCCCCGTGGTCTCCGACGGGTCGTTCTTGCTCCCCACCTTGACCGCTATGTAGGTCTGGATACGGGGCTGCTCCTTGTTGACGGACATGAAGACCTTCAGTCCATTGTCCAATGTGTAGATTTTGGTCTCCAGCGGATCCCCCTGGACAGTTTCATACTTCTGTCCGCAGGAATGAAGAGACAACGACAGCACCAACGCCGCCGCCATGAATAAGACTTTCCTCATATAAAAAAAACAGTTGATACTTACTACTGACTTGCCCTCCGGGCAATAAAATTTCGATAAATGTAAGAATTTTTTGCTAAAACAAATAAATTTCCCTACATTCGCATCGAAGTTTTTCATAGTTTAAGTTTAGGTTAAGTAGCAGGCGTTTCGCAGTGATGCGAGATGCCTGCGAATTTTTTATGTTTCCGCATCCGATTAAAACCCGGAAGCTCTACCTTTGCAGAAAACAAAACTGCTATGATAACTCGACAATTCAATCTCCCGGCCGCAGTGCTGCTCTGCATCGGGACAATCTCCTGCCAAGGTCCGGCCGACCTGCAGGAAGGCAGCCTCAGCATCAGAATAGCTTCAAACAAGAGCCTGAATCTCCCGGACACGGAAGACTACATCCTCAGCATCCGGGACATGGACGGAGACACCGTCTACGAAGGACGTTTCGGAGACTCTCCGGAAGAGTTGCAGGTCAGAAGCGGGACATATACGGTGAGCGCTTACTCAACCATATTCGACGAGGCCAAATTCGAGGCCCCGATGTTCGCCGACAGCAAGGAAGTCGTCGTGGGCTCAGGCGAAAAAGTAAGCGCCAGCCTGCTGTGCACCCAAGCCAATTGCGGGATAAGGCTGAAAGCCGACCGGAACTTCGCAGATGCTTTTCCTGACGGCATCCTGTATGTAAAGGGGAATGGAGGCCGGCTGATGTACGGCCTGTCAGAGAAAAGGACAGGATATTTCAACCCCGGAAAAATGACCGTATCCGTAAGTTCGGACGGAAAAGAGACGGAACTCCTGTCCCGGAGTCTCGCGGAAGGCGAAATCCTCACAATCGGCCTGTCAGCCGCGACAGATGCCGCCGACGGGATATCGATACAGACCGACACCGCACGCAGATGGACTTCAACCAGCTACATCTGGGGAGAGGACGATGGAGGCGCGGACGACTTTCAAGACGCGCTTGACGTCTCGCAGGCGAGGGAAAGCGCAGGGGCGGAAGGCGTCTGGGTAAAAGGATACATAGCGGGCTGCGCCGCCTCATCCAGCAAGCTCGAATTCAATCCCCCGTTCTCCAAAGCCACCAACATCCTGCTCGGGCTGCGGTCCGGAACATCTGACGGGAAATGGTGCATCTCGGTGGAGCTCAAGAACAAGAAGATCCGAGAAGCGCTCAACCTGCAGGACAACCCTGAGCTGGACGGGAGTTTCATATATATAAAAGGAGACCTGGTGTCCTCCTATTACGGACTGCCAGGTCTCAAAAATGTCAGTGAATATAAGACTACTGATTGATGCGCTTGAGGATGGCCTCCGTCTGCGCCTCATATCCAGGCTTGTGCAGAAGTGCGAACATGTTCTTCTTGTAGGCTTCCACACCCGGCTGGTTGAACGGGTTGATGCCGAGCAGGTATGCGCTCACGCCGCATGCGAACTCGAAGAAGTAGAAGATTGCGCCGAGGTTCTCCTCGTTGATGCGCTCGATGCTGACCTCGATCTGCGGCACGCCGCCATCGATGTGCGCGAGCTTCGTGCCGAGCTGGGCCATGGCGTTGCAGTGCTCCACCCGCTGGCCGGCAAGGTAGTTGAGCTGATCAAGGTTCTGCTCATCGGAGCCTATCACCACTTCCCTGTTTGACTTCTCCACCTTCACAGTGGTCTCGAACATCACCCTGTCTCCCTCCTGGATGAACTGTCCCATGGAGTGGAGATCGGCCGTGCAGACTATGGATGCCGGGAAAATGCCCTTGAGATCCTTGCCCTCGGACTCGCCGAAGAGCTGCTTCCACCATTCGCCCAGATACTGGAGTTTAGGATTGAAAGTCACAAGAATCTCGACCTTCTTCCCGAGTTCAGAATAGAGGAGATTGCGCATGGCGGCATACTTCACCGCAGCATTGTCCTCTGACTTCTTGAGGAGCTCAGCCCTTTCGGAGGCCGCACCCCTGAGCATGGCGCGGATGTCGAAACCCGCCAGCACTATAGGCAGGATGCCCACAGGAGTGAGTACAGAATAGCGTCCCCCGACGTTGTCCGGCACCACGAAAGTCTTGTAACCCTCCTGCGTTGCAAGCGTCTTGAGCGCGCCCTTGTGTGCATCGGTGACGGCCACTATGCGTCCGGCGGCCTCTTCACGTCCATAAGTCTTCTCGATGTAGGCCTTGACGATGCGGAATGCGACTGCCGGCTCAGTTGTCGTGCCGGACTTGGAGATCACCACGCAGGCGGTATTCCTGGTGGAGGCAAGGTCCATCAACTCGGCGAGATACTCTTCAGAAAGGTTGTTGCCGGCAAAGACCACTTGAGGTGCGTCTGCCTTGCGGACGAAACTGCTGGAAAGGGCCTCGATGGCGCAGCGCGCACCAAGATACGAGCCCCCGATGCCGATGACTATGACAAGATCCACCCCCTTGGCTTTCCAGGCGTCGCGTATATCCTCACAATCCTTGACAAGCGATTCCGGGGTATCCACCGGGAGAGCTTTCCATCCGAGGAAATCGTTTCCCTCGCCGTTGCCGGCTTCCAGGACATCATAGGCTTCCAGAGCCTTCTTGACATACTTCTGATATTCTGCAGTATTGACAAAGGAGCTGCATCCCTCCACATTGACTTTTACCATAGCTTATAGAGTCATTATCAAATTACGCAAATTTAAGAAAATTATGCATATAGTATCATAACTGGGAGGCAAGCCACCGGCCTATGAGACCCAGCCTCTTCTCAAGGACGGGAATGTCAAGGGCTGAGACCGTGTCGCTTGTCTTGTTGGTGTTCATAGTGATGCCGGAAGTGAACATCACACACGGGATTCCGGCTTCAAGAAAACAGCGCTGATCGCTTATCTTGCGGTAGAAGAGATCGGTGAAAGTGTCGCTGCCATAATAATCATAACTAAGGTCAAGCCTGTCTTCGCGGTTGGCATTCTCGATGGAGAAGCGGTATTGGCCGCCCCCGAGAGCCAGCAGGTAGTCCGGCCTGTCCGCATGCACCGGCACAAGCGAGGAGCCGAGAATGTCCAGATTGACCATCCGGACCATCGGATACTCGAAGCGGTACTTCGCAAGGAAGGCCGACGAGCCTGAAAGGCTGGCATTGTGTCCGTCGAAAGCGACGAAGACCAGACCGGTCCTGCCTGTGCAGAGTTCAGGAAGGGAGCGCACAAGACTCAAGAGCGCGGCCACACCGGACGCATTAGAATCCGCCCCGGGATAAAAATCCGCTCCGAGAGTGCCGATCCCGTCATAATAGGCGCCGATGACTATATATTCCTCAAACCAGCCGGGAGTGACCCCGACCACATTGTGTCCCGCTTTCCCGCCATAAACAAATGACTGCACCGATGTGCGCAGCCCGGCGTCGCGCATCTGCCGCAACAGATAGAATGCCACATCCTGGGAGCCGGCGCTGCCCATTCCCCTCCCCCCACGGAGCGAATCAGTAAGAAACATGAGTTCCTCCTCACAGCCGCTCACAGGGTGAGAGAATCCACGGGACGTGGCAGCCCTCAAGGTCAGACAGCAGCACGCAAGGCACGAAAGGACAAGAAATTTGAATCCGGTTTCCAATTCGGGTGCGATTATTGATTATCTTTGCAAAGTTAATGAAAAAGTCCGTTCTGACGACAATAATAGTGCTGCTGTCATGCGCAACTTCCGCTCTCGCCCAATACGATAAGGATGTATTCATGTGGAGGGGGCGGCAGGCTTTGTCTGACGGCAAATACGCCCAGGCCATAGAGAACTTCAATGTCCTCACCCGTCTGGACACCACAAGTTACTGGGGCTTCTTCTTCCGCGGCATAGCAAAATACAATCTCGGGGATCTGCGCGGAGCAGACACCGATTTCAGCACCTCGGTGCGCCTCAACCCGGTCTTCACCAACGGCTACCACTACCTCGGCATCACAAAGAGCCGTTTCGGCGAATATGACGAAGCCTACAAGGACTTCCAGAAAGCTCTGGAACTGCGTCCCGGACAATACGGAATCTATTTTTCGAGAGGGGTGAACTCCTTCCTCGCCCAGAAGTTCCAGGACGCAGTGCAGGACTTCGACACCTATATAAAGAAAGAGCCCAAAGACCCGGCCGCATACCTCAACCGCGGAGCCTCGTACCTGTTCCTCAAAGACACGGTCAAGGCCCTGAGCGACTACGACCTCGCCATAAAGCTCGACCGCTTCGACCCGGAGGGCTATATCCGCAGGGCGCGGGTACGCTCCGACCGCAAGGAGTTCAACGAAGCCCTTGCTGACCTGAACAAGGCCATAGAGCTTGACTCCAGCAGCACCTTCGCCTACTTCAACAGGGCGCTCATCAGATACGAACTGAAGGACTACAACAATGCCATGTCCGACCTCAACACTGTCCTGCGCCACGAGCCCGGCAACGCTCTGACCCTATACAACAGAAGCCTCATATATGCTCAGGTCGGGGCCTACGAAGACGCACTCGAAGACATGGACCGCGTGATAGGCATCAACCCCGGCAATGTGCTCGCCCACTTCAACCGGGCGGCCATATTCATTGAGATGGGGCGGTGGAACGACGCCCTCCTGGACTATAACCGCGCGATAGAACTGTACCCGGACTTCGCCAAGGCCTACCTCAACCGGTCTTATGTGGAGAACATGCTCGGCAGGACCAGGGAATCGAAAGCGGATTACAAGACAGCCCAGAACAAGATCCGCGAGTACAAGGAGAAGAGCGGGAGCAGCGAATTCGCCGACACCACACGCAAATACAGTTCACTGCTCGCACTTGATGCCGATTTCGCGAAAAAAGACTTCGACAACGAACTTCTGCAGCACAGGGACATAGACATCAGGCTGAGACCGCTGTACCGGTTCAACCTTGTACGTGAGAAAGCCGATGCAGGCTCCACCCTCATGAAGAATTACGAAAACGCCCTGATCGACAGATTCGTGGACGCATCCCCTCTGCCTATGGCGATAGGTAATGGAAAAAGTGACGGAGAGCAGACCTATGTCTTCGCCTCAAGCGCCGAGGAATGTTTCGTCAAGGGTCTGCAGGAACTGCAGAACAAGCAGTTCAACGCGGCTCTGAGCTGGTTCGACAAGGCCGTGAACTCCGCCGGAGACAACGCTTCCAAAGACAAATACTCACGTTACTACAAGGCTTTCTATCTGATGAACAGAGGAGTGCTGAAAGCCGAGATGACGGATTTCATCGCCTCACTGGAAGGAAGCGTACAGACCCTGTCCATGGACACCGAAGGAGCCGCGAGAGCAAGGGTCAACAGTCGCGTGGAGCGCAATTACGACTACTCGGAAGCCATAGCGGACATCAGGGCTGCACTTGAGATACTGCCGGACATCCCGTACCTCTACTTCGATCTGGGCAATCTCGAATGTCTCTCGTCCCGGTTCGTCAGCGCCATCGAAAACTACGACACCGCCATAAAACTGTACCCGGACATGGGAGACGCCTACTTCAACCGGGGACTCGTGCTCATATACCTCAAGGACAACGAGAAAGGCTGCATCGACCTCTCACGGGCCGGGGAGCTCGGGGTGGCGGACGCCTATGGCGTGATATCCAAATACTGCAAGGATGAAAACAATTAAGTTCAAGTCCCTCTCCTCCGGAAGCTGCGGCAACTGCTACTTTCTCGGGATATTCAGTGAGAAGGACTGCGAATGCTCCATAATCATAGATGCCGGAGTCAGCACAAGACGCCTGACCAGAGAGCTCAAAGCGGACGGTGTGTCCACGGACAGCATAGGAGCGATACTCATCACCCACAATCATCTGGACCACGTGCGCTCGCTGGGATCGCTGTGCAAGCACCTCCACAAGCCGGTATGGTCCACTCCGACACTCTTGAACGCCATGTCCGCCAGGATGACCGTGCAAGGCCAGCTCAACGGGTGCCGCCGCGACCTGGAGGAAGGTTGGAACGTGATAGTGCCCGGAAGAATAGAGGCCCGGTACTTTGAAGTGCCCCATGACGCAAAACAGACGGTCGGTTACGCCATCAGGCTTGACGGATTCAACTTCGTGATCATGACAGACACCGGCAGAGTGACCGCCGAGGCTTCAGAACTTGCAAAAGAGGCGGCATGCGTAGTCATTGAATCCAACTACGACCCCGAGATGCTCAGCCACAGCTCCTACCCGGAAGAGTTGCGCAGACGCATACGCAACGGACATGGTCACCTCTCCAATGAAGAATGCGCCCGGGCTGTCGCTGACTTCGCCCACGAAGGGCTGCACAATGTTTTCCTCTGCCACAGAAGCGAGCACAACAACACCGCGCAACTGGCCTTCGACTGCACCCGCAAGGTGCTGGATCCGTCCATAAGGCTTGTGGTGCTGCCGCGCATGAGCGCCTCCCCGATGTTCGATTTGTAATTTATTGCTACCTTTGCCAGTCTTATGAAAGAATTCTGGAAAATACTCAAGCGCTACGTCGCTCCGTACAAAAAATATGTGGCGGGCTCCATCGTGATGAACATCCTCTCCGCGGTGTTCAACGTGTTCTCGTTCTCGCTTCTCATCCCTATTCTCCAGATTCTCTTCAATGTCGGGGATCAGACATACGAATTCATCCCCTGGCACAGGGGCATGCCTTTCAACGAGATCACGAACAACGCATACTTCTATGTCTCCAGTTTCGTTGAGGCCTCCGGAGCGAGCCGGGTCCTGCTGATGCTCTGCCTCGTGTTCTGCGCCATTGTACTGGTCAAGACAGCCTGCTACTTCGGGGCGGCCGCCGTCATGGTGCCGATCCGCACCGGAGTGGTCAAGGACATGAGGGTACAGATATATGACAAGATCCTCTCCCTTCCTCTGGGATTCTTCAGCCAGGAGCGCAAGGGAGACATAATAGCAAGGATCAGCGGCGACGTCCAGGAAGTGGAGAACTCAATTTCCAGCACCATCGAGATGCTGATAAAGAACCCGATACTCATAATCATATACCTCGGGGTGCTGTGCCGCATGTCATGGGAGCTGACCCTCTTCACCGTACTGTTCGCTCCCGCGATGATAGGCGTCATGAGCCTCATCGGACGCAAGCTCAAGGCCCAGTCCATAGAGGCGCAGCGCTACTGGAGCGACACGATGAGTCAGGTCGAAGAAACCCTCGGCGGGCTGAGGGTCATCAAAGCCTTCCTCGCCGAAAAGAAGATGTCCGCCCGGTTCGAGCAGGTCACGGAAGCGATGCGCAGCAAAAACACACGGGTCGCCATACGCCAGTCCAGCGCCCACCCGGTGAGCGAGCTTCTCGGTTCGGTGATGATCGCCATAGTGCTATGGTTCGGCGGCACCCTGATTCTGGGCGAGCATGCAGTGATAGACGCTCCTTCATTCATGGCATATATGGCCATACTCTACAGCGTCATCCAGCCTATCAAAGACCTCTCGAAAGCAGCCTACGGCATCCCCAAGGGTCTTGCGTCAATGGAGAGGATCAATGTGATACTTGATGCGAAGAACGACATAGCAGAACCGGCCAGTCCTGTAAGCATCAAATCATTCAACTCCGGGATCGAATTCAGGGACGTACATTTCAGATATGAAAGCGGCAGGGAGATCCTGCACGGCATCAATCTCACGATACCGAAAGGCCACAATGTGGCCATAGTCGGGGCAAGCGGCGCGGGAAAATCCACACTTGTAGACCTCATCCCCCGTTTTTATGACCCGGGCGAAGGCAGCATCCGCATCGACGGCATCGACATCAGGGATGTCAGCACCAGGGATCTGCGCGCCCTGATGGGCAATGTCAACCAGGACCCTATTCTTTTCAACGATACCATATTCAACAACATCGCCTTCGGAGTGGAGAACGCCACGATGGAGCAGGTGGTGGCTGCGGCGAAGATCGCCAACGCACACGAGTTCATCATCACAAAACCGGAAGGATATGACACCTGCATCGGAGACCGCGGCGTGATGCTCTCGGGCGGACAGCGCCAGCGCATCAGCATCGCGAGGGCAATCCTCAAGAATCCGCCGATCCTCATTCTCGATGAAGCCACAGCCTCTCTGGACACTGAATCAGAAAGGATGGTCCAGGACGCTCTGGATTACCTCATGAGCAACCGCACCACCATATCCATAGCCCACAGGCTCAGCACAGTAAAAAAGGCGGACGAGATAATAGTGATGAACGAGGGCCGCATCGTGGAGAGAGGAAGCCACGACGAGCTCATCGCGCTGGACGGTTATTATAGAAAACTCTATGAAATGCAGACTTTGTAACGTATTCAGGATTCTGCTCCTTGTCTATCTGGCGGGAGTGGCGTACCTGTGTTTCGGCAACTTCAACGACCTGCCTGACATCCAGAAAACCTTGTTCGGAATACCGATGGACAAGGTTGTCCACTTCGGGATGTTCTTCCCTGCCCCGCTGATAGGGTTCTTTGCATTCAACAAGGAGCCGCTCTCTCCGGGCAAGGCGGCAGTCACCCTGCTTTGCATCTGCTCGATGGCCTGCGTCTTTGCCGGGCTGACCGAGAT
Source organism: uncultured Bacteroidales bacterium (assembly GCA_934726455.1). Lineage (GTDB taxonomy): Bacteria > Bacteroidota > Bacteroidia > Bacteroidales > UBA932 > Cryptobacteroides. The sequence continues at coordinate 84,990 of CAKVDS010000002.1, forward strand.
CATCCAGGGCACGCTGCCATACAGAAGCGAAGACATAAAAGATTTCGAGGCTGATTGTCTGGCCATAGGCATATCCACAGTGACCGTATTCATAATCAATCTCTGCCGATACAAAAAGGCCTCAAGATGAAGCGGATCTCATATCTGACACTACTGTTGGCACTCATCTGCATGACAGACGCCATGGCCGCCCCGAGGGCAAGAGACTTCAGACCGATCTGCGACACGCTGCGCGTGAGGCTTCTCGCACACACCGGAGTAGACCAGAAACTGAAAGTCAACAAGGTCATCGCCCGAGGCTCCGATCTCGACATATATTTCTCCCCTGAACTTTCATATTACCCGTGGTACGAAGGTGACCTGGACTGGTTCCTCCGGGAACTCCGCTCGGAGATGGGCGGACTCGGCGGGAAATGGGGCGTAGGCGAAATCTTCACGAACCGCTATCGCCTCCAGGATCTTGTCCTCCCCCGTGAGGGAAACGACGGGAAGCCCTCTGCTTACTCCAGAAGCATACCTGACCCCAAAAAGACAGATCCGGGATTCGTGCGCAGGGTCGGAATGCGCAGATACGACAAAGGACTGGACGGAAGATACATAGCCCTGTGGCAGAGCCACGGGAGATACTATGACGAGACCCGTGACATGTGGATGTGGCAGAGAGCCCCGCTGCACCGGACCGTGGAGGACATGCTGACAGAGAGTTTTGTGATTCCTTTCCTCATTCCGATGCTGGAGAACGCCGGCGCCTATGTCATGACCCCGAGAGAGAGGGACATCCAGAAACTTGAGTTCATCGTGGACAACGACCCCGCTTTCATCAGGAACGGGCATGACCCGCTTGTGCGGAAAAGCGGAGAGTACACGGAAAAAGGAGAATGGACCCCGGCCGGGGAAGGCTTCGCAGACCTCAAAGAAGTCTACTCATTCTCCGACACCCCCTTCAAGGCCGGGACTGCACGCAGCGCCGCATGCTCGGGAGAGAAAGTCGATGCGGTGGCCAGATGGGCAGTGGACATGGACAAGAGAGGTGAATATGCCGTATATGTGGCTTACAAGACCCTAGACAACAGTTGCCCGGAAGCGCACTACACGGTCAGGCACCTCGGGGGAAAGACCGAGTTCACGGTCAACCAGAAAAGGGGCGGCGGCACATGGGTATATCTCGGGACGTTCGAATTCGCTCCAGATTCCCCGGCATGGGTGAGCCTCGACAACAGAGGCAAAGAAGGATATGTTGTCACCGCCGATGCAGTCAAGATAGGCGGAGGAATGGGCAAACTTGAGCGCGGAGGCAGGACATCCGGCATGGCGAGCTCCGCTGAGGGCGCACACTACTGGATGCAATGGGCAGGTGCCGACAGCACAATCACCCGGAACTGGAGCACGGACTACACCAATGACTTCGCCTCCCGAGGCAAATGGACGGCCATGATGACAGAGCAGAAAGGCATCCCGTTCGATCTGGCCCTCGCGTTCCACACGGACGCGGGAGTTGCGCAGGCCGACACGACCATCGGGACACTCGCCATATACACCCTCAGAAACGACGGAGAAAGGGAGTTCTCCGACGGGAGGGACAGAATCATCAGCAGGCTTCTCTGTGACTACGTGCAAAGTCAAGTGGTCAACGACATACGCTCCGACTTCAACCCGGACTGGACCAGACGCGGCATCTGGGACAAGAGCTACAGCGAGTGCCGCACCCCGGGGATACCGGCGATGATCCTTGAGTTGCTGAGTCACCAGAATTTCGAGGACATGAAATACGGACTTGACCCCTCTTTCCGTTTCGATGTCTGCCGTGCTGTCTACAAGGGCATGCTCAAGACATTGAGCGAATATTACGGATGCCCGTATATGGTGCAGCCTCTGCCTGTACACGGCTTCAGCGCCACATTCGCTCCGGACGGGGACAAGGTCAGACTGGAATGGAAGCCCACAGAAGATCCCAAGGAACCCACGGCCACAAGCGAGGGCTATATCATCTATACACGCAAGGACGGCGGGGCGTTCAACTCCGGAGTCCGCACGCGGGACACTCACATCGAACTCCCGGTCGAACGCGGGCACATCTACAGCTACAAGGTCGAAGCCTATAATGACGGCGGACGGAGTTTCCCGTCTGAGATCCTCTCGGCCGGTCTTCCGGAAGAGTCTACAGGCAAAGACACAGTGCTGATAGTCAACAACTTCTACAAAGTCTCCGCCCCGGCGTGGATCGACGGGGAGCAGTATGCCGGATTTGAAAGCCGCAAAGACGGCGGAGTCCCGTATATCAGGGACATAAGCTATATAGGAGAAAACTACGAGTTTGACCGCAGCCTGGAGTTCATCGACAATGACTGGCCGGGCTTCGGAGCGAGCCACGAAGACAGGGCCGGAGAGATGATAGCCGGCAACACCTTCGACTACCCGTATGTCCATGGAAAAGCCCTCATGAAACTCGGACATCCGTTCTTCTCCATGTCAAAAGAGGCATTCTGCACCGGAACAGCCAGAGCTGAATTCATAGACCTCATCTGCGGCAAGCAGGGAGGGGAGAAATATCCGGTATTCCCGGATGAACTCCAGGACACTCTGGCGGCCAGGCTGCAGGAAGGAAGCAACCTGCTTCTGTCCGGGGCGGACATAGCCTCTGACGGAGACGTCAAGTCCAGAGACTTCGCATCAACGATGCTCGGATACAAACTGAGCACCCCGAGCGGCAGCAGAGGCGGCTATATAGGAGGCATGCCCTACTCCAACGAACTCAACGAGGAAATCTACTGCGTGGAGAACCCTGACGGCATATTCCCGTCAAGAAAAGGAGCCGGAGTGTGGCTGCGTTATCCACGTGCTTCCTACGCCGCGGCAACTTATTTCACTGCCAAGGGATACAAGGTCGCAGCTCTCGCAGTCCCTCTGGAGACGCTGCTCCGGGAAGAAGACAGGATAGAACTGTTTTCTACTGTCTCAAAATACTTTGACGGGGGCGCCGAACCAGTTTACCATCATCAGGTAAATCAGTCCCGAGATTAGCAGCACTGCCGGGATAGTGATCACCCATGCGACCACTATATTCTTGGCTGTCACCCATTTGACACTTTTCACTCCCCGTGTCAGTCCCGTACCGATGATGGAACCGGTAATGGTATGCGTCGTGCTCACAGGAATCCCGAAAAGCGCAGTCATGATAAGAGTGGCAGCCCCGGACCCTTCGGCACAGAAACCCTGCATAGGGGTCAGCTTGCTGAGCCCGTCCCCGAGGGTGCGTATGACTTTCCATCCTCCGGTGACAGTGCCGAGCGCAATGAGACCATAGCAGAGCAGCTCAAGCCAAAGCGGGACGAAGAAACCGGTGTGACCGGCGGCTACAGCAGCCTGATGGGGTTCCGCATAAAGAAAATTCAGCACGGCGTTGTCCGGATTGGACGCACATGCTGAAGCAAGCAGGACGGCGATTATGCCCATTGTCTTCTGACCGTCATTCGCCCCGAATCCCATGGAAAACTCCGCACATGAGATGACCTGCATCACGCGGAAAAACCTGTCTGTCCGGCGAGCCTTGCACTTGCGGAAAAGAAAGAGGAACAGACAGTTGAGCACAAAGCCCATGACCATGCCGATCAAAGGGGCTATCACAATGAATGCCAATGTCTTGATGATTCCGCTCATGACCAGGTATTCAGCCCCGTAGACAAACCAGACAGGACCTATAAGACCGCCGATAAGAGCATGGGATGCCGAAATCGGAAGACCGCAGCGCGAACAGAAAAACACCCACAGGACAGAGCCGAGCAGGGCAGCCAGAATGACATAGACATCTATGCAACTCTCGCTGACAATGCCGCTTCCCATGGTGGAAGCGACTGTCAAATCAAAAAAGAAGAGGGCGGAAACAATCCAGAAAGCGGACCAGGCCACAGCAATCTTCGGTGAAAGAGCTTTCGTGGCCACAGCAGAGGCGATGCAGTTGGCCGCATCGTTCATACCGTTGGTGAAGCTGAAGGCGAGGGCGATCAGCGCAGTGATGAAAACTACTACAAGCATCCTACCCCAACTTCACTACTATGCTTCTGACGGTGCTGGACAGGGCCTTGCCCATATCTGAGATGTCTTCTATGGCCTGTATGATGTTCTTTTTCTTGACCAGCTCGATAGGGTCCTTCTCGAACTCGAAAAGATTGCTCATGTACGACTCGTAGATGTCATCAACTATGTGCTCGTTCTCTTTGATTATGTCGCACAGGCGGTCGAGTTCCTTGGCCTTGTCGCGCATGTTGTCAAGCAGTCCCGTGATTTCCAGCATTATCTCCGCGTCCTTGAGGACATATTCGGCTATTTCAATGACCTTGTGGCTGGGATCTTTTGGCTGATAGATGGCGATTTTCTTGGAGCAGTCACGGATGCAGTCCAGAAACGTGTCCATGTCCTCAGCCATCTGGTGGATATCCTCCCTGTCAAACGGAGTGACAACTGCATCGAGCACCTCATCGATTATCTTGTCAGTAATCCTGTCACCGAGAGTCTCGCATTCCTTGATGCGGTGCGCGTAATCCCTGCGGGCATCCGCATCCTCCTCTTTGGTCTGTTCAAGAAGCAGCTGTGCCGCATTCCTGATGTTCTCCGCCGACTGCACAAACAGCGGGAAGAAACGTTTCTCCTTCACTACAAAAAACTGAAGGAACTTGTCTATCTTCATATTAGCGGGTTTTTGTCTGACTTGTACCAGTCGATGAACTTGCCGATTCCCTCGTGCAGGGTCACCCCGGGCTTGTACCCGAAGTCTCGCTCGAGTTTGCTGGTATCGGCATAGGTCTGATACACGTCACCCGGCTGCATAGGCATCATTATCTTCTCCGCCGGACGGCCGCACGCCGTCTCTATCTCGCTTATGAAGTCCATGAGTTTCACAGGATTGCTGCATCCTATGTTATAGACCTCATTTCCGGACGGAGCCTTGTCCATCACTCGCACCACGCCTTCGATTATGTCATCGATATAGGTGAAGTCGCGCATCATGTCCCCGTTGTTGAAGACCTTGATAGGGCGCCCCTCCATTATCGCGGAGGCGAAGAGCATCGGGGACATGTCAGGCCGTCCCCATGGGCCGTATACAGTGAAGAACCTCAACCCTGTGGCATGGATTCCGTAGAGTTTGCTGTAGCATGCGGCCATCAGTTCATCCGCTTTCTTGGTCGCCGCATACAGGCTCACAGGATTGTCAACCTTGTCCTCCTCGCTGAAAGGAGTCTTTTCGTTGCCTCCGTAGACGCTGCTTGAGCTCGCGTACACAAGATGCTCCACCGGGAAATGGCGGCAGCACTCAAGGATATTGACGAACCCCACAAGGTTGCTGTCCACATAGGCCCACGGGTTCTCTATGGAGTAGCGCACCCCGGCCTGGGCGGCCAGATTGACAACACAATCAAACTTCTCCTCCTCGAAAAGGCGAGGGAGAGCTTCCCTGTCGGAAATGTCCATCTTGATGAAGCGGAAGCCCTCTCTGTCCGAAAGCTCAGCAAGCCTGGCCTCCTTGAGCACCACCGGATAATAATCATTGAGATTGTCAATGCCCACAACTTCATCGCCCCTGTCAAGAAGCCTCTTAGATAGATGGTAGCCGATGAATCCGGCCGCTCCCGTCACCAGTACTTTCATGTTCTTCACTATTTTTTGTCGTATTCGGAAAATCTTGAATTATTGGATATATACTCCGGCACGGTCCTCTTCATGAGCTTGACCATGTCCGGAATCTGGACATCCTTGCTCAGTTCATACAGCTCATCGACCACCTTGGCGGCTTCGTGCCAGTCATACTGGCGCACCTTGGCGATACGGATCTTGGAATGCACGGTAGGCTCGGTGTTCTCCACATTGGAAAGAACCTCCTCGTAGAGCTTCTCGCCCGGGCGTAGTCCAGTGTAGACGACCTTGATATCCTTGTCAGGCACGAGGCCGGAAAGTTCTATCATACGGCGGGCCAGAGTGTCAATCTTGACCGGATGCCCCATGTCAAAGACACAGATACGGTTTTCCGTGTCAAGCGTCGCGGCTTCCATCACGAGACGGCAGGCCTCGGGAATCGTCATGAAGAACCGGGTGATGTTCGGATCTGTCACAGTCACAGGGCCGCCTGAAGCTATCTGACTGCGGAAGCGCGGAATAACTGAGCCGTTGGAGCCCAATACATTACCGAAGCGTGTAGTGACGAACTTCGTCTTTCCAGCTGTCTTGCCAGCCTCTATGGCCAAGCCCAAGCTCTGCACATATATCTCGGCCAGACGCTTGGTGCAGCCCATGATGTTTGTCGGATTCACGGCCTTGTCTGTCGATATCATGACCATCTTCTCCACTCCGTACTCCACGCACTTGTCAGCCACATATCGCGAACCGACCACATTGACAAAGACAGCTTCGCAAGGGTTCTCCTCCATCAGAGGCACATGTTTGTAGGCGGCGGCATGGAAGACAACCTGCGGATGGTATGTCCTGAACGCGAAATCAAGCCTCGGCTGAAGCCTCACATCACCTATCACCGGCACGAAATCCAGATCAGGGAACTTGGCCTCAAGCTCCAGACGCAGATTGTGCATCGGGGTCTCGGCATTGTCGTACAGAATAAGCCGGCCTATCCCGAAACCGGCCAGCTGGCGGCACAGCTCAGATCCGATGGAACCGGCGGCACCGGTCACCATCACCACCTTGTCCTTGAACTGGGCCTTGATCACATCAAGGGAAATCTTTATCTCATCACGGCCCAGAAGATCTTCAATCTTCACTTCCCGGACATTGAGGCGGCCTTCTACTCCTCCGGGGCCGACCTCATCTATCGACGGGACTATCAGCACCTTCACCCCGGAATTGATGCACAGGCTGACCAGATTGTTCTGCTCGCGCTGCACATCATCCTCGGTAGCGAATATCACACCTCCGAGGGAAAGGGAATCCACATCTCTCCCGAAACTGTCCCTGCCGTCGAAAGTGTACACTTTCTTGTCCGCGAACATGGTCTCGTGAAGTTCCTGCTCCGGAGAGATGAATCCAACCACCTCGTAATGAGGAGAATTGCGCAGTCTGGTCACGGTCGCCACAGACTTGTCGCCTATCCCGTAGACAAGGACACGCATCCGCTTCTGCACTTTGCGGATCCTCGCCCGGTAAGTGTCATAGACGAAAATCATCAGCAGACGCACCATACACAGTATCACGACTGAGAGCAGCACGTCCACTATGAGCATCACAAGCACGAACTTGTCGAAATTGCCCGTCAGCGCCAGTGTAAGTCCCATAAGGACCGCCTTTCCGAGAGCTGCCCCGCTGAAAAGCAGGGTATCCTTGAATGTGAAGTGGCGGATGACTATCGCATAAGTCTTGAAAAGATAGAACATCAGACCTGAGGCCACAACGGAAGATACTCCCCAGATGATGTTGAAAGGTCGGGACTCGACGATGTCCACATGGCAGAAGAAGGCCACGATGGCCACGATTACAGAGGATACGAGAGACAGGCAGAGATCCATCCCGAAGATGATCCTCTTGTCAAGGAACTTGTCGCGGAAATTGTCCAGACTGAATTTGAAAGATGTCATATCGTTTATAAGTCAGGTAAATGTCAAAAATTAAAAGCAAGCGCCGCTCCGAAACTGCCGGTATACGGATCCAAAGACGGGACGACGGCTACTTCCCGCTTGAAAAGCCGCATCGTCGGTTCGAGAAGCCACTCCCCCACATGGGCGCAAAGTATACCGACCCCGGCTCCGGCCAGAGTGTCGCTGAACCAGTGGCGGTTATTGTGTATGCGCATGAAAGCGATCCCGGTGGCGACAAGGTAGGCTCCGGCTCCCCAGCCCCACCCGTATTCCATACGGACATATTCCGCCCCGGCGAAAGCCGTGCCCGTATGCCCGGAAGGGAAGGAATTGTCGGCCGTCCCGTCGGGACGCGGGGAATGTATGAACTCCTTCATGAGCCGGGTCACCACGAAAAAACTCGCAGCCGTATAACCTATGACGATGAACCGCTCTCCGAGGGGATGGCGGGACTCCACTCCTGTCAGACCGAGCCCGGCAGCACAGATGAAAGGAAGATATTGGACATAGTCGTCTATTGTCTTCTGCCCGGAAGGCCCGCGCCATGCAAGAGCGCGCTCCTGAATATACTTGTCGATGGAATCGTGGGCGAAACAGTGGATCAATGTGCCGGAGGCGAACAGGACACCTGGAGCTATCAACTGCGAGGGCCGGAAAGCCGTCTCAGGGAAATTGATCTGACGGAATTCCTGTCCGGACGCGACTTGAGACAGCGAAACCGATGCAGAGCCCGCCAGAAGAAAAAGTGAGAAGATGGCCTTCAGAGCACCCGTCATCTGCCCTTGTACATCTGCTCGTAGTACTTCTCGTACTCGCCGCTGGTCACACGGTCCATCCACTCCTGGTTGTCCAGGTACCAGCGCACCGTCTTCTCTATACCCTCCTCGAACTGCAGGCTCGGCTCCCAGCCAAGCTCGCGCTTGAGTTTGCTCGAGTCTATCGCGTAGCGCAGGTCATGCCCCGCGCGGTCGGTCACGTAGGTTATGAGGTCGTCGTCAGCTCCCTCCGGGCGGCCCAGCACCCTGTCCGTCACCTTGATGAGCGTCTTCACGATGTCGATGTTCTTCCACTCGTTGAACCCGCCGATGTTGTACGTGTCCGCTATCTCGCCCTTGTGGAAGATGAGGTCTATCGCCCTCGCGTGGTCCACCACGTACAGCCAGTCGCGCACGTTCTGGCCCTTCCCGTATACAGGAAGCGGCTTGCGGTGGCGTATGTTATTGATGAACAGGGGTATGAGTTTCTCCGGGAACTGGTAAGGGCCGTAGTTGTTGGAGCAGTTCGTCACTATCGTCGGCATCCCGTAGGTGTCGTGGAACGCGCGCACGAAGTGGTCGCTCGACGCCTTGCTCGCGCTGTACGGGCTGTGGGGCTGGTACTTGGTCTCCTCGGTGAAGAACTTGTCTCCGAACGGGCCGCCCCCGCACTCCCCGCTCCCAGGGCACCCCTCCGGGCGGTTCATCTCCAATGCCCCGTACACCTCGTCCGTCGAGATGTGGTAGAAGCGCTTGCCCTCGTATTTTTCCGGAAGGCTCTCCCACCACAGGCGCGCCGCCTGAAGCAGGCTCAGTGTCCCGAGGACGTTGGTCTTGGCGAACGTGAACGGGTCCTTGATGCTCCTGTCCACATGGCTCTCAGCCGCGAGGTGGATCACCCCGTCCACCTTCTCCTCCTCCATAAGAGAGTGCATAGCGTCGAAGTCGCACACGTCCGCCTTCACGAAGCGGTAGTTCGGAGCGTTCTCGACGTCGCGAAGGTTTTCAAGGTTGCCGGCATAGGTAAGCTTGTCCACGTTGATGATCCGGTACTCCGGATACTTGGTCACGAACAGACGGACGACGTGGCTCCCGATGAAGCCCGCGCCGCCGGTGATGATGATTGAGCGTTTATGACTCATACTCCGTTAAGGTCTAATTTATATCAATAATCGCGCAAAAATAGTTAAATTTGCCTGAAATGCCAACTAAACCGCCCATATATCTGTATACAGACGGCGCCGCAAGCGGAAATCCCGGGCCAGGAGGCTACGGAGCCATACTCAAATGCGGCACCTACGAGAAAGAACTCTCCGGAGGCTTTGCATGCACGACCAACAACCGCATGGAGCTTCTTGCTGTCATACGCGGCCTCGAAGCAATACGATGGGAAGGCGCTGAAGTATCCGTATTCAGCGACTCCACCTATGTGGTGAACACAGTCACAAAGGGCTGGAAACGCAAGAAAAACCAAGACCTGTGGGCGCGTTTCGATGAGCTCGCAGGACATTTCAGGCTGAACTTCAACTGGATAAAAGGGCACGCGGGGCATCCCGAAAACGAACGCTGCGACCGCCTTGCGGTGACGGCTTATTCCGCATCCGGCCTGCCGGAGGACAGCGGTTACGAGAAAACACAGACACAATAAATATATGCAGAACGACAAAATAGTTGTGGGCATCACCCAGGGTGATTCCAACGGCATCGGATACGAAGTCATCATAAAGGCCCTCGCCGACCCGAGGATATTGGAGCAGTTCACCCCGGTGATCTATGGTTCTTCCAAACTCTTCGGATTCTACCGCAAGTCCATTCCCGAGATCGAGCAGATGGACACCAATGCAATCGGAAGCGCAGATGAGGCGCACCCGAAACGCATCAATATAGTCAACTGCCTGCCGGACAGCACTTATGCCGAACCGGGTCAGGCCACGGCAGAGTCAGCCAAAGGTGCCATCCTCTCCCTCCAGACCGCCATCAGGGAGTTGAAGGAGGGCAAGATAGACGTCCTTGTCACAGGCCCTATCAACAAAAAGGCCATGTCCAACGAGGGATTCGGATTCCCGGGACACACCGAATATATCCAGAACGCCTTCGCCGTCAAGGACGTAGCCATGTTCATGGTCAGCCACAGGTTGAAACTCGGCGTGGTAACCGGACACATCCCCCTCAAGGATGTCCCGTCACAGATCACAGAGGAGAAGATCCTCAGCAAGCTGCGCCTGCTCAACCAGTCGCTCAAGCAGGACTTCGTCATAGACCAGCCGCGCATAGCCGTGCTCAGCCTCAACCCTCACAGCGGAGACGGAGGTCTGCTCGGCACCGAAGAGCAGGACATTATCATACCGGCAATACGGAAAGCCACAGAAGAAGGGATTCTGGCATTCGGCCCGTTCTCCCCTGACGGATATTTCGGACTCAGCCACTACGAGAACTTCGATGCGACCCTCGCCATGTACCACGATCAGGGGCTCGCACCGTTCAAGGCACTCTCTTTTGAGGACGGTGTCAACTTCACGGCCGGCCTGCCGGTCATCCGCACATCGCCGGACCATGGCACTGCCTTCGAGATGGCAGGCCGCGACGAGGCCGACCCCCGCTCGATGCGCGCCGCCATATTCACGGCCATCGACATCTTCCGCAACCGCCGCGAATGGGAGGAACTGCAGGCCGGCAAGATGCCTGAGAGGAAAATAGAAGAGAACGAAAGGCGCGAGCGCCCCGGGAGGCCTCAGATAGCATAGTATGAAAAGATATGTCTCCATTGCGGCAGCTCTACTGCTCGCAATCGCTCCTGCCACCGCAGATGAGGGTATGTGGCTTCCGGCCCTCATATCCCAGAGAATCGATGACATGCACGCCAAGGGCTTCAAACTCACGGCAGAAGACATATACAGCATCAACCACGAATCCCTCAAAGACGCCGTGATGCTCTTCGGGGGCGGCTGTACGGGAGAACTCGTCTCATCGGAAGGACTTCTGTTCACCAATCACCACTGCGGCTACAGTTACATCCAGAAGCACAGTTCCGTCGAGCATGACTATCTCAAAGACGGGTTCTGGGCTTTGGACCGCAAGGACGAACTGCCAAACCCGGGACTGAGCGTAAAGTTCCTCGACTACATGGAGGACGTCACCAGCGAGATTCTCAGCGCCGACGACAGGGAGAAAGTCGAGAAAGAATTGGTGCGCAAGGCAGTGGAGGGCAAAAAGGGAGTGAAAGCCGAGGTTGAGGAATTCTATTACGGCAACCGTTTCTATCTGTTTGTATATCGTGAGTTCACCGACATCAGGCTCGTCGGCGCACCGCCTTCCGCCATCGGAAAGTTCGGCGGGGATACAGACAACTGGATGTGGCCGAGACACACCGGTGACTTCTCGATTTTCCGCATATATGCAGGCAAGGACAACGAACCGGCGCCATATAGCGAAGACAACGTGCCCTACCGTCCCAAGAAGTATTTCAAGATCTCACGCGCCGGCGTGAATGAGGGGGACTTCACCTTCATCTACGGATTCCCAGGCAGCACAAGGGAATACATCACTTCCGATGCCGTCCGCTACATCTCCGAAGTATCTGATCCGGCCAAGATAGCACTGCGGACAAAACGGCTGGACATACAGAAGAAACACATGGGCTCCAGCCAGGATATCCGCATCCGCTACTCCGCCAAAAACGCCAGTGTCTCCAACGCATGGAAGAAATGGCAGGGAGAGATGAAGGGCATCCGCAAGATGCACACTGTGGAGAGCAAAAAGACATACGAGGCTGATTTCCGCAAATGGGCAGAGGGAACCAGATATGAAGGCGTCCTTGACAGGCTCGACTCACTGTACCGTGAAATGGAGCCGATAAATTTCGCCCGAGAATACACGCTCGAATCAGCCCTCACCGCTGAACTCCCGCAATTCGCATCATCCCTTGCCGGCGCCGTACCGGATGCAAGGCCGGCTCTCGCCGCCAATTTCTATAAGGACTGGTATCTTCCTATAGACAAAGAGAGTTTTGTCGCAGTCATGGAAGATTACAGCCGCAATGTACCGGACAAGTTCAAGCCGGAGTATTACTTCAGCAGCATGGCAAGATTCGGAAGCATCCGGAACTGGGCGGACAGCCTGTTCAGCGGCCCGCTGGCGGCAGGTGACACAAGCGGAGTAGCAAAATCCGAGGCTTATGCTTTCCGTAAAGCTTTCGCAGAACATTACAACAAAGTCCTTCTCAGCGGATACACCGCCATAAACGGGGAGATTGCTCGCGAATACAAGAACTACATGCAGGGACAGATGGAGTTCAGCCCGGAGAAAGCCTTCTATCCGGACGCCAACCTGACACTGCGCGTAGCATACGGCAATGTGAAAGGATACGAACCGTCGGACGGAATCAGGTACAAGGCCGTATCCACCCTCAGCGGGATCATGGAGAAGGACAATCCGGAAATCTTTGACTACAACATTCCGCAGAGCCTACGTGATCTGTATGCCACCGGACTCTACGATGACACCCCTGTCTGCTTCATAGCGACCAACCACACCACAGGCGGCAACTCCGGAAGCCCTGTCATCAATGCCGACGGGGATCTGATCGGGATCAACTTCGACCGTGTCTGGGAAGGGACGATGAGCGACGTGGCCTTCGACCCGGAGTTCTGTCGCAACATCTGTCTTGACATCCGCTACTTGCTATTCGTCGTAGACAAGGTGTGCGGGGCCGGCAGCCTGCTTGATGAGCTCAACTTCGCAGACTGACAGCAGACATTACACTTTTCTTCATTCACGTAACATCTCATGGTGTTTCCAAGATTTTTTTTGTTACATTGCAGAAAATCTGACACACAATGAATAACACTATCGCGGCGCGGATCTTGTGCTGTGTGATAATGACCTTACCGGCACTCACCGCCCGCTCACAGACAAAGCTGTTCACAACCGACGGAGAGATTTCCTGCAGTTCCATCAACCAGATAATGCAGGACAGTCGCGGCATGATATGGATTTCCACCGAAGACGGGCTCAACCGCTACGACGGTGTGAAGTTCACCACATATAGACATTCCGCCGCCGACCCGCATTCTCTCTGTCACAGTTATGTAAAGACCTTGGCTGAAGACTCCCGGCAAAGGCTGATTGTCGGCACTTACAATGGGGTACAGGTCTACGACAGAGGCAGAGACCGGTTTTATGAAACAGCCAAGTTTCCAGACGGCAATGCTTTCCATAGTATTGTAAACTGTATCCTTGAACGCCGCAACGGAGAGATCCTGATATCAGGCAACATTCTGGTCTCCCTGCATGAAGATCAGGCCGGGCAGCTGGTTGTCAAACCGGTGGAACTTCCCGTCCCGACAGATATGCTCAGTTACATGGCCGAAGATCATGAAGGCAACCTGTGGCTCGTCCGCAACGGGAAATGGCTATACTGCGTGCCGCCTTCAGGAAAAGCAATGACATACAGTTTCATCAAGAACGAAGGCTCAATATCAAACCTCTGCATTGACACCTACGGCAATGTGCTCATAGGCACAGGAGGTGACGGACTTTTCATATATCGAAGACAATCCGATGATTTCCAACAAATTGAAGCACCCGAAATCAAAGGCTTGAGAGTCAAGGAAATACTATCGGACTCCAGAGTAGGGACAATAATCGGTTCAGACGGCAACGGCATCTACAGTTTCAACAGCAGAGACCTCAGTCTCAAGCGTTTTCCTTTCGGGGACGGCCATTTCAGTACAGAAAACGCTAAGGTTCACTCGATCCTATGCGACAGTTCCGGCAACTTGTGGGTAGCCCTATACCAAAAGGGCGTGATGATGATCCCTGCACAGACAAACAACTTCCATTATATAGGTGCAGGCTCAGTAGACTCAAACTTGATAGGGAACGCCTGCGTCAACGCCGTATACAAAGACGAAGCGGGTGCAATCTGGGTCGGCACTGACAACGACGGTCTGTACAGGATAGCCCCATCCGGCAAGACACGCCACTACATTGCAGAAAAAGAATCACCGGCTACGGTAATGAGCATATTCGAGGACAGCAAAGGGAATCTGTGGATAGGATCGTATCTTAAAGGGTTGTACAGACTGGACAGGCAGACTGACAGGCTCGTGCATGTAGCCGGGCTCATAGATCAAGACGGAAAAGAAGCGGAAAACATATACAGTTTCGCCGAAGATCGAGAAGGAAGGCTCTGGATAGCCTCTATGGGCAACGGATTGTTCTATTATGACCTGAAACGAGGAAAAACATCCCGAATCCAAGAGAAAGGCATAAGAAACAAGTGGATCACATGTCTTCACCTCTCCCCCTCCAACAGACTGTATATGGGCACCTATGACGGAGCCGGATACCTCGAATTGTCAGGAGAAGAAATCTCTGGAAAATGGCTGAGCACACGTGAAATAGTCTACTCAATACATGAGGACAACGCCGGATGCCTGTGGTTTGGAACGGATGAGGGGTTACACCTTATGGATCCGAAGACATCCGAGGAGAAGATGCTCAAGTCCGATGACGGGCTACCCAATGACGCAGTATATGCTGTCCGCTCCGATAGTGCCGGAGACATCTGGACAAGTTCGAATTCCGGATTGTCAAGATACAGCCCAACGGATGGCAGATTCATCAATTACTACTACAGTGACGGTCTGCAAGGCAATGAATTCACAAAAGGGGCATCATTCTGCGACAAAGAGGGCAATCTGTGGTTCGGAGGGACCAACGGCATAACATGGTTCAATCCTAAAGAGATCACAACACCATACAAGAACTGGACACCGAGAATAACTGGTCTGTATGTGGATGGCATCCCTGTAAAGATGGGAATGAAAAGCGGAGGCAAGGACATGATCACATCCCCGGTAGAGGATGCGTCACGCATAGAACTCGGATACGGGCAAAATTCTTTGAGCATTGAATTCAGCACTCTCGAACTCAATAGTCCCGAGCGCCTGCAATGGCAATACAGGCTCGGAGGAGGAGTCTGGATGACTCTTCCGCACGGGCAAAACACAATCTCACTGATCGACCTGTCACCAGGAAACCATACCATGCAGTTCCGGGCAAATGACTATGATCAGATTTCTCCAGAAAAGACTTTCATCATCAGGGTCAGGCATCCGTGGTGGAGTTCATGGTGGGCCATCATCCTGTACGCGATGACGGCAGTGCTGATCGCGTATGATGTCAGACGAAGAGTACGCAACCGCGGCAACATACAGAAGATTGAGACTTTCACGAACCTGTCTCATGAAATCCGTAATCCGATGTCTCTGATAATCAGTCCTGTTCAAAAGCTCATCTCAACAGACAAAGACCCGTCGAGACAAGCAGCATACCGGTCTATCATGAAAAATTCTGACCGGATAGTCAGACTCATGGACCAGATGATGGATGCGCAGAAAATCGACAAAGGGCAGATGAGCCTGCGGTTCAAAGAGACTGACCTCGTATCCTTCATCGCCGAGACTGCCTCATTTTTCAACGCGCAGGCAGCCCAACACAACATTGATTTCAACTTCACCCACGATGGTATAGAAAGACTCCCGCTATGGATAGACAGGAGCGGGCTTGACAAGATAATGGTGAACATCCTGTCCAACGCCTTCAAATTCACTGGAGACTCAGGCAAGATAAGCATCTCTCTGAGCAGGGGAAAAGGCATGGCCGTGATACGCTTCACCGACAGCGGCATAGGCATGAGCGAAGATGAACGCAAACATATCTTCGAACGTTTTTGGCAAGCCGAGAAAGGACATGACGCACGAAAAGGGGGCGCAGGAATCGGCATGAACTTGACGCGTTCACTTGTAAAGCTCCATCATGGGGACATCAGTGTAGAACCAAATCCGGAAGGACGTGGAACCATGTTTGTCGTCCGTCTCCCGGAGGGATGCGCCCACCTCAAGCCGGAACAGATCATCAAGACCGAAGAAGCGCCAGAATCACCCGCCGATGACACGAAGCAAATCACTGCTCCGGAAATCGCAGTCATACCGCACAAGTCAAGCAGCCGCAGGCACTCGGTAATGATCGTTGATGACGAGGAAGAAATCCGTAATTACCTTCAATCCGAGCTCTCAGACAGCTATCGCATAATCTGCTGCAAAGACGGCAGCGAGGCACTCGGCAAGGCACTCAAAGAGAAGCCGGACTTGATAGTAAGCGATGTGATGATGCCGGGCATTGACGGATTCGAGTTATGCCGCAGTATACGCAAAAATATAAATCTCAACTCCACACCTGTAATCCTGCTGACAGCAAAGACAGACACTTCCGATAACGCGCAAGGTCTGGACGCCGGAGCTGACGCATATCTGACAAAACCGTTCAACATTGAGATTCTCTCCAGAACCATAGAGAACCTGCTGCGCTCTCGCGCAAGACTGAAAAATGTATACGGCGGACGTCAAAGCCAAGAAGGAAACGTTGAGAAACTCAGTCTCAAGTCACCGGACGACAAACTGATGGAAAGGATCATGAAAGTCATCAACGACAATCTGGGCAATTCCGAGCTGAAAGTCGAAGATATTACAAAAGAAGTCGGAATCAGCCGCGTTCACCTGCACCGGAAACTCAAAGAACTGACAAACTACTCGACCAGAGATTTCATACGCAACCTGCGCCTTAAAGAAGCGGCACGGCTTCTGGGAGAAAACAAGCACAGCATAGCAGAAGTATCTGACCTCACAGGCTTCTCTAATCCGAACTATTTCTCTACCATATTCAGCCAGACATTCGGAATGTCCCCGAGCGAATACATGAAGCGCGGCAGCAAATGACAAAAAGAAGAAGGCGGCCTCGCGGCCGCCTTCTTCCACTCTGTATAACCAATTCTATTTGTTCCTGTATCCAGGGTTCTGATAAGCCTCTTTCTCCTCTTCGGTCATCTCCATGCCGTCGAGCTGTCCCTGAGGGATAGGACGGAGGTAATGGAAATCCTCGATGGTCCTCGTGTAGGTCTTGAGTTCCCTCTTGTCGTAGAAGTTGTGACCTGCGATGGAGTAGCTTGCGGCACGCTCCTTCCACATCTGGGTGCGGACAAGATCCTGCCAGCGGTAACCCTCGCCGTAGAACTCGCGCATACGCTCGTCAAGGATATAGTTGATGTCTATCTGCGCAGGGGTGGCAGCGGCCATCTCCTGGCTGTAGTCAACCTTCTTGTCACGGATGTTGGCATCATCGGAGTCCTTGTTCCACTTGCCGGCGCGCTCACGGAGCACATTGACAAGGTCACGGGCGCTCATGCTTCCGGTAGCCCCCTTGACTGCGGCCTCTGCGGCCACCAGATAGAGTTCAGAGAACTTGGCGATATTGAACGGACGCGTGCTGCCCGCGTTAGGCTGGCCCACAGAACCGTTGTTGTCGGTACGGTAAGGTCCGAGTTTCCACAGTCCAGGGAAGCACTGGCGGTTGATGTCCTCAGGACCCACCACGTAATCAGCCCTGCCAGGAAGGGTTCCTACTCCGATGTTGTCCTTTGAGCCCTGCGCCGGGTAAGAGATAGCAGTCTCCGGCTGCTCGCCCAAGAAGGTGAGGACAGGCTCGTCAAGCTTGACGCTCATGCCGTTGGCTCCGAAGAGCTCGGTGAAGTCCTTGCCCGTCTTGTCCCAGTTGCCGCGGTAGACGCTTGTGAAGGTTCCGTCGAAGCGTGAGTCATGTTCCTTGTCTGTGAAGATGTCGCGGAGGACTTCCACAGTCGGGCACATACGTGTCCAAGGCCTGCCGTAAGGCTGCTCGGCAGCACGCGGGGTGGACTCCACCTGATTGCCTGCAGCATCAAGAAGCCTGAGGTTAGGATAGTTCCAGTTCATCATCCAGCCGGCGAAGTTGTCCGGGGCGCCGCCGCCTCCGTAATAGAGGGAGCCTCCATTGTAATACTCGTCAGCCTCGGTGTGGTCAGCATAGAGGAGGATCTCCTTGTTGCGGTCGAAGAGAGCGTTGTTGACATCATAGTAGTTCTCCATCAGGCCGAAACCGGCAGGGTTGTTGATGGCATCAAGGGCTGTGTCATAGGCAGCCTGGAAATACCACTTGGCGTCGTGTCCGTCAGGATCGGTGCGGCTGCACTCAGGATATGTGGCGATGCCCTTAGGGTTCTCAAGCCACCACGCGTAGGTCAGATATGCCTTGGCGAGGAAAAGCCTTGCAAGGGTCTTGGTCGCGCCGCCGGTGACACGTCCGGCATCCGGAAGATTCTCTACAGCTGTCTTGAAGTCAGGGAAAATAGCCTTTGTATAAACCTCAGGCACGGTGTTGCGCACTGATGTACGTGACGGAGTGGTGTTGAATTTCAGTTCACCCGCACCAAGATCGAGAGGCACGCCTCCGAAAGTCTGCACGAGCTGGAAGTAGTCGAAGGCACGGAAGAACCTGGCCTCGGAGATGAGGGCCTCGCTGATGCCGACCTCAGCAGCGTTCTCTATGATGCCGCTGCAAGTGTTGATATTGGCGAAAGCGGTGCCCCAAAGCACATCGGAACGGCTGGAAGTCGAGGTAAGGTTGCCCACTCCAGAAAGGTCGGCGTCCTTGAAGTTGTTGTCCGCATCGTGCGCCCAGGTGGCCTCGTCGGTACCGGTCTCGCAGATATTGTAATAGTAAGCCTGCCCATAGATGTAGCGCAGGTGGGCGTACAGGGAGGTCAGACCGCCCTTGATGCCCTGCTCCGACTTGAAGAACTCCGGAGTGAAGGTCGCGCGGGGCTTCTCGTCCAGCACCTTGGAGCAGGACACTGCCATACCGGCTGCGAGAGCGGCTGCGCAAAGTATTTTGATCGTTGATTGTCTCATAATATGATTGTGTATCAGATTAGAATGTCAAATTGATTCCGAAAAGATAGTTGCGGGTGGTCGGCGAGTTGGTGCCGATGATAGGGAGACTGTGGGAACCGGACTTCATGCTGACGGCCACGTTCTGGTCATTGTATGAGTTCGTCTCCGGATCAAGGCCGCATTCAGAGGTGAACGGAGCGTAGATGACGAATGGATTCTGTACCGTAGCATACACTCTCAGGTTGCTTGCACCGAGCTTGCGCAGCCAGTTCATATTGTCGAAAGTATAGGCCAGGGTGATGGTGCGGAGCTTGATGTAGGAAGCGTCGAAGTATCCGAGAGTGCTTCCGTACTTAGGGTTGTCACCGTCCTGGATGCCACCAGGGAGCGGATAGCGTGCACCTGTGTTCTCCGGAGTCCAGTAGTCCACGTCCACATTGCCGCGACGGCCGGTAAGCATGTTGAGGTAGCCGCTTGAAGAATGGAGGGAGCTGATGAGGATGCCGCCGCACTTGAACGCACCGACAGCACTGAGCTCGAAGCCCTTGTAGGCCACGCGGGTATTGAAGCCGCCCTGGAACTTAGGCTCCATGCTCTGGATCTGGCGGTCAGATGCATTGATGGAGCGGGTCGGAGTGCCGTCCTCGTTGTAGTCACCTGTGTACTTCACCTTGATCATACCCACATTGCCGCCAGGCACGAGGATGTCGAGGTACTTGTCGTCCTGCTGCCAGATGCCCTCGTACTGATAGTCGTAGATGACATCGATAGGATAGCCCACGAACCATCCGTTGCCCTCGTCACGGTCTGCGCCTGAAGCCAGAGAGACGATGCGGTTGCGGTTGGCGTAGAGGTTGAGGCCCGCATCCCAGGTCCATCCGTCGAGATTGTCGATGATGGTGCCGTTGAGGGTGAGCTCTATACCCTTGTTCTCGGTGTTGCCGACGTTGCCGGTGTAGCTGCCCACACCAGCGGTGCCAGGAAGGCTGACATTGAGAAGGAGGTCACTCGTCTTCTGGGTATAGTACTCTACAGTACCGGAAAGCCTGTTGTTGAAGAGTGCGAAGTCCACACCGAAGTTCCAGGTGGAAGAGTACTCCCAGCCGAGAAGGTCGTTAGGAAGGGTTGACACATAGTAACCTGTGGCGAAGGTGTCCCCGAAGTTATATGGTCTGGTGGCAAGAGAACCGAGGGTTGAGTACGGGCTCACCGCCTGGTTGGAAGTCTGTCCGTAACCGGCGCGGAGCTTGAGGGCGTCGAGCCACTGGATGTCTTCCATGAAACTCTCCCTCTTCATGTTCCAACCGAGAGAAACGGCAGGGTATGTGTGCCACTGATGTCCCTTGGCAAGACGTGAAGATCCGTCTGAACGCACGGTGGCCATAAGCATGTACTTGTTGTCGTAAGAGTAGGACACACGTCCCATCCATGACACGAGGCCGGCCATCCAATATCCCTGATATGCAGGGTTTATGGTCTTGGTCCCGAGGGCGTGGCCGAGATTGTAGTACTGGAAGTCAGGGGACGGGATGTCCTGAGCTGACATGTGTGACTGGGTGAACTTGGTCTGCTCAGCAGAATACATGGCCACAGCGCTCACCTTGTGCTTGTCGGCGAATGTCCTGTCATAGGAGAGAAGGTGCTCGACAGTCCAGTTGAGGGTCTCCTGATGCATGATTGATGCTGAAGACTCGGTGTTAGGGTTGGTGTTGTTGACACCGACGCCGGTGTATGTTCCGGTCTTGGAACCGCGGTAGTTGAGACCTATGTTGATGCGGTATTTGAGTCCCTTGACCCAAGGAGCCTGCACCTCTCCGTAGAAGTTGTTGTAACTTGCGAGGGAAGCAGTCTCGTTGATCCACTCGTCCTTGAGTCCCTCGACCACGTCGCGGGTCATCACCCATGTCTCGTCGTTGGCAGTCTTGATGGTGCGCTTGAGCGAGCCGTCGGCATTATAAGGATCAGCAATAGGGGAAGCGGAGAGGATGTTGTAGAGTCCGATCTGGTTGCCATGATTCATGCTGTAGCTTGAGTTGGTGGCGAGGCCGAAGCGGAAATACTTGCCCACACCCTGATCGAAGCTGCTGTGGATGGAATACCTGTCATAGTATTGGGTAGGGACCACGGACTCATCGCGGTAGTAGCCCGCACCGAAGCTGTAGTTGCCCCCGCGGGTGCCGCCGGCCACCGATACATCGTGGCTGTTGACCATGCCGGTGCGGTAGAAGAGATCCTGCCAGTCAGTGTTGACATTGTCGGCCTCATCGTCACCGTTGGAGAACTTGCCGGCGAGAGCACGCATCTGCACGAACTTCTCGCCCTGCATCATAGGGTAGCGCGCGAATACCGTCTTCGCTCCCACATATCCGTTGTAGCTCACCTTGGCAGGAGAGCCCTCGAGACCGCGGTTGGTAGTGATGAGGATGACGCCGTTGGCTCCACGGGAACCGTAGATCGCAGTGGAGGACGCATCCTTGAGAATGTCCATTGACTTGATGTCGTTAGGATTGATGTCGGAGATGCTTCCCATGAACGGAATGCCGTCAAGGACGATGAGAGGGTCGTTGGACGCGGTCAGCGAGCGCTGTCCGCGGATACGGATCTGCATCGCGGCGCCTGGCTGGGAAGAAGTCTGGGTCATCTCGACACCGGCCACCCTGTTCTGGAGGGCGTAACTGATGTTGGTCGCCGGCACTTCCCGGAGCACATCCCCTCCCACAGAAGCGATGGAACCTGTAACATCGGAACGGCGCTGGGTACCGTAACCGATGGCCACAGCCTCTTCAAGAAGCTGTGCGTCCTCGTCAAGGACGATGATCTGGTGGGTTTTTCCGTCAAGTTTCACCTCTTTCTCCACATAACCTATGCAGGAGACTACAAGAGTGGCGTTCTTGCTCTTGACATCGATTGAGAATGTGCCGTCAGCACCGGTCGTGACACCATTCTGCTGCACGCCTTTCTCGAGGACTGCGGCACCGATGACGGTCTGCCCGCTTTCGTCCTTCACGACGCCTTTCACCGTTACGCTCTGCGCATACGCTGCCAGCGATAGACAGCCCAACAGAAGCGTGGTCGCTAAAGTTTTTAAACTCATAAAAATTGATCTTTGGTTAAAATTATGATTTACATAACTGTTTTTCGTGCCTGTGGTCAGACATTGCAAAAGTAACTTCCGGAATGGAAGAGTGTATCATTTAAGGTTACATAAATCTACGGGCGCGTTACAATGACAAACAAAGCGGCCCGACGGAAAATCCGCCGGGCCGCTGTTTAAAAACCATGTTACCTTTCTGTTATTTCATGTAACGTCCGGACCGGGATGCCACCATTGACGAAAGGACATCCGGATCGAAGTAATTGATCTTCATCGCACGCTTGACCTCGGAAAGAGTCTGCGCGGCAGCAGCACGCGCCACCTCGGATCCTTTGCGCAACACCTCATACACATACGGTATGTCCTGCTCAAGCTCGGCACGCCGTTCCCTGATGGGAGCGAGAGTATCGTTGAGTACAGCGTTGAGGAACGTCTTTATCATCATGTCCCCGAGACCTCCGGCACGGTACTGTGCCTTCACCTCATCGAGCGAAGCGAAATCAAAGCTCTGCTTCTTTCCGTGGAAACAATCACCGAACTTGGAAAAATGTTCCGGCTTGCAGAAAGCGTCAAGATAAGTGAAGACCGTGTTGCCTTCCACCTTGCCAGGATCGCTCACCTGAAGATGCCCCGGGTCGGTATACATGCTCTTGACCTTCGCCCAGACATCTTCCGCAGAATCCGCAAGATAGATACAGTTGCCAAGGGACTTGCTCATCTTGGCCCGTCCGTCCGTACCGGGAAGACGCCGGCACGCATCACTGTCCGGAAGCAGGATGTCCGGCTCCACAAGCACAGGGGAATATGTCGAATTGAACTTGCGGACAATCTCTCTGGTCTGCTCTATCATCGGCTCCTGATCCTCCCCCACCGGCACAGTGTCGGCCTTGAATGCCGTGATGTCGGCCGCCTGGCTGATCGGGTAGCAGAAAAATCCCACAGGCGTTCCAGCCTTGTTGTCGGAACCGTCAGCGCTGTCGGAAAAACCGCGAAGCTGTATTTCCTGCTTGACGGTCGGGTTGCGCTGAAGCCTCTGCACAGTCACAAGGTTCATGTAGAAGAACGTCAGTTCCGTAAGTTCACTGACCTGCGACTGGATGAAGAGGGTCGATTTCTCCGGGTCAAGACCGGCCGCCATATAATCAAGGGCGACTTCTATGATGTTGTCACGCACCTTGCCGGGGTTGTCGGCGTTGTCCGTCAAAGCCTGCGCGTCAGCTATCATTATGAAAATCTTGTCATAGAGCCCGCTGTTCTGGAGCTCAACCCTGCGGCGCAGAGAGCCGACATAATGGCCTATGTGCAGACGCCCCGTAGGACGGTCTCCGGTAAGTATTATCTTTCCCATGTCAGTCCTTCACTTTGTCAAGCATCTCCCTTACCTTGCCCTCGATCTCCTGGCACAGCTCAAGATTGTCCTTGAGCAGCTGCTTGACCGCAGCCATGCCCTGAGCCAGCTTCTGGTCATTGTAACTGAACCAGCTTCCGCTCTTGTGGATGATGTCGAAAGACACGGCGAGATCCACAATCTCCGCTATGTGCGAAATCCCTTCGCCGTAGACAATGTCGAACTCCGCTTTCTTGAACGGCGGAGCCATCTTGTTCTTGACGACCTTCACCTTGGTCCTGTTGCCCAACGCCTCATCCCCGTCCTTGAGCTGCGTGGTACGGCGCACATCCAGACGGACGGAAGCATAGAACTTGAGGGCGTTGCCGCCCGTGGTCGTCTCCGGATTGCCGAACATGACACCTATCTTCTCACGGAGCTGGTTGATGAAGATGCAGCAGGTGTTGGTCTTCGCGATATTGGCCGTGAGCTTGCGGAGAGCCTGGCTCATAAGCCTCGCCTGAAGTCCGACCTTGTTGTCGCCCATCTCCCCTTCTATCTCGGCCTTCGGTGTGAGGGCCGCCACGGAGTCGATGACGATGATGTCGATGGCACCGCTCCTGATAAGGTTGTCAGCTATCTCAAGGGCCTGTTCGCCGTTGTCCGGCTGCGAGATGAGCAGGGTTTCCAGATTCACACCCAGAGCCTGGGCATAACTTCTGTCGAAAGCATGCTCGGCATCTATCATCGCCGCTATGCCTCCGGCCTTCTGCGCCTCCGCTATGGCGTGTATGGCGAGAGTCGTCTTGCCGCTGGACTCGGGTCCGTAGATCTCCACGATGCGCCCGCGCGGATATCCCCCGATGCCGAGCGCATGGTCAAGCGCTATCGACCCCGAGGGGATGACCTGCACATCCCATTTGGGCTGATCGCCCAACGTCATTATGGTACCCTTTCCGTAATCTTTTTCAATCTTGTCGATAGTGGCCTGCAGCGCCTTGTGTTTCGCAGCGTTCACATCCTGCCCCTGTACTTCAACATCTTTAGCCATAAAGTCTTTGTTTTTAATAATTTATAAGTTTTTCTATAGTTCGCGGCGCAACGCGCCAAATCAAGACAAAGATAGGAACAGTTTGGAGAATATCAAAACAGTTTCTAATTTTGTCTCCATATATAAAAAGTGATGCGGGATGAAAGAAAAACTCTTGGGAAAAAGCCTCGAAGAACTTCAGGAAGCGGCTGCATCCTGCGGTCTGAAGCCGTTCGTGGGGAAGCAGCTCGCTGACTGGCTCTATGTCAAAAAAGTGCAGTCCTGGGACAGGATGGCCAACATCTCCAAGTCTGCACGGGAGAGCCTTTCAGCCCGGTTCGACCTTGGCATCGCAGCTCCGGCCGGGCGGGCCCTTTCATCCGACGGCACGGCCAAATACCTCTTCCCTGTCTGCTGCCCGAGACCTGACGGGGCGGAAGAATCCATGATAGAAGCCGTCATGATACCGGACGACGAGCGCAGGACCCTATGCGTGAGTTCGCAGGCCGGATGCCGCATGGGATGCCGCTTCTGCATGACAGGACGGCAGGGCTTCCACGGCAATCTCAGCCGCGCGGACATCCTCAACCAGTTCATCAGCATCGACGAGGCCGCAAGCCTCACGAACACCGTCTTCATGGGCATGGGCGAGCCGATGGACAATTATGACGAGGTCAGCGCGGCCATCAGGGTCCTCACCGCCCCGTGGGGTTTCGCCTGGAGTCCGAAGAGGGTGACAGTAAGTACAGTGGGCGTGATTCCAAATCTTAGAAGATATCTTGAAGAGGAGCGCTGCCACATAGCCGTCAGCCTGCACAACCCGTTCCATGATGAGCGGCTCGAAATGATGCCGGCAGAAAAGGCGTGGCCGATCGCCGACGTCATAGACCTTTTGAGAAGATACGACTTCAGCGGACAGAGGCGGGTGAGCTTCGAATACACGATGTTCTCCGGATTCAACGATGACAAACGCCACGCTGACGCCCTCATCCGCCTGCTGCGCGGTCTGGAGTGCCGCGTCAACCTCATACGTTTCCACAAAATCCCTGATTTCCCGTATGAGACCACTTCAGAGAAAAAGATGGAAGACTTCAGGGACAGACTCAACAACAACGGAATATTATGCACAATAAGAGCATCGAGAGGGGAAGACATCCTCGCAGCCTGCGGACTGCTCGCAGGTCAGCACTCTCAGCGGCACTGATCATATTTTTCTGCCTCGGGGCAGCCGCACAGCAATATCCCAACGGACTGTCGGTGGACAGCGCCGACCCGTCACGCGACTCCGTATTCATCAAGCAGATACGCAACAAGATGAATTATATCCGCTCGCGCGAGCACAGACCGACCGTCGCCCTGCTCCTCTCAGGAGGCGGAGCCAAGGGGGCGGCTGAAGTCGGGGTGATTCGCTATCTGGAAGAGATCGGCATGCCGGTGGACATGGTGCTCGGCACAAGCATCGGCGGACTCATCGGCGGACTCTATTCGATAGGATACCGGACGGAGGAGTTCACTGAACTATTCACCTCGCAGGACTGGGGCGTCATGCTCTCGGACGCGATCCCCCAAAAGTACATACCGTACACCACCAAGATGTACAACGCCAAATATGTGGTGACCATACCGTTCCACAACGCGTCTGAAGTGCTGGACGAGAAACGCGCCCGCAACCGTGAGACCGACAGGATGATCGACGAGAGGCAGTCTCTGATAAGTTCTCTGCCGTCAGGATATGCCGACGGATTCAATGTCAACAACCTGCTGTCAAGCCTCACGGTAGGATACCAGGACAGCATAGCGTTCCGTGACCTGCCCGTCCCGTTCGTCTGCGTGGCCACAGATGTCGTATCCAACAAAGCAAAGAACTGGGGTTCGGGGTCGCTCAAGACCGCCATGCGCTCCACCATGTCAATCCCGGGGCTGTTCGCTCCCGTACGTACCGGCGGCATGATTCTGGTGGACGGCGGGACGCGCAACAATTTCCCTGCCGACATCGCCCGTGCCATGGGGGCCGACTATATAATAGGTGTCGAACTCTCCGACCTCAGGCCCGGCTACGACCAGATCAACAACCTCGGGGACATCGTCAACCAGTTCATCAGCATGCTCGGCAAAGACGCTTTCGACAAGAATGTGCCTATACCGGACATACTCATAAAACCGTCCATCGCAGAATACAACATGCTGAGTTTCAACAGGACGGCGGTGGACACCATGATGGCGAGAGGATACAGGGCCGCTGTCGGGAAGAAAGACGAGCTGCTCAGATTGAGGGACGAAGTCGGGAAAGCCAAAGAAAAAACAGGCCGGAAAGCCGTCAACATAGCCCTGACCCCTGTCAAGGTGGATGAAGTGAGATTTACAGGCGTGAGCGGACACGAAGAGCGACTGCTCGCCGGGCTGGTCGGCATCATGCCGGGAGACAGCCTGGACAAAGCCAAAATCGATGATGCCATGTGCAAACTTCAGGCGACCGGGGCATTCTCATCCGTCAAATATTCACTGCTCGGCAGTGAAGAACCGTACAATCTCGTGTTCGAATGCACCACATCCCCTACAAACAGCATCGGATTCGGAATAAGGATGGATACCGTGGAGTGGGTGTCGATGCTGTTCAACATGGGCCTCAACACGAACCGGCTGACAGGTTCGCGCTTCAACTTCAACGCCAAGATAGGCCAGAACCTGAGGGCGTCAGCCCACTATGCCTACAACAAGGCAGGCCTGCCTACCCTCAACCTCGAAGCCGCAGCCTTCCGTTACAAGGGAAGCATATCAGACGGTGCTGACGCGATGGAGATGGACGCATCGTTCTGGGGGCACAAAGAACAATTCTACCTGACCGATGTCAGGTGGACCAAAGCCAATTTCAAGATCGGCATCAAGAATGACTTCTACTCATTCAACGAGAATACAGTTGTCGGCAGCATGATAAATGCCTACCTCGGAAAGAACGCACTCAAGGGAGACTTTGTAGGGGCCTTTGCCAAGGGGAACTGGTACTCTTTCGATGACTACTACTATCCGTCAAAAGGGGCCAGCCTCGCGCTTGCCGCAAACTACGACTTCCTCCGCCTCGGAGAGAAAGACTTCACTCCAATCCTGATGCTCGGCGCCGACTACAAGAAAGTGTTCCCGATTGGAGAGAAGGCAGCGATAATAGCCGACCTGCACGCCCGGAGCATCATCAACAGCGGAGCGGCTGACAGCAACAATGTCGATGCGCAGATGTCATTGATGCACAGCAACATATTCGGAGGTTTCATAAAAGGCCGCTTCACAGAATTCCAGGTTCCGTTCTTCGCTGTTAACAATGTGGCGTTCGCGGCCGACCACATCGCCACCGCCGTTCTGGAGTGCAGGTTCAACCCATATAAGAAACTATACCTCTCCGCGCTGGCCGGCATCGAAGAAAGCAACGACAACTTCTCCGGATTCATCACCGAATACAATCCGGACTGCGTAGCTGTCGGACTTGAGGCGGCATACAATTTCATCGGCGGTCCGATCAAGATCAACGCCCACTGGTCAAAGGCTTTCGGCTGGGGAGCATACGCTTCGATCGGATTCGACTTCTGACGTCATGGACGAAAAAGGAAAAAGAGTGCTGAACCGTCTTCAGGCGATGTGCGCACGGAGAGAGTATTGTCTTGCGGACATAAGGAAGAAAGCCGCGGAGAGACTTGACGGAGACAAGGATGCGGCAGAAGAGATAGTGTCCATGCTTGTGAAAGACAGGTTTGTCGATGAGACGCGCTATTCAGAAGCCTTCGTCTCCGAGAAATCATCGCTCGGGGGATGGGGTTCCATAAAGATACGCAGAGCCTTGACTGCAAAGGGAATACCGTCTGACATCATCGCCGGCGCGCTGTCAGGCATGGACCATGACAAGGCCGGCGCGAAACTGGAGAAACTGATGGGCAACAAATGGCGTTCGCTACAAGGTGATCCGCAAGCCAGACTCAAGCTGCTGCGCTATGCCCTGTCCCGCGGATACGACTATGACGAGATCCGTCCGGTCGCGGACAGGCTCATTTGCGGACAGGACGAAGACGGAATTTGATGTTGCGGTAGCCATTTCCCTCCACAATGCCCTCTTCGACAAAACCAAGGCGTCTGTAGACTTCACCCCCGTCCTGCTGCTCCGCGTCAGCATAGCTCATGATATCATCCGGCTTGACATCTTCGATGAAAGCATTGAGCAGTTTGCTCATCCCTCCAATGACACGGATTTCCTTGAGAGAAGCATAACGTACCCATTCATAGGAACTTATCTTCACACCGTCCTTCACCCAACGGCGTGCATTGGAAAAGGTGGCTACGGCCACCAGCGTCCCCTCGGGAAACTCGGTCTCACCGCTGCCGGTGCATCGCTCCACAAAAAGCCCGTAACGGTAACGGCTGCCCGTACTGCCGAGACGGTGATTGGCATTGAGAAACACAGCCGCCGCAGGCCCGTCTATACGGCTGACACGGCAGTTCCGCGCGAATATGCACGTGGACGGCCCCACCCCCTACTGAGCCTCTTCGGCCATAGCTTCATTGAAGCACTCGCGGCACAGGGGCTCATAGACATCCTTCTCCCCGAGAAGCACAAGATCCCTGCTCTTGCTCAGGCGATGGGAGTGGTTGGCCAGATTGCCGCACCTGACACAGATGGCATGAACCTTCTGCACATCTTCGGCCACAGCCATCAGCTTTGGGATGGGTCCGAACGGCACGCCCATGTAGTCGGTGTCAAGTCCGGCCACGATGACCCTTATCCCCCTGTCCGCAAGTTCCTGGCACACATCCACAAGGCTCTCATCGAAAAACTGGGCCTCATCGACTCCCACCACCTGCACGTCATCCGCCACGGAGAGCATCTCGGAAGCCTTGCCTATGGGGGCCGAGCTTATCTTGTGGGAATCATGCGAGACGACCTCGACATCAGAGTAACGCCTGTCTATAGCCGGTTTGAATATGGCTATCTTCTGGTTGGCGAACTGCGCGCGGCGCAGACGGCGGATCAGCTCCTCGGTCTTGCCTGAGAACATGGAGCCGCAGACGACTTCTATGCAGCCCGATTTTTTGTGATTTTCAGAAAACATTGCGTAGATTTGCAGTTAGGGCGACAAAGATAATAATTTTGCCCGGCATTGAACAGGTGAAAGGGAGACTTTACATAGTGCCGACTCCGGTGGGCAATCTGGAAGACATGACATTCCGGGCCATACGGGTGCTGAAAGAGGCGGACTTGATTCTGGCGGAGGACACCCGCACAAGTTCCGTACTTCTCTCTCATTATGAGATCCGCGGAAAACTGCTCTCCCACCACAAATTCAACGAGCACAAGACGACAGAAATGATCCGGGACAGGATTCTCGCCGGAGAGAATGTGGCGCTGATAAGCGATGCCGGAACACCAGGCGTGTCAGACCCCGGATTTCTGTTGGCACGCAGCTGCGCCCAGGAGGGCATTGAGGTGATCACACTTCCCGGAGCCACAGCCTGCATACCGGCACTGATATCATCCGGACTTCCATGCGACCGCTTCTGCTTCGAAGGCTTCCTGCCTCAGAAAAAAGGCCGGCGCACAAGACTTGACAACCTCAAAAACGAAACGAGAACTATGATATTCTACGAATCACCAAGACGCCTGCCAAGGACTCTTGAAGAGTTTGCACAGGTTTTCGGAGACGGGCGCGGATGCTGCGTCTCCCGTGAGATCTCAAAACTGCATGAAGAGCACGTAAGGGGCAGTCTTGAAGAAGTGGCGGAGCATTTCCGCAGCCAGGAGCCGAAAGGCGAGATAGTGATATGCGTGGCAGGCCTTCCGCAGGAAGAGCATCGCGAACACCGCAACAAATACAGGACAGAGGAGAAAGGATATGGAGAAGAAGAGTCCGGAGAAGAAGAAGCCTAGCGAAACCACCTTCAAGGCCGGTGCCATCGCATTGGTTTTCCTTATAATCGGATATCAGACGGCAGTATTCATCCACAGGACGGCAATCCTGCGGATAGAATCCCTGCGCGATCGTCCGGACACGGTTTACATCACCACGGCACCGGTCTTGCCTCCCTCAATGCCCGCAATCGAACAATCTACAAATCGGGAAGCCGGGACCGAGAACCTGCAAGCCGCTGACAAGTACACTGACACCATCCGCAGAAACGCCACCCACAGTCCAATAGCCGACAGGGTCAGAAGGCAGGGCCGGAAGGCGGAAAACTTCAGGTTCAACCCCAACAACGCCACCATAGATGATCTGGTGAGATTGGGATTCAGCGAGAAGCAGGCTGCGGCCATAGACAACTACAGCAAGAAGGGCGGCAGATTCAGACGGAAAGAGGACTTCGCAAAGTCGTTTGTCGTCTCGGACGAAATCTACAGGCGGCTCGAAAGTTACATCGACATCCCGCTCACCGATATCAACAGAGCCGACTCCGCCGCTTTCGACGCCCTGCCGGGAATCGGGCCGTATTTCGCGGCCAAGATGGTGGAGCAGCGACGGAAACTTTGCGGATACTCCAGCCCGGAGCAGCTGCTGGACATCTACAACTTCGGGGAAGAACGGTACGAGAAACTCAAGGACATCGTATGCTGCTCTCCCCCGCGTCCATATCCTTTATGGACACTGCCGGCGGACAGCCTCCGTCTCCACCCCTATATAGGCGGCTGGCCAGAAGCCCGCGGGATAGTCAGGTTCCGGGAGAACAACCCGGCGGACAGTCTCAGTGTGGAAGCCCTGGGCCGCGCCGGAGTCCTCTCACCGGAGCAGACGTCAAGGCTGGCTCTCTGCCTTATCGCCCCGGCGGAGTAAACAATGATATTTCCTTTTCATATTGAGATTCCAGACATGTGCTCTGGGCTCAACACAAAAGCCTCGCCCGGACCACATGTCTGGAATCTCTCAAATATTCTCAGTAATGACTTTTTATGTAATTTTGCACCGTGGACAACAATACGGAAACCATACTCAAGGACTACAGGTACTACCTGAATGTAGAGAGGGGAATGTCCCCGAACACCGTCAATTCCTATTGTCGGGACGTAAAGGCATTTCTGGAAAAAAGCACGGAGGCCCCGACAAAAACAGGGACTGAAGCCATCGTGAACTATCTTTCATCTATGAGTGCCTCACTCTCCCCCCGTTCACAGGCCAGGCTCATGAGCGCCCTGCGTTCATTTTTCGACTGGCTGATACTTGAGGGCGACAGAACGGACAACCCCTGCGACGGCATAGACTCCCCCAAAATCGGACGTCACCTGCCTGACGTCCTGTCCGTAGAGGAGGTGGACGCGATAATGAAGTCCGTAGACCTCTCCAAACCGGGAGGAATACGCGACAGAGCCATACTGGAAATCCTCTACGGATGCGGACTGCGCGTCTCCGAGGCCTGTTCTCTACGGATTTCCGACGTGTTTCTCGATGAAGAATTCGTAAGGGTGATCGGAAAAGGAGACAAGCAGCGCCTCATCCCTATGGGCGAAATGGCCAAAGACGCGTTCACAGACTATCTGTCAGCAAGGCCTCAGGCTTCCACGAAGAAAGATGCCGACATCGCTTTCCTCAACCGTTTCGGTGCCAGGATGAGCCGGATCACGATATTCAACATGGTACGTAAGCAGGCCTTGCTCGCCGGCATCACCAAGACCATCTCCCCACACACGTTCCGGCACTCCTTCGCCACACATCTTGTCGAAAACGGAGCCGACCTCAGAGTGGTACAGGAGATGCTCGGGCACGAGTCCATCCTCACCACAGAAATCTACACCCACATCGACTCCAGAACATGGCAGTCCGCAATACTGCAACACCACCCGAGAAAATGATTAACTTTGCCGGAATGAGAAAATTCGGATTCAGAAATACGCTCACCGCAGTGCTGTTGCTGCTGAGCCTGGCCTCTTGTGAGCGGGACAACCCCTCCACCACCAGGGAATACAGCAAGGTCGTCATATATCTGGGGCTCGGATACAACAACCTCAGCGCAAGCCTGAGGAACAACCTTGAGCAGCTCGGGCAAGGGAATCTGCCGTACAGCAGCTCAGACAAGGCCATCGTCGCGTTCTGCCACAACACCGCCCCGGGAGAAGGCTACACAACAGCGAATCCCCCGGTACTCCTGCAATTCTGCAACCGCGACGGTCAGAACGTCATCGACACACTGAAAACATACCCGTCCGACATGGAAAGCGCGACAGCCGAATCCATCACAAAAGTACTGTTCGACATAAGGGAGCTCTTCCCCTCGCGGAGTTACGGGATGATATTCTCATCACACTCCACCGGCTGGACACCATGCGGTTATCAGGCCACAGAAGAAGGAGTATCCGTCTTGAGCACATCCATGGACGCAGGACAAGAAGACTTCCCGCTCACAAAATCTCTTGGAAGCCAATATCTTGGGAGTTACCGCAACAACTTGGAGATAGACCTCTCCGAGTTCGCGTCCGCCATACCGATGAAATTGGAATACATCATCTTCGACTCCTGCCTTATGGGAGGTGTCGAGGTGGCATGGGAGCTCAAAGACGTCTGCGACAAGATCGTCTTCTCCCCGGCAGAAATCCTCGCGGAAGGATTTGTATACAAACCGTTCGCCTGGCACCTGCTGGCTCTCCGGGAGCCCGACCTCAAGTCCATCTGCGAAGACTACTTCAACTACTATGACGCTCAGAGCGGATCAAGCAGATCCGCCACGGTCACCCTGCTTGACTGCAGCGGTCTGGAAAAGCTGGCACAAGTCTATTCCGGCATCATCGCCGCGCACAGGGACGGATTCGACAACATTGACAGGAGCAAGGTCCAGCCTTATTTCTACAACGCGGGTAGCGGCACAAAAGACTGGTTCTTCGACCTGCGCGATGCGGCAGGCCAGGCCGGAGCGGAGAGGCGGGAACTCTCCCGGCTCGATGAAGCACTCAAAGAATGCGTGGTGTACCATGCCGAAACAGATTATTTTTTCAAGACCCCGCTCGAAAGATGCTGCGGACTGAGCACCTATCTGCCTTCCCCGTCAAGACCAAGGCTCACAGCCTGTTACAAGGGGCTTGGATGGAACAGGGCCGTCGATCTGGTGGAAGAATAAAATTTGTACAAAACGCCTGTTTTCACTATATTTGCGCGCATTTTAAAACCGCGCTGCGGTTTTGGTGCAATGGGATCTGAGAAATCAGATTGAGTAACACATTTTAATCATTAAAGAAATGCAGCATTTCGAACTTAAAGGCCAGGTCCGCAAAGCGGACGGAAAGGCCGCCCTCAAGGCTCTCCGCAAGGAAGGTCTCGTACCTTGCAACCTCTATGGCTGCGGCATGGAAAATGTACTTTTCACCGTCAACGCCAAGGAACTCAGCGCACTTACCAACACTCCGGCCTCATACATCGTGGATCTTGTCCTCGACAACGGGACAAAGCAGACAGCCATACTCCACGAACTCCAGTGGCATCCTGTCTCTGACGCATGCCTGCATGTGGACTTTCTCGCAGTCAACGAGACCAAGCCTATCTGCATCAAGGTTCCTATCGAGATCACCGGACACGCCATCGGCGTACAGCAGGGCGGCAAGTTCTTCCAACCGACACGCGAACTCCGCATAAGCGCCCTCATGGCCAATCTTCCTGACAAGGTGACGGTAGACATCTCAAGCCTCGGTCTCGACAAGAAAATCAAGGCCGGCGATGTCACAGTCAAAGATGCCGCCATCGTAAGCGACAAGGACACCATCATCTGCGGTGTCAAGGCTACCCGCAACTCAGCTGCAGCGGCAGCCTAAAACTGACATGTCGTGTCTGAGAAGACTTATCTTATAGCAGGTCTTGGCAACATAGGAGCCGAATACTCTTCAACGCGACACAATATCGGATTTATGACATTGGATGCCTGGGCCCAGGCATCCAATGTCGTTTTTTCAACCGAGCGCTACGGAGATGTCGCCACCGTCAAAGACAAGGGGCGGGAATTTGTGCTTCTCAAGCCGTCGACCTACATGAACCTCAGCGGCAACGCCGTCCGCTACTGGCAGACCAGGCTGGACATCGGCACCGACCATATAATGGTCATCTGCGATGACCTCAACCTGCCGTTCGGTACTGCAAGGATGCGCAAGTCCGGCAGTGACGGAGGACACAACGGGCTCAAGAACATACAGGAGCTGCTCGGCACCAAAGACTTCGCACGCACAAGGATGGGAGTCGGCCACGATTTCGCGCAGGGCGGGCAGATAGACTTCGTACTCGGCAAATTCAGTCCGGAGCAGATGGAGCAGCTGCCGGAGGTAGAGAAAAGAGTGATTGAAGGAGTCCGCACATGGGCTCTTGCAGGCATAGAAAGAGCCATGACAGCCCTCAACAGCAGACAAAACGGGGCGCAAAAGCCGGAAAAAGAAGAAAATCCGCAAATAAAGGCATAAGAATTTAGGAATTCAACAATTCTTTTTTTATATTGCAAGCCGTTGCGGCAATGAACATTACTAACATTCTAAATATCATTAAAGATGGAAACACTCGTCAACAAAATCAAAGAGAACATCGAACTCTTTGTGACCAACGCAGAAGCACAGGTTGCCAAGGGCAACAAGGCTGCCGGAGCACGCGCACGCAAGGCCGCCCTTGATCTCATGAAGGATCTCAAGGAGTTCCGTAAAATTTCAGTTGCAGAGACAAAGAAATAATCATTTTTTCGTCACGATGCAACGTTGACAAAACCGCCTGCATCTATACTGTAGGTTTAGGTTTTAGTACACGTCTAAGGGTTGGAAGCCGTGAGGGTGACCAGCCCTTTGCTTTTTTCAGAATTTCTCGCTAACTATGCATACTAAAACCTCGCCAGATGAATTTCTGCACAGCAATAATCCTCGCCGTCTTCAGGATGGTGGTGATTCCCGTCCAGTTCGAGGACAGGGAGTTCATACGCACGACAGAGGATATGAGAGCATCAGTCCAGCAAGCCGAAGACTACTTCAACTCACAGCCGGGACTGGAAGATGAGTACCGCTTCGACCTTGCACCGGTGATTACTCTCCCAAAGCCGGCAGCATACTATGGAGCCAACTATTCCGACAGAAAAGATGTCCTGCTGCACGAAGCGGTCAGATACGCATGTTCAAAAAGCAAAATTGATTTTTCCCCATACGACAACGACTTCGACGGAAGCGTGGACAATGTATTCCTGATAACCGCCGGATTCAGCGAAGCCGACGGAGCAGGAGAGACATGGATATGGCCGCAGTTCGGACAGTTGAGAGACCACGGAGGCACCGGCGAAGCCGGAGGACTCACGATAGACAACTTCTGCGTCAGCACAGAACTCTCTTCTGACGAAGGGGACATCCCGGCACCGGCACATGTCGGAGTATTCTGCCATGAATTCTGCCATTTTCTGGGCCTCACGGACCTTTATGATACCGACGGCGAGAGCAGCGGCGGAGTTGCCCCCGGCCTGTGGAACACCGGCATAATGGACAACGGCAGCAAAAGCAGTCCCGTGCCCGGCCTATGCGCCCTGGACTTGGAACTCCTCGGAAAGGGAAAGTGCAATAAACTGACCAAAGGCAGCCACACCCTCCAACCGCTGGGGCGTACCGGGGAATACTTGAAGTGCGCCGCAGAAAATGAAAATGAGTTTTTCCTCTTCGAATGCAAGGAGGGGCGGGGGCTGGCAATCTACCACGTTGACCGGTCAAGTCAGGCAGCCGGCTGGTCCGACTACTACCAGAAAGAACTCACAGCCGCCGAACGCTGGGATTTTTCCCAAGTCAACTGCCGTCCCGACAGGCAGTGCGCCGCACTTCTCGCCGCTTCGTCCGAGCCGGACGGACTGTTCTTCCCGCAAGGGGGACGCGACAGTTTCAGTTCCGACACCGATCCGGCATTCAGATTCTGGGACGGCAGCACATCTGCCCTCGCACTCACAGGAATAAGGATCAACACGGACGGCAGCGTTTCGTTTGATGTCAAAGAACCCATAGTGCTCAACAGCTGCTCCATCTTCCAGGACGCCGCAATAATCAGGTGGACCGCCGATGCTTCCATAGGAGAGATAGAGGGCTACGAACTGGAATGGAGCAGCCAGGCAGGAAACGCCGCGATGACGATCCCATCAGATGCAGGGAGCTGCACCATAACCGGGTTGACGCCTCAGACTCCATACCGGTACAGTTTGAGGATCAGATACACGAACGGGATGTCCTCCTCGGTATGTTCATCGTTCATCACAAAGGTATACCGGAACGACAGCCACCCGTACATCTACCTCAAAGGCAGTGACAGGAAAGCCGACGGAAGATTCGAGAAAGGGGCGAAAATCCCGCTGAGAGTATTCAACGCCACGAAAGTGTCGGAAGTGAAATGGTATTTCAACGGCAAGAGAATCACAACAGAGCCGGACGGCTGGTATACAATCACAAAAGAGGGCGTCCTGAAAGCCGAAGTAATATACGATGACGGAAGCACCGACGTGATGATAAAGGAGATAAAGCTATGAGAACCAGACTTTTCGCCGCCATTTCAATCATTTCATCATTGGCAGCGGCACAAAGCTGCAACCCTGACAAATACATGCGGGCTTTCTCGCAGACGGAAGACATGCAGATACAAGTCGGACGGGACATCCCTTTCAGATACAACCCGCTCACCTGCCAGATGTCATACAACCGTACAAGGCATGAGTTCAGGGCGTGCACCGACAACATGTCCGATTTTTTCATAGTCACCATGGACTCCACCCCGGCAACCGAGGGAGAAACACTTCAAGCGGACATCGTCTGGACCACGGAGACAGACATCTTGACAAGAAAAAATCTCACCCTCGAAGTCATCAGGACCGAGGGTGAGAGATTCTGGCTATGGAGTGACTCAGGCCGCATAGGCGTGAGCATCTCCGTCTTAGAATGACAGCGCTATCTGGATGAAGTCATCTGCCTTGAGGGCAGCGCCGCCGATAAGGCCGCCGTCAATATCCTTCTGAGCGAAAAGCTCCTTGGCATTTGAAGGCTTGCATGAGCCGCCATAGAGGATGGTTGTGTCCTCGGCTACGGCCTCGCCGAATTTCTCGGCAAGCACCTTACGGATATGGGCATGGATCTCCTCGGCCTGCTCGGCAGTGGCTGTTTTGCCTGTACCGATGGCCCATACAGGCTCGTATGCCACGATGACCTTCTTCATATCCTCTGCAGTGAAATTGTAAAGGACATTCTTGATCTGCGCGGAGCACACATCGAAATGCTTGCCGGCCTCCCTCTCTTCGAGGTTCTCGCCGACGCAAAGGATGACGCCGAGACCGGCCTCAAGAGCAAGTTTAACCTTGACGACAAGTTTCTCGTCCGTCTCCCCGTAGTACTGGCGGCGCTCAGAGTGACCAAGAATCGTCCACTGGCAGCCGACAGCCTTGACCATCTCTGCGGACACCTCACCGGTATACGCACCCTTGACATGATCTGCGCAGTTCTGGGCTGAAAGCTCCACGCGAGAACCGGCGAGAGCCTTGCCTACGGCGCAGAGGTGGGTGAACGGCGGAGCCACGATAAGGCCCACATTCTCCGGCACGGCGGCTGACTTCTCAGCCACAGCCTTTGCAAGTTCTACTCCTTCAGGCTTGATGGTGTTCATCTTCCAGTTGCCTGCTACAATCTTCTTTCTCATAATTAATATAAGTATTAAACAAAGTTCGTCTATTTATTCCACGGTCACCGATTTCGCAAGGTTGCGCGGCTGGTCAACATCCCGTCCCTTGGCGATGGCTATATGATATGCCAACAGCTGAAGCGGGACGACTGACAGGATCGGCACGAAGCACTCCTCGGTATCCGGTATCTCGAAACACCAGTCCGAAATGCCGCGCACATCCTTGTCGCCCTCTGTCACAATGCTGATAATCTTGCCCTTGCGAGCCTTGATCTCCTGGATATTGCTGAGTATCTTGTCGTAATGGCCACGCTTCGGAGCGATGACCACAACCGGCATTTCATCATCGATGAGGGCGATAGGCCCGTGTTTCATCTCGGCCGCCGGGTATCCTTCGGCATGGATATAAGAAATCTCCTTGAGTTTGAGTGCGCCCTCAAGAGCCACAGGATAGTTATATCCCCTTCCGAGGTACAGGAAGTTGCGGACATAGGTGAAGACCTTGGCAAGTTCGGCTATCTCTCCGTCATGCTCAAGTATTTTCGCTATCTTGTCCGGAATGGTCTGGAGCTCATTGACGAGCTGCGCGCGCCTCTCGTCAGAGACTGTGCCGAGCTGCTCAGCGATACTGAGCGCAATAAGGAACAGCGTCGTCACCTGTGCGGTGAAAGCCTTGGTGGACGCGACTCCGATCTCCGGGCCGATATGCGTATAGCAACCGGTGTTGGTCTCACGCGCAATGGACGAACCCACGACATTGCAGATGCCGAAAAGGAAGGCCCCGGCCTCCTTGGCCTGCTTGATGGCGGCCAGCGTGTCGGCCGTCTCGCCGGACTGGGATATGGCAATCACCACGTCCGTAGGGAAAATCACCGGCTTGCGGTAGCGGAACTCCGAGGCGTACTCCACATCAACCGGGATTCTGGTAAGTTCCTCGATAATGTACTTTCCTATCAGGCCGGCATGCCATGAAGTGCCGCAGGCGCATATCACAAAGCGTTTCGCTCCAAGTATCCGCTCCCTGTTGTCTATTATTCCGGAAAGTTTGACGGTACCGAGTTCCGGATGGAGCCTCCCCTGCATCGAAGCACGCAGGGTACGTGGCTGCTCAAATATCTCCTTGAGCATGAAGTGCGGATACCCGCCCTTCTCTATCTCGCTCAAACTCATCTCAAGTTCACGCACGACAGGGGTCTGCTCCACGCTCTTGAGATCCGTGATGCGGAGATCCTTGCCGCGCTGGATATAGGCGATCTGACCTTCGTCAAGATAGACGACCTTGTTGGTGAACTCGATGATAGGAGAAGCGTCCGAACCCACGAAATACTCGTCCTCCCCTACTCCTATCACGAGAGGGCTGCCCTTGCGGGCGGCTATCATCCTGTCCGGTTCGTTCTTGTTGATTATGACAATCGCATAGGCGCCCACGACATTGCGCAGAGCAAGCGGGACAGCCTCTTCCACACTTATCCCGTGCGAATCCATCATATATTGCACGAGCTGTATGACCACCTCCGTATCGGTCTGGCTGACAAAATGGTATCCTTTTCTCTCAAGTTCAGTCCTCAGAGAGAGGTAATTCTCGATGATGCCGTTATGGATGATGGCAAGATTGTGGTTCTCCGAATAATGCGGGTGCGCGTTGACATCGCTCGGCTCACCGTGAGTGGCCCACCTTGTATGGGCAATTCCTATGGTGCCGCTTACATCCTTGCCGGAAGCGACCCTCTCAAGGTCCTTGACCTTGCCTTTTGTCTTGTATATGACCAGTTGCCCGTTGTCGTTGATAAGAGCAACGCCGGCACTGTCGTAGCCCCGGTATTCAAGTCTGGTCAAGCCTTTGATAAGTATCGGGTAAGCCTGTCTGCCTCCCACGTAACCTACAATTCCACACATAGTCTAAATGTCTGTTTTTCGTTAATAGTCCAAATTGTCCATAAGTTCATCCAGCTGACGCCTGTCCTTTTTGGTGGGCCGGCCGGCACCTCTGTCCCTCTGGAGAACAATCGTCTCCCTCGGGGCATGGAGTTTCTCAAGTTCAGATTCAGGGGTGAGGTTTTCCGCATACTGAGGGACCATAGCCGCCCCCATACGCGACTCGGCAAGTTGCAGAACCTTGTAAGAAAACTGGGCAGAGCCCTTGCGGACTTCGATCACATCCCCGGGCTTGACTGCCTTGGCCGGTTTGGCCGGAACTCCCGCGACACGCACTTTGTTGCCGTTGCAGGCATCGGTGGCATCGCTCCGCGTCTTGAAGATGCGGATTGCCCAGAGGTACTTGTCAAGTCTCACGCTCTCCATATCAGTCAAGGTAGAGAGCATGGCGCACTTCCGATGCTGCTTTCTCGCCACGCAGATAATCCAATATCGCAAGTCCGAATGCCGGAGCATGCCCGGCAGAACGGCCGGTGATGATGCGCCCGCAAACGACAGCCGGCCTCGGAGCAAAGACGGCGCCCTTTGCCTGAAGATAAGTCTCAAATCCGTCAAAGCATGTGAATTCCACACCTTCAAGTCCATCCAGTTGACTGAGCACGAGCCCCGGAGCCGCACAGATAGCAGCCACGGTGCCCCCGGCCATATAATGGGCTTTCATCATGTCCGTCAGCTCAGCACAAGAAGCAAGAGTGGAAGACCCGGGCATACCTCCCGGAAAAATCATGACATCCTCTCTGCAAGTGCCTTCTTGAGAGCGGTCCACATCAGCAAGATGTCCGTCAGGAATCACGCTGACACCATGCGAAGACCTTACGCTTCCGGCATCACCGACAGCCGTAAGTTTGACATCAACTCCGCCGCGACGGAGAATGTCACAGACAGCGAGGGCCTCAACGTCCTCGAATCCGTCTGCGAGAAATATTCTGACACCTTTCATTTTCTATTCGTCTTCCGGAAGCGTCGCTTCCACATTTGGATTTATGTATTTGTCCGGCTCAATACGGTTGACCGTTGCACATACAAGAACAGTGTCCCTGTCTGTCGGGACAAGGGCGAAATCCTCACATTCAGCAGGAACCAGAATGAGTTCCCCTTTCCCCACGGGATAATCCTCCGTCTGTCCCCCTCCAAGAACCTGCACGGAGAGAGCTCCGCTCAAACAGAAACACAGTGTGAACGGGTTGTCCTCCCCGCACCGTACTCTGGCGGGATCATGAAGCGGCATCCGGTCTATGATGAACTGAGGCAGACAAGCAAGCCTGTCCCCGGCCGCCGGCACAGTGGAAAAGCGTGTATAAGTTATGAAATCAAGAGAATCCGTAATGCTCAGCGAAGTATCGAATTCTTCATCAGATACCGGCTCACCCCAGCCGCACAGGCAGAAATCAAGAGGAGACGACTCCCCTATCTCCAGAATCTCCACATCTCCGAAAGCGGCATGCGGAGTACCCGACGGTATGAGCAGACTCTGCCCAGCATACGGGGCGACAAGGTTGAGAAGTCCCTCCACGTTCCCGTTTTCACAAGCCGCATAGAACTCCGAAGCGTCACAATCCCGACGGAAACCGGCGGCGATTCTTGCATCCTTTCCCGCCCGGAGGACATACCAGAGCTTCTCCTTGCCAAGAAGGTCGTATCTCTGTCCGGCGATCTCATCGCCGGGGCTGACCCTGAGCGGCATGCGCCCCTTGACTTTCAGGCGGCGGACCGTAAGAGGGAACTGCCTGCCATAGAAATCATACGCCCTTTCACCCGGAATCCGGTCGAAATAGGTATCCATCAGCTCTCCGACACTGTTGCCGGCAAGCCAGCCGCTGCGCACCAGAGAATCCCGATAGCCGAGATCCGCCAGCAGGAATTCTTCAGATCCCCAGGCATAATCGTCCTGCAGAACACAGAACTTCAAAGGATATAGCTTCTTCTCTTCCATTTTCGGACAAAGTGCAAATATAATGCTTTTCTGCTTTTTATGAACTCTTGAACTTCGATGATGAGAAAAACGCCACGACAAAGCCTATCAGCGCAACCCCTATGGTGGTCAGCACGACATCGGCGGCCTGCAG
The DNA here is from genome assembly GCA_934726455.1 of uncultured Bacteroidales bacterium. GTDB lineage: Bacteria > Bacteroidota > Bacteroidia > Bacteroidales > UBA932 > Cryptobacteroides. The sequence continues at coordinate 127,150 of CAKVDS010000002.1, forward strand.
CTGCACCGGGTAGGACTGGATAAAAAAGCCGCCCGGCATCTTGACTATACCGCAGTGCTGTTGAAGCAAGGTCAGCCCCACACCGCAGACAAGGCCCGCAAGCAGTCCGCAAAGAGAAATCATCCAACCCTCAAGGAGGAAAATCCGCCTGACAAAAGACTCCCGCGCCCCCATCGCACGCAAAATCGAAATGTCCCCCTCCTTCTCCACCACGAGCATCGAAAGCGACCCGAAAATATTGAATGCCACGATGATGACAACAAACAGAAGAATCGCGAAAATAGCCAGTTTCTCATAGCGCATCATCTTGTAGAGGGAACTGTTCTGCATGTATCTGTCCTCCACCTTGAAGCCAGGTCCCACGGAAGCGGCGATTTCACTCCTCAAACGGGAAAGATCAACCCCCGAAGCCGTCCTCAACTCTATCCCGGAAACCAGATTACCGCCATCCTTTCCGAGAAGATTGCGCATGACCTCTATCGGCACCACAATCAAGGATGCGTCAGATGCTGAACTGATGCTGAAAATACTCCCCACCACCAGACTCTCGCTCCCGAGCGCAGCCGACGGGCCGAGAAGCGGGTTGACAGTGCCGCCATTGGGATAGTGAAGCACCAGATGCTCAAGGAAACGGGGATTTATGCCCATGTCCCAGGCAATCCCGGCCCCGACTGACACCTGCGGCAACTGGCCCTTGTGCAGAGAGAATGTACCTGCAGTAATATGCGAAGCAAGAGGGCTGTGCGCTTCGTAGACACGGTCCACACCCTTGGCGATGGCGATACCCTGCTTGTCTCCATAAGTGATGAAGACATTCTTTTCGAGCACCTGCGAAACGCTTTCCAGACGTGGATCAGAAACATCAAGGCCGAAGCCGGGCGAATCAGCATCAAACAAGGAGCCGTCAGACGCAGAAATCAGCAGATCCGGAGAAAGGTCAGAAATGTTGGAGCGGATAATGCCGTCAAACCCGTTGTATACAGACAGGATCAATATCAATGCGGCTGTACCGATGGCAATGCCGGCCGCACTGATCGCAGAAATCACATTGATGACATTATGCGACTTCTTGGCGAACAGATAACGGAATGCTATGAACAGCCCCGCATCCAAAGATCACTTCTTGAGAAGTTCGTCTATCCGTTCGGCATAGTCGAGCGTCGTATCCTGATAGAAATCAAGTTCCGGCACGATACGGAGCTGCGATGCCACTTCGCGTCCGAGAGCCCCCCTCAAGGAACGTTTCTCCTCCTCAAGGCGCTTCATGACCGCGGGAGCCTTGTCCGAAGGGAAGATGCTGACGTAGACCTTGGCGATGCTCAGATCCGGACTGACACGCACCTCGCTCACCGTCACAAGGCAGCCCTCAAAGGCTGCCATGCCACGGCTGCGGATGATTTCCGAAAGGTCGCGCTGCAGTTCGCGCGCGACCTGAAGTTGTCTCTTGCTCTCAGGCTTATCCATTGACAATGATTATATAATAATCCTTTTTACCTTTCTGGACAAGTATATACTTGCCGTCTATGATATCATCCTCGGTGAGATTGCGGGAGATATCATTCATTTTGGCCTTATTGAGGCTGAAGCCGTTCTGCTGTATCATCTTGCGGGCCTCCCCCTTGGAAGGGAAAACTGAAGTCTCCACGGCAAGAGCGTCCAGAATGCCGAGCGGCAGGCGGGTCCTCTCGATATTGAATGTCGGCACCCCGTCGAAGACCGCAAGGAAAGTCTTCTCATCCAACGACTTCAGATCTTCGGTAGTAGCCTTTCCGAAGAGCATCTGCGAAGCCACCACGGCCGTCTCGTACTCCTTCTGGCCATGCACCATGATGGTCACCTCCCTGGCGAGGATCTTCTGGAGCTCACGTTTCTCCGGACACTCCTTATGGGCGGCGATTGCGGCTTCTATGGTCTCACGGTCCAGCATGGTGAATATCTTGATATACCGTTCCGCATCAGCATCGCTTACATTGAGCCAGAACTGATAGAACTGGTAAGGAGACGTCCGCTCAGCGTCCAGCCAGATGTTGCCTTTTTCGGTCTTGCCGAACTTGCCGCCGTCAGCCTTTGTGATAAGCGGACAGGTCAAGGCATAAGCCTCGCCGCCGCAGGTGCGGCGTATGAGTTCCGTACCCGTGGTGATATTGCCCCACTGGTCCGCACCACCGAGCTGGAGCTTGACTCCACGATGCTGGTAAAGGTACAGGAAATCATATCCCTGAAGGAGCTGATATGTGAACTCCGTAAATGACATTCCCTCAGAAGAGTCACGGCTCAGGCGCTTCTTGACAGAATCCTTGCTCATCATGTAGTTGACAGTGATGAGTTTGCCGATGTCACGGGTGAAATTGATGAAAGTGTAGTCCTTCATCCAGTCGTAATTGTTGACCAGTTCAGCCTTGTTGGGGGCATCGGACTCAAAATCCAGAAAACGCGAAAGCTGCTCCTTGATGCACTTTACGTTATGGGCGAGAGTTTGCTCATCGAGAAGGTTGCGCTCCTGACTTTTCATGGAAGGGTCGCCGATCATCCCCGTAGCACCTCCGACGAGAGCGAAAGGCTTATGCCCGCAAGACTGGAAATGCTTGAGTATCATGATGCTTACAAGATGGCCTATATGGAGGGAGTCTCCAGTCGGGTCAATCCCGACATAGGCGGATGCCGGCCCCTTCATAAGTTCCTCCTCCGTGCCCGGCATGATGTCATGGATCATGCCTCTCCAGCGGAGTTCCTCGATAAAATTCTTCATATATATCCGATATTTGTTTCAGCAAAACGCAAAGTTACCAAAAATACCGCAACCCGAAAAGAAAACTTCCCGGACTGCGGCATTCATCTTCAGTCGCCGGAATGTCACCTGCGGTTGTTGGCGATCGAAATATAGTAGAACAGCGTGGCAAGAGAGCCCAATGCGGCTACAACATAGGTGTAGGCAGCCCACTTGAGGGCATCTTCAGCCATAGGGCGTGTCCGCTCGTCCACAATCCCGGCTCCGTCAAGCCACTGCACAGCACGCTGGCTCGCATTGATTTCCACCGGCAGCGTGATGAAGCTGAAAATCGTCGTCATCGCAAAAAGAGCGATGCCGCACCAAAGAAGCGCCGGAAAAGTATTGACCAGCAGCACTCCAAGAAGAAGCACCCACTGGACAGTATTGTTCGCGAATGTCACCACAGGGACAAGGGCGGAGCGCAGCCGCAGCGGAGCATAACCCCTCGCATGCTGGATGGCGTGCCCCGTCTCGTGGGCAGCCACGGCACAGGCAGCGATGGAGGCGCTGCTGTAGACAGATTCACTGAGATTGATGGTCTTGTCCTGAGGGTTGAAATGGTCGGTCAGACGGCCGGCGACAGACTGCACCGTCACGTCATTGATACCGTTCTGCCGGAGCATCAGCCGGGCGATGTCAGCCCCGGTAAGTCCGTGGGGCGAAGGCACTTTGGAATATTTGTCGAACCGGCTCTGCAGAGTCATCTGAATGACCCAGGAGAGCAGCATCACAACTATGAGAATTAACCAGATTGACATGTCTTTCGTTCTTTTATGTTAAGCACTTAAACAAGCCGTAAAGGCCGGGGTGTCAAAATACAAAGGCTATGCCGAAGACTATCCTGAAATTGTCCTTGGTATAGTTGTTCGTCCATACCAGAAATTCATAATGTCCTATGGCCCAAGAACATCCCACAGCAATATCAGGGACTGAGTCAAAACGCCACGAGTGAATCGTACCGGCCATAGGAATGAGCGTGGAACCACCGGGAAGGGGGAATTTCGCTCCAAGATACAGCCAGTGCTCAATATCTGCCATTTTGTCAGTATGGACGGTCCACAGCGTGTTGGACAGCCAATAATACTTGCCCTCAGGGTCGAAAGCACCGTGCATATACAGGCCGCTGGTGATGTAGGAGAACTTATGGGAGTCGCTCAGAGAAAAGGTCGGGCTCGTCTGCACACCCACATTGAAATAGTTGCTCTCGTAAAACCCCGCCCTGAAAGTATAGCCCGAGTACACTCCCGTCGGGCAGGTATAGAGTTCCAGGCCCACCGCAGTCTTGCCGATACCATATTGGAACGTGGTGAAAGTCTCCTGATAGTTGACCTCCGGGCGGAATTTGATAGAATGGTAGCCGAAAAGCCTGCCGTCACCCGGAGCCGGGGCGTAGAACGGAACCTGTGAAAGCCCGGACATGCACTTGAGCACAAGCACGAGCACAAAAATGGATTTCAGATGTCGAGCAGCCATAAATCGAGGTGTTTTTATTCCATGAGTTTCTTATAACGGAAGCGCTTCGGCTCGACATTGCCAAGCCGCGCCTTGCGGTTCTCCTCGTACTCGGCATAGTTGCCCTCGAAGAACACCACCTGAGAGTCCCCCTCGTATGCAAGGATGTGGGTGGCGATCCTGTCAAGGAACCAACGGTCGTGGCTGATCACCACAGCGCAGCCCGCAAAGTTCTCAAGACCATCTTCCAATGCACGTATAGTATTGACATCCACGTCATTGGTAGGTTCATCGAGCAGGAGGACATTTCCCTCGTCCTTGAGGGTCAGAGCCAGATGCAGGCGGTTGCGTTCACCGCCGGAGAGCACGCCGCAGAGTTTCTCCTGATCAGCTCCGCTGAGGTTGAAACGCGACACCCAGACCCGGGCGTTGATGTCCTTGTTGCCCAGTCTCACCCACTCGGAGTTCCCGGCAATCGTCTCATAGACAGTCTTGTCAGGATCTATGCTCCTGTGCTGCTGGTCCACATAGGATATCTTGACCGTATCCCCTATCTCAATAGTACCGGTATCCGGAGTCTCCGTCCCCATTATCATGCGGAAAAGAGTCGTCTTTCCGGCACCGTTCGGCCCGATAACGCCTACAATGCCCGCAGGCGGCAGTGAGAAAGTGAGATGTTCGAAAAGCACCTTGTCTCCGTAGGCCTTGGAAACGTCGCGGAACTCGATGACCTTGTCGCCGAGACGCGGCCCGTTCGGGATGTAGATCTCAAGGTTGGCCTCTTTCTCACGGGCATCGGCTGCGGCCAGCTTCTCGTATGCCCCGAGACGGGCTTTCTGTTTGGCCTGCCTGGCCTTCGGAGCCATGCGGACCCACTCCAGTTCGTGCTGGAGCGTCTTGCGCCTGCGGCTCTCCTGCTTTTCTTCAAGTTCGAGGCGCTTTGTCTTCTGCTCCAGCCAGGAACTGTAGTTGCCTTTCCACGGAATGCCCTCCCCGCGGTCAAGTTCCAGAATCCAGCCGGCTACGTTGTCCAGGAAGTAGCGGTCGTGGGTAACGGCTATCACCGTGCCCTTGTATTGTCTGAGATGGGCTTCAAGCCACTGGATGCTCTCTGTGTCAAGGTGGTTGGTAGGCTCGTCGAGCAGAAGCACGTCCGGTTCGCGCAGAAGCAGGCGGCACAAGGCCACACGGCGGCGTTCTCCCCCGGAAAGGGTTGATATTTTAGCATCTGCCGGCGGGCAGTTCAAGGCATCCATGGCCCTCTCAAGCTTGGACTCCAGTTCCCAACCTCCGAGGTGCTCGATCTGTTCAGACAGTTCTCCCTGCCTCTCGATGAGGGCGGCCATCTGGTCATCGTCCATCGGCTCCATGAACTTCATGGAGATCTCGTTGTACTCGTCGAGCACGTCCTTGACTTCCTTGACCCCCTCTTCTACTACCTCCAGCACCGTCTTGTCGGGATCCATCTGAGGCTCCTGCTCAAGATAACCCACCGAATATCCGGGTGCCCACACCACTTCCCCGCGGTAGGACTTCTCCACTCCTGCTATTATCTTGAGGAGTGTGGACTTTCCGGAGCCGTTGAGACCGATGATGCCGATCTTCGCCCCGTAAAAGAATGAGAGATAGATGTCTTTGAGTATTGTCTTGTTGTTGTGCGGCAGGACTTTGCCCACGCCGTTCATCGAGAATATTATCTTTTCGTCTGCCATATCCGCATTTTTGCACAAAAATACGGAATAATCAGATGCTTCGCAAGGTAAAACGGAATCCCAGCCCTCCGCCGTCCACACGATAGGCGCTGATGCTCCCCTTATGGAAGCGGACAGCATTGCGCACTATGGACAGGCCCAGACCTGAGCCGCCCACCGGCTTCGCCCTGTCGGCATCGATACGGTAGAAGCGGTCGAATATCTTTTCGAGTTCACCCCGCTCTACCCCGCGGCCGGTGTCATGATAGTCAATGCTGCACTCCCCCTCCCCGGACATGACTCCGGAGACGCTGATACGGCAGCCGTCGCCGGCATACTTGAGGGTGTTCTCCACAAGATTGCGGAAAATCGAATATATCAGCTGGTAATTGGCGTTCAGGCACACCGGAGGGAGCTGGTTGTCAACCGTCACATTGTGGGCGGACAACTGGCTGGACATCTCATCGCCTACCTCAATCATCACCGTCCTGATATTGACAGGTTTGAGCTTGAACTGCTCCGGCACCTCCTCAAGCTTCGTAATCAGCGAAATATCCGTAATCATGTCCGACAGGCGAAGCGCCTGCAGGTAAGAGCGCTCAATGAAGAGGCTCCGCTTCTCCTCGCTGAGTTCCGGATGGTTGACTATAGTCTCAAGATAACCTTGGATACTGCTGACGGGCGTTTTGAGTTCGTGGGATATATTGCCGGTCATCTCATGCTTGAGAAGACGCGTCTGTCTGGCGGAGAGTTCCGCCTCGCGGCGCTGGAAACGGTCGGAGAGCCAGACAAGGACGACAAGGGCGAGGGCAAGCAGGATGAAGACACTGAGTATGAGCATCCAGTCCGTCCTGAAAAACTTTCCCATCTCCACATCGAACACCTGGGCAACCCTTATTATCTTCCCGTCATAGGACTTGGCAAGGTAGAAATACTTCCTGTCCGAAGACTCCGACTTGCGGATGGAACTGCCCATCCCGCTGCGCAGGCACTCTCTGATCTCCGGACGGCCGAGGTGGTTTTCCAGCTCGCCGGCAGAGACGGAGGAATCGTAGATGACCCGGCCGGAAGAATCGATTTCTGTCACCCTCAGGTCATCAGGCATGTATTTCAGCACGCCGTCCCCCTCATTTGCAATCATGTCCGCATAGCCTTCAAGCCTCGACTTGATGATGGCGCGCCGATAGCCGTCCTCACTCACGAGTCCCAGACACACGGCGCCGAGTGCAAACACAAGAAACACCGAAGAGATGGCGAATATGAGTTTATTCCGGTAGCTCATAATGAGAATCAAGATAATAGCCGAAGCCCGTCTTGTTGCGGATGATGTCATGATAGCGGCCAAGTTTGCTGCGTATTCTCGCTATATGCACATCCACAGTGCGGTCAAGCACATACGGGGCATCCTTCCAGAGATCCGAGATGAGGGCCGCGCGGGAAAAATAGGTGTCGGGGTGACGGGCAAGAAGGGCCAGCAGGTCAAACTCCTTGCGGGAAAGCGGAATCTGAGCCCCATCCAGCTCAGCAGTCTCAGAAACCGGGTCAATCACAAGCGCTCCGAACCGCAACAGACCCTCCCCTGAAGATGGAGAAGCGGAGCGGCGCAGCACGGCCTTGACACGGGCCAGAACCTCATTGATGGAAAACGGCTTTGATATATAGTCATCCCCTCCGGCAGAAAAACCGGTCAGGACATCGTTCTCAGTGCTTCGCGCAGTGAGAAATATTATAGGTATCCTGCTGCCCGAGTTTCTGCGCAGCTGAGCGGCAAGCTGGAAGCCCGACATGCCGGGAAGCATCACATCAAGCAGAATCAAGGCCGTGTCCGCGCCCAGCAATTTGAGTCCGTCCTCGGCCGAACCGGCAGCGACCACTTTGTATCCGGCATTCTCCAGGTTGAATGTCAATATTTCCCTGATATCAGCCTCATCTTCTATGATAAGAATCTCTGTCATACTGTCCGCAAATATATCACTTCCCCCAAGAAATCGCACAGCAGATTGTTAAATTTCTGTTACATCGCCGCTACTTTTTTCATAATAAGGGCAATTTTTATCATTTTTGCGGCGAAATTCTGAATCCAGATGATTTTAAGTATCCTCACCTTGATCGGAGCTCTCGGAATGTTCTTGTATGGAATGAACATGATGAGCTCCGGACTCCAGAAAGCGGCGGGCAACGGCCTGCGCCGGTTCGTATCATCAATCACATCCAACCCGCTCAAGGGCGTCGCCACCGGACTTGGAGTCACAGCCGTGATCCAGTCTTCCAGCGCCACCACCGTGATGGTCGTCAGCTTCGTGAACGCGGGGATCCTGACCCTCTCACAAGCCATCGGGGTAATCATGGGCGCAAACATCGGCACCACCTTCACCGCCTGGATCATAGCCCTTTTCGGATTCAAGGCCGACATTTCGGTCCTTGCTGTGCCGCTGATGGCCGCCGGCTTCATAATGAGCATCTCAAAAAAAGGGAAAATCAAGGATATAGGTGAGATAGTGGTCGGATTCAGCCTCCTCTTCCTCGGACTCTCGTTCATGAAGAATTCCGTTCCGGATCTCCAGTCCACACCGGAAGCGCTGTCATTCATCCAGTCCTGGTCGGGACACGGCCTGTGGTCGATACTTCTGTTCGTGGCCGTGGGCACTGTGCTCACCCTGGTGCTCCAGTCTTCCAGCGCCACGGTGGCGCTCACCTTGATCGTACTCAACATGGGATGGATCAAATTTGACATGGCGGCGGCAATGGTGCTCGGAGAGAACATCGGAACCACGATCACAGCAAACATAGCCGCAGCCGTAGGAAATGTGAACGCTAAGCGCGCCGCCCTCGCCCACACCGTCTTCAACGTGTTCGGCGTGATTTGGGCCGTTGCGCTGTTTCCATATTTCCTCAAGCTCATCACCTTGATAATTAACGGTATCGGACTTGGAAGCAGCGAGCAGACCCCTCTATACAGCATCTCAATGCTGCACACGGTGTTCAACTTGATAAACACGAGCCTTCTCATCTGGTTCATCCCGCAGATCGAGAAACTCGTATGCAAGGTCATCAAGGAGAAACCGAGCAACGAGGTCACCGGCAAACTCGTATATATCAACGCCGGACTCATCTCCACCCCGGAACTTGCGCTCACAGAAGCCGAAAAGGAAGTCTGCCACTTCGGGCGCATCATGCGCAAGGGGCTGGGCTATGTCAAGGATGCTATAGCCTCTTCGGACAGCGAGTCAGACTTCGGGCCATACAGGGACAAGCTGGTCAAATATGAGGAAATCTCAGACCGCATTGAATATGAAGTGGTCAGCTTCCTCAACAAGGTCAACCGCGAGGGCTTGAGCGACAATTCTGAATTGAGAATCAAGGCCATATACCGCATAGTCGGGGAACTCGAATCATTGGGAGACAGCGGCGAGGCGATAAGCCGCCTCATCAGCCAGGCGATAGTCCACTCGCAGAAGCTTTCAGCCGAGCACAGGCAGAGCCTTGACGAGATGATAGAACTCGTCTCAAGGGCATACGACGCCATGGTCTACAACCTCGAAAACGCCTCGACCATAGACAATATCGACAATGCCATCGAGGCGGAAGTCGACATCAACAACAAGCGGAACATACTGCGTGACAAAGAGATGCAGAGGGCCGAAAACAACGGCGAAGCCTACTTCGAGAGCGTCTTCTACCTCAATCTGGTAGAAAAGCTCGAAGACATGGGCGACTTCATCATAAACATATCCCAGGCCGTGGAGAGCTGGCGCACGATGCGTCCGGGTCTCTCATCCGCCTGGGACGATTAGGATTCACGCAGGAAGGGGTTTTAGAAGTTGTCACGGGACAGGCTGAACTCAGTGCCTTTCACGTATATTCTGAAGCCCTTTATCCCGCCCGGGACTCCGGTTTCCATGCGCGGCAGGTACTGGAAGCCAGAGATGCTGTGCGAAGCACCCAGATCTATCACGACGGCATGAGGGAACGGTGCTCCGGCAGCAGTCTGCCAATATGTCGATTCCTGAAGGTCGAAGGTCTTGTCCGCAGAACGGTTGACCCCGTCCATGTCTTCGCTGTCGGCATACATCACTGTCCAGGGCTCGCGTGAGAGACGTTCTCCCTTATCATCAATCAGATACATTTCCGCAATAGCGGCAATATCCCCTCCGTTGAGGGCATTGAGGGCCTCGATGCATACATAACGTCCCTTGACCGGGGTGAAGCGGGCTTCCTGCCAGCCGTTGCCCGGCTTGAATGAGCCCTCAAGAACCGGAGTCTCCCCGCTGAGGTCGAGGCTCTGCCCCGGCTCCCGGTGAGTCACGCGCTTCTTTACGAGGAGCTGGTCGAGTTTCGGCTCCTTAAGGCCTTCGGTCCTTGCATCGCGCGGGCCGAGAATGTCGAAAACGATTATCTCGTTCTCGCCTTTTTTAAGCCAGCACCCCGGCATGTAGAGCGTCTGCTGCGGGCCGATTTCCCAGATCCGTCCCATAGGGTGGCCGTTGACATACACCAGCCCCTTGCCCCAGGTCTCGAAGTTCAGGAACGTGTCCGACGGTCTGCCCTTGAGGGTGAATGTGGCTCTGTAGGCTCCGATAGGGAGGCGTCCGCCGGCCCTGACGGCTTCGCTTAAAGGCCGGAATTCCATCGATGAGTAGGTCTTGTACTCGTCCTCGATGTTGTAGACCTGCCAGTTTTTGAGTTCAGTGGTCCATTCGGCGCCGTCCCAGCTGAGAGTCAGGGTCACGTTGTCTGTGATGCCCTTGAAGTCCTTGATGGCGCGTCCGAAATTGATGCGGCCCATCGCTTCCACGAGGATGTCGAGCCTGGCACCTTTCTTCACGGCAGGGATGTCCAGCTGTTTCTCGCCGTTGCGGCGGTCGAGTTTCCCGACATACTCTCCGTCTATGAATATCTGCGCGAAATCGTGGGGCTCGTTCACTGTCAGGACTGCCGGCCCGCCCAGACCCGGGAGGGTCGTGCTGTAGAGGATCGAGCCGAAACCCTGGTCATACTCCTCCATCGTCCTTATGTCCTTGTCCGTCTTAGGCTCAGGCAGGTTCGACCATAGAGGAGCGAACTCCGTGAATTCAAAACCCTTTATCGCCATCGGCTTTATTGTTGCAGGCACATCGGCCTGCTTTTCCCCGTCCATGTACTTGGCGAGGGTCTTGCGCAATTCCCAGTATTTCGGAGTGGTCTGGCCCGATTCCGATATGGGGGCGTCGTAATCATAGGATGTCACATCCGGGGCGAATCCGGGCGAGTTGGCTCCGGCCCAATGTCCCCAGTTCGTGCCGCCATGCGTCATGTACAACGAGAAGGATATGCCTTTGGAGAGCATCTCGTCGATTCCGGCTATCATGTCTGCGGCCGGGCGTGTCTCGTGGTTCGCTCCCCATTTGTCAAACCACCCGCTCCAGAACTCCGAGCACATGAGGGGCGAGTCAGGACGATGCCGCTTAAGCGATGCGAACTGCTGGTCGATATCGGCACCTGTCCCGAAGTTCATGGTCCATATCAGGTCGTCAAGCCCGTTGTTGAGATAGTTTGACGCCCAGTCGCACTGGAAAAGCGTGACATCCCCGCCGAAATTCTTGCGGAGCATATCCCTGATGGCCGAGACGTAAGGTTTATCAATGCCATACGAGCCGTATTCGTTTTCGACCTGCACCATGATTATCGGTCCGCCGTGCGCGATGGTAAGATCCCCCACCTGCCGGGCCACTTCCTGCTGGAACCTGTCGACCCGCTCAAGGAAGAACGGATCCCGCTCCCGGAGCCTTATGTCCTTCTTTTTGAGCAGCCACCACGGAAGTCCGCCCATCTCCCACTCGGCGCAGACGTAAGGGCCGGGGCGAAGTATGACTTTCATGTCGTTCCGGGCGCAGAGCTGCACAAAAGAGCGAAGGTCATTCTGCCCGCCGAAATCGAAACTGTCCTGCCTCGGCTCATGTGAATTCCAGAAGACGTACAGACATATAGTATTCATTCCCAAGGCTTTGCAGAGCCGTATCCGCTGCTCCCAGTATTCTCTCGGGATACGGGGATAGTGCAGCTCGGCGGCCTTGACGACAAAAGGCTTGCCGTCCAGAAGAAAAGTCCCCTTCCCCGCCTCGAACCGCGACCCTTCCATGGCGGTGCCGGAGGGGACATCACCGGCCGTCAGCGTCTGCCGGCCCCCGAAAAGAAAACAGCCCCCGAGCAGCAGGGCCGCAAGGCCTCCCCGGCAGAACTTGAATTTCGAATTCATGTTTTTCATAAACAATAGATTTTAGTGTCATACATGCGCCGCAAAGATATTCATATTTCTGGAATGCCAACCCGAAATTCAGAACCGGAACAGGTCTTCCATTGTGACAACTTTCTGGAAACGGCTGGAATACTCGTTCTTCTTCAAGCCGTATGTTGTTATCAAGACGCTGGCGACACTTCTTTTATTTCCGAACAACTCAGCCGTCCTCTCCACACGGCTCATGATTTTTCTTGAATATGAGGAGTCTATAGAGAACTCATCATTGCAGAACTTGATCTCACACACGTCAACCACCCTGTCAGCCCTGTCGATCAAAAGATCAACCTGCATGCCTTCCTGCCCATCGGAGCTGCCTACCGTCCACTCAGACTCAGTCGTCAACACACCTGAAATGCCCAAAGCATATTTAACTTGCTCAATATGGCCGAATACCGTCTCCTCAAAAGCCAACCCCAACCAACTATACATGGCCGGCGAATGGTAATTCATCTGCCAGAATTTTTCCTTGTCCCTGTTTTGCTTTGCATAATGCAGATAGAATGAGCAGAACGGGTCAGATATACGGAATTTTGTCTTCTTCTCCCCGAAAGGCTTATATGATAATATCAATCTGCTTTTCTCCAATGCCTTGAGGGCAGTTGAGAATGTTCCACCGGCAGACAGTCCAAGCTGCCCCGCTATTTCTTCTCGGGTCAGACCTGTCCGTTTCTTCCCGATAGCCGCCATAATTGCCTTAAGGGCATCAGGATTGGCAAACTGGGACGAAAACAATTTATCAAATTCATCATACAGAAGAGAGTCCTTATTGAACAACAGTGCATCGATATTCTGCATCACGCTTAAATCTTCGCGGAATTGCGACAGATAATACGGGATACCACCAAATGCCATATAAGCCTGGACAACATCATACTTGTCCAAGTGAAAACCTTCCTCCTCAAAAAACATCTCGCACTCATGTAAAGTAAACGGCTTCACATAAATGCTTGACGTCACCCTGTCATACAATCCCCCCTTATTGTCGAGCATCTCATCACAGATCCATGAAGTGGCAGACCCACAGACGATAAGCTTCACATACTTTCTGGAAGAGCACCAGTCATTGCAAAAATGCTCAAAAGCACTAAAAAAATAAGAGCGCGGCGTGTCCATCCATGGAAGTTCATCGATGAATATCACCTGATTTGAACCATCAGCCTTGCTGTCAAGAAGCTCTTGAAGCATATGAAAAGCGTCTGCCCATGATTCTGGACACGATTTCTCATTCTTCAAGCCAAATGACTTCATAGAATAATAAAACTCGCTCAGCTGTTCACGCAAAAGGCCCTTGGAGGAGCGTCTGTCAACAGGCGAAACACCCGTATGCTTGAAAGCATACTTGTTCCCGAAAAATTCATTCACGAGAAAAGTCTTCCCGACACGACGTCTTCCATAGACCACGACAATCTGGGACTTGTTTTTATCCAACGCCCTTTGCAACATTTGTTTTTCCGATTCTCTTCCTACCATAGAGCTTTCCTTATTTAGCCGCAAAGCTACTAAAAATTGCAGTTTTGGCCAAATAAAATTCCTTATTTGGCCGGAGCGCAGAGGTTGGGGTATTTTTGGCTGTTTTTACCCCTACCTCCAGAAAGAACTGACGCTCTTGGTGCCCAAGGAGCGGGTTGGACATCGAACTTTGCAAAAAAACAGTTAATTTTACACCACGACAGTATCGCACTGTCAGGTAAAATCCAGCAAAATCAAGAAAACCTCTCAAGAAAAAAATGAAACAGATTATTTCAGTCGGAGTAATATGCCTAAGTCTCATGCTGATGCAGAGCGCGCAGGCCCAAAATCCCGTCCCGGAACGTCCGAGAATCCTCATCAGCACCGATATCGGAGGAACAGACCCGGACGACAACCAGTCCATGATGCACTTCCTGCTCTACAGCAACGAATTCGATACTGAGGGGCTGGTATCCTCCCCCTCATACGGCGATGGAAATGACCGTGAAATCATCCGGATGATAGGGCTTTACGAGCAGGATCTGCCAGTATTGAAGCAGCATGCCGACAGATGGCCCTCAGCCGATTACCTGCGCTCCATCACCAAGCAGGGGCGTCGCGGGGCCGCGCCCATGTGCGGATATTCCACAGCAACCGAGGGGTCGGACTGGATTGTGACATGTGCAAGAAAAAATGACAGCCGCCCGCTCTACATCCTGGTCTGGGGCGGACTCGATGATGTAGCCCAGGCACTGCACGATGCGCCGGACATCGCCACCAAAATCCGCATCCATTGGATAGGCGGGCCAAACAAGAAGTGGAGCCTGCCAAGTTACTGCTATATCGCTGAAAACTTCCCTGATCTGTGGTTCATCGAAGACAACGAATCCTATAGGGGGTTCATAGCCGACTATAAGAATCCTGGCATATACCACGCCGGCTTCTACGAGCACTTCGTAAAAGGAGCCGGACATCTGGGTACCGACTTTTACAATTACAAAGAGGGACTGCCAAAACTTGGCGACACTCCTACGCTTCTTTATATGATGGACGGGGATCCTTCCGACCCGGAGAGAGAATCCTGGGGCGGGTCATTCGTCAAAATACGACACAGTTCCCGTGCCGTCTTCACACAGCCCACGACTGCAAGGGATACCGTCCAGAGGGACGGCATAATAGAGTGGCACTTCAAAGGGCCTCGCCTGAAAAAAGGCAGCTACCACCCGGTGAAGGCCCGGTGGGCTTCAGGTGCGGACAATGAGGTGGGATTCCTCACAGTGGACAGGCAGAAGTGGCCGGTCTATTATCTTGGCAAAGGACGCTACATGTGCCGATACGCCACATACAAGACCGGAATCATCGGATACACCATAGAGTCCGACATCAAAGGCTTTCCCCGCCAAAGCGGCGAGTTCTATGTAGAGAACGTCTTCCCCGGCAAAGCGCGGTCCACAGACTACCTTTTGGGGAAGACATGGTGGAGTGACCGTACCGAACCCTCTCTGTATTCAGCCAGAGAACAATGTCAAGGTGCACAGACCGTGGCCAGATGGCGTGATCAGGTCATGGAAGATTGGGGTCTGAGGTGCGGTTGGCTGAAAGCCGGCAACCCCCGTTGATGGTTGGAAAGCCGGCAGAAGTTGAGTCCCAAGAGTGCGCCGGCAGTGCTGCATCTCCCAACTTCCCTCTTGTCGATGCCCTGAAGGTTGGGGTATTTTTGGCTGTTTTCTCCCCTACCTTGCCATTGCGCTCCTCCAAAAAACTTTCCCCTGTTCCTGTCCGGCGCCGTTGCCTCCGTCCCCGCCGGCGCATCCCGTCCTTTCATTTCTCTTGGTGAGCGCTTATAACTTGCATCCGCCGGTGGCGGATAACGCGTTGATTGTCAATGAGAAAACTCATTTGCCTATGCTGATTTGCGGGGAGGCGAAGTCCTCTTTTGCTTGATAGTCAGACAGTTATCCGCCACCGGGTCGTCACCGGGAGAGCCGTCATCGGACAGTGCCACCGGAGTCGGGGTGTCGTCATAGGGACATGGTCACGGAATCCGCGCTTGTGTGCTCTCTCATTGTACCCTTTCATTTTTGCTGCCGAAAAGTTATATTTGTGAATTATGTTGTACCCTATCGGAATACAGAGTTTTTCGGAGATCCGTACAGGCGGATATGTCTATGTGGACAAGACTGCGTTGATCTACAGCCTCACATCGACAGGCAAGTACTATTTCCTGAGCCGGCCGCGGCGTTTCGGGAAGAGCCTTCTCGTCTCGACGATGGAGGCGTATTTCCGTGGCAGAAAGGAACTTTTCAAGGGGCTGGCCATGGAGGAGCTGGAGAAAGAGTGGCTCGAGTATCCGGTGCTGCATCTGGATCTGACGGGGGCCGCTTACTCCAAAGAGGAGGAACTCTATTCGAAACTGAACTCTTTCCTGTCCGCTCAGGAGGAAATCTACGGAATAAGGACTTCGGAGAAAGTGGTGAGTGTACGTTTTGATCATGTCATCGACGCTGCATATCGCAAGACTGGGCGCAAGGTGGTGATCCTCATAGACGAATACGACAAGCCGATAGTGGACAACATCGACGACCAAGTTCTCATGGATGCGTTCCGCCGCGAGCTTCAGGGTTTCTACAGCGTCATCAAGGGCAAGGACGAGTTCATCCGTTTCGCCTTCCTCACGGGAGTCACCAAACTCGGGAAGATGAGCATCTTCAGCGGACTCAACAACCTCAACGACATCTCGATGGATCTTGGTTTTTCGGACATCTGTGGGGTGTCGGAGACGGAGTTGAGGGAATACTTCGACGGGAGCGTGACGGAGCTGGCCGAAGCCTGCCGGATGAGCCGGGAGGAGTGCTACGCCAAGCTCAAGACGATGTATGACGGCTATCATTTCAATGAGAGCGCTTCAGGGGTTTACAATCCTTTCAGCCTGCTTAATACGTTCAAGGCAAACAGGTTCCGCATGTACTGGTTCGAAACTGGAACCCCGACGTTCCTTGTCCGCTACCTGAAGCAGATCAAATGTAATCTGGACAACATCTCCAAAGATGATGTTCCGGTAGAGACCCTGACCGGAGCGAATTACGTGGCCCCGGCGCCGATCACTCTGATGTACCAGACCGGCTACCTGACCATTGCGGGCTACGATGAACGCTTCAAAACTTACAATCTCGATTACCCCAATGAGGAGGTCAAGGCCGGTTTTCTGAATTCACTGAGCCAGTTGTATGCTCCTGCCCTGATCCAGGGGGAATTCTCGGTGTACCAGTTTGTCCGCGACATCGAGCGCGGCGACGTGCCAGGCTTCATGGACCGGTTCACGGCTTTCCTCTCCGACAACAGCTACGAGATCCAGGGCGACCTTGAGCTGTATTTCCAGAACACGATGTCGGTGATGCTCAAAATGATGGGCTTGTATGTCAAGACGGAGTACCGCACCTCCAACGGGCGCATAGACATAGTCTTCGACACCGACAAATATGTCTACATCATCGAGCTGAAGCGCGACCTCCCGCCGGAGGAGGCGTTGCGTCAGATCGAGGCGAAGGGCTACGACAGGCCGTTCCTCTCAAGCGGCAAGGAGATAATAAAGCTCGGCATCAACTTCTCCTCCCAGACCCGCACCGTGGACGGCTGGAAAGCCGACAGAAGCTGAGGCACCCGAGTGCGCCGGAAGTGCTACAAGCAACATCGCTCAAATCATTGACAGTAAAAAGCCTCCCACGAGAATCGTGGAAGGCTTTTCTTATTTCCCGACTTCGTCGCTTTTTGACTGCCAAAACGGACGCGCTCTGATTATCAATCAGTTATAGCACAAATGGGTGATTCAAGGTGACGCAATGACGAAGTCAGGAAAGAACTGGGAGTAAACATTATAACTGCAGAACTATAAGTTCATCCGCGCCCCGCACACAAAAAAACACCCCCACAGAATGACCACCTATCGTCTATGTCAATGCAAGAACAGGTCGTCGAGAGTAATCGAGTTCTGCACAAGTGAGGTATGGGAATTAGCTGACAGACCGAATGTTGTCACCATCACAAGATGGATGGACTTGTTTGTCTTGGTTGCATTGCGGAAAACCTCTATTTTATCCGCCAGTTCCGATTCGTAGCCTTTGGTGATTGAATATAAGCCCGAAGCGAATTTTGCTTCGCAGAGGTCAATCACGCCGTCGCGACGGTCAATCAGCAGATCAATCTGCGATCTCTTACCGGACTTGTCTTCGCCTCGCCATGAACACTGACGGGTAGCCACACCTGATATGCCCAAAGCAGATTTGATCTGAGATATGTGGTTCATACACAGAAGTTCAAACGCGAATCCCGTCCACGCACGATGCATGGCGGAATCAATTCTGTTTGTCCAGAAATTCTCATCATCCCCATAGTTTTCCTGAACAAAATCAAGATAAAAGATAGTGTAAAAGTCGCTGAGACGGTAGATGTTGCCTTTCTTCGCTTTCGTCCAATCCTTATATGACAGAACGAATCCACTGTCTTCCAATTCTTTAAGAACCCTGGTCAAATTGCCGTTGGCCGGGATTTTTGTCGCCTCGGATATTTCGGTTCTTGTCAGTCCTGAACGCTTCGTATTCAGAGCCTTGACAATCTTCAGATGCGGTTCGGGATTATCGAAGAGCGAAGCGTAGAGATGCGTAAACTCATCCCACAGGCGTGCCCTTTTCTTGAAGAAAATGTTGTCAATGTTCTGGCTGAAACTCATTCCTTTTTCGATCTTGTCCAGATAATAAGGAATTCCGCCCATAATCATATAGCATTCGGCTATATCCTTTCGCGTCAGACAGATTTGTCTGCGGTCAAGAAATTCTTCAGTTTCCTTCAATGTAAACGGCTCAAGATAAATTCGTTCGGTGTCGCGATTGAAAAGACCTCCTTTGTTGCTGAAAACCTTCTTTGTTATCCAAGAAGTCGCTGAACCACAAAGTATAAGCAAAAGGTTATTTTCTCCGGAACCCCATCCGTTCCAAAAACTCTCCAACGCACTCACAAAATCAGATTTGCGAGTTTCCATCCATGGAACTTCATCAAGAAAAACTACGAGTTTCCCAGGGCGGCTGATGCCAAGAAGATAATTCTTCAGCATCCTGAATGCGGCATACCAGTCCTTTGGAGTCTCGAAATCTTCCCCCGAATAGTCTGAAAGGGCATTGGCGAAGTTCTCCAACTGTCTCCGCATGCTCTTTTTGTAGAGTCCGGTAAGATAGAAATCAAAACGGTTGTCAAAGGCTTGACGAATCAGGAAGGTCTTCCCGACACGACGCCGGCCATAAACGACCACCAACTCCGGCGACTGCGATTCAAACCTCTCGCGAAGTTGCCGTATTTCATTCTCCCTTCCGATAAATTGTCCCATAAATAATAAAGTTTTTGTGTTACATCACAAATATAGACATTTAGATAGATTTAATGCGAAAATTCTGGATAAGTCGTCTAAATCTCGTGAAAAATGACTCATTTAGACAGCATATCCCTTCTTTATAAACAAATAGTCCTCCCCGCTAACGCAGGGAGGACCATTTGCTATATACCTATCATTCAGATAGTTATCCGCCACCTTCCATAATCAGGCAGGCAGGCTATTTCTGCTCACCCAGCAGTTTCTCGCTGCGGGAGACGAAGTCAGCGAGGGCTTTGCCCTTCAGCATGCCGTTGCTGAGCAGAGCAAGGTCAACGACCTGATGAAGCAGCTCGTTGGCGGCGACGAAGTCGGCGACGCTCTGGTCAGCGGCATCCTTCTTCTCGCCCCAGATCTTCACGATCAGAGGGTTCTGCATGTTGACGAGGATGTTGTATGACTCAGGGAGCGAACCGTAGAAATTCATTCCTCCGCCCATGGAGCTCATCTCACGGTAACGGCGCATGAACTCGTTCTGGGTAATGAGCACCGGAGCGGAAGTCTCTCCGAGGTTCTCAGCATCAACCTTGTAGTCATTGCCTTCAGGAAGCACGGCCTTGAACATCTCATCAAGAGCCTTCTTGTCATCTTCGGAGAGCTCCGGCTTTACGGCCTCCTCCTTCTTGATGAGATTGGCCACAGAGTCGCTGTCCACACGGGCGAAGCGGGTGTGTTCAACTTTGCTCTCAAGCAGGTTGACCCAGTGGCTGTCGAGTTCGCAATCCATCAGGAGCACATCGTAACCCATGTTCTTGGCGGCCTCGATGAAACTGTACTGCTCCTCCGGCTTTGTGGCGTAGAGGTATACGACATTCTTGTCCTTGTCGGTCTGGGCCGGCTCGATGGCCTTGCGGTAATCCTCCAGACTGAAGAACTTGCCGTCGGTGTTCTTGAGCAGGGCGAACTTCATCGCACGCTCGCAGAACTTCTCGTCGCTCAGCATGCCATACTCGATGAAGAGCTTGATGTTGTCCCATTTCTGCTCGAACTGCTCACGCTGGTTCTTGAAGATGTCCTCCAGACGGTCGGCCACCTTCTTTGTGATGTAGGTGCTGATCTTCTTGACGTTGGAGTCGCTCTGGAGATAGCTTCGGCTGACGTTCAGAGGGATGTCCGGAGAGTCGATCACGCCGTGCAGCAGGGTCAGGAAATCAGGCACGATGTTGTCCACATGGTCGGTGACGAACATCTGGTTGCAGTAGAGCTGGATCTTGTTCTTGTCGATGGCCATCCTCTCCTTGATCTTAGGGAAGTAGAGGACACCGGTGAGGTTGAACGGATAGTCCACGTTGAGGTGAATCCAGAACATAGGATCCTCCTCCATAGGATAGAGCTCATGATAGAACTTGAGATAGTCCTCGTCCTTGAGATCGGACGGGGCCTTGGTCCATATAGGATCTATGCTGTTGATGACATTGTCCTCTTCCGTCTCGACCTCCTTGCCGTCTTTCCACTCGGTCTTCTTGCCGAAGACAACAGGGACAGGCATGAACTTGCAGTACTTGCCGAGAAGCTGGCTGATGCGCCCCTTTGCGGCATACTCGGCAGAGTCGTCATCAAGATAAAGAGTGATCTCCGTACCCCTGTCAGTCTTCTTGCCCTCGGACATGGAGTATTCAGGAGAACCGTCACAACTCCACTGTACCGGTTTCGCCCCGTCTTTCCAGCTGAGAGTATCGATGGTCACCTTCTTGGCCACCATGAAAGCGGAGTAGAAACCGAGACCGAAATGGCCTATGATGGAACCGATCTGATCCTTGTATTTCTCAAGAAACTCTCCGGCTGAAGAGAAGGCTATCTGGTTGATATACTTGTCAACTTCCTCCTCGGTCATACCGATACCGCGGTCAATGATCCGGAGCACTTTCTTCTTCTCGTCGAGTTCTATGCAGACCTTCAGTGCGCCGAGTTCACCCTTGAAATCTCCGCTTGAGGCGAGAGCCTTCATCTTCTGGGTGGCATCGACTGCATTGGCCACAAGCTCACGCAGGAAAATCTCGTGGTCAGAATAAAGGAACTGCTTGATTACAGGGAAGATATTCTCGGTTGTTACACCAATCTTGCCCTTAAGTGAATTGTTTGCCATATATTCTAAGTTTTATTATTCAAAAAGCCGGGTGCAAAATCCTGCACCCGGCCTTGAAAAATCAAATTATGTTCCAGTGACAAATTGTCACCTTACCTTGCACTGGAAGATGAACCTTCATCTCCTTTGGTATAAGACACAATGCACCAGTCGAGCTCTTTCCCGTCCTGAAAGAACCTGCCCTTGTACGTCCCGGTAGGGACAAGGTCATAGGAGACGCTGAACGCACGTCCACTGCGTTTCCAAGTATACTCCACTTCATCCTCTATAGCCAAAGAAAAGCTGTACCCTCCATCCTCGTGGTTGGTGAGTTCAAGGCCGGAGACATACCATTTCTCCTCAAGTTCATCATCCGCTTCGACACGTCTCACATTGACGGAGAACTCAAGAGAAGAACCCTTATACACGGATGTCCAGGCATTGTCCCCCACCCTCTTGATGAATGGCTGCACACTGCGGTCCACCGTACCGGTACACTTGAATCCTTCAGCGTTGATGCCGGTATACGATCTGAGATTGCGCATCGTCACCTCCACACTGGAATAGATCATATGAGAGGTGTAATCGACCATATAGTATTTTGTACGATTGTAATTTGTCTCCTCTGAAACCACGCAGGAAGCAAGCATCATGGCTGCCGCCGCAAAAGCAAAAATCTTCTTCATGACACTCTAGAATTTATAACCGACTCCGGCTGATATGCCTCTATACAACGTTCCCACACCGGCTTCAGCATAACCGAAGAACTTGCGGCCGACCTCGATTCCGAAAGGAACCCACTGGAACCCGGCATTGAAAGAATTGTCAGAATATACGACATCGAAGTTGAAACTCTTCTTGTTTCTCATGTCAAAGCCGAAATACTTGACGACACCTATACCGAACTTCCCATAAAGCCGCACCCAAGGACGGTTAAGGAAAACGAACTTGGCTTGGGGAACCAGACAGAAAGCCACACCGGATCTTGTACCCGTCTTCTGCTCTGTGATGCTGCTGTACAGGTCATGCCACACCGGGGTGACCGAAAGATCCGCAGATACGGCAAACCAGCGGGCCACCATATATTCAGCCCCGAGGCAGAACGCTCCGGTCGAATATGTCGGCCCATTATAGTCGGCATATATTTCAGAGATCGGAGTCCCGGTCTCCATAGGCCAAGACGACAGATAATCCTGTCCTTCCGCGAAAGATGCCATCGTATACGACGGCACCGCCATGCCACCACGCACGGACCATCTCTCTTTTTTCCAGAAGTCACGGGACGAACGCTTCTTGAAGTCCCGGCGGCTCTCATAGCGCCCATGCTCCGTGGTGACAGTACGTACGGAATGTACCGTCACCGTCTGGGCAGACATGGCAACGGTGCCTGCAGCCACTGCCGCAAGCACCGCGAATATTTTCATAAATTTGACCATACGACAAATAGATGCTGTTGCATGGCAGCACGTTGCATTATTTGTAGAGGAATCGCTTGATGCTCATCTTCGGAGTCTTCTCGAACGGCACCATCACGGTCTCCACCTTGGAGATCTGGCTATAACCAGGGAGCTGACGATTGGAGGCCAGACGAATCTTCTCCGGAAGGTCGGACACTGCCTCTTCGTCAAGTTTGGCATTTTTGATGGCATCCTTGTCAAAGTACACCAGGGCTACAAGCTTGCCGGAGCGGTCCACCACCAGCGACTCGGCCACGTATTCCTGATTGTTGATCACAGCCTCAAGCTCTTCCGGATAGATGTTCTGCCCGTTGGCCGAGAGGATCATGCTCTTGCTGCGTCCCTTGATGAACACATTGTTATTCTTGTCGATAATTCCAAGGTCACCGGTGCGCAGGAACCCGTCCTCGGTGAACGCAGCCTTGTTGGCCTCCTCATTTTTGTAATAACCTATGGTGATGTTGGCGCCCTTTGCCTGGATCTCACCCGCAATATGCTGAGGATCATCGGAATCTATACGGGCCTCGATGCAGTCAATCACCTTGCCGCAGGAGCCGGGCACATAGCGTGACCAGTCCTCGTAGGCAAGCAGAGGCGCGGCTTCCGTCATGCCGTAGCCCACCGTGTAGTGCAGGCCGATACGCTTGAACCACTTCTCAACCTCAGGATTGAGCGCGGCACCGCCCATGATGTAGGTACGCACCTTGCCGCCGAAAGCCGTGTCAAGGCCAGAGCGCATCTTGTTGAATATGATCTTGTTGACTCCAGGGATGGCAGCGAGCGCACGGATGTACCACTTGCTGAGCACAGGCTTGAGGGAGGACTTGTAGATCTTCTCCATCACGAGCGGCACGGTGCATATCATGTACGGCTTCACATCCTTCATGGCCTTGAGGAGCAGTGACGGAGCCGGAGTCTTGCCGAGATAGTAGACGGCACAGCCGCCGGTGAGAGGGTAGAGAAACTCGTACACCATCCCGTAGACATGGGCCATCGGGAGCATGGATACGAGTGTGTCACCAGGGTAGATGAGGACGTGCTTGTGCCCGTATTCGATGGATGCGCTGAGATTGCCGTAGGTGAGCATCACTCCCTTCGGGGCGCTCGTGGTGCCGGAGGTATAGTTGATGACGGCGAGATCCGAAAAATTGTCAACCGGGAAAGAGATGTCCGCAGAAGACAAACCGTCCGGATATCTGGCTTCAAAATCAGAATCCATGCTTTCAAAGGCTTCCTTGAACTTCGCGTCAGGAGCATAAAGGAGGGAATAGTCGTCGACATTGATCGCGCCCTTGAGCTTAGGCATCACAGACGGGTCAAGCTTGTCCCAGATCTCCTTGTCAGTAAAAAGCAGCACGCTGTCGGAATGGTCCGTCAGATGTGACACGCTGTCCGGATGGAAATCCACGAGAATCGGCACTATCACCGCACCATAGGCGTTGACGGCGAGGAAAGTGACAGCCCAGCGCGCAGTATTCTTGGCGCAAAGCGCGATCTTGTCACCTTTCTTGATGCCCGCCTTCTCGAACATCATCCCGAATTTTACTATATACTTTGCAAGGTCGGCATTGGTGAAGACTTCACCCTTGTAGTTGCAGAGCGCAGGCTTGCCCCAAGCTGACTTCATGCTGTTTTCCAAACAGGCCAGATAGTGTTCCATATTGTTTTCGTTAAATGTTTGAGCAAAAGTACTCACACGCACGCGCAAAGACAATAGCCGCTGTTGCAAAGTGGCGGATATTTACGATATTTGTGGCAAAAGAGTTTAATCTGTGGTGAATTAAAAATGAAAAAGAAGCCTATCATCGCACTGATCTACGATTTCGACGGGACACTGTCCCCTGGAAACATGCAGGAATTCGGATTCATCCAGGCCGTAGGCAAGACCGCCGAAGAGTTCTGGAGGATGAGTGACAACATCGCCATAGGCCAGGACGCATCCAATGTGCTGGCCTACATGAAACTCATGTTCGACGAGGCCCGGCGCAACGGGATCGAGCTACGCAAGGAAGACTTCTACCGTTTCGGGAAGCACATCCAGCTCTTCGAAGGTGTGCGTGAATGGTTTGGACGGGTCAACGAATACGGCCGGAAGCACGGAGCCATAATTGAACATTACATCAACTCCTCCGGACTCAAAGAAATCATCGAGGGAAGCCCCATCGCCGGAGAATTCAAGCACATCTTCGCCGGCAGTTTCATCTATGACGACAACGGGGAAGCCGTATGGCCGGGGATAGCCGTGGACTATACCGGGAAAACCCAGTACCTTTTCAAGATCAACAAGGGCATCTTCAGTGCCAGGGACAACAAGCTGGTAAACGCCTCCACCTCAGACGACAAGAAACGCATCCCGTTCTCCAACATGATCTATTTCGGGGACGGGGACACGGACGTGCCGTGCATGAAGATCGTCGGCATGTTCGGAGGCCAGTCGATCGCCGTCTACAACCCGGCCGACGAGCGCAAAAAAGCAGCGGCCCTGAAGCTCAAGCACCAGGGCCGCGTAGGCTTTTCAATTCCGGCTGTCTACACCGAAGATTCCAAGGCGTTCCGCCTGGTCAAGGCCATCATCGACAAGATAGTCGCAGACCACGAACTCGCCCTTCTCAAGAAGATCGCTTAACGCTACCTCGCGCTGTCAGCATCTTTGTCTGGACCGTCAGTACCTGGAAGTGATGCGCTGCCGAAATCAGCGGAGCGGTCGCCCACGCTGCTCTTGCCGAACTCATAGTCGTTGCCCGGCAGAACGGCATTGAGGAATATTCCCAGAAGGGCTGCAGTAGCAAGTCCGCTGAGTGAAGTGAAGCCGATGTTGATGGCATCGCCCGCACCATATTTGATGCCGATTGCAAGGACGAGGATCAGCGCCGCGATGAGAAGATTGCGGGACACGGTGAAATCCACCCTGTTCTCCACGATATTGCGCACACCCACAGCGGAAATCATACCGTAAAGCACCAGAGAGACGCCTCCGATGGTGGCACCAGGCATGACCCTGATTATGGCCGCGAACTTAGGACAGAACGAAAGTATTATCGCAAACACGGCAGCGATGCGGATCACTCGGGGATCAAAAACACGGGTGATGTTGAGCACACCGGTATTCTCGCCATAGGTCGTGTTGGCCGGAGCGCCGAAAAGCGATGCAAGCGCAGTTGCGAGCCCATCACCCATCAGGGTACGGTGCAGACCCGGATCCTCAAGGTAATTTACACCGGTCGTGGAAGAGATCGCGCACATGTCACCGATGTGCTCCACCATGGTGGCAAGAGAAATCGGCAGAATGGCGATGATTGCAGCCACGACAAGCCCCCAGTCAGGATTCTTGAACACAGCAAAGGCGGTATCCTGCCACTGGAATGGCAGACCGACCCAAGCGGCTTCCTTGACAGGAGTGAAATCCACCTGGCCGAAGCAGGCGGCAGCTATATATGAACCGAGAACTCCGAGCAGGATCGGGACGATCTTGACCATCCCGCGACCCCAGATGTTGCATACCACGATGATGGCCACCGCAAGGATTGCGATCCACCAGTTCTGGTTGCAGTTCTGGATAGCCGAGCCGGAGAGAGTAAGTCCGATGGCGATGATGATAGGTCCCGTCACGACCGGAGGGAAGAAACGCATCACCCTCTTGGCGCCGAAAGCGGCGAAAAGCCCTGCAAGGATGAAATACATCAGCCCGGCGCAGAACACTCCGATGCAGGCATACGGAAGCGACTGCGCGAGAGTCATTCCCTTGGCCATGCCCATCTGCGTAACGGCGGCATAACCGCCGAGGAAAGCGAATGAGGAGCCGAGGAAGGCAGGGACTTTCATCTTTGTGCAAAGATGGAAGATGAGCGTACCGAGTCCGGCGAAAAGCAATGTCGCGGAAACGGAGAGTCCGGTGATCACCGGCACGAGGATGGTCGCCCCGAACATGGCGAAGAGATGCTGGAGTCCGAGGATTGCCATCTTGCCCGTACCGAGGGTCCGGGCATCGTAGATTGTCTGGTCTTTTTGTACTTTAGCCATAATATATAATGAATGTTATTCCCACTCTATGGTTGCAGGCGGTTTGGAGGAGATGTCGTAGACAACGCGGTTGATGCCGCGCACCTTGCGGATGATCTCGTTGGAGACGTCGGCGAGGAAGTCATACGGCAGGTGGACCCAATCGGCGGTCATGCCGTCAACCGAAGTCACAGCCCGCAGCGCAACAGTGCTCTCATAAGTCCTCTCATCCCCCATCACGCCCACGCTCCGCACAGGCAGCAGGATCGCTCCGGCCTGCCAGATCGAATCGTAGAGTCCGTACTCGTGCAGTTTGCCGATATAGATGGCGTCGGCCTCCTGAAGGATGGCAACTTTCTCCGGGGTCACCTCACCGAGAATTCTGATGCCGAGTCCCGGCCCGGGGAAAGGATGACGGCCAAGGATGGCCGGATCAAGCCCGAGAGCCTTGCCGACGCGGCGAACCTCATCCTTGAAGAGCAGCCGGAGCGGCTCCACAACCTTGAGATTCATCTCCTTAGGAAGACCGCCCACATTGTGGTGGCTCTTTATGGTGGCTGAAGGCCCTTTGACAGAAGAAGACTCTATCACATCAGGATAAATGGTGCCCTGAGCAAGCCAGCGCGCGCCGGTGATGATCTTCGCCTCGGCGTTGAACACCTCCACGAAATCACGTCCTATGATCTTGCGCTTCTTCTCCGGGTCGGTCTCGCCGGCAAGGTCGGAGAGGAAACGGTCAGCCGCCCTCACCCCCTTGACATTGAGTCCCATACCCTCGTATGAACGGAGCACGTCCTCAAATTCATTTTTGCGCAGCAGTCCGGAGTCCACAAATATGCAGTGAAGTCTCTTGCCGATGGCACGATGCAGGAGGAGAGCAGCCACGCTCGAGTCCACACCGCCCGAAAGACCGAGAATCACCTTGTCGTCACCGAGCTGTTTTTTGAGCGACTCAACCGTAGACTCCACAAAATTCTCAGCGGTCCAGTCCCCGGCGCAGCCGCAGATGCCTATCACGAAATTGCGCAATATCGCAGTGCCGCACTCGCTGTGATGCACTTCAGGGTGGAACTGTATGCCCCACACCTGCTCACCGCAGAAACGGAAAGCGGCATTTTCCACACTCTCCGTGGAGCCGATCACCTTTGTGCCCTCAGGCAAACGGGTGATTGTATCCCCATGCGACATCCAGACCGTGGACTCGGCAGGAATCCCGGAAAACAGAGGGTCGGCAACATCCGCGACCTTGAGGGTGGCGCGGCCATATTCGCGAGAACCGGCCGGAGCCACATCTCCGCCGCCGTTATAGGCGAGCCACTGGGCCCCATAGCAGATGCCGAGCAGAGGCAGACAGCCTCTGATGGCAGACAAGTCCGGCTGAGGAGCATCAGCATCCCTCACGGAAGCGGGGCTTCCGGACAGGATCACACCCTTGACTTCCGAAAGGCCGGAAGGTATCTTGTTGAACGGCCATATTTCGCAATAGACACCGATTTCACGCACCCTGCGTGCGATGAGCTGGGTGTACTGCGAGCCGAAGTCGAGAATCAGTATCTTATTCACCTCTTGTATAGTTAGGGGTTTCTTTGGTGATGGTCACATCATGAGGATGGCTTTCGGCCATGCCGCTCGCGGTGACACGGGTGAAGCGGGCCTTCTTGAGATCTTCAAGAGTCCTCGCGCCGCAGTATCCCATGCCTGAACGCAGTCCGCCCACAAGCTGATATACAGTCTCGGAGAGAGTGCCCTTGTACGGTACACGCCCGACGATCCCTTCCGGAACAAGCTTGCTCAGATCGGTCTTGTCTTCCTGAAAATAACGGTCCTTGGAGCCGGCAGCCATCGCGTCGATGGAGCCCATGCCCCGGTATGCCTTGAATTTACGTCCGTTGTAGATGATGGTCTCCCCAGGAGACTCCTCCGTGCCGGCGAACATCGATCCGCACATCACGCAGTCCCCGCCGGCGGCAAGAGCCTTGACGATGTCTCCGGAATAACGGAGTCCGCCATCGGCGATAAGACTGGCACCTGATCCCTTGATAGCCGTATAAGCTCCATAAATGGCGCTGAGCTGAGGCACGCCCACACCGGCCACAATACGGGTGGTGCAGATGGAGCCCGGTCCGATTCCGACCTTCACCCCGTCAGCACCGGCCTCCACGAGTGCACGTGCACCCTCCTCCGTGGCGATGTTGCCCACCACCACATCAAGAGAAGGGAAATTCTTCTTGACCTTCTTGAGAAGCTCTATGACATTGCGGCTGTGCCCGTGTGCGCTGTCAAGCACCACTGCATCAACCCCTTCGGCTGCGAGAGCAGCCACCCTGTCAAGAGCGTCGGCGGTGATGCCCACACCGGCAGCCACCCTGAGCCTGCCCTTGGAATCCTTGCAGGCATTAGGATGCAGACGCTCCTTGATGATGTCCTTGTAGGTGATGAGGCCGACGATCCTCCCGTCCTTGTCCACTACCGGAAGCTTCTCAACCTTGTATTTCTGGAGCACGCTCTTTACATATTCACGGTCCGTGCGGCTGTCAAGAATGGTCACGAGCCCTTCTGATGTCATGACATCCCTGATAAGAGCGCTTGTATCCTCGAGGAATCGCACATCACGATTGGTCACAATACCGACGAGCTTCCCCTCCGAATCCGTGACCGGAATGCCACCGATACGGTTGTCATGCATGAGCTGGAGAGCGTCAGCGACCGTCTGGTCCTGGTTGACAGTGACCGGGTCGTTGATCATACCGTTCTCCGAGCGCTTCACACGGCGCACTTGGGCGGCCTGGGCAGCAATGCTCATATTCTTATGAATCACGCCGATACCACCTTCTCTTGCAATTGCGATGGCCATCGGCGCTTCTGTTACGGTGTCCATGGCTGCGGACACGATAGGGATGTTGAGAGTGATGTTGCGGGAGAACTTGCAACCGAGGCTGACTTCACGAGGCGTGACTTCCGAATATGACGGAATCAAAAGCACATCGTCGAAGGTAAGCCCCTCCATAGCGATTCTTTCTTCTACAAATGACATTTTATACGGAACTGTTTATGACTTGCAAAGTTAATCAATTATTTTCTTTTCTCTTGCGTTTCTGATACATCTGCCATGTGTTATAGCAGTTGTGCCAGATGCTGTAGAAGCCTTCGGCAACGGAGGTCACCGGAGAGAAGAAGGTGTAACCCATCCACATGCCGAAAACCGTGTTCTTCTGTCCGAAAGCCTGCCCGGCAGAGACAGGGCAGGCGAACTTCTTGCCGATCCGCCGCCCCGCCCAGAACTGGAAGACACAGGCGAGAAGTGATGCAGCGAACACCTGCACAACAGCCGAAGCCCCGGAAGTATTGTGGACTATCGCCCGCGTACTCATCAGTATGGCAAGGCTCAACGAAACCGACCATATATAGAAGGCCAGATTCGGGAAGCCGAGCAGCCATTTGTGGAAACGGGGCAGCAGGAATCTCACGGCCCACGCTGCCAGCGCCGGCAGTATGAGAAGCGGGAACACCTTGGCCAATATGCTGATGAAGGCGCTGAAAAACGACACCCCGGCCGCCGGATGCACAAGAGGCACCATAAGCGGAACAAGCACCGCGTCAGCGACATTGATCAGCACCGTGTATGTTACGACCCCGGCCATGTTGCCTCCGAGCTTGCCGGTCACCACGGCACATGCCGTCGCTGTAGGACAGATGACACAAAGAGCCAGAGCCTCAAAGAAATAGCGCAGCGGCAACCCCGGTACAAAAGCGATCACAAGCGCGAGCAGGACGAAAACGGAACACTGAAGCAGCAGAACCCTGTGCATCCAGTGGTGCAGACGGAGCTGACGGGGCTCTATCCTGGCAAAACTCAGGAAGAGCATTATGAAAATCAGCACCGGCTGCAGGTGCTTGATAAAAGACTCAAGGAAGGGTCCGGCAGGATGCAGCGCAGGAACCGATGCATACACAAGATAGGCCGAGGCCCCCACCACCATTCCGATTATGAGGGCCCAGTCCTTGAGGAACTTCTTGAAAGTATATCTGTATTCAGCCATCAGGCCTTGTCTTTCATCCTTTCGAGAAAACACTCGATGGTGTTCTGCATAAGCATTGCTATGGTCATCGGACCCACACCGCCCGGAACGGGCGTGAGATAACCCGCCCTGCGGGAAACGGACTCGTAGTCCACATCTCCGGTGAGCTTGCCTTCGGCGTTGCGGTTCATGCCCACGTCTATCACCACGGCCCCCGGTTTCACCATGTCTCCTGTTACCACATTCTCCTTGCCCACAGCCACCACAAGGATGTCCGCCTGCAGTGTGACGGCCTTGAGGTCAGGGGTACGTGAATGGGCTATGGTCACTGTGGCGTTCTCGTCAAGCAGGAGTTTGGCCACCGGCTTGCCCACGATGTTGCTCCGGCCCACCACCACGGCGTTCTTGCCCGCCATCGGCACCCCGGTGCTCCTGATGAGCTCAATGATGCCTTTCGGGGTACACGGCTTGATGCACGGAGTCCCGAGCCAGAGGGCGCCTACATTGAGGATGTGGAAGCCGTCCACGTCCTTCTCCCTCGCGATGGAGTAGATGACCTTGGACTCGTCGATGTGCTTAGGCAGAGGGAGTTGCACAAGTATCCCGTCCACGGTGTCGTCCTCGTTGAGGGAGGCTATCATGTCGAGCAGGGCCTTCTCGGACACCGACTCCGGCATGGAGACGAGCCTGGAGTTCATCCCGACATAAGTGGCGGCCTTGACCTTGTTGCGCACATAGACCTGACTGGCGGGGTTCTCCCCCACTATGATGACTGCGAGAGAGGGTTTGCGCCCGTATTTGACTTCCAGAAGAGGCACCTGCTCCTTTATCCTGTCCTTGACGGCGAGAGAAATCGCCTTGCCGTCGATGACGGCGGCCCTTGCATATTCCATTGCGAAATGAGCTATATCGTTACGATAGAAAAGATTGTCACATTTGATACGGGCGATGTCAGCATAGACCTTGCGGCGCGCCTCGAAGATGTCCCGGCCTTCGGAAACCACCATCAGCACCCGGCCTCCGGCTGTGACGAGCTGCCCGTCCTTGAGGGCGGTGCCCATGGAATAGACCTTGGAGTCCTTGACTTCATCGGCACCCTCGATGACGACCCCCTTGTCATAATGGCCGGGATAGCCCTTGGATGCCAGGACAACGCCCATGGTGACAGCATCTTTCCACTTGAGCTGCGGGAGCGGAGCAGAAAGCGCGACAGCCTCGAACATGTCATAGATGTCGCTTTCCAGCAGAGGAAGCACGACCTCCGTCTCCGGGTCACCGAAGCGGGCATTGAACTCTATCACCTTGATGCCCTGTGGAGTCTTCATAAGCCCGCCGTAAAGCACACCGGACAGAGGACGTCCCACGGAGCACATGGCCTTGGCTGCCTTGAGCATTATCTCATTGTAGGCAAACTCCTTATCCTCATCTGTAATAAACGGAAGCCCGGTATAAGCACCCATACCGCCGGTATTCGGCCCTTCATCACCGTCGAAGGCGCGCTTGTGGTCCTGGGAGAGAGGCATCGGGCAGACATTCTCCCCGTCAACGAAGCACATGAACGAGAACTCCGGCCCTTCAAGCCAGTCCTCGATCACCACCTTTCCCTGCCCGAACGCACCGTCCAGAAGCATGCTGCGAAGAGCCGAATCAGCCTCAGCACGATCGGCGGCAATGACCACTCCCTTGCCGGCGGCAAGTCCGTCATACTTGATCACAGCCGGATAAGGACGTGAATCGACGTATGCCAAGGCCTCGTCATAAGAGGTGAAACAGCGATAAGCCGCAGTGGGGATGCCGTAATCCTGCATCAGACGCTTGGCGAACTCCTTGCTGCTCTCTATCATGGTCGCCGCACGGCTGTGTCCGAAAATCTTCAGCCCGGCAGCCCTGAAACTGTCCACAATGCCGGCAGCGAGGGCAGCCTCCGGGCCCACGACAGTCAGATCGACACCCTCTTTGACTGCAAAGGCCTTGAGGGCCTCGACATCAGTGTCCGCTATCGGGACAATCCTGGCCTGGGAGGCGATGCCGGCATTTCCCGGGGCGCAGAAGATCTGCGACACCTGCGGGGAGCGGCTCAGAGCATCTACTATGGCATGGCAGCGTCCGCCGCCGCCGACTACAAGAACTTTTTTCATCTTCTAATGTTTGAAGTGTCTCACTCCTGTCATGAGCATGGTGATGCCGCACTCGTCAGCCTTGGCCACGGCATCGTTGTCGCGGATGCTGCCTCCAGGCTGCACAATGGCATTGACACCATACTGAGCCGCGAGGGCCACAGTGTCGTCAAACGGCAGGAAACCGTCTGAAGCGAGCACCAGCCCGTCGGTATAACCGGCCTCCCGGGCCTGCTTGAGGGCTATCTCGGCGGAGCCCACACGGTTGGTCTGACCGGCGCCGACACCGATGGTGTGTCCGTCACGCACGACTGCTATAGCATTGGATTTGATGTGCTTGACTATCCTCCAGCCGAAGTCGATGTCACGCATCTGCGCTTCCGTAGGCTTGGCCTTGGTGACACACATATCCGCCGTCAGTTTCTCCACACAGGTATCGAGCTGCTGGGCGAGCATGCCGCCGCAGACGCTGATATACTGCATCTGAGGCTTGGTGTCAGGAGTCATGTCCACCTTGAGGACGCGGAGATTCTTCTTGGAGGAGAGAATCTCGAGGGCCTCGGGAGTGAATGAAGGGGCGATGACAATCTCAAGGAAAATAGGCTTCATACCTGCCGCCACCTCGGCGGTGAGTTCTCTGTTGACGGCCACGATGCCGCCATAGATGCTCACCTTGTCGGCCTCGTAAGCCGCCTGCCAGGCCTGCTCTATGGTCTCCCCTACCGCAGCCCCGCAAGGGTTCATGTGCTTGAGAGCCACGCAGAACGGTTCACTGAAATCACGCAGCACGCAAAGTGCGGCGTTCGCGTCCTGGATATTGTTGTACGAAAGCTCCTTGCCCTGGATCTGCTCCGCAAACGGGAGCGCGTATGAGCACTTCTCCGCCCCGGCATAGAACTTGGCGCTCTGATGAGGGTTCTCCCCGTAGCGCAGGGACTGTTTGAGCTCATACTCAAGGAAAAGTTTCTCGGTGAGTCCGGCCTGCTCACGCATATAGCGCGCTATGCAGATGTCATATTCTGCCGTGTGGGTATAGGCCTTGGCCGAGAGTTTGAGCCTCGTCGCATCGGAAGTTCTCCCGTCGGACTTGAGCTCGGAGAGCACATTGTCGTAGTCTGCAGGATCGCAGATCACAGTCACATCCCTCCAGTTCTTGGCCGAACTGCGGAGCATAGACGGCCCGCCGATGTCTATGTTTTCTATGGCGTCAGCCATGGTGACCCCTTCTTTAGCTATAGTCTGGCGGAAAGGATAGAGGTTGACACAGACAAGATCAATAGGGGTTATCCCCTGCTCAGAGAGGGTCTGCATGTGGGAAGGAAGATCACGCCTTGCAAGCAGACCTCCGTGCACTTTCGGATGAAGAGTCTTGACACGACCGTCAAGAATCTCCGGAAAACCGGTAACCTCGCTTATCCCGATTGTCTTCACCCCGCTCTCTTCCAACAGTTTCTGAGTGCCTCCAGTAGCCACTATCTCCCAACCGAGGGAGACAAGTCCCTGAACGAACGGCACCAGAC
>CAKVDS010000003.1 GCA_934726455.1 uncultured Bacteroidales bacterium
GCGACATCCTTTTCAGTTATGAGACCGACAAAGCCTCATTTGACGAGGAATCCAAATTCGAAGGCACGGTACTCGCGTGCTTTTTCAAAGACAACGATGAAATTCCGGTACTGACCAATGTGATGGTCATAGGCAATCCAGGAGAGTCCTTTGCCGAATTCGCCCCCGACGGAGCCGCCCCGGCGCAGGAGAGTGCAGCGGCTGCCGAGCCTCAGGCGGCGCAGGAGGCCACAACGGCAGAGGTTCCAGCAGCAGATGTAGTGGCAGGGGCGCCGGTATCCCCAAGAGCACGTAAACTCGCAGCTGAAAAAGGTGTCGACACGGCGCAGGTGGCCGGTACAGGCCCTCACGGCCGCATCATAGAAAGAGATATCGTGGCCGCCGAAGGCAGCCCTAAGACAGGACTCGCAAAAGCCATCGCCGCACAGGGAGGATTTGAAGCCCCGTCACGCGGAAGCGGACTCGCCGGCATGGTGAAAGGTTCAGACCTCAAAGTATGGCAGGCCAACCACAGCGAGATCGCAGGAGAAGGCGAGGAGTTCAAGGTGGAGAAGATGTCCAACATGCGCAAGCTCATCGCCAAGTCGATGTACAACTCCCTCCAGAACTCAGCACAGCTCACACACATGCTCGGTGCTGACGCCAGAAGGATACAGGCCCTCCGCAAAAAGGCCAAGAAAGCCCTGGAGGAAGGCCGCATCGACGCGAACATCACCATAAACGACTTCGTATGTTTCGCCGTCATCAAGGCCCTGAAAAAGTTCCCTTCTGTGAACTCCCACTGCCTCGGAGACGCGATGCGCATATTCAACACTGTCAACCTCGGCCTTGCCGTAGATACTGAGCGCGGGCTCATGGTCCCGGCAGTCAAAAGAGCTGAGGATCTCAACATCACCGGACTGAGCAAGGCCCTCAAGAAAGTGGCCGATGACTGCAAGAAAGGCAGCATCAACCCGGATCTCCTCTCAAGCGAGGCGGCTTCATTTACGGTTTCAAACCTCGGAGGCTACGGTGTGGAGTGGTTCACCCCTATCATCAACGTGCCGCAGAGCGCCATCCTCGGAGTAGGCACCATCGTGCCGCGCCCGAAAGATCTCGGAAACGGAGTGTACGCCTTTGTGCCATATCTCGGTCTTTCCCTCACCTATGACCACCGCGCCATCGATGGAGGAGAAGCCACACGCTTCCTCAAGCAGGTTGCCGTTGAGATTGAGAATCTTGAAGTTGAATTTTAAACAGCACACCATACAATGTACGATTTAGCGATAATAGGCGGCGGTCCAGGAGGATACGTGGCCGCAGAGAGGGCCGGCGCAGCCGGACTCAAGGTGGTTCTCTTCGAGAAAAAGTCCCTCGGCGGCGTATGCCTCAACGAGGGCTGCATCCCTACCAAAACGCTTCTCTACAGCGCAAAAGTATATAACTACGCAGTAAACGGAGATCATTATGGCGTCTACGCCAAAGAGCCGAGTTTCAACTACGGGGAGATTGTAGCCCGCAAGGACAAGGTCGTGAGAAAACTGGTAGCAGGCGTGAAGGCCGCGATGAAAGCCGGTAAGGTGGAGGTCGTCGCTGAACAGGCCATGATCAAGGGCCGCAGTGCCGAAGGTGTCACCGTGACCGCTGCGGACAATGACTATGTTGCCAGGAACCTCCTGATCTGCACAGGTTCAGAGGCCGCCGTGCCTCCGTTCCCGGGACTCAAGGAAGCCGGTGACGTGATTGTCACCAACAGGGAGATCCTCTCCCTCAAGGAGCAGCCTAAAGAACTTGTGGTGATCGGAGGCGGCGTGATCGGAATGGAGTTCGCCGCATTCTTCAGCACCCTCGGGACCAAGGTGACCGTTGTCGAGATGCTCCCGAAGATTCTCGGACCGCTCGATGATGAGATCAGCGCCATGCTCCAGAAGATCTACGCCAAGAGGGGCATCGAGTTCTGCCTGCGCTGCAAGGTGACAGGCATAGAGGGCAACACCGTAGTCTACGAAGACCCTGATGGAAAGGTCTGCCGTGTCAGCGGAGACAAGATCCTCGTTTCAGTGGGCCGCAGGGCCAACATCTCAGGATTCGGCCTTGAGAATCTCGGCGTGGACATGCTCCTCAACAGGGGCGGAAAACCTTGTGGAATCAAGGTCGACACCCACATGCGCACCAACATCCCTAACGTCTATGCCGCCGGTGACGTGACCGGATTCTCCATGCTCGCCCACACCGCGAGCCGCGAGGGAGAAGTCGCCGTCAACAACATCCTCGGCAAGCAGGATCACATGCGCTACGAAGCCATCCCGGGAGTAGTGTACACCAACCCTGAAGTCGCAGGAGTCGGGCTCACCGAAGAGCAGGCCAAAGCCTCCGGCAAGGAATACACTGTCCTCAAACTGCCTATGGCATACTCCGGACGCTTCGTCGCAGAGAACGAAGGCGGAGAGGGACTCTGCAAGATCATCGTCGGCAAGAAGCACCATGAGGTGCTCGGTGTCCACATGCTCGGCAACCCTTGCTCGGAGATCATCCACAGCGCCTGCATCGCCATCGAGATGGAGATGACGGCAGAACAGCTCCAGGAAGTCGTGTTCCCTCACCCTACCGTGTCCGAAATCATCAAGGAGACGGCTTTCACCATCAAGTAACCAATAATACCACAATAAAATGCCAAAGTCACTTTACATCGACCCCAATGAGACTCTCCGTCCGAGCGAACACAAGATCGTGTTCCCGGAGATTCCCGTGATGCAGTACAACAAGACCGTCAAGGAAGAGCTCAACGAGGGCAACTTCACCAAGGAAGACCTCCTTCGCATATACCACGACATGACCGTGATCCGCGAGTTCGAGACCATGCTCAACCTCGTCAAGACCACCGGAGGATACAACGGCGTGGCTTACAACAACCCGGGCCCCGCCCACCTTTCCGCCGGACAGGAGGCTGCCGCTGTGGGAATGGCCTATGCCCTTGACACCGATGACTTCATCTTCGGTTCACACCGTTCACATGGCGAAATCCTCGCCAAAGGGCTCCGTTCCATCCAGATTCTCCCGGAAGACGAGCTCAAGAAGATAATGGAGGAGTTCTGGGGAGGAGCAACTCTCGCTGTAGCACAGAAGGGATTCAAGGGCAGCACCAAGGAGCTCGGAATCCGTTTCCTCATCTACGGAGCCATCGCCGAGATCTTCGCCCGCACCACCGGTTTCAACAAGGGACTCGGCGGCTCTATGCACACTTTCTTCACCCCGTTCGGCATCTATCCCAACAATGCCATCGTGGGTGGCTCCGGCTCAATCGCCGTCGGCGCTGCCCTCTATAAGAAAGTCAACCGCAAGAAGGGCATCGTCGTCGCGAACCTCGGAGATGGTGCCATGGCCCGCGGACCGGTGCTCGAAGGCATGACCTTCGCATCAATGGACCAGTTCAACACCCTCTGGGAGGGAGACATGAAAGGCGGCCTGCCTGTCCTTTTCAATGTCATGGACAACCAATATGCAATGGGCGGCCAGACCAAGGGCGAGACGATGGGATACACTTTCCCTGCACGCCTCGGAGCAGGGTTCAAACCGGACGCCATGCATGCCGAGCGTGTGGACGGATACAACCCTCTCGCTGTCATCGATGCGTTCCGCCGCAAGAAGGCCCTGCTGGAAGAGAAACTCGGCCCGGCACTTCTGGATGTAGTGACCTACCGCTACAGCGGACACTCTCCAAGCGACCAGTCTTCATACCGCACCAAGGAGGAGATCGCGGCATGGGAGAACGAGGATTGCATTGCAGCCTTCGGGAACAAGCTCATCGAGGCCGGCGTAGCCGACCAGAAAGCCCTCGAAGGAATCCAGAAGGAAGTCAAGGACGTCATGTTCGACTGCTACAAGCTCGCCATTGACCCGGAACTGTCACCTCGCATGGATCTCGTGAAAGACAACGAGCTGCTCGGAGACATGATGTTCTCAAACCAGAGCATCGACTCGCTCAGCGATGCCAAGCCTGATGTGCTGATGCCGCTTGAGGAGAACCCTCGCGTCAAGCAGATCGCCGGCAAAGAGAGATTCTGGCTCGACAAGGACGGCAAGCCGGCGAGCAAGATGAAGACATTCAACATCCGTGACGGCATCTTCGAGGCTGTCGTGGACCGTTTCTACAAGGACGCTTCCCTGATTGCCTACGGCGAAGAGAACCGCGAATGGGGCGGAGCTTTCGCGGTATACCGCGGACTCACCGAGGCCCTTCCATATCACCGTCTGTTCAACTCCCCTATCGCAGAAGCGGCCATCATCGGCACCGCCATCGGATATGCCATGTGCGGAGGCCGTGTGATTCCGGAGATCATGTACTGCGACTTCCTCGGATGCTGCGGAGACGAGATCTTCAACCAGCTTCCGAAGTGGCAGGCCATGTCCGGAAACATCCTCAAGATGCCTGTCGTTGTCCGTGTTTCCGTAGGCTCAAAATACGGCGCACAGCACTCCCAGGACTGGACTTCGCTCTGCACCCATATCCCGGGGCTCAAGGTCGTCTTCCCTGTCACTCCGTATGATGCCAAGGGTCTGATGAACTCAGCCCTTCAGGGTACTGACCCTGTCATCTTCTTCGAAAGCCAGAGGATCTACGACATGGGCGAAAAGTTCCACGAGGGCGGCGTACCTGAAGGATACTACGAGATTCCTCTCGGCGAGCCTGACATCAAGAGGGCCGGCAAGGACGTGACCTTCCTCACCATCGGAGCCACGCTCTACCGCGCACTCGCCGCAGCCGACATGCTCAAGGAGAAGTACGGGATGGAAGCTGAAGTCATCGACGCACGCTCCCTCGTGCCGTTCAACTACGAGAAGGTTCTCGAGTCCGTCAAGAAGACAGGACGCATCATCATCGCCGGAGACGCCACCGCCCGCGGGTCTTACCTCAACGACCTCGCCGCCAACATCTCCGAGATGGCGTTCGACTACCTCGATGCAGCCCCTGTGGTACTCGGTTCCCGCAACTGGATCACCCCGTGCCACGAGCTCGAAGAGGCGTTCTTCCCTCAGCCGGAGTGGTTCCTCGATGCGATCAACGAGAAGATCGTCCCGCTCAAGGACTATACTCCTGTCAGCAACATGACCACGGCAGAACAGATCATCAGGTCAAAGAAGGGTGTATAGTATGACAGATGTCAATGCACACCTCCACACACCATACTCCTTCAGCGCCTTCGACAGTGTCAGCCAGGCACTGGACATGGCCGCTGAAGAAGGGGTGAAAGTGGTAGGCATAAACGATTTTTATTCCCTCGATGGATATAAGGAATGGAGTGAAGAGTGTGGCAGACGCCACCTCTTCCCTCTTTTTAACATAGAGTTCATCTCCCTCAACGTGGAGGATCAGGCGGCAGGCGTAAGGGTCAACGACCCCAACAACCCTGGACGCACCTACCTCAGCGGCAAGGGACTCAACTACCCGGTGACACTCTCGGGCGCAGAAGCAAAAATGCTCGCCGATGTCAAGGCTGAATCCAACGCCCAGGTCGGCAGGATGTGCGAAAAGCTCAACTCCTGGCTCGACAGCATAAGGGCCGGATTCAACTTGTCATTCCCACAGATCGAGAAGGACCTCACGCGCGGCTCCATCCGCGAAAGGCACCTTGCGAAGGCTCTCAGACTCGCCATCGACGGAAAGTTCAGTTGCGATGCAGACAAGCTTGACTTCTACCGCCGGCTTTTCGCAGGCAAGGATCTCAAGAGCGGCCTCACGGACGCGGCTGCAGTGGAGAATGAAATCCGCGGCAACCTTCTCAAGGCAGGCGGAGCAGCCTTCGTGCCGGAAGACCCGAAAGCATTCCTCCCGATGGAGACAGTACAGCGCATCATAGAGGCGGCAGGCGGCATACCGACCTATCCGTTCCTCGCAGATGATGCCAAAGGCTGTTTCACCGACTTCGAGCAGGATCTCCAGAGATGTGCGGACACTCTCAAGAAAAGGGGCATCCGCTCCTGCGAATTCATCACCACGCGCAACACGACAGCCGTCCTTGAGACTTATGCCGGATACTTGGAAGACGAGGGCTTCATCGTCACTTTCGGCTCGGAGCACAACACCCCCGCGCTGGAACCGATCAAGCTCCGCACCCGCGACTGCGCCTGCCTGTCCGACAAGCTTCGCGACATCAACTACCGCGGCGCCTGCTTCGTGGCGGCCCACCAGAACGGGCTTAAATCCATCGAAGAGGGAGACGCGCTCATCACTAAAACGATAACAAGATGAAAGAGATAGAATCACTCATAGCCATTTCCCGCAAATACGGAGCCGACCCGCGCTTCGTGATTGCAGGGGGCGGCAACACTTCCTACAAGAACGCGGAGAAGCTCTGGGTCAAAGCCAGCGGCCACGCTCTCGCCACCATCACGGAAGACGGGTTCGCAGTGCTTGACAGGGCGCTGCTTGACCCGATGAACAAGAAAAAATACAGTTCAGACACAGCAGAGCGTGAGGAGCAGGTCAAAAACGACCTTGCAGCGGCCTGCATCACCAAAGACCGCAGGCCTTCAGTGGAAACCTCCCTGCACGACTGCATGGGATTCGCTTATGTGGTGCACCTCCACCCTACTCTCGTAGGAGGACTCATGTGCTCCGCACAGGCTGAAGACAAATGCAAAGAACTCTTCCCGGAGGCCCTTTACATAGCTTACACCGACCCGGGGTACACCCTTTTCAAGAAAGTCTACGACAAGATCCAGGCCTACAAAAAGGCCAACGGACACGAGCCTCAGGTCATATTCCTGCAGAACCACGGCATTTTCGTGGGCGCGGACAGCACGGAGGAGATTGAGAAGATCTACGAATCCGTCCTTTCCACACTTGAAAAGCAGGTAAAACCTCTTCCGGAAGGAGAGGCCGGGATATGCGATTGCGCAAGTGAGGTAGTCCCTGCCATAAGGATGATTCTCAGCCGCTCCGGACGCGGGCTCAAAACCCTCAAGGTCACAAACTCAGCCCTGCTCGAATCGATGATGGAACAGGCGGAGAGCGTGCTCTCCCCTTTCACCCCGGACGGGATCGTGTACTGCAAGTCTGAATACATATTCATAGACCCGGTTGAAGGCGAAGACATAGCCAAAGTGGCGGAGAAAAAAATCGAACGCTACATCGCAAGGCGCGGACACACCCCGAAAGTGATACTCATCAAGGGGATAGGGCTCATTGCTGTCGGCGACAGCGCGAAGAACGCACAGATCATCACAGACGTATTCTCAGATGCCGTCAAGATCGCCTGGTACGCCGAGTGTTTCGGCGGACAGCATCCGATGACAAAGCGACAGATCGAATTCATCGACAACTGGGAAGTTGAGAACTACCGCCGCAAAGTCAGCGCCGTCGCATCAAAGGGACGCGTGGAAGGCAAGACCATCATAGTGACAGGCGCAGCCCAGGGCTTCGGAGAAGGCATAGCCAGAAATCTCATGAAAGAGGGCGCCAACATCGTGGTGGCCGACCTCAACGAGGCCGTAGGGCAAAAGACCGCTGACGGTTTCAACGCCATCGCCGGCAGCAACCGCGCCATCTTCGTCAAGACCAATGTCGCAGACATGGACAGCCTGCACAACCTGATCAGACAGACGGTTCTCAACTTCGGCGGGCTCGATGTGTTCGTATCCAACGCCGGAGTGCTCAGGGCCGGCGGCCTTGAGGCGATGACACCTGAGAACTTCGAATTCGTCACCAACATCAACTACAAGGCCTACTTCTTCTGCGCCAAAGTCGCAAGTCATCTGATGAAGATAGAGACAGCCTGGGATCCGGAATACTTCGCAGACATCGTCCAGGTCAACTCCAAGTCCGGCCTGCGCGGCTCCAAGGCCAATTTCGCATACGCAGGCGGCAAGTTCGGAGGAATAGGACTGACACAAAGTTTTGCCCTTGAGCTGGCCCCGTTCCGCGTCAAGGTCAACTCCATCTGCCCTGGCAACTTCTACGACGGTCCGCTCTGGAGCAATCCGGAGAACGGCCTGTTCGTGCAATACCTCGCAGCAGGCAAGGTGCCCGGAGCCAAGACAGTGCAGGACGTCAAGGACTACTATCTCAGCCAGGTGCCTATGCGCAAGGGCTGCAACCCGGAGGATGTCACCAAGGCCATCCTCTATGCCGTAGAGCAGACGGGAGAGACCGGGCAGGCAATCCCTGTGACCGGAGGTCAGGTAATGTTAGCATAAACCATTTACAATGAAAAGATTACTGTTTGTACTGGCCGTGGCGACAATCTCGCTTTCGGCAGGAGCGGCCGCTCAGGAAGCAAGGCTGCTCAGATTTCCGGCTGTAGGCGGGGACAACATCGTCTTCAGCTACGCAGGCAACCTCTACCGGGTAGGCATCGACGGCGGCACAGCCGTGAAACTCACCTCGGATGTGGGATACGAATGCTTCCCGAGGATTTCACCGGACGGCAAGACCATAGCGTTCACCGGCCAGTATGACGGTAATACTGAAGTATATACGATGCCCGTAACGGGCGGTGAGCCGCACCGCGTCACCTACTCCGCCCTCGTGGGCAGGGATCAGGTCGGCGAAAGGATGGGGCCCAACAACATAGTGATGGGCTGGACACCGGACGGAAGCCGGATCATCTACCGCAGCAAGCAGTACTGCTTCAGCGGGCTGAGGGGCAATCTCTGTCTGGTGGATGCCGCTGGAGGCACACCGCAGATAATCCCGACCTCCGAGGGAGGTTTCTGCTCATACTCTCCGGACGGAAGCAAACTTGCGATGAACAGGATGTTCCGCGAGTTCCGCACGTGGAAATACTACCGCGGCGGGCAGGCCGATGACATCTGGATCAACACCGTCGGCACCACAAAACTCGAGAAGATCACGGACAATGATGCCCAGGACATATTCCCGATGTGGGTGGGAGACAAGATCTACTACCTCTCCGACCGTGACAGGACTATGAACCTCTTTGTCTACGACACCCACAGCAAGCAGACAAGCAAGGTCACGGACTTCACCGAATATGACTGCAAGTTCCCGTCATTCTCACAGGACTGGATAGTATTCGAGAACGGCGGATATATCTACAAATATGACGTCCACAAGGGCGGCAAAGCCGAAAAGGTGAGCATCAGTCTTGCGGACGACGACATCTACAGCCGCACAGAATACCGCAAGGTGGGCGGTTCGTTGAGCAGCGTCAGCCTCTCTCCGGACGGGGAGCGGATACTTGCAGTGGCCCGTGGGGACATCTACTCCCTCCCTGCAGCCAAAGGCCCTGTATTCAACCTCTCACGCTCGCCACAGTCCCACGAAAGGGATGCCGACTGGAGCCCGGATGGAAGCCGTATCGCCTGGATATCAGACATCAGCGGAGAATATCAGATCTACACCGCTCCAGCTGACAAGCCTCAGGAAGCGAAGTGCATGACATCGTTCAAGGACGGTTACCCTAATCTTCTGGACTGGAGTGCGGACGGCTCCAAACTCTATTTCGGCACAGAGAAACGTGACATCTACGAACTCGATGTCAACACCGGCAAGCTCGACCGCATCCTCGTGAGCGAACTTGGCGGATACCGCTCATTCTCACTCTCCAAAGACGGCAGTTGGGCTACCTACACGACCGCTCTTCCCAACAGGGTAAGCGCCGTCTTCCTCTACGATATCAAAGCCCGCAAGAGCTATCAGGTGACAGACCGCTGGTACGACGCCTCCTCTCCAATGTTCTCAGAGGACGGCAAATACCTCTTCTTCACCTCCGCACGCGACTTCAGGGCCCAGTACTCAAGCGTGGAGTGGAATGCAGGATACGGGGTATATGACTACGTGTTCATCGTGCCTCTTGCGGCCGGCACCCCTAATCCGCTGGCTCTCTCTTCTGACAACGCGGGAGCTCCGGAACAGGCTGCTCCCACCAAGACCGGCAAGGCCGACAAAAAGGGACGTACAGCAGACAAAGAGACGGCAGCGGCTCTCAAAGTTGACATCGAGGGCATTGGCCAGCGCATAACAGCCCTCCCTCTTCCGGCAGGCCGCTACCGCCTCTTCTTGTCCAAGGACGACAAACTCTATTACAGCACCATGTCTTCCGGCAAGCGTGGGCTGACAACTCTCGACCTCAAGACCCTCAAGACCTCTGACGGCCCGTCTGAGATGCCTGTGTCCATCACTCCTGACGGGAAGAAAGCCCTCATACGCGACGGCAAGGACTTCAAGGTAGTCGCTTTCGGCAGCCCGGCAGGAAAGGCCGAAGCCGTGCCTGTGGACGAGATGGACATGTGGGTTGACCACAAGGCCGAGTGGAAACAGATTTTCGACGAAAGCTGGCGCATCACCCGTGACAACTTCTATGTCGAGAACATGCACGGGGCCGACTGGAACCACATCCACGAAAAATACGGGCAGATGCTCCCTTATGTCAACCACCGCGACGACCTCACCTACCTCATCGGCGAGATGCTCGGGGAACTCAATGTCGGACACGCCTACATCACCTCAGGCGAAAGCCCGGAAATCCCACGCATCAAGACCGGTCTCCTCGGGGCACAATACTCAAGAGACGCCAAGACCAAGGCATTCCGTATCGAGAAGATATTCCGCGGTGCGGACTGGGACGAGTCGCTGATATGCCCGCTGCGGGCTCCGGGAGTCA
Organism: uncultured Bacteroidales bacterium; assembly: GCA_934726455.1. Lineage (GTDB taxonomy): Bacteria > Bacteroidota > Bacteroidia > Bacteroidales > UBA932 > Cryptobacteroides. The sequence continues at coordinate 10,605 of CAKVDS010000003.1, forward strand.
ACGCCAAAGTTGGAGAATACATCGTGGAGGTCAACGGCATCCCGGCCTCAAGCCTCACTGACATCGGGGAAGCTCTGGTAGGCAAGGTCGGCTCGACCGTGGAAGTCAAGATAGCATCATCCGCCGCCGGCAAGGATGCGCGTACCGTATACCTCAAGCCTGTCGGTGATGAATCCCAGCTTGCCTACTATGAATGGGTGCAGAACAACATAGAAAAAGTAGACCGTCTTTCCGGCGGGGAGATCGGGTACATCCACATCCCGGACATGAGCGTGGAGGGGCTTGACATGTTCACCAAACTCTTCTACACCCAGCTGGACAAGAAAGCGCTCATAATCGATGACCGCATGAACGGCGGCGGCAATGTCTCCCCTATGATTCTGGAACGCCTGCAGCGTGAAGTATACAGGATGAGCATGTACCGCAACGGCAGCAACCTGCCTGTCCCTAACGAGGCTTTCTATGGCCCTAAGGTCTGCCTGATTGACAAGTACTCATCTTCCGACGGGGATCTGTTCCCATACGGATTCCGCAAACTCGGGCTCGGCAAACTCATCGGCAAGCGCTCCTGGGGCGGCATCGTGGGCATCTCCGGCTCAAGGAAGTTCGTGGACGGTCAGGATATGCGCACGCCTTTCTTCACTTCATACTCCACCGACGGTGAGTGGATCATAGAAGGCCACGGAGTCGACCCGGACATAGAGGTGGACATCAACCCGTTTGAAGACTACCTCGGCAAGGACGCCCAGCTCGAAAAGGCCGTGGAAGTGCTCAAGGAAGAACTGAAGAACTACAAGAGCCTGCCGCCAACCCCGGATGCTCCTGTAAAAAACTGACAATCAATTAATCCATACCACAATGAAGACAAAAGCAGTACGACTTTACGGAAAAGACGATCTGAGGCTCGAAGAATTCGAACTCCCGCAGATCAAAGAAGATGAAATCCTGGCCAAGGTGGTCAGCGACAGCATCTGTATGTCATCATATAAGGCAGCACATCAGGGCCCTGAGCACAAGAGGGTTCCGGATGATGTGGCCGAAAACCCGACCATCATCGGCCACGAGTTCGCAGGCGAAATCGTGGAGGTCGGAAAGAAATGGCAGGGCGAGTTCAAAGCCGGAGACAAATTCTCCATCCAGCCGGCGCTTACCTTTGAAGGAGGCCCTGTAGGAGTCCTCTCCGCACCGGGATACTCATATAAATATATAGGCGGAGATGCCACCTATGTGGTCATCCCGGCAGAGGTCATGGAGCAGGGGTGCCTGCTTCCCTACAAGGGAGAGGGCTTCTACCCGGCTTCCCTCAGCGAGCCGCTGTCCTGCGTGGTCGGAGCCATGCACGCCTGCTACCACACTACTCCGGGCTCTTATGTTCATACAATGGAAATCAAAGACGGTGGAAAGATGGCCCTGCTCGCCGGTGTAGGCCCGATGGGGCTCGCATGCATCAACTACGTGCTGCACCGCGAGGACAGGCATCCGTCTCTATTTGTCGTCACCGATATAGACCAGGCCCGTCTTGACAGGGCAGCTACCCTCTATACCAAGGAGTTCGCCGCCTCCAGAGGCATTGACCTCCGCTATATCAATACCGGCGCTGTCGCCGACCCTGTGACTGCGCTGCGTGAGATCACAGGCGACGAGGGATACGATGAAGTCGTCGTGATGGCCCCTGTCGCAGCCGTTGTGGAACAGGCCGACGCCATCCTCGGATTCGACGGATGTCTCAACTTCTTCTCCGGCCCGAGCCGGGCTGACTTCAAGGCCCCGCTCAACTTCTACAATGTCCACTACGCCTCCACCCACGTCGTGGGCACCAGCGGCGGCAACACTGACGACATGAAGGAAGCCCTGCACCTGATGGGCAAAGGCATGGATCCGGCAGGTCTCGTCACCCATATCGGAGGTCTCAACGCCGTAATCGACACTACCCTCAACCTCCCTTCAGTCCCTGGCGGAAAGAAGCTCATCTATACCCACATAGAGATGCCGCTCACTGCTATCGCGGACTTCGGCAAGAAAGGTGAGACCAATCCTGTCTACGCTGAACTCGACAAGATCTGCAAGGCCCACAACGGCCTCTGGAGCGTAGAGGCAGAAGACTATCTCCTCTCTCACGCAGAGAGCCTCGACTAAGCCTCTTCCCATCGGCTTAAGCTGAGACCTTTGGCGGCTTGGGGTGACGGTGGCGGATAACCATCTGTTCCACTGCCGATTAGCAACAATGCCTACCTGCATATCGCGGTAGGCATTGTTGCTTTCTGCCTGACACTCAACACTTTGTCCGCCACCACTTCATGATCGATTAGAGCGATGCCGAATGTATCTGCTGTTTTGCCCAGCGATATGCCCGCGATGGGGTCGCCGTGCGCACAATGGTTCCGCCGTGCGCACGAAGTCGATCCCGTGCGTGAAACGGCCCCTGGTGCGCACGGGACAGGAGGAAATTCAGCGCGGTGCGCACGAAGGGGTCTGGTGCGCACAGAACCGGCCGCGTGCGCACGGTGATGTTCCACGCCGTCCCATTGTTCCACGGGCGACCGTGCCAGGTGGGAGCGGAATCGCCTGAAAAAGCTCCTACCTGGACAGGACAGCGGCCACGGACGCGGCTGCGACGCAGGAGGCGGTGCCAGGTGGGAGCGGAATCACCGGAAACGGCTCACACATGGCCGGGATGCCACTGCACGGCGTAGGTAGGGGCAAAAACCATCAAAAACACCCTAACCTTCGATGTGGGGCGTCGCAGAGCGCTGCAGACGGCCTGTAAGTCCATGTGGGAAAGGGGCGAGGAGCACGGCGCAGGGACAGGAGGTGCAGGGGCGAGATTTTTGTGTTGAGCCCCTGCCACCTCTGCCCCGTGCGCCACCTTCTGCCCGTGCGCACGAAAGAATCCCGTTTCCCGGCGTTTATCTCTGGCCAATCTGATGCAGCATCGGACAGACAAAAAACTCCGGACACTTGGTTCAGTGCCCGGAGCATTTTTATAAGCGCTTAGAATTATTATTTGGGGGTGCCGCCATTTATGGTTGCACCTTCTTCATGCGCCACCTTATAATCAGCGACACCTTGCCCAAGGTTATTACCTTCGAAATTAACGGTGTATTTACTTCCTGGATATTCAGAAGAGCCAAGTTCAACCGTATATTGGCAATTAGATACATTGTTGTTCTTTATGTTGACGGTGTATCCTTCGTCTCCAGCATACTTGATAGCATAGCGATAGGCCGTAGAAAGAGTGCAGTTCGTCACATCAAGATTGACATGGTCATAGATTTGCATGGCACGAGCCGCCGAAGCATTGTCCTTTCCCACGAATGAACAAGCGTCAAACGACAACTTTACTGGACAATCTTTCACTGTCCACCAAGTCATGATGCCTGTTTCTTTTCCAGAGCCTCCATCAACAATAAACTTGCAATTCTTGAACGAATATGTTCCGCCCCAAACACCGACACAAGGATAAATGTTCCCTGCAGTTCCGGTAAACCACCCTGTTTCTTGAATAGAGTTGTCGAACGTTATGTTCTCGAAAGTTATATTTGCCTTGGAGTTGTTGCTTTGGGCATTGATTCCGCCGATGATCACTTCTTCTCCGGATACTGCCGGTTTGACCAATGCTTTTCCGGCTGTTGCCTTGAATACATCTTTGTATGTGCCTTTTGCCGCAAGGACAGTCACATCGGCATCATCAGAAAGATAATTCAGTGCAGACGGGTCGCTGAAAGTACCGCCCTTGATGAATGATGCATTATTCTGAGAGTAAACCGGACCGTTGAATGTGCCGTTTTCCACAGTCAGTTTGATGACATCACGGGCGACTTCATTCTGAACATCTTTCTCCCATATAGAATATGCACCTTTGAATGTGCCGCTCTTAACCGTTACATCAATAGGAAGATTTGTTGTATGCTGAGAAGCTCCAAGAGCAGCGCCATCAACAGTCGAACCATTCCCGTTAGGTGTGACGGTCAAAGGATCCTTGGTCGCCTCATAATTACCACCATCTATTGTCATTTTTCCAGCACGAATCTCTATCGCTGCGTTTTCCGCAAGGATGTCACAATTTTTGAGATCCCACTTCGCATACCCTGCGGCATAAATACCATGTGACTTGACATCCATTCTGCAACCATCAAGGCTGATTTCTGGAACATTCCCTTCCGTAGCGGATATCTGTCCATTCACATAAATTCCAGCATAATTTTCCGTGAACTCTTCTATCTTCTCAATTTTTGCAGAACAATCGACCTTAACACCATAACACTTGCCTTCTGTTTGATCGATCATAACACCATAATAACCCTTTAGGGTAATATCTTTCCCGATTTTTACAACAGTATAATCCTGTACATCTGTTTTACTTCCTTTAATGACAATAGGAGCAAAACCATTATTTTTAGTCTCTGAGATCTCTCCCTCTCCTAAAAACTCAACTTTAGCATTTGATATATTGAATACCTTTTGTGAAGCCGTAACCTTATGTCCGTTAAGATCGATTGTAAGAACTTTACCTCCATTTATGATATAACCATATGACCTTAAAGACTCTTTAATATTAATATCAATATCATTCTCCAATATGATCTTGTCAGCGTAAATGACTCCTTTGTCAAGACTTGAATAATCCTCTGCATACCATGTAACGGTTCCGGCTTCAGTACCTTTCTCTACTTTCGCCACGTTACCGTAGATCTCAGCAGTCCCCTTCTCTATCTTAAGGGATGTTTTGATGGTCACATCTTTTCCGACAACAAGCGTGTTACCGCTAGTGGTTGATGTCACATTGTTGACCGTCACACCATTAAGTTCAACGTGGCTATCTGGGAGATTAATGACAAGGGCTCCAAGTTCAGACGCAGAACCGACAAAGGAGACTTTCCCCGGATGAGACTCGCCGCCATAGACAACCGTGATCGGCAGGCTGTTAGCTTCGACCTTGACCTCGACATCAGATGTGGTGTTCGGCAGGGCGAACTTCCCTCCGCTGTAGTTGGCAGGGATGGTCACGCTGGTCTTGGCATCTTCCCCGGTACCAGGAATGTTGGCAATCGTCAGCTCCGGCATGATGATGAACTTGGCGCGTGTGACACTGTTGACAGAAGCTCCGCCGTAGCTCCAGAGCTTAGTGCCGTCTTCCTTCTGAAGGGCCACGGTGAACTTGTAATCTCCCACCGGAACAGGCACATAGAAAGCCATCTCAGTGGCGGTGCCGGCTTTGAACGTGAACGCTACTGAATTATTTCCAGCCGTCCCGGCGGTCTTGATGATTTTATTGCCTTCAGCATCGGCAGTCACACTGTACTCGCCGGCGATGTCCTTGTCGGCGGTCAGCACAAACTTGGCAGCCTCGGCAGGGACATTCTTCACACTCACCTTGACAAGGCCGCCCAAATGTTTGAAGGTCAAAGAAGAAGGATTCTCCTCGCACTCGGCAAGCATCGGGCTGTTGGTCTCACCGGACTTCCAGCCATAGCTTGAAGGGAGGGTCACTTTCACAGTCCCGGATTCAACTTTAGCATTGAGGGCAAACGGGTACACGGCATAGCTCTGGGCCGTACCCTCAACTGTACCGGTAAAATCCGCAGTCGCGCTCCCGCCGGCGCTTGTCGTAAGTTTGCAGAACTTGCTTCCGTTCCAAAGTCCGATGGCATCGCCTGTGCTCCATGCGAATGCTCCATCGTCAGAGACGGTAGATTTGGTGCCCACAGCGGATTCCCTTGATGCGCGGACGGTGTAGTTCCCCTCAGGGGCGACCGGCATCTCTTTCTGGCAGGCCACGATGGAAAGCACCGCCGCAGCCGCAATCAAAAATGTTTTTCTCATGATATCAGGTTAATAAATGAATTTTCTTGTTCACAGGCGATCACCAAATGCCCCCTCCCGGAGTCATATTTTCAGACCCACCTTCATTACTTCCGCTTCCACAGATCACTCCCTCCACGCATAGATACACGACCTCCACAAGAGGCCCCTCGTAAGGTAACTTCTTTTTCATAATAGTATGTATTTGATTGATTAAGAGACTATTGCGTCGCCCCCCCCGAGCAGAACCCCGGAAGCAGGTATCAGAACAGTATTTTCACGATCGCCGTTCATAGCCAAACAGCGCAATTTTAGTCATTTCCCGGAGATTTTCCAAGGGAATTGAAAATATTCGTTAACTTTGGAACTGGACATCATTTGACTATGGATATGGAGGAGAAAAGAATAAAGTACCCTATAGGGGTGCAGACATTCAGGGAAATTGTCGAGGGAGGATACCTCTACATCGATAAGACTGGAATTATCCACGAATTAGTCGAGAATTATAGTTACGTGTTCTTAAACCGGCCGCGGCGCTTCGGCAAGTCCCTGCTCTCCTCCACCATCCACAGCTATTTCGCCGGAGACAAGGAGTTGTTCGAGGGACTGGAAGCCGGGAGGCGCAAGAAAGAATGGCCAAAGCACCCCGTGCTCCACTTCGACATGTCCACGGCAAAGCATTGCAGCGAAGCGGAACTTCTGGAAGAACTGGACAAGAAACTGTATAACTACGAGCAGACTTACGGACGCGGAGAAAAAGACATCAACATAAACCAGCGCTTCGAGGGGCTTGTCCAGAGGGCCGCCGAGCAGACTGGAGAGAAGGCCGTCGTCATCATTGATGAATATGACGCACCTCTTCTGGATGTCATCAACGGACAGGAGAGACTCACCCCTATGCGCCAGATAATGAGGAACTTCTACAGTCCCACCAAGAGCCTCGACCCATACCTGAGGTTCGTCTTCATCACCGGCATCACCAAATTCGCGCAGCTCAGCATCTTCAGCGAATTCAACAATCTGCAGAACATCTCGATGATGCCGGAATACTCTGCCATCTGCGGCATCACTTCCTCGGAAATTGACAGCAAGATGAAAGAGCCCGTGCAAGGCCTGGCCAGAAAAATGGGCATCTCATACGAAGAGGCCCTGAAAGTTTTGAAAGACAACTATGACGGATATCATTTCTGCGAGGAATCAGAGGACATCTACAACCCTTTCAGCCTGATGAAAGCCCTTGCTGCACAGAAGATCGGCAGCTACTGGTTCGAAAGCGGGACTCCGACTTTCCTGATAGAACGGCTGGGGAAAACTCCCATGGACGAGGGCCTGCTCGACCGGATGGCAGAAATAGCACAGAGCGACTTCGACATCTCCCCGGAATTCACCGACAGCATCCTTCCTCTCCTCTACCAGACAGGATACCTCACCATCAAAGCCTACTGTCCGGAAGACGACTCCTACACCCTCGGCTACCCCAACCGGGAAGTCCGAGAGGGCTTCCTCAAGGGACTGCTCAACAACTACCGCGGCTCCGGGGGCATGAGTGCCTCATTTATCCTCCAGTTCAACAAAGCCCTGAAAACCAATGACATCAACGGAGCAATGGAGCGGCTCCAGTCCTTCCTCGCCGGCATCCCTTACGACCTTGAGAACAAGACCGAGAAGCACTTCCAGACCATCATCTACCTCATCTTCTCCCTGCTCGGCTACCACACCAGAGCCGAGGTCAAGTCAGCCGCCGGCAGGGCCGACGCCGTCTGCTGGGCCAAGGACCGGGTCTATGTCTTCGAGTTCAAGCTCGACGGCTCCGCCGAGGATGCCTTAAGACAGATCAACGACAAGGGCTACCTCATCCCATACAGGTTCGACTCCACACAGGACGGAAACGCCGCCCAAGCAAACAGCACCGCCCAAAGCAGCAGGGAGCTCGTCAAGGTCGGCGTCAACATCTCCTCCCGGACACGTACTCTTGAATCCTGGAAAATCGAGACGGCAGCCTGATGACTGCTATCGCGCTCCTTTACGACGATTGCAGTCACGGCAAAGGAGTTGGCAGTTGGAAGCCACGGTTCGACCGCCGTCCCGCCACGGAGTGATGTGGTCGGCTTCCATCTCCCGTATATCTATTACTTCGCCATGCCGGAGGCAGTCGGGGTTGGCACAATGACCATGCTGCCGTTCATAGACTTCACGTTTTGTGTTTTCGTCAAAGGCCCGTATGTCGAGGTGATGCTCATCATGGTCGAAAACATATTGATAAATGCCGGACTTCTTCTTCACATCACTGTCCATCATCAGCCTCTTGACCTCTGATTCGAGCGTGGCGGAATCATAGTTCCCCGCCCCATAGCGGTTGTACAGGCCTCCCCAATTCACACCTTTCATCTCCTTCCTATAAGTCTGGAAGAGAACATTCACCCAGTCTATGACTCTCTTGAAGTACAGCCACAATTCGTTTGCATTGCTGTCGTGCTGGTGCTTCGCCATGTAAATATCAATGTTGCCCTTTGAAATCCAGTCTATCGCGGTCTCGAGGTAGTCCTGCCTTATCGGGGAACCGGTCAGCAGTTTGTTTGCCATCCCGTATGCCGGGCAGCCGGTCTTGCTGAAATATCGCTTTGCATCCGACAGCCAACTTCCGGAATAGACGGCGTTCCTCAACTCCTGTTCCGTAAGTTTCGCCCCGGCGATGTTGATTGTCTTGAACCATCCGAGTTTCTCGGAATCCGTCCCCTCGCAGACATATATCATCAACTTGTAATTCAGGAACTTCTCCCTCTCATCATCCGGAAGATTGTGAAAATATTTGAAGTTGAACGCAAAATCACCGTTCACATACTGGCAGAGAGAGATTGTCCTCTGCTGCCCGTCAATGACCTCATACCCGCCATCATCACGGACTGCCCAATACATCACGTTGAGCGGAAACTCATTGAATACTGTATCAATTACCGCATCACGCTGCTTTTCACCATAGACGAACTCCCGCTGATATGGCGGACGTATGTCGAGCCTCCCGCCATATCCGACCACTCCGGCCTCGGCATTGTCCATATACCCGGCGGTCAATTCTCTGACCGTCACTTCTTTAAGTTGTATTTTCATGATTTGCTTTATTGTTTTCGGCGAATGAGGATTCTTTTATACATACCACTCCCATTGATGACAGGCGCATCATATCGCGCATGCGGTTTTTTAAGGTCTTCAATCATCCCATCTCCGCCCCTGTCTGTTGTCCATATTATCTCAAACTGCTCCGGATTGTATTTATAAAGAAATGTAATAGGCACTCCCATGACCCCATAATAGTCTGAAGGTATATCATTGGTCTTTCCGACTTCAATAGCCTTGTAGTTCTCGTATTCAGGATAATCCTCAGGGGCATAATGCTTATAGAGAATCAACTCCTCATGTCTTTTGGCTATGTCCAGATTTGTAAACCATGTCACTCCGGATACTCGTATCATCCCCTCCCGATGGTCCCCCGCCGATGCGGTATCTTCATATTTGGAATAGAAGTGCCCTGCACAGCCCTTGAACCCGACACCGAGCCACAATCTGTTCTGCTGTATGAGAGGGAATATTTCTTTATAGGTTATGGCGTTCTGATGCCCTATTATCACGAACTTCTTGTCGTATTTGATCAGTTGCGCCACATATTCGCGGAACAGGCTGAACGGAGGGTTGGTCACCACAATGTCGGCTTCTTTAAGAAGTTCTATACACTCTGGACTGCGGAAATCCCCGTCGGAGTGTTCAAATTCCCTATAAGGAATCTGCTTGGCATCCTCCACGCTATTGCATTCGGGGGCACCTTCATATATGGCATAGACCGCACGATCGCACTCATTCATCGAAAAGAGATCCGGTTCGTTGTTCTTGTAGCAGGTGGTAATCAAGCGCTTAAGTCCAAGACTGTGGAAATTGAGCACAAAATAGACTGAAAAATTGCTGACGCGAGGGTCGTCGCAGTTACAGAGCACGGTCTTGCCCTTGAAATGCTCTTTGTAGTGACGAAGCTCGTTCTCGATGTCCGATAGCTGCGTGTAGAACTCGTCTTTTTTCGCGCGGTTAGCCGCATGGAGGCTTTCGTTTCCAGCCATAGTGAATGACAGTTTTAGCATCCTATCATTCACCCCGACGCGCCACATGGACTTCCGTTTCCGGTAAGGGAAGCCCTCTCGGCCCCACGAAATGTCCTGTCCGCCGCCGGACGCAACAAAAAGGTGTGAGCTTCTTATTGCGTTTACCAAGGTAGCCTCGCGAGCACCTTCCCACCCAAACAAGTCACTCACACCCGAAATCGGGCGCGAGCATTGCACTTATTGGGTGAGGAGTTCTCATACGAGATGCTCCTGCGTATTATTTCTGCGGTTTTATATGCGAAAAGATTGCGAGGCTTTCGGTAAACGCGAAATAATAGCAATGCTGCGTTATTATAATATGTCTTGTCAATCGGCCGCTTGCTTCCAGCCACTTGACGAGGTAAAGGTAGAAATTCTTGCGCAAAAAGAAAAATTCCTCTGCCGGCACAGTTGACGGGATGGTCGCCATGCGCAACATTGGGTGGCGGACAACATTCTGAGCGACAACAACATAGCGATATCGCCTATCCGCAAATTAGGGCAAGACACATTGCTAATCACCACATACTCTGACAGTTACTCGCCACCATTGCCCCCGTGTGCGCAGACTGCTTGCAATCCAGTGCGGTACAGAAAATGGCGCTGTGATGTACGCAGCTCTCATCATGGTGTCGGGACGGAGGTAGCAGGGGCTCAACACAAAAGCCTCGCCCCTGCTACCTCCGTCCCGTGCACATGGGTTCGGGGATATGCCCCATAGAGTAGGAAGAAAGGCCGTCCCTCGCGGGGCGGCCCTTCCGGAATATCATTGTGGTTGCACGAACTATCTTGTCCAGCCCGGATTCTGCTCCAGGTTAGGGTTCTTCATGGTCTCCGTCTGCGGAATCGGGAAGAGGTACATCTTGTCGTCCCACTGACGGGAGACATTCTGACGCTCATAGCTGAAAGTGCCGTCATCGCGCTTGGTGATCTTCATCTCCACGATGTTCTTGAAGTACTTGTCAGCCTCTTTCCAGCGGCGGACATCCCAGAAGCGGTGGCCCTCAAAAGCCAGCTCGACCATGCGCTCCTTCTTGTACTTCTCCCAGAAGGCCTCAGCAGAGAGACCCGACGGAAGCTCAGGCATCCCGACGCGCACACGGGTACGGCTCGCAAGTTCGCGGGCGGAGACAGGAAACTCCGCACTTGTGGCATCAGCACTTCCGAGAGCGCGGAAGACGGCTTCGGCATAGTCGAGATAAATCCCGCCCATCCTGAAATGCACATAGGAGTGGAAATTGGATTTCACGCGGCCGTTGTCCGCCAGAGAGATCTCACCATGGCAGAGTTTGCGGAGATAATACCCAGTCGGAGTACCGCCGGAGATAGGCTGCGCATTGGCTCCTCCCACGTATGTCTGGAGCAGAGGTGCTCCGGAATATGTAGGCCACTGGGAGCCGTTGTAAGCCACGGTCATAGCGAAGCGAGGGTCGCGTCCGACGTAAGGATTTGCCTCGTCATATCCGCTTCCGTCCTCGTCGATGGACTTGCCGTTGAGCATGTCATAAGCGTCCACGAGGTTCTGCGTAGGACAGTTGCCGCCGATTCCTCCCTCGATTCCTACCGGGTAGTTGTAGACTTCCGCAAGTCTGTCGCCACTGCTGCTGCCCCAGTAGCGGCGTGCGAAGATGATCTCCTTCACTATGCCGGCATCCGTGTAGTTGTTGGTGCTCCAGAGATCGTCATACTTGGCGGAAAGCCCTTTGCCGCGATCCTCGCATGCTGCGACAAGCTCCTTATAATAGAGCGCCGCCTTATTCCAACGGTCCTTGTCTCCCGAAGGATTGAAGAGCGGACTGGCCCAGTAGAGGGCCGCCCTGGCCTTGAGGGCGAGGACTGCGAGATTGTCAGCACGGCCTGTCTCCGCTGTAGAGAGAGCCATGTCCCCAAGATCCGAGTAATCCTTGATGATCAAATCCTGTATGGCCTGGCACTCGTCGATGACATACTTGAAGACCTCATCCGAAGATGAACGGGGCAGGACATTGATCTCCTGAGGAGTCATCGTCTCACCCACGATCGGCACTCCGCCGTACTGACGGACGAGAAGGAAGTAGAAGAACGCACGCATGAAGCGGGCCTCGTACTTGTAGTTCTCGTAGCGGTACATCTGCTGCTTGTAGTCATCGTTGAGCACGAGGTCGTCGAACTTGAGCCCCTGCATCTGCGTGAGGAAATCATTGCAGGTCGCGATTCCCTTATACATATTGTTCCAAATCGTGGCCTTGGCATTGGACGGACTCCAGCCGCCGTTGTAGAAATCCTCAATGGCGTTTCCCATACGGCTGTAGACGCTTTCGTCAGTGGCGGAAGCCTGCATCGCCCCGCTGCTGAAGTTGCCGAAATCATACGGCACCGTGTTGTAGATGTCCGTCATGAATCCGCCCACATTGCTGAAATTGAGGGTGATGTAGTCCTTGTCGTAGATATTGTACTCGTGATAGTCCATCTGCTTGGCGCAGGACGCAGCGAGCAGGGCTGAGGCAAATATGATGATTATCTTGTGTTTCATATCGGCAATTGTTAGAATGTGAGACTGAGTCCGAGGACGACGCTGCTGAAGAGCTGAGCCGTACCGTACGCCTCAGGGTCGCTGACATCCAGATGGTCAAGACAGAAAAGATCATTGCCACGGACGTAGAACTTCGATCCCTTGACGAACCTGGTCTTCGCGAGCAGGGACTCCGGAAGCTTGTAGTAAACTTCAAGATTGCGGAGCTTCAGGAACGAACGGTCGGCAAGGAAGAGCGTGTTGCTGCGGTAGTTGTTGGTATTGCTCTCGCTGCTCAGGCGCGGGAACTTGGCATCCTGCGTGGTCGGCGTCCAGCGGTTGTCGTAGTAATACTGAGAGATGGTCGTGTTGCCAACAAGCGGGAAGTACATGCTCTTGGTGCTGAGCATGGCGCTGTACCTTGCCGCACCCTGGAAGAGGGCATAGAAACCGAGACCTTTCCACTCCGCACCGAGATGGAAGTTGTAGTAGATCTGCGGAGCCTTTGAGCTGTAGCCGATGGCCGCCGCATCGTTGGAGTCTATGACATTGTCTCCGTTGACATCCTCGTACTTGATGTCTCCCGGACGTACTGTCGAGAAGTTCTGCACAGGGCTTGCGGCGATGTCGGCCTCATCCTTGAAGAAACCGATGGCTTTCATGCCGTAGAGCTGTCCCACACTGTTCCCGGTCTGGATGAGGTTATCGTAGAGACGCGGCTCTTCGAGCTGGGAGACGATCTTGTTGCGGTTGTAGTTGAAGTTGCCGCCTATGGTGTACTCCAGATCGGCGACACGTCCCACATAGTCAAGACCCAGTTCAGCGCCCCAGCTGTCCACAATACCGCCGTTCTCATACGGAGCATCCTTGCCTACCACAGAAGAATACTTTCCCGCGGCGCTTACCCAGATGTCAGAACGGCGCTGCCAGTATGCATCGGCGGTAAGGCTCAAGCCTCCGAACATACGGGAATCCACACCGACATTATATTTATATGCCTTCTCATGGCTCGGAGCCGAGGTGGCAAGCTGGCCGAGATAGGTCCTTCCGAAATCAGAAGTGAAGCTGCTGGAGAACGGATACACGCCGCCGGCAGTGAGATACTGCTGAGCATAGTATGTCCACACCTCCTCGCCAGGGAGGAAGTCGGCGTTGATGATGCCGGCGGAAGCACGGAGCTTCAGATAGTCAAGCCACTCCGCTCCGGAGAGGAAATCCTCCTTGGAAGCGAGCCATGCGAGTGACAGGGTCGGGGAGAAACTCCACTTGGTCCCGGGAGCGAGACGGCTGGAGCCGCTCTCCACCAGGGCGAGATCCGCGAAATACTTGCCGGCGTAGCCGTAGTGTGTCCAGAAGCTGAAATTGTGACGGTAGATGGTCTGGTTGATGCCGTTCTTGTCGCTGTAGTCGTAGTCCCACTTAAGCTGCGAAGTGATGGCATGGTCTCCGAACACGGCCTCGTAAGTCGCTCCGGCATCGATATGTGCCCTGCGGCTGTAGGCATCGGTATTGGCTCCGGATCCCATGGCGGAATCGCTGCCCTGACTCTTGCTCGTGACGGTCGGCTCCGAAGCGCCTGCCGGCCAGGAAGGGGTGTTCACATTGTAGACATAGGTCTTGCTGTGGTCCTCGTAGATGTTGGCGGTCTGGTCGTAGCCTGCACGCACGAAAGCGCCAAGACCCGGCAAGAGGGCTGAAAGATCCTGATTGATGGTCACATCGGCGAACAGGAGACGGTTGTGGTTCTTGTAGTAGGCGGCTCCGCTGGTCTGGGCCACAGGGTTGATTTCCCCGCTCCATGTGTCGCTGCCGGCCCACACGCCCTTGTCATCCTTCACCGGGAAGGCTGCTGACGGCACGGTATACACCATATTCCAGATGTCCACGTTAGAACCAGGCCGGCTGTTCTCCAGCATCATTCCGAGGAGATTGACTTTCATCATCGTCGTCGGAGTGATCTCCATGTCCATGTTGAGACGCATATTGCCCTTGACATACTTGTCCTGGGTGCTGTACCCCTCATTGGCGCCGGCATTGCGGATGAAACCCTTGTCGGAGATGAGGTCGATCATGGCATAGTAGCTGAACCGGCCCTCGCCGCCGCTGAACTCCATGTTGAAGTTGTCGGTGGAGGCGGTGTTGCGGAAGGTCTCGTCAACCCAGTCCACGCTCGGATACAGATACGGGTACTGGCCTGACTTGAGGGCGGCGAGCTCCCGATCGGAATATCTCGCCGAAAGCCCGTCGTTGGCACGCGCCTCGTTGATGGCAAGACCGTAGGTGTGGCCGTCCACGAACTGCGGCTTGTTGATAAGGGAGTTGAACTGATGGTCATAGGTAAACTTGACCGTCCGGGCTCCCTTTGTGCCGCGCTTTGTGTTGATCTGGATCGCTCCGTTGATACCCCGATAGCCATAGAGAGCTACTGCGGCAGCATCCTTGAGGACTACCACCGACTCCACCTCCTCGGCAGAGACAGCCGTGATGTCACGCTCGATTCCGTCCACCAGCACGAGCGGAGTGTCGTTGCCGTTGAGGGTCTGAAGTCCACGGACATAGAATGTAGGGTTCTGGTTGGCGTATATTCCGGCACCCTGCAGGGAGATAAGTCCAAGGCCCTGACCCAGAATGCTGTTCCCGATGTTTTTTGAATCCCGGCGCTCTATATCTTCAGAAGATATCACGGAGATGGCCGATGTGGTCTCCTCAAGGCTCAATGGCTTCGAAGCGCCTGTATCCACCACCCGTTTCTCCGGAGCGGTCCTCTCCTGCGCAGAAAGCGTCATGCTGACGGCGGCAGACAGAGCAAGGATGAAAATATGTTTTTTATTCATTGTGTTCTTTGATTAGATTGACTACCAGCCTGGATTCTGCTCGAGGCCATACTTCTTGTTGAGTTCCGTGATAGGGAACGGCTGCAGATACCACTTAGGATCGAATCCGCCCTTCTTCTTGTCCCACCACATGCGGCTTCCCACCGTGATAGGGAGTTTCTCGTATGAGAAATGGGACGGTTCGTAGAAGTCGGGATCCGACGGATCCGTGACCTTGCCGAAACTCTTCTTGTACCACTGTCCGTCGCTCACAACCCACTTTCCGTCCTTCTTGACAAGGCGATGGATCACGAGACGATGGAGTGTCTTCTCGAAATCATCCTTGAGCTTGTAGCGGATCATGTCGAAGTAGCGTGAATCCTGGAAAGCGAACTCACAGGCCCTCTCACGGAGTATCTCCTTGATGAGGGCATCCTTGTCGGAGGTAAGGTTCTTGTCCGGATTGCACTCTACAAGTCCCTTGAGCCCAACCCTGGCACGCACTGCGTCTACATAGTCTATTGCCATCGCAAGGTCTCCCGTCTGCGCGAGAGCCTCCGCATAACCGAGATAGATCTCCGGTACGCTGAGCGAAACCCAGTGAGGGTACTTGCCCACATAAGCTTCGCCTGCATAGTATTTGAGATAACGGTAACCAGTGCCATAGTGACTGTCCTGAGTATTAGGGACATTGCCGGCTGTGGTACCTCCGAGCCAGAGCTCATAGTTGGCACCGCTGGTCTTGCCGTTGCCCCAGTTGATGGTCTGAAGAGCCCCGTTGACCGCGACAGTCTCATACAGACGCGGATCACGGGTATAGACCCTGTTCTGGAGCATCTGCTTGCCCTCGACTGTGTCTCCCTTGACGAACATCTCATCGAGCTTCCCGGCAGCGGCCGTCTCCTCCCAGTTGAAAGGAGTGCCGTCAGCCCAAGGGAACATCTCCACATACTCCTGAGTCGGGCAATAGCTGTAACGGGCGTTGGTACGCAGGTTGATCCAGCCGTAGTCGTTGCCCTTGGCGTTTTTGTGCACACGCACTCCCATGATGACCTCGGGGCTGCTCTGAAGCAGATATGAGGAACGGAACGCATAGCGGTAATCCTCGAAGGTGTCGCCGGCAGGTTCGACAAGGTGATATACCCCCGGATTGGCCTTCATCATGGTGATGAAGTCCTCACAGGCCTTGCGGAAGCGCTGCCAGCGTGCAGCATCATAGTTGCCGTACCATGCCGGAGACGAATCCTCCATCGTGTAAACCCCGTCCCAGTAAGGTTTGTCGCTGTTGAACAGAGGCGATGCGGCGAACTGGAGAATCTTGCACTTCAGGGCCATGGCTCCACCGATGGTCCACCTTCCCGTCTCGGAGGCGGCATCACTCGTGCCCGGATAGCCCCAAGGCAGGTGATTGCCGGCAATGACCTCATCAAGCAGTCCGACCATGAAATTAACAGTCTCCTCAACGCTTCCGCGAGGATAGTTGTACTCGCTCTCATCTCCCTGGAAAGTCCCCTTCACGATAGGCAGGCCGCCATAGAAGCGGAACGGCACGAAATAGGTGTTGACCAGCAGGCAGCGCGCCTCGTCTTTCATCCTCTCTTTCTCGGCAGCGTCAAGCCCCGGCACATCGTCAATCTTCTCAAGCAAGATATAGCAGTTGCGTACATTCTGCCAGATATACTCGTTGAGGTACGGGTAGATGTTGCCGTTCTTCTTGCTGTCTATCGAAGAGGTGAGAGCGCCCGTATAGTACATGTTGCCCACTATGGTGTTCTGGAAGAAGAGCTGGAAATTGTCGGAGAGCGCCTCCGGCATACCCTTCCAATAATTCAGACACTGGGGAGGATTGTTTGTACTGTTGGTCGGCAGCGCATAGTACTGCTTATTATAGATACCGGCAAGGAACTGCCGGGTGTATTCCGCGTTGGTGAACACGGTGTCGGCCGTGACGGTGCCGCCCGGGGCTTTCTCAAGGAAAGCATTGCCGAATTTGAGCGGATCCGTGCATGAATACGAGGCCAAGCCCGCGGCAAGCACGAGCGCCGCACCCAATATATATTTTGAAATCTGTCTCATCGCTTTTAGAAGTTAAGTCTCACACTGACTGTATAGGTCCGCTGGAGCGGGTATGAAGGGTCCGTGCTGGCCTCGGTCTCAGGATCTCCCCAGATAAACGGGGTGAAAGTGAGAAGATTATAGCCGCTCAGAGCCACCTGCATACGGCTCACGCCTATGGAGGACAGGAAACGGCCGCGAAGATTGTAGGCAAGCATGAGGGTCTTGAGACGCAGGTATCTTGCATCCTGCTCGTAGAGGGCACAGTCCTGATAGTTGTTGACCTTGCCGTGGTCGAACGAGGCACGCGGATACTTGGCATCCTGCGACGGATTCTCCGGATTCCAGGTGTTGTCAACATGGTACTGGAGGAGTCCGCCGGTGGTCTCGTCCGTCCTGGAGACGAACGGCTGGCGGAAAGAGCTTCCGATCATACGGCTCACGCCCCAAGCTCCCGTCCACTGGGTGTTGACTTCGAAATCTTTCCAGATGAAGCCTGCATTGACTCCGATCATATACTGCGGGTCGTCGGTCATTCCGAGCTTGCGGGTCATGTCGTCCGCATTGATGACGCCGTTGCCATCAAGATCCACGAACACGGCATCTCCGTCCTTGAGATCCACGAGCTGCTGCGGGAAAGGCTGGCCGAAAGTCTCCTCATAGAGACGAGGCGTGTCGGCATCGTAATAGCGGAAGAACTGGTACATGTACCTGGCTCCGATACGGTTGCCTTTCTCGTATTGATACTCATTGGTATATGGGGTCTCCTTTTTCTCGATGATCTTGTTCTGGTTGTGGGAAAGGTTCATGTTGACCCAGTAGTTGAAGTCCTTGTTGATGCGGTCCTTCCACTTGAGGGAGAGTTCCCAGCCCCAGCTGTCCACAACACCGAGGTTGGCATAAGGGACATCGAAGCCTATGATCCCCGGTGCGGAAAGGTCACGCAGGAGGATGTCGGTACGGTGTTCCTTGTAGTAGTCAAACGAGGTGGAGAGCCTCTCGTTGAGGAAATTCATGTCCACACCGTAGTTCTGCTTGAAGGCCTTCTCCCAGGAGACGTTAGGGTTGTTGCGGGAGTTGGCATAAGCTCCGAGGAACGCGGTGGCGTTGTCCGTGCCGAAGTTGTAGGCGTAGCCGCTGCGGGTCGCATACTTGTCACTGTTGACCGTATAAGGGTCGTCCGTGTACATGAATCGGGAGCCGCCGATCTTGTCGTTGCCGACAAGTCCCCAGGAAGCGCGGAGCTTGAAGAACGAAACCACGCCCTTGGCGAAAGAGAAGAAAGGCTCGTCGCTCACTACCCAGCCCAGAGAGCCGGCCGGGAAGACGCCGAAACGGCGCGAAGGGTGGAAGTTCTCGGAACCGTTGTAGCCGATGTTGATTTCAGCGAGATAACGCTTCTTGTAGTCGTATGTGGCACGCCCGACAAGGCCCACATATCCGCGCGGGATGTCGGAGTAGGTCTTAGGGTAGTATTCCTTGCTCTGGTTGTAGAGCACGAGGCCGCTGACGCTGTGGTCACCGAAGCTGCGCGCATAGTTGAGCGAAGTCTCGAAGTACCAGTTGCGCGCCTTTCCAAGCTCCTCGGAATAGGTTAAAGGGCTGTTCTCCCCGGACTTGCGGTACTGCATCGAGCCGTCCTCCTGAATCACAGGATAATAGGTCGCGACTCCCGCAGTTCCGGTCTGGGTGGAGGTGAAAGTGCTGTTGTACGAACCCTTCATCTTGAAAGACAGGCCCTGGGTTATGAACTTCAGGTCCTGATTGAGAGAAAGATCCATCTGGAGCTTGTTGACATTGCTGGCTATATATCCTCCGATGGTGTAGTATTCAAGTCCGTTGGTACCGGTGAAAGGAAGAGTGAGTCCGTCAGAGTAGTCGGTGGTGGTAGCGACAAACTTGCCGTTCACCAGACCCGGGCTGGAGAAAGGAGTCGAGAAGTAGATGTTGCGGATCATACCCGTGGAGCCCTGGCCTGTACGCGGCTTGTCGGCGTTGTTGACATTGCCGGAGACATCGAACGAGACTTTCGTGGTGCTGGTCACGCTGAGGTCGAGATTGGCGCGGTAGTTGAGCCTGTTGTACTGGTATCCAAGATGATGCGGCGCATCAAACTCTTTGAAAAGGCCTCCCTGGTTCATGAATCCGGCGGAGACGAAGTACTTGACTCTCTTGGTGCCTCCGGAGATGTTGATGCTGTGGTTGGACTGCGTGGTGACTTTTTTCATCATATAGTCCGTCCACTGCACGTTCGGGAAGCGGATAGGATCCGACTGGTCGAGGAACTTCTGGATGACCGCATCGGAGAACATGGCAGGCTTGTCGTCATTGGCCCTCATCTGATTGTAGAAGACTGCGTAGTCGTATGAACCCGCCTGACGCACAAGATCCGTCGGGGTCAAGAGCGAGAACGAGGTGTTGACCGTGATCTTGGCCTTGCCCTCGGAGCCGCGCTTGGTGGTGACGAGGATGACGCCGTTTGCGCCCCTCACACCGAATACGGCGGTGGCTGAAGCATCCTTGAGCACTGTGATGTTCTCGATGTCCTCAGGGTTGATGTCTGACATGGAGCGTTCAACTCCGTCCACCTGGATGAGAGGAGAAGAGTCAGTCCATGTACCTTTACCGCGGACGAACACCGTAGCGGCATCCGAACCAGGCTCACCGGAGTACTGGACGGTGGTGACACCGGAGAGCTGACCGGCAAGCACATTGTTGACATTGCTGACAGGAGTCCTCAAAAGGTCCTCGCTCTTGACGCTCGAAAGGGCGCCCGTCACGGAGACTTTCTTCTGCGTACCGTAGGCGACAATCTCCACTCCCTCAAGTGTGGTGCTGTCCTCTTCGAGGGTGATGTCATAGGTCTTTTGGGCCCCTACTGTGAATGTGGCATCCTTGTAGCCGATACAGGATACTGTGACAACGGCTCCGGATGGAACTGAAAGTGTGAATTTACCATCGACATCGGTGACTGTACCTGTCGTCGAATCTTTCAGGAAGACGCCGGCTCCTATGACGGTTTCACCGCTGGAGTCCCGGACCGTTCCCGAGATCTGCTGCTGCGCGACAGCCGCCCCTCCCAACAGGAGGAAAGCCAAAGCCGTCAATGCGAGCTTTCTTAGATGGATTCTCATCTTTTAAAAAATTGGTTAATATTATATGGTTAACAATAGTTTTTCGGATGCGCAAATACCTTGTTATTTGGCTGAATTTCTATGTAGACGACAAATATATGAATAAAGTTCACACAAACCAAGCAAGAAACATAAAAAAGTCCCGCAGCAGTGCTGCGGGACTCATAAGACATATCAGGAATGAGCTTACTCCCCTACGTGGAAAGCCACTCTCAGGTCCTCAACCTCCTTGTCCGTGATAGGATGGAGCTTGCCGGCAGGAGCCGCAAGCACGAGCGACTTAGCGCTGAACTCAGCCACCTCAAGACGGTCAAACGCATTTATCAGGGAATCAGAAGCCACAACTATAGAGTCGTTGGCAAGCATGGCGCAAGGACGATCCTTGAAGACCTCGGCGACCTTGGCCGGATCGGTATACTGCGAGCCGAACGGGAACTTCGGCACATCCTGAAGGAAAATCCAGCTCTCCGGAATGGTGCGCACATTGAACTCGGCATCTGTGGTGCAGAATCCCATGAGCGCCGGGCACTGAGTGAGGACAACGGCCTTGACCTTAGGGTTGCGGCGATAGATCTCGTAGTGCAGGGCTGCTGCGCGGCTCGGCTTCTTGCCGGCCTCTGCCATGCCGTCCTTGATCTGGACAATGTCCTCCTCATCGATATCCCAACGCTGCACACCGGTCGGAGTGATCAAGAAGTCGTTGTCCCTCCAGCGCATGGACACAGTACCATAAGAACTGCTCATGAGGTGCTGATCGCAGGCGCGGCGCACCATGCGGCAGATTTCCGCCCTCAAGGCACGCTCATCTGAAGGATGCGTAACATCCATGAAGTGCTGGAAGTTCGGCTGATGCTTCTCATGCATGAGTATCTGCTCTTCTGTAAGATACTTAGGCTCTCCGAGAGTCTTGGCATTGAGGATGGTGCGTGCGCAGAGTTCGAGCGTCTCGAAACGCTGGTAGGCATCTCCGATGTCTTCTCCACAAAGCACTACACCATGATTCTCCATTATCACTGCCTTGTACTCGGGATTCTTCTCGAACTCGGCGGCTATGCTCCTTCCGAGAGCCTCGCTGCCCGGAACATCGTATTTGGCGAATCCTATAGGGCCGCAGACATCACGGGCCTGAGGAATGATGCTCGTGTCGGGGATCTGATGGATGACGCTGAAGGTCACGAGTCCAGGAGGATGGGCATGGATGACTGCCCTCATCTTAGGACGGATCTTGTAGATCGCCTTGTGGAACGGATACTCGGAAGACGGACGGTGCGGACCGACGATGGTGCCGTCAGCTTTGACGCACATGATGTCCTTGGCGGTCAAAGAGCCCTTGTCGATGCCGGCAGGGGTGATCCACATGTCGCCGTTGTCGTCCATTATGGACAGGTTGCCGCCGGAGGTCGTAGTCAGGCCTTCGCGGTAGATACGTCCGATAATCAGAGCAAGCTGCTCTGCCGGATGCATCAAATTTGTGTTAAGCTGTTTCATATCAGCAGTTGATATTATTGGTTAACTATCAATTCAGCAAGTTCTTCCGGCTTTACACCGGCAAAATACCCCTCTATGCCAAGGCGGTCCAGGGCCTCGCTCACAGCCGTCTTCTCAAACCGCGTCCCGCGCAGCGCGGAAGCGAGCGCCTCCGCAGGCTTGTCTCCGAGAAAATCCCCGGCGAAACTGATGCCTGTCATGACACCATGGTCAACAGCCACACTGACCTCGACGGTGCCGCAGGCAAGCTTGGCCTTACGGGAGAAGCCGGCTTCGCGTGAATGGCCATAAACCCAGTCCCAGGTGGAGAATTTCTCTTTCGCCATACGCTCCACCTCAGCATAATCCTCCGGCCCCATCGGAATCTGACCGTCTCCGCCGGAGAGAATGTCATGGAGGGCCGACTGCACCTCGTCAAGAGACTTGAACTGCGGGAGATAATCCTTGAGATTGGCAACCCGGCTGCGGACCGAAGCGATGCCCTTGGCCTCCATCTTGGAGCCCGGCACATCAAGAACTTTGGTAAGAGTGTCTATGTCAACATCATACATCAGCGTGCCGTGCACAATCTCACGGTCGCGCCACACCCGGCGGGCATAGCCGGAAACCTTGCGCCCGTCAACGAAGATGTCATTGCGCCCCGTGAGTTCCGCATCTACACCCAAAGAACGCAGCGCGGCCACGAAAGGCTCAGGAGAGACATTCTTGCCGATGAAGGTGTAGTTCATGTTCTGCAGGTCATGATACACGGCACCGCCACCGGTCACCCGTCTGGCCAAAGTAATCCCATGAGAGTCAAGATAATTAAGATTAACCTCACTGTAGGCGTTCTGGTTGAGGCCTATGATGACAGCCGGGCGGTTTCTCCACAGGTAGAAGAAATCCTCGTCCGAGCGGTACTGCTGGAGGCAGTACTCGTCAAAAGCCAGATTGAAATGCGGGTCAGTGGATGTGTTGACTGCGAATTTCATATAATACTACTACATTTCATTGCCCACCTTGCGGGCTCTCTGCGGCTTGTCAAGGTTGATGCCGTCGCTGACAGCGATTTCGACCAGGACATTCCAGCCGGCGCAAAGATACACATAAGGCTGCATTTCTCCACCATCCGGGACGACAATAGTCCGCTCAAAAGGAGTATTTTTGGTGTCGATGGCCACTGTGTGCACCCCCGCTCCGCCGAGAACGGAGAGGAACTTGTCATATTCGCTCTCGACAGGATTGACAAGGAACACGATGTCCCCCTCCTGCATGACTTCCTCTATGCCGTGGACAGCGTACGTCCCCTCAAGGAAGTCGCTCTTGCGGCGGGTTATCTCGTTGGTCTTGAGAGTAAGCTCCTCCGCCACACCATCGTTGTAGCCGCAGAAATAAATGGTGTTGGCCCCTTTGGCCCACTCCACGACTTCAGAAGGCACCGGCAAAGTCAGAGCCTCCTCCAGTTTGACAGGCAGTCCGGAGAGAGCGGTCTTCATGTCCTTGCCGGCGAGGTTCCAGAAAATGGACTCGCAGAAGAGCCCCTGCTCCACAACGCTTTTGGTGGCAGCCACAGCCTCTTCCCAACCGCAGCCAAGCACGTGACCCCGCACACAGGCCTTTTCTATCGGGGTGTCCGGATTGGCGCTCAATGAAAAGAACTCCTTATGCCCGGAAGCCTTGAGCTGCGAGGCGAGGGCGAGCGCCTCCTTGGTGCGTCCCGAGTTGGAATCCACCAGGACGGTATATCCGCTCAAATCGTAGAGTGCGGCCTGACGCGAGCCTTCAAGCTGGACATTCGCCGCCAAACCCCAGCCGAGAGAGCGCCGCCGTGCATTCTTGGCCGGCATTATCCGGGAGGAACCCTCCCCTGAAAACATGATACGGCCTGTCCGCCTGAGCGAATCAGCCACAAAATCCGCCGAAGACGGGTCAAACTTCTCCACCGTAGGGACGGTGCCCATCATCTCGCGCACGAGCGCATACTCGGAGTACTTCTTTTCTTTAAGGTTCATTGTCTATAGTGTCATTAGAAGTTGTTTTGAATTTATTTGTCATAAATTTTATGAAGATTTTTCTGCCAGAGTTTTTTCTGGATTTTGAGAAAGATAGTAGTACTATCTGACCGAAAAAGCCAGGGAAAACTATGGCGAAAAAGCAAATAAAAGAATTTTCAACATAAATCAAAACAACTTCTTAGATTCTTATTCTTCTTAGCAGCTCCCTGTCCTCGGCCATCATAGTGTCGATCTGCTGGACGAAACTGTTCTCCTCAAGCGGGCCGATGGCTGCAAGCATCTCCGCTTCGCTGCGGTAGGTCGCACGGCGGAAGGGGTTGAGATAGTCCTTCTGCCGCGTGCGCCGGACCTGATCACAGATATAGTCCTGATTGTACATTTCTTTTATTATGAACGTATTCCACATGCAGTCGCTGATATGGTCCACCTCATAAAGATCACGCAGCATCTGAATGGAGTGTACAAGTTTATCATGCGGATAGCGCTCCCAGAGCTCATCATACCGGCGGTGGATGGCATCCCAGCCGGCAAGCGCTCCGGCTCCTATATCGGCACGCAGCGCATCCACATCCGAAGTCTTCATGATCTGCCCGCCTAGATTAGTCCAGAGGGTCGTCCGCTCTCCCTCGACAAGAGAGTTGAGAGACATCAGTTTCTCATCCGGATGCTTCTCCATATATCGCAGGACATTGGTCATGGCATAGTGCACTATCATGTCTCCATAAGCCGCATAAGCCTGAAGCGGGTGACGGACAAGAACCTTGCGGGAACTCTTTTCCGTCCCCGGCGCAAGCACCTCCAGAGAATCAACCACCTTCGGGTATTTGCAGATCAGAAGGTGGCCTTTTTCGCGCAGTTTTTCCGCCTCCAGACCTTCCGCCTCTTTGCCAAGATACGCACGGCCTATCCACTCTTCGAGCAGGGCTCTGGCCTCGAAGACCTCCTCCATGCTGTCGGGGGCATAGGTGTCGAACTCTATGTTCTGCACCTTCGTCACCCGCTTGTCGCGGGTCTGATATTTCCAGCTGTTGCGGGCAAGAGCATACATATTATATAACCACCAGAACGCCGGCACAATCTCAAGACGCCCCTCCGTCTCGTTGTTGCTCACCATGCTGAAAGGCAGCCTGATGTTCATCTCGGCAGGGTACGCCCCCTTGGCCAGAAGGACATAGGAAGCGAATACTGAAGAATGCTTGACAGAAGCGCAGAGCCCCGGCCAGAATCCGCGCCCGGCCACGACCTCGTTGTCGTTGGAGCGGCTGTTGTGGTTGGAGCCCACAGTGGCCCCGGCTGCCATGTTGGACTGTCCCATGAGGCACGAAGCGATGAGGAACGAGTTGTTGTGATGCTGCTCGTGTGCCGGGAAGATGAGGTTGTTGAGCACCTCGCAGCAGGAGATGGTGCTGTTGTCCCCCAGAATGGAATCGATTACCCTCGCCCCGTATTTGAGGTTGCAGTTGGTCCCGATGATGAACTTCACCGCCGTGCAGCCGTAGAAGATGCGGCTCCCGTAACCCACGATGCCGTTGACCAGTATCACGTTCTCCCCTATCTGGGACGGCTCGGCCTCGGAGGAGTTGATGGTGATGTTCTTGAGCTTGCTGGCACCCTTGATGTAGCAGCACGGGCCCACCTTGACATCCTTGATGATCTGCGACGTCTTGATGACACAGCCCTCACCCACCGTACCGTAATAGCCCCTGTGGTGGTCGGTACTTTTCTGGGTCATATCCCTGAGACGCTCCTGCAGCGGCTTGTCATCCACATATTTGGCCCAAAGGTAAGCGTCCGCCGTGATCATGCCGTTGAAAGGATAGACTTCGCGGCAGCCTGTCTCGTTCATCACATGGAGGCGTACCCGCACGCTCTCGTCCTCTCCGTCCTTGATGATGCCGTTGCCGAACTTGGCGTGGTCGGTGGTGCACATCTCCTGTATGTTGAACAGCATGCACCGGTCACCTATAATATAATGGCTGAGGTAGTGCACATCATGGACGGCGCAGTCATTTCCTATATCACAGGAGTGGATGGACGAGTTGGTGATGCCGACGGGAAGCCTGAGGTCGTGGAACTGCAAGCCGTTGTCGGACACGCGGCCGATACGCACCGTCCCGTAGAACTTGTTGTTTTTGATGAGTTTAGGGAGAAACTCGTCCGTCACCCAGATGGTGTCCCAGCTGGAGGCGGTGTTGTCGTTTTTGACCAGACGTTCTATCTCATCACTGGTCAGATGCCGCCATCCGCCGTCCGGGACGCGGACCTGACGGTTGCGGATATAATACTTGTCTTCCCCTGCGGGAAGGAATGACGGGTCAATCCAGCCGTTGATGAGTTTCTCCGGCGGCAGTACTGTTACTTTTTCCATAGCTCCCAAAAATACGAAAAATCACCGACATTCAGACAAGCGGCACCAGATACTTCTTCAATTCGGGGAAAGTGGGCAGATGACCGCCCGGATAGCTTACACCCCTCCCGGGATAGTGGAGTTCAAATTCGTCGCCGCAGTGCACCAGTTCATCCTGAAGGGCGAACATCCCGCGCGTCAATTCAATCTCCGGCCTGTCAAGACAGTCAAACTGTACCCTCTCCAGAGCCTCATAGCGCGAACAGATGTCCTCATCTATAAAGAATGTCCGGGCTCCGTCGAGACGCGGAGAAAGATACTCGTTCTCTCCTGTCTTCGTCCGCAGCAGGCGCGAGACGTGGAAGTCGGGATTTACCAGGATTTTGCGGGAGCCGCTCAGCTTCTGCGCCCAGAATCCCCCGAGCGACAGGCCGACCACGAGATCGGGCTTGATCTCATCCCTCAACCCAAGCAACAAAGAGAGAGCCGCATCGGGGTCTATAGGCACATCAGGGGCCACAACTTCACAAGGCCGCAGCAATATTCTCAGGGACGAGGCCATCTTGTAAGCGCCCGATGAAGCAAGCCCGTGTATGAAGAGAACTTTCATGGGAACAAATATAAACAAAGAGTTCTCGTTTCACAACGAGAACTCTCGGCAATTCTAACCTAAAATTAAACCTATGAAAAAACTATTCGAGTAAATCTATTACAACATCCGTGCCACATTATTGCTCGTCGTCAAGTTTTATTGTAATTATTTTGACGTCCTGCTGAGGGCAGTCACGGGCATCTGTAGCCACGGATGCAATCTTGTCTATGACATCAAAACCGTCTATGGTCTCCCCGAATACGGTATAGTCTCCGTCAAGCTGAGCACAGGCCACAGGATCCTGGACGATATAGAACTGGGAGCCTGAAGATTCCTTGAGCGGATTGGCCGCATCTCCACGCCTCGCGGCTGCGAGTGCACCTTTCTTGTGGGTGTATTCAGGGACGAATTCCGCCGGGACATTGTAGCCCGGGCCACCGGTGCCGAAGCGGCTCTTGTTGGCCGGATCCTTGCTGAGAGGGTCCCCGGTCTGGATCATGAAGCCGTTGATGACACGGTGAAAGAGAATCCCGTCATAGAACTTGCCGAGGGCAAGTTTCTCGAAATTCTCACGATGCTTCGGGGTCTTGGAGTAGAGTTTGACCTTGATGACACCCATGCTTGTGATGATGTCAAATACCGGCTCCTCAGGGAGTTGTGCGATTTTATCCATTATTCTCTGGTTTTGTTCCGCTGCAGCGATAGAGTCGGCGGCAGCCTGCTCGGCGGCTTTCTGCTCCGCTTTCTTGGCATTGTTGCCGCAACTGCACACAAGCGCCACGGCACCGAGGCAGCAGAGGGTTGTTTTGATGAAATGTTTCATTGTACTATTGTTTTTTGATTCGATTTCCAATCAATCTTCTTGCCAGAGGCAGGCAATACACAGCGAGGAGCAGAGTGTTGAGCCCCAGTGTCAGCGGCAACGGCACATTGTCTGACAATCTGCCGGGAAGCACTGACAACGCATAGAGCAACAACGCCATTATGACATACTTTGCGATGGTCCGCCCGTCATAAGGGACAGGATAACGCCTGCGGCCGATGGCCCAGCTGAGCACCATGGCCGTACCGTAGCCGGCAAAACCGCCCCATGCGCAAGCCCAATAACCGAACCTCGGAACAAATATCACGTTGACCGCTATCATCACAGCCGCGCCTATGGCGCTTATCACGGCTCCCCACCAGGTCTGGTCGGTAAGTTTGTACCAGAACGAAAGGTTGAAATACACCCCCATGAAAATCTCCGCCGCCATCACAACCGGCACCACCCCGAGGCCCTCCCAGTAGGAACGGCCCACGAAGTACTTGAGCAGCGGCATATAGAACATCACTGCCAGAAAAGCCAGCAATGTGAAGATTATGAAGTACTTCATCCCGTCGGCAAGAGTCTTGGGGCTGTTGCGGTCCGCTCCGGAGCCGAATACTATAGGCTCGTAGGCATAACGGAACGCCTGGGTCAACAGTGACATGATCATCGCTATCTTCACGCAGGCCCCGTAGATGCCGAGCTGGACCATCCCCTCCTCCCCGGGCACAAGTCGCGGATAGAGGATCTTGTCCGCCACCTGGTTGAGAATGCCCACCAGGCTCAGTATCAGCAGCGGCCAGGTATAGCGCAGCATCCTTCGGGCCAGCGCCCTGTCGAAACCATAGCGTATCCCCCGCAGTTCCGGGATGAAGAGCAGCATCACCGCCGAAGTGCAGAGCAGGTTGGCGAAGAAAATCAGCCCCACTCCACCGTTGAAGCGCCCGTACACCCCCTGCAAAGCCGGAATCTTGTCCAGCACGAGGAAGAGGAGCAAGTTGATGGCGATACTCGGGATGATATATGCGAACTTCAGGGCCATGAAGCGCAGCGGCCTGTGCTGCTGCCGCAGACGGCTGAACATTATGGCCTGGAACGCATCAAAGGCGGTGATGATCGCGAAACAGCCGATATACTCCGGATGCTCTGAATAACCCATCGCGCCGGATATCGGGCCAAGAAACGCAAACACCAACAGAAGGAAGACCAGTCCGACAGAGCCGACCATGCGCAAGGCGGTGCTGTAGACCATCTTGCCGTCCTCCCCATCCTTGCCGGCAAAGCGGAAGAAAGTGGTCTCCATCCCGAATGTCAAGATGGCGAGAAAGAGGGCCGTGTAGGCATAGAGATTGGTGACTATGCCGTAACCGCCGCTCCCGGCAGCTATCTTATAGGTATACAGGGGGACGAGCAGATAGTTGAGAAACCTCCCCACTATGCTGCTCAGTCCGTAAATCGCAGTGTCTTTGGCGAGTGACTTGAGATTCATATCGTCTGATTGCGAGGAACTTCAAATACTTCCATGTCGCAGATCCGTCCTCCGTCAATCTTGAAGCGCAAGGCGGTCCGCATCACCTGCCACCCTTGCAGTCCGGCAGCTCCCGGATTGATATACAAGAGCTTGCGCTTGCTGTCCCGCATCACCTTGAGGATATGCGAGTGCCCGCAGATGAAGACATCCGGGCGGTACGAGTCAATGAGTCCGGCCGCCTCGGGATAATAGTGGCCCGGAGAGCCGCCGATATGGGTCATAAGGATTCTGAGCCCCTGCTCTTCCATGTATTGGAACTGAGGGAAACGGAAGCGTATGTCCTGGCCGTCACAGTTGCCGTACACCCCGACAAGCGGCTTGAAGGCGGCGATGCTGTCGGCAAAAGCCTCTCCGCCGCCAAAGTCTCCGGCGTGCCAGATGACATCGACGGGCTCAAAGAAATTCTTGAACCCGTCGCTGAACACTCCGTGGGTGTCGCTTATCAGTCCGACAGTCATTATTCCCGTCCGGCGAGATGCTTCTCCCAGGCCCAGGCGGAAGCGAGGGTCTCGTCCACGCTGCGCTGCGCCTTCCAACCGAGTTCTTTCTCAGCAAGAGACGGATCCGCCCAGACGGCAGTCACATCGCCGGAGCGGCGCGGAGCGAACTTCCAGTTGAGTTTGACTCCATTGACCCGCTCAAAGCTCTTGATCAGCTCAAGCACTGAGACAGGGCGGCCTGTACCGATATTGAAAATCTCGTATCTTTCTTTCATCTTGCCCTCCACCATACGGTCCACGGCATAGACATGGGCCTTGGCCAGATCAACTATATCTATATAGTCTCTCAGGCAGGTGCCGTCCGGGGTCGGATAGTCGTTGCCGAAGACGGAGAGGCACTCCCTCTTGCCGATGGCAGTCTGGGTGATGAACGGTACCAGATTGTTCGGCACCCCGCGCGGAAGTTCACCGATGAGGGCTGACGGATGGGCTCCGATAGGATTGAAATAGCGGAGAGCTATGCCGTTGATACCTGAGTACGCACGGACACTGTCGCGCAGGATGTCCTCGCAGATCTGCTTGGTATTGCCATAAGGGGATGTCGCGCTCTGACGCGGAGACTCCTCTGTCACGGGCAGTTTCTCCGGCTCTCCATAGACGGTGGCCGAAGAACTGAAAAGCACGTTGCAGCCTCCCTTGCGGTTGGCCACATCCACTATGTTGATGAACGAGAGGAGGTTGTTGCGATAATACTTGAGCGGATCCGAAACGGACTCCCCGACAGCCTTGTAGGCCGCGAAATGGATCACCGCGTCTATCTTGTAGTCATCGAAGAGTTTCTCTACGGCCTGCAGGTCGCAGAAATCCATCTTCACAAATGGCGGACGCTTGCCCAGGATACGGCAGACGCCTTCATAGTTGGTCTCGTCACAATTGGACATATTGTCTGCTACGACGACCTCGTAGCCAGCCTGCGAGAGCTCCACTGTCACATGGCTTCCGATGAATCCGGC
This sequence comes from uncultured Bacteroidales bacterium, assembly GCA_934726455.1. Classification (GTDB taxonomy): domain Bacteria; phylum Bacteroidota; class Bacteroidia; order Bacteroidales; family UBA932; genus Cryptobacteroides. The sequence continues at coordinate 41,237 of CAKVDS010000003.1, forward strand.
TCCGCCGGAGACAAGAACTGTTTTTTTCATTATATCAGTAAGAAGTTATTTTGAATTTATTTGTCATAAATTTTATGAAGATTTTTCTGCCAGAGTTTTTTCTGGATTTTGAGAAAGATAGTAGAACTATCTGACCGAAAAAGCCAGGGAAAACTATGGCGAAAAAGCAAATAAAAGAATTTTCAACATAAATCAAAACAACTTCTGAGTTTCGGGACACAAATATGCTGATTTTTTTTGAATATCAAAACACCATGTCCCGCCCTTTGTAGAAGTCAAGCAGGCGCGTCTGGAAAAGACACTCGTAACGGGCCTGGAGAAACTCCGACTTGGCCTTGAGATATGAGTTTTTGGCATCGTTGTAGTCGGTGATGCCGGCCTTGCCTGCGAGGTACTTCTGTTCCGTCATCTCATAATACTGCCCGGCGCTCAATGAAGACTCCCGGCTGCTGGCGTAACGGGACTGCGATGTGAGAGCATTGTAATAGGCCTGCTGTATCTCTTTATAGAGGCTCTTCTTGGCGCTCTCAAGTTGAAGAACGGAATTCTCGCGGTTAAGTTCCGCATTGCGCACCGCGTTGCGGGTCGAAAAACGGGAGAAAATAGGGACATTGAGGGACAGTCCGACATACTGGCTGAAGTTGTTGCGCAGCTGTTCCCCGAAAGACGGAGAAGAAATCTTGGAAGTCGTGTAGTAGTTCGTGCCTATGCCTCCGCTGAGCGAGAGAGTGGGCAGATATGCTCCTTTTGCTTTCGCGACACTGACATCGGCAGCCTCGACCTTTATGGAAGCCGAGAGCACGGCAGGTCGGATTCCGACAGCGATGCCGTATATTTCTTCAGGATCTGCAAGCAGCTGCGGTTCAAACGCCTCCACCTCCGGGCGCACCACATCGAACCCTTCTGGAGAGGGGAGTTCAAGAAGCTGGGTCAAGTCAAGTTTGGAAAGCATCAGGTTGCCCCGGGCCTGCGTCAGCGACAACTCACTCTGGGCGAGGGTGGCTTTCTGGGCCGCCACCTCGGCATCGCTCGCCTTGCCCGCGTCACGCCGGGCCTGCACCTGCTCCAGAAGAGAAGCATCATGGGCCACCTGATACTCGGCCACTTCAAGGATTTCCTGATTGTAGAGAATCTGGGCATAAGCCTGGGCCACCGCGACCCTTATGTCATCGCGGGCTTTCTCAAGATCCGCAGTGGCCGATGAGAGGTCAAGTTTGCCGAGTTTGATACCGTTCACTATATCAAGGCCCTGGAATATAGGCATTTCCCCGCCTATGCTGAACGATGTCGAACTCGTATTGGAATTGGTATAGGTGTTTTCGGACGTAAGTCCGCGCCCGAAAGAGAAGTTCTCCGAAGCGGAAGCGCTGACGCCGGGAAGCATACGGCCCTTTGCCGTGTTGAGATCCACTTCGCGCTGCGAGACGGCAATGCTGCTCTGCTGCACGGATATGTTGTGTTCAAGCGCATAATCTATGCACTCGGCAAGACTCCACGGCGATGTCTGTGATGCCGCCGGCAGGCCGGCACAGACAACTGCCACTGCTGCTGAGACTATTTTCTTCATGGCTACTCGTTTTTGAGGATCTTCGGGCCGCGTACCTTGTCACCGGCTTTCAACCCGGATTTGATCTCTATATTGACTCCATCGCTGAGCCCGACACTTACCGGAGTGCGTACAAACTCCTGCGGTGCTGTGAGTTTGTAGACAAAACAACTGTCTCCCTCAAACACGAGACTGCTCTCAGGCACGCTCACCACGGCTTCCGCTTCCTGGAGGACAACCTCGGCGTTGGCGCTGTAGCCGGAGCGGATTCTATAGTGCCCGTCCGTCTTGACGGCGGCCTTGATCTCGAACTGGTTGGTGCCGTTGTTCTCTACGGCTTTCGGGGATATGTACTCCAGAACAGCCTCGGTGCTGAAGCCGGGCAGAGCACCGATTGTTATCAATATGTCCATCCCCTCGGTGAGCGAACCGACCTCGGTCTCGTCTATGTTGCCATCGAAGATGAGGTCGGACATGTCGGCGACCGTGGCCACGGTGGTGCCGTCGTTCATTGTGTTGGCCTGGATGACGGAGTTGCCGACCTTGACGGGTATGTCCAGGATGAGGCCGCTGATGGTGGACCTGACGAGAGTGGAGCTTCCCGTGGCATTGGTGGAGGAGACACCGTCGCGTATGACTTCAAGAGCATCCTGCGCTGCTGCCCGCTCCTCCTTAGCCTGGTTGTAGGACTGGACGACTTTCTCATACTCGTCAGCACTTACCAGATTCTTGTCATACAGGGTCTTCTCCCTCTCGAAGTCTGTCTTGGCCTGCGCCAGGTTGAGTTCGGCAAGTCTCACCCTCGACTCGGCGGAGCTGAGGGATGACATGTCAGGAATCACCTTGAGCCGGGCGATGATCTCGTTTTCCTTGACCATCTGGCCCGCTTCCTTGTAGAGTTCGGAGATGATGCCGTTGATCTGAGGCTTGATGTTGACTTCATTGCGCGGCTCGATCTTGCCCGTCACGACCGTGGAGCGCCGTATGTCCATGGTTTTGGCTTCCAATTCCTGGTACAAGGTGATCTCGGGACGTGATTTCTTGAAAAGGAACACGAATGTCCCCGCCACGATCAGGCCGGCTATAGCCAGAAAGATGTACTTGACTGCCTTTTTCATATCTGTTTGATTATTCGTCTCTCATTGCATCCACAGGTTTTATCTTCATCGCGCGGGATGCTGGCGCGAGGCCGGCGAGTACTCCGAGAAAAGTCAGCATGACCACAGCCACCACCGCTGTCCAGAAACCTATCTGGAAGACGGCCTGATGTGAAGTCATGGCTTCCAGAAGGCTGAGCATTAGCACAGAGAACACTAATCCCGATATGCCCGATGCCATGGTAAGCGAGATGCTCTCCATTATGATCTGCGACAATATGTCGGACGGGGTGGCCCCGATAGCTCGCCGTATGCCTATCTCGGTCGTGCGCTCGCGGACCGTCACCATCATGATGTTGCTCACTCCGATGGCGCCGGCAAGGATAGTCCCCAACCCCACAAGCAGAATCAGGAAGTTCACTCCCCGGAAAAGGTTGTCCATCAAAGAGAACATCTCCTCGGTATTAAGCACGAATAGGGCTTGCTTGTCGGCCGGGTTGAACTTATGGTAGCGGGCCGTCACCTCCCTCAAGGCCGGCTCAATCTCCGACATTCTCACCCCTGAACGGCCTGTAACGCAAATCAAGTCAACGAAGTTGCCTCTGTGGTAGAGTTTCTGCACCACGCTGAAAGGGAGGATGATCGCGCTGTCGGAGTTGCCATTGATGCTGATGCTGCCGGAGTTGTAATCCACGCCTACCACAGTGAACCAGACCTGCCCGATCTTGATCCTCTTCCCGCAAGGGTCTCCGCCTTCCGGGAAAAGGGACGTATATACCCGTTTGCCTATCACGCACACCTTGCGCTCCTGGAGAACATCCGTCTCGTTGATATATCGGCCGTATTTTATCTTAGGCGTCTCTATCCCGGCATATTCGGAGTTCACGCCTTTGATGTTGGCGCTAAAGCTGTTGGCGTCATGCAGAGCGGTCTGCCCCCACTGCGACACGACTGGGGTCACGATGTCCAGCTCCGGGACGAGGGCACGCAGGCGGAAGACATCATCCTGAGTGAACCACCATGCCCGCCCCTGCTTGAAGCCGAGATACGGCTTAGTGGTCTTGGAGGGCCAAAGAACCGTGGTGTTGGTAGCAAAGCCCTCGAAATTTTTGGAGAGCATCTGCTTCATACCCTGTCCTCCCCCGGCGAGGAACAGCAGCATGAAAATACCCCAGAACACCCCGAAGCCGGTCAAGAGGCTGCGGCTCTTGTTGCGGGTAAGGGAGTCGGATATCTCCTTGAATGTGTCTGCGTCGAATCTCATTCTGCCCTGAGTGCTTCAATCGGTCTGACATTGGCGGCCCTGCGCGCAGGAGCAAGTCCGGCAAGAGTGCCCGCTATGATGAGCAGGAGCGTGGCCTGCAAGGCGACATCCACCCCGACCGTGGGGTTGACGAACATGGCTATCTGCTGCCCCATGACTGATGCGGAGGCCTGCCCCACCGTCTTGTCGAGGACCTCACAGGCCACAAGCCCGAGCACCATCCCTATATATCCGAAAAACGCCGTTATGGCCACGCTCTCCGCCACTATAAGTTTCATTATGCTCCAAGGACGGGCCCCGATGGCCTTGCGGATGCCGAACTCGTGAGTCCGCTCCTTGACGGTGATGAGCATTATATTGCTGACACCGACCATCCCGCTGAGCAGGGTGAAAAGTCCTATCACCCATAGGGCTATACGGATGATATGCCCACCTTTCTCCATCTGGAGACTCTCCGTAAATCGGTTCCATATCCAGATTGCGCTGTCGTCATCAGGGGCGGCCCCATGCCCGAGGTTGACAGCGGCCTTGTAGGATTTCTCGAATTCCTCATTCTCCTCCTCGGTGTTAAGCCCGTGGAAGGTGAACGTCAGATCATCAATCTTGTTACCCTTGGAGAAAATAGTCCTGACCGTGGAAAACGGAGCGTAGAAACGATTGGACCCGTCCATCATGTCGGCCTTGCTGATGCCCACGACCAGAAAAGAAAAGCCGTTTATTGTAACCCGCTTGCCGACAAGTCCTTCTGACGGCTTTCCTTCAAGCAGGTCTTCGGCACGGTCTTGAGGAATCACGACCACCTTGCGCCTGTCCCGGATATCTTTCTCGTTGATGAAACGTCCATGGAGAATCTCGATTTTGTCCATGTCCTGACGCTCCGGATAATCACCCTCTATCGTGCCGGAAAATGAATTTGCCCCACAGACGACCGTAACCGATGAGGACACCGTAGCCGTCACCTCGTCAACATGGTCCCGAAACATGACACCTTCAGTGATGTCAATGTCCCTCTCGTCCAGCTCAATGTTCCGGCCGGCCTTCAAGCCTCCATACGGCTTTGATGTCCAGCCGCCGCCGATCTGCATGGTGTTCACATTGATACCGGCGCTCCCGGCCATGAAGGAGTTGAGCAGCCCGTTGCCCGACCCGAGAAGCACGATAAGCATAAAGATGCCCCACGCCACGGCAAAGCCTGTCAAGCAGGTGCGCAGTTTGTTGCGGCGCACGCTTTCCCATATTTCGATGAAGATGTCTCTCATTTCATTATGGTGCCTGCGCCGAAAACTGAAGCGTGATGCTCCCTGTTATCCTCAATCTTCCCTATTATGCCGTCCTTGATATGCACTATCTTGTCCGTGCAGTTGGCCACGCCGCTTTCATGCGTCACCACTATGATTGTGACCCCATTCTCCCGGTTGAGCCTGCCGAGAAGCTCCATCACTTCTTCAGAAGTCCTGGAATCCAGCGCCCCGGTCGGCTCATCGGCGAGTATTATCCGCGGATTTGTTATCAGCGCACGAGCTATGGCGACTCTCTGCTTCTGACCGCCGGACATCTCATTGGGATAGTGAGAGGCCCAGTCGGCGATGCCCAGACGCGAAAGATATTCCATGGCGCGCTCGTGACGCACCTTGCGGCTGACCCCCTGATAGAATAGCGGAAGTTCGACGTTCTCTACCGCCGTCTTGAAACTTATCAGATTGAACGACTGGAAGATGAAACCGATAAGGCGGTTGCGGTAATCCGCCGCCTGCCTCTCGGAGAGGTCCTTGATGAGCCGTCCGTCGATGCGGTATTCCCCGCTGTCGTAGTTGTCCAGGATGCCGAGGATATTGAGAAGGGTGGACTTGCCGGAACCCGAAGCCCCCATTATCGAGACGAACTCCCCCTCCTCCACGCAAAGGTCTATTCCCTTGAGCACATGGAGAGGTTGCCCGTTGTTGTAGGTCTTATTGACATCCTTGACTTCTATAAGCATCTTTTACTGTGTTCTATTGCACTAATACACCGCAAAGATATTTAAAAAATCTGTTTTGTCAAATTTCTACGGATTTTTTGCGAGGCCAAGCGGTATTTTCAAAGAATCTCAGCCAAAACAGATGAAAATATCGCATTTTGGCTGAGATTCACACGTATTCATCTTACGCAAACAGCGACAATCCTACTCCGGTGCGGACCCGGTCTCCGGCACAATCGGTGCAGCCTGTTCGACGGTCTTCTTTGCTGCAGCCTCACAATGGCGGGAGAATTCACAGCCGCAGAACGTCTGATTGTAAAAACCCTGCTCACGGATTATCTCGCCACGACGTATCTGCAAACCGCCCTTACGCCAATTCTGGGTCCACCATACGATAGGCTTCGCATCAGGGAAAGCACTGTTGACCAGACTGCATGCCCACTCCCCGGCTGCGCTGACCTGATCAAGATTTTTCCACCTGGAAGAGGAAAGTGAGGACGTCACCACGTGTATGTCGTGCGCGGAAGCCCAGGCTGCCGCCCGGAAAAGCCGGAACCTGAAACATTTGACACACCTCGGCCCACGCTCCGGGGCCTTCTCGAGACCTGTGGCGACACCCTTCAGCCAAGCGTCATGATCGTATACGTCATCTACGGCCTCGACACCAAGGGAATCACAGTACCTGTGCAGTTCTTCCCGGCGATGTTCGTATTCATCTTGCGGAAAGATGTTTGAATTGCTGAAAAAAACAATCGGAGTGATGCCATTTGCAAGCATGCATTCAATTATCGCACCGCTGCATGGTGCACAACATGAATGAAGAAGCACCTTGTCCGCTTCTCCCGGGACTGTCAGCTGAAGCATTATTCGATGGATTTTATATCTATAAGGTTATTAAGTATCGCATAGACCGTCAGGCCCGCCACGGTCTTGATGCCCGTCTTGCGGCTGATGTTCTTGCGATGGGAAATGACTGTATTGACTGATATGTTGTGTTTGTCGGCTATCTCCTTGTTGATGAGCCCGCTCGCCACACTCACCAGAATCTCTTTCTCCCGTTCTGAAAGTTCGACCTGCCCGTCTTCGGTCTGCTGCTCCTGATCTTTTTCAGGACGTGAGAGCATGGGATTCTCAAGCAGACGTGCCAACGGAACCAGAATGTTATCCTCTATATACGTATGGGAACGCAAATCGTTCTGAAGGGCAAAGAGGTAGATAAGAAGCGCTATCCTCTTGTCATCATCGCACTCGTGAGGAAGGGACTTCATCACCAGATTCTTGAGGTCGGAGAGTTTCTCGTCGATATTGGAATGATTCTCCTCAAATCGGTCGATGCTGAACGACGGGTCATGCCTGCCGAGCATCAAGTTCTGCACATACGGGATCACCGCACCCTCCTCATATTCAAAGTGGATCTTGAGTTCTGACTTGTACTGCTGGAAGAAGTTCCATATCACCTGCTGCCTGTCTTTCTGGCATGGGGCAATCATGGCTTCAATGGAAGCAGCCATGTTCTCCAATGCTTTCTTGAGATAATAGTCGTGCGAGCAGTGCAGATACCGCAGCACATCCGCGACACTGCAACGGCGCAAATCCTCCGAAGACGGGACGTAGTCAGGAGACGAATACACCCTGCATATCATGATGACAGTGCGGGCATCGAGACCATGCTGGACACAGATTTCAGAGACGGTCCTTTCCCCGAAACTGCCGACTATGCCGAGGCGGGAAAGAACCATAAGCAGGCCCGGGTTGGACTCCACGAGCTCTGACGCTTTCATATTGACGGAAAATGAATCCATACTCGACACAAATATAACAATCCCGCAGCAAAAAGAAAAAATTTCTTACTCTGCGGGACTGTTCACGATGTCACGGACCAGGCCGGTCAAGACAAGTCATAGACGAGAATCCGGCTGTCGGGCCAGCTGCTGAGGCCATACAGCACATTTCCGTCAACCGCTATCGACATCACGCTATCACTTAGCAAAATGTGCCGCTTCGGCTTGCCGTCCCAACCATAGACTATCAGATGATTGCACTCGTAGTTCGGAGAGTCTGCATTGTCGAACGGCTTCCCGGAATACAGCAGGTAAACATTGTCCCTGTCCGAGGCTGGAGAACGGAAACAGCTTTTGCTGCTTTTAGAAAAAGCTGTAAGCCCATCGCCGCGGACAATCTCAGGCGGATCAAACTCATATCGGCGGTATTCACTGAGTATGCCACCATCATCCAATGATGCAAAGGACAACGCGGCGGCATGGGATGTCGCGCAGCACACCTTGTCCCCGTCCGGGCTGACAGTAATGTGCGAGGAGACAAGAAACGAGAAATACCTGCTTTCATCCATTTCATCCAACTCCTTATATTGTGGAGGGCCCACAAACGAGAGGACTTGCCCTTCTCTGCCGAGAGAAGCATACCAGACATCTTTACGTCCGGCTACGGTAGCAATCATCCCGTTACGGGAACTGACGATTTTCGCCGGAAATGAAAAGCTGTCCACGAAGCGGCCAATGGTATCCATACAGGCCTTGCCCTCCCGCATTGATTTCTGAAGGTCGATATAAACAAGTGTCTTTGAAGATGACGGATCATATAATGTGACCCCGTCAAGATAAGGAGCCATCATTGCTCCCACCATCTCCCCGGGGCCGCGGCCTTTTGAGACAAGCTCAAGATGCTCACCTGTATTTTCATCTATGATAATCAAATGTTTGCTGCCACCATTGTCCGTAACGGCAAGGCAGTTCCCGCTTTTTGCGATACCCACCGGCTGGAGAATATCATAGGTGGCGAGGTCTATCGTCGATTTCGGCGTCAGATTCTCTTGCTTGAGGTTCAGCGAGGACAGATAATCATTTTCGCGAGCACATCCAAAAAGAAAGACTGCCGCCGTGAATAGAAAGATAACTCGCATGGTTTTGACTATATGGTTTGTCCACAAATATAGGAAATATTTCACGACATCAAAACCGCAGCCAACTTCCCGTCTCAGCCCCGCCCGTCTTTGCGGCGACAAAGGCCAGCCGCAGCACAGCCGCCGCAGGAGCCGCACCGTGAACTGCCGCAGCATCCGCCCCCGCGCCCCTTTCCCCTGAAGGTCCGGAGCGCGAGGAGGAGTGCCGCGAGCACCAATGCAAGTATGATTATAGAAGCGATGTTCATACGAAAAGCCCTGCGACCAAATAGGAGAGCCAGGCACAGAAATAAGCTATAAGGCACTGGAAAATGACCATCCCGAATGCCGTCCAGCCCCCAAGTTCCCTGCGTACCGCTGCTATGGCAGCCACACATGGAGTATAGAGCAGACAGAAAGCGAGCATCGGCACGGCCGTAAGCGGCGTGAGAACAGAGGCCGCCCCGAGCACGGTAAGGGTAGAGACAACACTTTCCTTGGCGAGAAAACCGCAAATCAAAGCCGTCACTATCCGCCAGTCGCCCAAGCCGATAGGGGCAAACAGCGGAGCGATCAGCCCCGCAATGGCGGCAAGCATGCTGTCCTTGGCATCGACCAGGTTGAGCCTGAAGTCAAAGGACTGAAGAAACCAGATGACGATGGAAGCCACGAAAATCACCGTGAACGCCCTCTGCAGGAAATCCTTGGTCTTGTCCCACAACAGATGCCCCACATTCTTGGCCCCCGGCATGCGGTAATTCGGAAGTTCAAGGACAAACGGAGCAGGCTCGCCGGAATGCGGCAACATCTTGGCGCATAGCGCTACAATCACACCGACCAGTATGGCGGAGAGGTAGAGTATCACCAGCACCAGCCCGCCGTGTCCCGGGAAAAAGGTACTGGTGAGGAACGCATAAATCGGTATCTTGGCTGAACAGCTCATGAACGGTGTGAGCAAGACCGTCATTTTCCTGTCACGCGCCGATGAAAGTGTCCGGGTCGCCATGACAGCCGGCACAGAACATCCAAAACCTATCAAAAGAGGCACGATACTGCGCCCGCTAAGCCCTATCTTACGGAGAATCTTGTCACTGACAAAGGCAACTCGCGCCATGTAACCGCTGTCTTCAAGCAAGGACAGGAAGAAGAAGAGAATCACGATGACCGGAACGAAACTGAGCACTGTCCCCACGCCTCCGAAGACACCGTCAACCACAAGTCCCCGCACGGCAGGCGCCACGTCAAGTTTCTGCATACCGGCATCGCAGGCGGCGGCTATCCAGTCTATGCCTTTCTGGAGCAGATCCTGAAGCGGAGCGCCCAGCACGTCGACCGAAAGCCAGATCACCAATGATATGACAACCAAAAAGATAGGTATAGCTGTCCACTTGCCAGTAAGCACCTTGTCGATAGATCGGCTCCTCCTGTATTCTTTGCTCTCATGCGGCCTTACCACCGTCTTCGCGCACAACCTGCGGATGAAAGAGAAGCGCATGTCAGCCATCGCAGCGCAACGGTCAAGCCCCCTCTCCTGCTCCATCTGCACTATGATGTGCTCAATCATATCCTTCTCATTGTCAGACAGGTCAAGAGCCGAGATTATCGCCTCGTCCCCCTCCACAATACGGCTCGCGGCAAAGCGTATCGGTATGCCAGCGCGATCAGCATGATCCTGGACAAGATGCATTATACCATGCAGGCAACGATGCACCGCTCCCCCATATTCCTTCGGATCGCAAAAATCCTGGCGGGCCGGCCTCTCCTGATATCGGGCCACATGCATGGCATGTTCCACAAGTTCCTGGATGCCCTCACCCTTGGCCGCCGAAATCGGCACAACCGGAAGACCGAGTATAGCCTCCATCTCGTTGACATTGATGGAGCCACCGTTGCCGCGGACTTCATCCATCATATTGAGAGCCAGCACCATCGGGACATCAAGTTCCATCATCTGCATAGTCAGGTAGAGGTTGCGCTCTATGTTGCTTGCGTCCACTATATTGATGATGCCCTCAGGTTTCTGGTCAAGTATGAACTGACGGGAGACTATCTCCTCAGAGGAATAAGGGGACAGAGAATAGATGCCGGGAAGATCTGTAACACGAGTCAAAGGATAACCCCTTATGACCCCGTCCTTACGGTCAACGGTCACTCCCGGGAAATTGCCGACATGCTGGTTGGAACCCGTGAGTTGATTGAAAAGCGTAGTCTTGCCGCAGTTCTGGTTGCCGGCAAGGGCAAAACGGATCACGGAATCCTTGGGAAGCGCCGTCTCCTCTCCAGTGTGATACTTGCCACCCTCGCCAAGGCCAGGATGCGCCTCCTCTCCCACGTAAAGCCAATTGTCATCTCCGCAGACCGAGTTCCCGTCCCCCGGGTTCTCCACCGGTTCGATTCCTATCCGGGCGGCATCCGCCTTGCGCAATGTAAGTGTATAACTGTCAACCAGAAGCTCCATCGGATCCCCCAAAGGAGCATATTTGGTCAGGGTCACTTCCTGCCCGGGGATCATTCCCATATCAAGAAAATGCTGCCGGAGCGCACCTTCACCGCCTACTGTCCTGATTATGGCGGTTCTGCCTATTTCAAGTTTATCAAGTGTCATCTGACATCCTTTTTTCCAGAGTACAAAAATGCTCAGCCCCGGCCTCTTATACAATCCCCAAAAATGATGATTCAAGAGCACTTGGGCCGAAATCAGATATTTTCACTCAGAAAAATTTGCATTTAAATAAATTCTGCATAACTTTGCAGTCCCAAAGTAATGCGGACGTGGTGAAATGGTAGACACGCTACTTTGAGGGGGTAGTGGGCGTTGGCCTGTGTGAGTTCGAGTCTCACCGTCCGCACAAAAAGACAGTCTCTTATGAGGCTGTCTTTTTTGTGTCATGCCGGTACTAAATGTCAGACGAGCTCCTCGATTATGCTGTCCGAGACGAAGAATCTGTCCTCCGGTATCCGGATACGGGCAGCAGCCGAATCTCCGGAAATCCGCACCAGAGCCCCTTCGCCGACAAGCCGCGAGACAATTTCAGGGACACATAGAGACTCCGGAATCCCGTCTGAAGTACGCAGTCCGAGCATTATACGCTCCTCCATCTCCTCCCGGGGAGACAAGACTTCTGCCGAAGCTGTCCACGCCGGAAGAGTCTGGCTGTTGGCACAGCGGGCCCGCCCGTCGAAAGAATGGGCGCCAGGCCCCAAGCCGACATAAGGCCGACGGGTCCAGTATGCCGAATTGTGGCAGGCCCTACGCCCGGGCAAAGCCCAGTTTGAAATCTCATAATGCTCGTATCCGGCAGCGGACAGCCTATCGCAGATCATAGAATACTGCGATGCGCACAAGACTTCAGAACCCTCCTCAAACTCACCCTTTCCTGCAAGAACACCAAGCGCACTTCCCTCTTCTATGCTGAGCTGATAGGCCGACACATGCTCCGGACGCCAAAGCATGATCTCCTCAAGGGTCGAGTCAAGTATATCTCCCGACAAGGCCGGGAAACCGAAAATAAGATCCACGCTGATGTTCTCCACCCCGGATTCCCGGAGAATATCGAACGCCCTCCGGGCGCCGGACGCATCGTGACGGCGGCGCATCCAGCGCAGAATCCCGTCATCAAGCGACTGCACGCCCATGCTGACCCTGTTGACACCAAGATCAAGCAACGCCCTCACATAGCCGGCACCCTTTTCCACAATATCCTCCGGATTGACTTCAAGCGTAAATTCACTAAAAGATCCGAGATCGAGTTCCGAGACAATACGCTCAAGTACGGCAAGAGGCAGCACCGACGGGGTGCCACCTCCTATATACAACGTATTGAGCCCGAGAGTATCTATAATCTCCTGACGTCTGCGTCTTATCTCGGCGCAAAGCTCCGAAGAATAACTTTCAATCCGCGCCTCCCCCGCCGCTCCGCAAGCGGTCTCAGAATAGAAATCGCAGTAGATGCAGAAACTGCGGCAGAACGGGACATGGATATAGATCATCCGCTACCTGAGCAGGAGCTCCGCAGAGCCGACCTGTCCCTGATTGGTGTAGGCCTGTACCGTGTAGACGCCCTTGTGGAAAGACGGGATGTTGTTGACATAGATACCCATCTCAACTTCTGCGCCCTGATAGTCCACCTCTCTGGAGGCTGTGGCCTGAAGAGTCTCTTCTCCAATGGTGAATGTAGTGCCTCTGCCGTCTGTGAGAAGGTTGCCGTCAGGATCAGTCACCCTTACATATACGCGGACCGGGCCCTTAGGGGTGAGCTCGTTCTCCAGCAGACTGAGGGTAACAAGAAGTCTTGCGACCTTGCCGCTGCGGTCGGTGAGTTTATCGTTGCCGTTGTAGGCTTCAAGTTTCACTCCCCTTGCCTTGAGCACTGCACCGGCTGTCACACGGCCTGTAAGATCCTCAACCTGCTGGGACAGTTCGGCATTGAGCTTCTTGCTGGCGGCGGCCTCCTTGCGGGCACTGGCGGCTTCAGCTGTGAGCTTGTGGTTGAGGGTGTTGAGAGAGTCTATCTGCACGATGTAGCTCTTCATGATTGAGCGGAGCGTCCCGAGTTCCTTCTGGTACTGGCGGATCTTCACGCGGTTCGTGGCCTCAGTCTTCTTGACCCTCTCCACGAGTTGCGCAATCTCCTCTCTGGACGAATCCAACTGGGCGTTAATGCTATCATAATCAGAGGAAAGGCTCTCGTAGTCGTTCTGGAGCATCTGGATCTGCTCCGTGAGGTCCCTTTTCTCATCGTTAAGCTGGCCGACCAGCTTGTTCTTTGAAGTCAAAACATAGACAAGAGCGACAGCGAGCACGACGGCTACAGCGATCATTGCGATCATCACGGTCTTGAGACCACCATTAGCCTTCTTCTCGTTTTCCTTTCGTTCAAGTCTCTCAAGTGGATCTTCTCTTTCCATAATCTGTCATTTTTAAATTACATCCGGCAAAAATAGCAAATATTATGCTACTTTTGCCCTTATGAAATATATTGTACGATCCATAAAGTACTTCGTGTACCTCATTGTCATCTTGTCACTGATCATAGTTGTTCTTGTGTTGGCCGGCTTCGTGGAGGGCGACCTCTCGAAGATATTCGTCAACGGATATGACTCCCTTTGGCAGATAGCTCTCATGATGGCAGTATTCGCGGCAATATATCCGCGTTTCGGATTCTCCACCCGCACCGCCCATTTCTACGGCACCCCTGAAGAAGCGGACGCAGCCCTCAAAGAAGTGATGGAGCGGCTCGGATACAAATTTGAAAAACAGGACGGAGACGATGTCTGCTACATAAAGAGGGCGCCTTTCGCCAGACTTGTCAAAATGTATGAAGACAGGGTGACGGTGAGACATATCGCCGCCGGACTGGAGCTGGAAGGCCTGACAAAAGACACGGTGAGGATAGCCGCAGGCGTGGAAGCCGCTAACCGTGAAGATGCTTAGCAGCGGCTGCAAGAGCCTCGTAAAACTCCTCGCCGAAACGCTCAGACAAAGGCCTGCGAAGAAATTCGTAGACTCTTATATGCTCTGCGCGCCCCTTCTTGAAGGCATCAGCACATATATCCCAACGATGCAGATTGAGAGCAAGCCCTCCGCCGGTCAGACGTGTGACCCTGATCGGATAAAGCGAGCATGACACAGGCTTCTTGAGCCCCCGCATCTCAATGGCGCAAAGGCATTCCCCTTCCGGACCGAAATGACAGTAGGCGCATTCGCAAGAACCGTCCACAAGAGGTGTGACGATATCCCCGTCCCTGTCTATCTCGAAAAATCCCTTCTCATCGACAGCCGCCCGACCCCCTGGGCTCATAAGATCCTTGAATTCCGGATACTCCCGCTCCACCAGATCCGGCTCGTCCTCTTCCATGGGGGCACCGCTGTCTCCTATTATGCAGCATGCCCCGCGGCACTTGCCATAGTCGCAGGCAAAATATTCCGTCACAACATCCTCCGACACAAGGATGTCCCCAATCTGGACTATTGTCCCGAACCTTCTTTTTCCCATCAGATTATAACATATTCCACCTCCGCACCATCACGGAGCATGCCGAGAATTTTTTTGACGCCCTCCACGCTCACGCCGCCGACAGCGGCATTGTATCCGCTGACAAGGTCTTTACCCTCGCTGTAGCGGACCAGAACCTTGTCAACAAGCGTCTCCACATTCTGGAGGTCAGCCTTGTACGAATTGAGTATCACCTCCTTATAGGCTTTCAACTCATCCGGAGAGATCTCGACATCCGAAATCGATGCAATGACCGGCCTTATGGCCTCAAGTATCTGCAGCGGGTCTGCGGCCTCCAACGAAAGCGGCAATCCGGAGCTGCGGCATGGACGGCAATTTATATACAGGGACAACCTCTCCGTCGGAAACACCTCCAGACGCTCGCTGATCTCCAGATAAGCTCCGAACGGAGCCAATGCCCGGGTGATTTCCTTGTGCAGGACAGCCTCGGCCATCTTGAACGACATGTAGTTGTCTATATTATATGGAATCGCCGCAGACATGCCCACATTGACGCCAATCTCTCCGCCACCGACAAGGCCGGCGCCAGACTCGACGATGTAAGTGACCGAACCGGACGCCAGATTGCTTGAAATGTGCGGCCGCCGGGCAAACTGCTTCTGCGTCCTGAAACCGCCAAGAGAAAGACACAACTCCTTTTTCAGAAGTTCCTCATCAAGGTCGCCGGTCAAGACCAGAAGTCCATCATTGACCTTGGAGAAAAGCGTCTCGAAATATTGCTCGGCACGCTCTGGAAGATCATCGCCAAGATTGGAAATATATTTACGTTCAGTATAGTAGTACCCAGGACGCATAATACTGTCCATCAACGAATTGACATCGCGAGGAGAAAGAGAGCCCATGTCAATCCGCAGCTTCTCCCCAGCCTTGTAATACTCAAACTCCGACTGGTCCGGAACACGTTTGTCAGCCACCGACAGGAGTGAGCGCAGAAGCAGCTTAAGTTTTGACTTCGGCGCAATTCCGCCTATCCGCAGATCCGAGATCCCCGCCCTGGTATTCATCGTGATCCCGTTTGCCTCAAGCATGGCACGGAAATCCGGACCGCTGAGGCCGGCAACCCCACTGAGAGCGAGCATGTCACCGACGAACGCTGCTTCACCGCTCTTCAGACCGGGAACAGAAGCCACTCCACCACGCAACATCAGCGTATATTGGAACTCTCCCTTTATATCTGTTTTTTTGTAGAGAACCTTGACTCCGTTGGAGAATGTCCACATGCGTCCTCCCGACACCGGTTCGGCAGTGTCATTGCGCAACTTGACCTTGCCGCGCGGGACAAACAGGCTCAGCGTATCCCCGAAATCCTCCTTATAGGCGACCTGCCCGGAATCAGAAGCGGCCCACGCGGCATCAAAACAGCCGCGCAGCATATCCTTGTCCGCTCCGTTGTCCGGAGTGTCGAAACGGAGAGCCAGATTGCTCGCTGAATCAAGAAGCGCCCCGGCAAAGGTGTTGAAAAGTTCAAGATCAAGCTCCGCAGGCAGGCTGCGCGAAGCCAGCACGCTCCCGGCCGCGGCCGGACGCTCAAGGCTGGCGCCATATAGATATGCGGACGTACACCTGGCGATGTACTCGCTGTTATCGGTAACTCTGCCGCCCTCTTCTCTCTTGGACTCCGATATCAGACGGGACTTGGCGTCCTGATACTCGGCCTGGACTGCGCCATGCCGGTCGATGGAGGAAAGCACTGACGAGAAACGCTCCACTGCGGCATCAAGGCTGGAAGCGGAAGTATAAACCGAAAACATATAGTGTTCATCCCCTGATCCGCTCGCACTGTCCACATAGCGGAAGTCAACATCAGCCAAAGGAATGCCATGGCTGCGGAAATCTTTCTCAATACGGCGGCTCACTATGTTGCCGAGTATATCCGCATACGCCCTGCCTACCAGAGGCTGCAATGTATTCATCCTCTCGCGCGGCAGACGGGCGGCACTGTAGACCGCATGGATTGAAGCCACATCGGATGTGTTGTTGATGCTTGTCAGGAGGAGCAGAGAATCGCGTGGATTCCATACATAAGAACTCCTGCCGTCGTCACGGTGAAGCCTCGGCACGGTCATGGAAAGCAGGTTGAGCCTCTCCTTGATTTTGTCAGGCTTTATGTCGCCGCTGACCATTATGGCCTGAGGCGCCCGCGACCTTGCGGCGATGTCCATCATCATGAGGATCGTAGAGTCGGCGACACTCTGGTCGTAGACCGGCACATCGGGGAAAGAGAACAACGTGGCATCCTGGCGGGAAGAAATATATCCCGACTCCGCGTATCCGGCACCGTTGTCTGAAAGGAAGAGGTATGGCCGGCGGGATCCGAAATGCGGAAGAGAATCAAGGGCTCCACGATCCCGGGTCTCCCGGTATGCCGACTTCCTGACAAGGGCGAAATCAGCGAATCCCTTTCTGGCAGAATTTGATACCAGATAAAAATCGATGCCGTCAGGAAGTCTCCCGACCGTTATCTCTTTCGGCACGCCAAGGGACGAAAGTGCCTGTCCGTGCATCATTGTGGAAAACATGAGCAGAATCAGGCAGGTTTTCAAAAAATGCCTCCTCATAATAATAAGCTTATCTTTACAAAAATAGGACATTTTTATTATATTTGTGCTGTTGGAAAACAATTAAAATCACAATACGATTATGAAAAAGATTTTCGCATCCATCGTTTTAGCGGCCCTGGCGCTCGGTTCAATGAACGCGCAGGATCTTGCGCAGATCACCGAATTGTACAACACCGGGGCAGAGGCCCTCTCTTCCGGAGACAAGTCCACGGCCCTGAAGGCTTTCGAGCAGGCTTTCGAGCAGGCGACAGCCCTTGGCGATGAGGGAAAGGAAGTTGCTGACAACTGCAAAGCCGTCATCCCGGATCTTTATCTGTCCATCGCTAAGGATTCGGCGAAGTCTTCCGACTATGACGGAGCCGTAGCAGGACTGAAGACCGCCATCGAAGTGGCTCAGAAATATGCTGATGCCGGCGTAGAGGAGCAGGCCAAGGCCCTTATTCCTCAGATAATCATGCAGAAAGGCGGCGCTCTCCTCAACGCGAAGAAATATGTCGAGGCAGCAGCAGCCTATAAGGAAGTTGTCGATGCCGACCCGACAAACGGCACCGCAGCCCTCCGCTTGGGCATGGCTCTCAATGCCGCCGGCAAGGCAGATGAAGCAAAGGCCGCACTTGAGCAGGCAGCAGCCAATGGCCAGGAGAAGGCAGCCAACAAGCAGCTCGGAAACATCTCCCTCAAAGAGGCCGCCGCAGCCCTGAAAGCAAAGAAATATGCTGATGCCGTCACGGCAGCTGTCAAGAGCAGCGAGTATGTCGAGAGCCCTCAGGCATTCCAGATCGCAGGTCAGGCTTCCCAGCTTGCAGGCAAAAACAACGATGCCATCAAGTACTTCGAGAAGTATCTCGAACTCTCACCTAACGCGAAGAACGCTACTCAGATAGCCTACATCGTAGGCACCCTCTATCAGGGAGCCAAGAACAACGCCAAGGCAAAAGAGTTCTACGCCAAGGCTGTCAGCGACCCTCAATATGGGGCCGAGGCCAAGAAGATGCTTGACGCACTCAAGTAGCAATGAGGAGTCTTGAACTCCTCGCACCCGCACGGGACAAAGAAATCGGCATCGCGGCCATCGACTGCGGTGCCGATGCCGTATACATCGGGGGCCCGGACTTCGGAGCGAGGAAAGCCGCGGGCAACAGCATAGAAGACATAGCCGAGTTGTGCATGTATGCACATCGCTTCGGCGCCAGAGTGTTCGTAACCTTCAACACGGTCATCTCCGATGAAGAGCTGGAGCAGGCTCATTCGCAGATGGCCCTCGCGCAGGACGCGGGAGCTGACGCCTTTATCATCAGAGACACGAGGATATGCGGATGGGAAGACATCACAGTGCCGCTCCACGCCTCTACACAATGCGCCATACGGGATGAGGAGAGAGCCCTGCTCTTCGAAAAAGCCGGATGCTCGAGAATCATCCTTGAGAGGGAACTCTCATTGGAGCAGATCCGCAGGATATGCTCGGCAGTAAGTTGCGAAGTGGAGTTCTTCGTACATGGCGCCTTATGCGTATGCTACAGCGGAATCTGCCGCTTGTCCGAGGAGATCGACGGCAGAAGCGCAGACCGTGGAGAATGCATCCAGGCCTGCCGGTCGCTTTATGACTTGACCTCTGCCGACGGGAAGGTGCTCGTGCGCAACAAGGCCCTGCTTTCGCTCAAAGACTACAATCTCAAGGACAGGCTTGAGGACCTGGCCGACTCCGGTGTATGTTCGTTCAAAATCGAAGGGCGTCTGAAAAACGCCTCCTATGTAAAGAATGTCGTACGCGAATACAGCCTGGCGCTTGATGCTTTGGCGGAAAAACACCCGGATTTGTACTGCCGGGCATCGTTCGGCAAGATAGAAGGGGGTTTCACTCCTGACAGCACAAAGACCTTCAACCGCGGATATACGCAACTCTTTCTTGACGGAAAAAGAGGGCGCTGGTCATCGATGGACGCACCGAAATCGATGGGAGAAAAAATCGGGACGGTAGGCCGCATATACAGGAAGAGCGGCCAGACAATGGAAATCGTCATCAGCCCCGGCGCAAAAGGCTTGGAACTCAGGAACGGAGACGGATTCGCCTTTGTGTCCAAAAACGGCATCACCGGTTTCCGGGGCGATGTATGTGAGGGACAACACATCCTCTGCAAAGAAATCCGCGGGCTCAAAGAGGGCGACACCATCTACCGTAACCTGAGTGCAGGTTTCGAGAAAGAGATCGAGTCGCGGCCATGCCGCAGGGAGCTCAGGGCGCAGCTGGACATAAAAGTCCACGGAAACTATGTGATTGACCTGCACGCAACGACTGAAGACGGCAGGTCGCTTGAATCAAGATTCAGTGCCGATGTGGAAGCCGCAGACAACAGGGAGAGGGCTCTCTCAATGCTGCGCGATCAACTGTCAAAAAGAAGCGGCATATATTCTTTCCGTGTCGGGAAAATCGACATCGAATGCGGCTCCGTCCCGCTCCTCAGCGCCTCTGTCATCAACTCCATCAGACGCCTCACCGCCTCCGACCTCGATGACATCCCCGTCAAAGCGAGACCTCTGGCAAACCGCGAAAGGACAGGCTTCTCCCCCGCTCCGGCCGCTGCCGCAGGAAATGAACTCATGCGGAGCCGGTACTGCATCCGCTACGAGCTCGGCTTGTGCCCGAAATATCAGGGAGCAAAAGAATCGGGACGGCTCTACCTCACCAACAACGGAAGACGGTTTGCCCTCGGATTCGACTGCGCAAAATGCGAGATGACCGTCAGCGAAGTTCAAAAGTGAGTTCCGTCTCTCCAAATCTGTCACTGACAAAACGTCTGGACGAAAGATATTCAGACGACAGCTGCCCCCGCCATACTATGTCATCCTTGTCGCGGTACGGGATATCCATGGTGAACCCATAAGAGCGAGATTTGTATTTGACCACGGCCTCACATTTCCAGGATGTGGATTCTCCTCCGTCATCCTCCATTATCGCGAAGGCTATCTTCTCCATCTGCGGAGTAAAATCAGTGAGCAGCACAGTGTTGAGAGGTATTGAATACCCGACCTGGCTCCGCTTCACGACAATCAGGAAATCTGTCACAGACGGAGAATATAACTTGAGTTCTTCGTCTGTTGTCGCGCGGAAGCCGTCCACCGCCCCGCATTTTATAAAAAACTCCGAGGCTCCGCCGAACCATGAGTCAAAATTTTTGCGGGCCTTGAATGAGCGGAGCAACAGGACCTTGCTGTCACTTGAGCCATCTCCTGCAAGCGGCGCAGAAGTCTCAAAAAACGGCTCGAAGAGTTCCAGAGGCGTAAAGGCCGAGTCGGAATTGCGGTTGATCACCCATACCGGCCGCTTCTGCGCAGTCTCCTCGGTGACAATCACTTCCCCCACAACCTCAAGCCTGTCTCCGCTACGGCGGAGTTCATAACCATAATTGCTTTCCGCGCCCATTCCCGGGTCAAATGTGACTATCGGGAAAGTCTCTCCGTCCCAATCCTCGGAATATGGCCAATAAATCTGGATATCCGAAGCCGACAGGCCATCGAGGTATTCCTGTACATCTTCTGCACCCGACCTGGTGGCCACATGCGCGGCAAGATAATCCGAAAGCAGGTCACGGAGCGGCCGGCTATATGAAGCCGCCTTCGTCCCACGTCTGTCATCCCCGACACCGGAACCGGGAACCGACAGGAGATCTGACATCATATACTCCTCGTCATACCCGTTGCCGGAAGATGAACTCACGGCATCATGGACTTCTTCAAGGTGTTCCAGATCCATCGGCAGTTCCGAGATTATCCGGGCCATGTCCGACAGTTCAAGACCGGACGGAGAAGACGGGACAAAAATGTCATGGTTTCCGCTATCGCAGGAAACCGCAGCCAGCGCGATGGCCGGCAAAAGCAATTTCGTAAAGTTTTTCATGCCGCAAAGTTCCGGACAATCATCCGATTGTCATGAAAATTAATCGCTTAATATTTCCATTTCGATGGAAATGCCCACCTGACGGCATCTCAGCGGCAGAGGAATCTCAATCCCCGAACATCACAAAACGATATTTTGATCGGAAATCCTGCAAAATCCGTGTTTTTTTGTACCCGGCACTCCTGAAGACCTCGGCAGTCTGCGGCCCCAACGACTCATTTATCTCAACCAGCCCCATCCCGTCAGGGCGCAGGAAACGCCGTGCCCATACGGCGACCGCCCTATAGAAAAGCAACGGGTCAGAATCCGGCACGAACAGCGCAAGACCCGGTTCGTAATCCAGCACATTCGTACGCATTGCAAGCTTTTCAGACTCCATCACATACGGAGGGTTGCACAGTACCAGATCGAAATCCCCGCACTCGAACCCCTCGCCGCCAGCAAGCACATCCGCCTTGACAAAGCGCGGAGATGCTCCGGCGAACTGACCGCGGGCAACGCCCAGAGCCTCATCCGATATGTCAACAGCCACGACTTCGGTCCCGGGCGACTCAAGTAACACAGACCAGGCTATGCAGCCCGAACCGGTACACAAATCCAGAACGCGGCACGATCCCCCTTTGGAGCGGATTAAGCTGACAGCCTCGGAAACGAGCTGCTCCGTCTCGGGACGCGGTATAAGCACAGACGGACAGACATGGAAGCGATGCCCGCAGAATTCCGCATACCCGAGCACATACTGTATCGGTTCACCTGAGGCCAGACGCTCAAGCTCCGACTCAAGGCCCGGCAACGCCCCGGCGGGGATTTCATATCCCGGCTCTATGATATGCGTATAACTCTTGACTCCGAGCCGTTCTTGGCAGAGCATCAAAACGATACCCCTCGCCTCAGGCGAAGGGTATATGCCGGACAGCTTGGCCGTGCCGCGCCTTATGAATGCCGACAACAGCACCGGCTATGAGTTCTCTATTATTGATGAGAGGAAAGAAGTGATGTCAATTCCGGCCGTGCGGACCATCTTAGGCACGAGTGACGCGCTCGTCATACCCGGAATTGTGTTTATCTCCAGAAAATACAGCCCGTCCGCCGTATATATATAGTCGATTCTCACTATACCTTTGCAGCCGAGCCGTGAGTATATTTCACAGCTGGTGCGCTGAACTTCTTCCCTGACCGCATCAGGCAGATCGGCCGGGCAGATCTCGTTGCTATGTCCATTGTACTTGGCATCATAGTCAAAGTACTCGTTTTCTGTAACCACCTCTATGACAGGCAGGGCTTTGACTGATTCGCCATCGTAATATGCAGCACAGGTCAGCTCTCTTCCGCTCAGGCCCTGCTCCACTATCACAGAACTGTTCTCGGAAAAAGCATAGCGGATGGCCGGGGCGACATCCTCCGCCCGCGTCACCCGGGTAACGCCGAAGCTGGACCCTCCTTGGGTCGGCTTCACGAAGACAGGAAATCCCAGACGGGACACCTCATCTGAAACGAAAGCATCAATATCCATCCCGGCGCGCACGAAAGCATCCGGAGCGCACTTGACAACGCCCTGCTCCCGGATATAGCACTTGCAGGCATATTTGTCGAAAGCGATTGCGCTCACCATTGAAGAACAGGTACTGCACGGAATGCCCAGCATCTCAAGATATCCCTGCATCTGTCCGGTCTCGCCCGGAGCGCCATGCTGAACCAGATAAACAAAGTCGAATTTCACCCTCTCCCCGAGGACTCTGACGGAAAAGTCGGTCTTGTCCACCTCGGGTCTGGCACCTTCAGGAAAAGTGACTCTCATGGAGTTTCTCTTCTTGTATGCGACGAGACTCCACTTCCCGAAACGGGCGAATATCTCATAGACATCATACACATTGCCGTCTATGCGGGATGCCACAAACTCCCCGCTCCGGCAAGAAACCTCCCACTCGGAGGAATCACTGCCGTAAATGACCGCTATAGTATTGTACTTGCTCATACTAGTTGAAATAATAGTCTTCTTCCTGTTTCTCTTCGTTGCCCTTGACGGCACTCTCCTGATTGTAACCGCCAAGGAATATGCCGTCTTTCTCGCAGTCAAGCCCCGGAATACCGGTGGACGGAGCCACGAAATGATCGTCATCCATAGACCAGCCTATGCTCGGATCGGCAAGGCACTTCTTCATCCATATACCCCATATAGGAAGGGACATGTTGGATCCGCTTCCGAGAGCCAGCGAATTGAAGTGGACCTGCCTGTCCTCCCCGCCTACCCAGACACCCGCCGTAATATTCGGAGTGTAGCCGATGAACCAGCCGTCCGAGTTGTCGTTGGTAGTACCTGTCTTTCCTGCAATCTCGCCCCGGAGCCCGTAGACAGAGCGCAGGCGCGAACCTGTCCCCTCATTGATCACCCCGCTCATCAGATTGACCATCAGATATGCCGTCTGCTCGGAAATAGCCTCCCTCTTCTGGGTGGTGAAATTACCAAGTTCCCGTCCGTCGTTGTCGGTTATCCTTGTGACATACTGGGGAGTGATATAGGTCCCGTGCGACGGGAATGTATTATAGGCGGAGACCATGTCGAAAACGCTGACCTCAACAGGGCCTACGCACAGCGAATAAACTTCATCAATATGGCTGCGTATGCCCATCTGACGCATCATCCTCGCGAGTGCCTCCGGGCCGAGCTCTTTCATCAGGAACGCCGATATGTTGTTGGAGCTGTGGGCAAGTCCCCATTTGAGGGTCACGGTCTTGCCGAGCCACTCTTCCTTGTCGGTGCTGCGCGGTGTCCAGGTGGAACCGTCGAAGAGCACGAAGGTCTGCGACTGGTTGACGACCTTGTCGCACGGGCTCAAGCCCTCCTGCATGGCCAAAGTATAGAGGAACGGCTTCACTGTGGAACCGATCTGCCTTTTGCCCTGGCGCACATTGTCATATTTGAAATAACGGTAGTTCGGACCTCCCACATAGGCTTTGACATAGCCGGTCTGCGGCTCCATGGCCACAAATCCGCAGCGGAGAATGGACTTATAGTAGCGGATGGAGTCGTCCGGGGTCATCGTGGTATCGGCGTAACCCTTGGAATTCCACGCGAACACCCTCATCTTGGCCGGCTTGCTGAACTGGGCCATTATCTCTTCATCGCTCTTGCCCGCCTTGTGCTGAAGACGGTAACGGTCGCTCCATCGCCGTGCCTGCTTCATCAGGGTCTGCACGGTCTTGCTGTCCACATCATTGGCGAACGGCTTGTTCTTCTTCCACTTGACCTCTCTGTCAAAACTTTTCTGGAGGTTCTTGCCCAAGTGCTCGGCAACCGCCTCCTCGGCATACTTCTGCATCTTGGCGTTAACGGTGGTGTAGATCCTCAAGCCGTCGCGGTCCAGATCATAACGTGAGCCGTCCGGCTTCTTGTTTTTGTTGAGCCAGCCGTACAGCGGATCCTCCTTCCAGCGGAGGGAGTCGCGGCTGAAGTCCTCGGCATACTGATATTCTGACCGTCTGGGAGCCTTGGCCGTCATGTCCCGGCGTATCATGTCCCTGAAATACGGGGCGAGACCGGAGTTGTGATCCTGCACCTGATAGTTGAGGGTGATCGGCACCTGCTGTATAGAATCTCGCTGTTCTTTTGTCAAATAGCCGTTCTTCTGCATCTGTCCGATCACGAAGTTCCGTCTCTCAAGGGAGCGGTCCGGGTTGAGCACAGGGTTATAACGGGTAGGTTTGTTGACCATCCCCACCAGCAGCGCCGCCTCCTCGACCGTAAGGTCCGAGGGTTCTTTGGCGAAGAATGTCTCCGATGCCGCCTTGACCCCGTATGCCCCGCTGCCGAAGAAAATGGAGTTGAGGTACATGTCCACAATCTCCTCCTTGGTGTAGTCCCTCTCAAGCTTGACTGCCGTGATCCATTCTTTCAACTTGGTCCAGACCATGACGACTTTCGACCAGCCCGGAATCCTGCTGTTGACTTCCTGCCTCGGGTACAGAGTCTTGGCCAGCTGCTGTGTTATGGTGCTTCCGCCGCCCTGGCTGGAGTCGCGCATGAGGATGGTCTTGAAAAACACCCGCGCCAATCCTTTCATGTCAATCCCGGAGTGGCGGTAGAAACGGGCATCTTCGGTTGCTACAGCAGCCTCCACCAGATAAGGAGAGAGTTCATCGTAACTGACGTAAGTCCTGTTCTCGATATGGAAAGTGGCCAGCACCTCGCCGTTGTCGGAGAGCACCTGGGTCGCAAGTTTGTTGTCCGGATGCTCAAGTTCCTCAAATGACGGGATTCTGGCAAACGCGCCCACCAGAAGCAGCGCGAGCAGCACAAGCGCGAACGGCGCCGTGACAAGTATCCAGAACCACTTGACTATCTTCTTCCTTGTGTTCTCTTTCATCGCCCGAAATATTTGTCGTAATACATTGCTGCCAACGCAAAATGTGTGCAAAATTAGCGATTAAATTTTGAAAATTAGCGAGTTTGTGTTTTTCTTTGCAGTTTGAATTCATAAAGAAGCAGATATGGAGGGGAATTTAGTCATCGTCGAGTCGCCGGCAAAGGCAAAGACCATTCAGAAGTTTTTGGGAGACGGGTTCGTCGTCAAATCCAGTTTCGGACACATACGCGACCTGCAGGACAACAAATTGAGCGTAGACGTGGAGCACGGCTTCACGCCGGAGTATGTCGTCCCGGCAGACAAGAAAAAAGTCGTCGCCGAGTTGAAAAAAGCCGCATCAGGAGCACAGACAGTCTGGCTCGCATCCGATGAAGACCGGGAGGGAGAAGCCATCTCATGGCATCTGAGCGTGGCTCTGGGCCTTGACAAGGCCAGAACAAAACGCATTGTCTTCCACGAAATCACCAAAGACGCCATCCTCAATGCGATAAAGACCCCGCGGGACATCAATATCGACCTTGTCAACGCGCAGCAGGCGCGCCGCGTGCTCGACCGTCTGGTAGGATTCGAACTCTCCCCTATATTATGGCGGAAAATCCAGAGGGGGCTCTCTGCAGGACGCGTGCAATCAGTAGCCCTGCGGCTTGTCGTTGACCGGGAGAAAGAGATAATGGCATTCCAAAGTTCACCATACTACAAGGTTGACGGGCTGTTCAAAATCTCGGGAGTCAATGTCAAGGGCACTTTGGACAGCAGATTCGATTCACTCGAAAAAGCCCGGAACTTCCTGGAGGACAGCATCGGAGCCGTCTATACAATAGGCGTCATCGACAAAAAAGAGGCGGTGCGCCACCCGGCAGCCCCGTTCACGACCTCAACCCTCCAGCAGGAGGCTTCCCGCAAACTGCATTTCCCGGTCAGCCTGACCATGAGGGTGGCGCAGAGCCTGTACGAGCGGGGACTCATCACCTACATGCGTACCGACTCCACCAACCTCTCAACCCTCGCACTCGGAGCATCAAAAGCCTATATTACCGACACTTACGGTGCAGCCTACTCCCACCCAAGGCAGTACAAGACCCACACCAAGGGGGCTCAGGAAGCACACGAGGCCATCCGCCCTACATACATAGCCAACACGGAGATCGAAGGCACCCAACAGGAGAAAAAACTCTACAATCTGATCTGGAAACGAACCCTCGCCTCCCAGATGGAAGATGCCAAAGTCTTGAACACCAGCATAAAAGTAAATTCAGACAAGCGCCGTGAGCAGTTCATCATGCAGGCTACAGAAATCCTTTTCGACGGATTTCTTAAACTATACATGGAGGGCAAGGATGACGAGGCTGATGATGAAGACAACACCATTCTTCCGACCATGAATGTGGGAGACATCATCCAAATGAAGAGCATAACAGCCGAGTGCAAGTTCACGCAACCGCCATACCGGTACTCAGAAGCCACTCTGGTAAAGAAACTGGAGGAACTCGGCATAGGAAGGCCATCCACCTACGCCCCGACCATCTCAACTCTGACCACAGCCCGCGGATACATCGTCAAAGGGGACAAGGAGGGACGGAAGGTCAGCGTCAACGACCTCTGCCTCAAAGAAGGGAAGATAAGCGAGACAGTGAAGACCGAGAGCATCGGAGGAGAAAAGGGAAAACTCATGCCGCAGGAAATCGGAATGATCGTGAGCGACTGGCTGACAGAAAACTTCCCCGACATAATGAACTACGATTTCACCGCCAATGTGGAGAAAGAGTTCGACGAGATTGCCGAAGGCAAACTGATCTGGAATTCCGTCATCGCCGATTTCTATGGCGGATTCCACAAGAAAGTGGAAGACACGCTGCACGACGGACAGTATAGCCGTGTCGAGAGAGTGATAGGCACCGACCCTTCAGACGGACGCGAAATCATAGCCAAATACGGACAATTCGGACCGTATGTGCAGAAAGGAGAGGGCGAGGACAGACAATGCGCAAGCCTTTCTAAAGGCCAGCTCATCGAGAACCTCACATTGGATGAGGCCCTGTCGCTCTTCAAACTGCCGCGCTCTGTAGGAGAAGTGGACGGACAGCCTGTAAAAGTGCTCAAGGGCCGGTTCGGGCCGTACCTTAAATTCGGAGAGAAGAACATATCCCTGCCACGCAGCGCCGACCCGCTGAGCATCACGCTTCAGGAGTGTGAAACCATCATACGCAATGCAGCCACAGCGGCAAATCCCGTCATCAGCGAGTTCAAGAATGCTGACATCAGCGTGCTGAACGGCCGCTATGGACCTTACATCAAACACGCCGGGGCCAATTATAAGATTCCCAAAGGCACAGATGCCGCAGCCCTTACCGAGGAGGACTGCAGGCGCATCATTGAAGAGGGCGCACCTACGTCTTCAAAGACAAGGAGATACAAGAAATAAACTATATGGCTAACTATCAAATCGATGAAATTGACAGGAGAATACTCTCCTATCTGGTCAACAATGCGAGAATGCCCTTTCTCGAAATCGCCCGCGAGTGCAATATCTCGGGGGCGGCTGTACACCAGAGAGTGAAGAAAATGGAAAACAACGGGATAATCTCCGGATCCCGAATGGTAATCAAACCCGGTGCCATAGGCCTCAACGTATGCGCGTTCATAAGCGTATGCCTGTCGGAAGACAACAAATACCCAGATGTCGTTTCGGCTCTCAAACATGTTCCGGAGATCGTGGAATGTCACTTCATCACCGGCAAGGCAGCACTTTTCCTTAAAGTATACTGCTTTGACAATGAACACCTTATGAATATCCTCATAAACACCATACAGAGGATACCTTATGTACAGTCCACCGACACCATGATTTCTCTCGACCAGTCATTCGAACGCGAGATATGGGTCAAGGACTACAACGGGACAAGTTTCAAGGTTCTTGCTTCGAAAGAATAGCTCCTCCTGTCACCAGATCATCGGGAGTCGTTATCTTGATGTTGAACTTCTCCCCTTCCGTCATGTTTATGCGGATTCCGGCTCGCTCCGCCACCGAAGCGTCATCAGTAAAGCCCAGTTCATACGGACGGCGGTAGGCTTCCCTTATATCTTCGGAGAAGAAGATCTGAGGAGTCTGGACAGCCACGGTCCGGTTTCTGTCAGGAGCCGGATATGCCGGGTCGGTGGACCGTAGTGTATCTGTCACGGGCAGCACGGGGATGAGGGCCCGGCAGTCCTCCCCCATCATAGACAACATCCTCCCTATCAGCTCTTTGCTGACAAAAGGGCGGACACCGTCGTGTATCATCACGATGGCCCCGTCAGGGATCTTTGCCAGCGCGTTGCGTACTGACTGGAAACGGGTTATCCCGCCTTCGACCAGAAGTTGCGGGGAGTTGAACGTGTCGTCAAGACAGATGTTCTTCCATGTCCTGAAATGCTGCGAGGGCAGCACCACGACAACCTTGATTCCCGGCACAGCCTCCGTAAACCGCTCGATGGTTCGTTGAAGTATGGTCTTGCCTCCTATCCGGAGAAACTGCTTCGGCACGCCCGCCCCCATCCGGGTTCCGCTCCCGCCAGCCACCAGTATGACATATACATCCCTGTCCATTTTCAGATTCGTAAGTGTTTTCAAGACAAAAATATGAAAAATGCCGAACTTATTTCTTATTTTTGTCTTTTGACAAAAGAAGCACGAAAATGGCATTTTTGAATCAAGAACTCGCGATAGATCTGGGAACAGCCAACACCGTCATCTACCAGAACGGTCAGATAGTGCTCGACGAACCCAGCATGATCGCGGTAGACAACAATACAGGCAAGTGCATTGCACTGGGGCAGCAGGCGAAACTGATGGACGGGAAGGTCAACCCCGGCATACGCACCATCCGTCCTCTGAGGGACGGGGTCATCGCTGACTTCCACGCAGCCGAACTGATGATCCGCGGTTTCATCAAACAGGTGAGCAGCAAGCACCGCAGCATCTTCACACCGAACCTCAAAGTGGTGGTAGGAATACCGTCCGGCTCCACGGAAGTGGAAATCAGGGCAGTCCGCGACTCCACCGAGCATGCCGGAGGCCGCGATGTGTATTTGATTTTCGAGCCGATGGCGGCAGCGCTCGGCATCGGCCTTGACGTTGAAGCCCCGCAAGGCAACATGGTGGTCGACATAGGTGGCGGAACCACGGAAATCGCCGTCATATCGCTCGGAGGCCTCGTTCAGCAGGAGAGCATCCGTGTGGCCGGAGACGTATTCACCGGTGACATCCAGTACTACCTGCGCCAGCAGCACAACATCAAAGTCGGAGACACCACAGCCGAAAAGATCAAGTTCGCGGTAGGCGCAGTGATTCCAGATCTCGACGAGGAAGAACCGACACCGTTTATCGTACGCGGGCCGAACCTCATGACAGCCCATCCTGTCGAAGCGACCATCACTCACCACGAGATAGCCCATTGTCTGGACAAATCTATCGCCAAGCTTGAGACGTCAATACTGCACGTTCTGGAGAACACACCTCCTGAACTATATGCAGACATCGTTGAGAACGGAATCTATCTCTCTGGTGGCGGAGCGCTCCTGCGCGGCCTTGCCAAGAGATTCAAGGACAAGGTCAACATCGACTTCCATGTGGCGGAAGACCCTCTGCACGCGGTCGCCCGAGGCACATGCGAGGCCCTCAAGCACACCGACACCTATTCATTCCTGATGAGGTAGATGTCACAGGGCGGCAAAGTCTCCACGATTTTAGTGAACGCGGCAATCTTCATCCTGATGGAGGTTGCTGCTGTTGCTATGTTGAGAAGCAGTTCCACGATGCAGAACATCTGGCTCAACCGCATCTCGCACCGCACCGCAGCAGCACTTTGGGGCGTAGGAGAAAATGTGCGGAGCCACTTCTACACGCGGCGTCTCAACGATGAACTCGCAGAAGAAAACGCCAGACTCAGGGAAAGGCTCAAGACACTCGAGGACATGGATGAAGGCGGAGAAGGCACAGCTGTCAGGCACAAGAACGGTTTCCGTTATACCCCTGCCACGGTCGTCAAGGTCGGCCGCGGCACCGCACACAACTACATCATCCTGGACAAGGGTTCAGAAGACGGGGTACGCCCGCAATCGGGAATTATCACAGACAAAGGCATAGTCGGAATAGTCAGTGCGGTAGACAGACACTACTCCTACGGACTTACACTGATCAATTCGAGCATCAGCGTAAGCGTGAGGATAGGAGATGATGCCGACGGCGTCACTGCCCCTCTGAAATGGGACGGCAAGAGCCGGGGCGGAGCGGTCGTGGGTGACATTCCGCCGCACCACCAGATAAACCCCGGGGACACGGTCAGGACAAGTGGATATTCCGCCATTTTTCCGGCGGACATCCCCGTCGGCATCACGGGAAAGACCCGGCTCATCGACGGCTCGTCACAGCAGGCCGATGTGCAGCTTTTTCAGGATTTCAACAGCCTGAGATATGTGACCGTGACGGAAAACGATGACAAAGATGAGATAACGGCTCTTGAAGCCATCGGCAAGAAGAAATGAAACACTGGAACTTCACAGTCAAATACCTCCTGCTGCTTGCAGCCCAGATCCTGCTGTGGAATTATTTCAATTTCACACCTCTGCTGATGGTCGCCATCTTGCCGGTGATGGTTCTCTGCCTGCCGCTGAGATGCAGCACAATCGTGACCATGCTCATAGCCTTCGCTTCCGGCTTCGCGGCGGACTTCCTCGCAGCCGGCCCCATAGGTCTCACTGTGCTCTCGCTCGTTCCGGTGGCTTTCCTCAGGCGTCCCCTTCTCTCTCTAGTGTTCGGAGGCGAGCTCTTGTCACGCGGCGAAGAGGTTTCATCCCAACGTCTGGGCAGAAACAAGATGCTCATCGCGAATACACTCTCCACAGCACTGTTCCTGCTGGTCTACATCACAGCCGACAGTGCCGGCACCAGCCCGTTCTGGGCAATGGCAGTAAAGTTCTTCGCATCGCTCACATTGAGTTCAGCGATATCTCTCCCTCTTGCAGACCTTCTCTGCCCTGACACCGAGACGAAATGGAGATAAACCGCAGAAACAAGCTCCTCATAGGACTGGCCGCAGCTGCCGTCATACTGCTGGCCAGACTTTTCTATATCCAGATAATCAACGACGAATACAAGAAGGACGCATCCAACAACTCCATGGTCTATGCCACCATCTACCCGCCGCGAGGGGTGGTATACGACCGCAACGGGGAGATTCTGGTCGGGAATGCAGTGTGCTACGACATCCTCGTGACCCCGCGCGATGTCAAACAGCTCGACACGGTGGCACTTGCCGCCGCACTTGACACGAGCGTGGCCTATGTGCGGAGCAAGATGAACTACTACCGGACATACAGGAGCAAAATAGGATATCAGACCCAGACCTTTCTCAAGCAGGTCCCACCGGAGACATACCAGAAATTCGCAGAGCAGGAGTATCTCTTCCCGGGCTTCAGAGCGCAGATGAGGAGTATCAGGGAATATCCTTTCAATGCCGGAGGCAACCTTCTCGGCTACATTTCCGAAGTGGATGCGGACTATATCAAGAAGCATCCGGAATACAAATCCGGAGACTATGTGGGACGCACCGGACTGGAAGCCGCCATGGAAGACAGCCTTAAAGGCGAGAAAGGCTACCATATCTTCTTGCGGGACTCCAGAAACCGTCTGCAAGATGCTTATCAGGACGGCCGGGAAGACAAAGCGGCCATCCCCGGCAAAGACATCGTGTCCACGATAGACGCACACCTCCAACAATATGGGCAACGGCTCATGGAAGGCAAAGTCGGCTCTGTTGTCGCCATAGAGCCCGCTACAGGCGAGATTCTGGCCATGGTCTCAAGCCCCGGCATAGATGTGGACGTGCTCTCGGACATCGGACGCCATTACGGCGAGATTGCCCGCAATCCGCGCAAACCGATGTTCAACAGGACCGTGATGGCATCTTACCCTCCAGGGTCGGTATTCAAGCTGGTCAACGGACTCATCGGGCTGCAGGAGGGAGTGCTCAAGCCGTCATATTCCTACCCCTGCAACGGAGGATATTACTATAGCGGCAACCACAAACTCGGGTGCCATGCCCACTCTTCCCCGCTGCAGTTCAAAGACGCGATAGCGACATCATGCAACGGATACTTCTGTTATGTGATGCGCAACATCCTCGAGAACAAAGCCTATCCGAATACGGCCGATGCTCTGGACGCGTGGAGGGACTATGTGATGAGTTTCGGATTCGGCCACAAACTCGGGAGCGACTTCCCGTCCGAACTCGGAGGAAACATTCCGTCCGCCAAATACTACAACCGCGTCTACGGGACCGGGCGATGGAGATTCCAGACTGTGGTTTCCCTGTCCATCGGGCAAGGGGAAATCGGAGCCACCCCGCTGCAGATAGCCAACCTCGCCGCCATAATGGCCAACAGGGGATTTTACTACATCCCGCACATCGTCAAAGACTCCGAGGGGGTGACCATCGACAGCCGTTTCCACGAGAGGCAGTACACCAAGGTGGATACATCATACTTCAAAGTAGCCGTGGAAGGCATGTATATGGCGGTCAACGGAGGAGGTTCTGCCGGGATGACGGCCCGTGCGGCAGCGATACCCGGACTTGACGTGTGCGGCAAGACCGGCACCGCACAGAATCCGCACGGAAAGGACAACTCGGTCTTTATCTGCTTCGCACCCAAGGACGACCCGAAGATAGCCGTCGCCGCGTATGTGGAAAATGCCGGATTCGGAGCCACTTGGGCACTCCCCGTAGCTTCGCTGATGCTTGAGATGTACCTCAACGGGGAGATTTCACAACAGCGCAAATATCTTGAGGACAGGCTCCTCACGACAAGATTTTTCTGACGATGGGCATATTCAACACAGGAAACCGGCCATTTGAGAGAAACCTTCGGCAAACCGTCGACTGGAAACTCGTCTTGTGCTATATAGCCCTCGTATTGACAGGATGGTTGAGCATCTACGCCTCAATCCACTCCACTGAGCCTTCATCAATATTCGACCTCGGGTGCAGAAGCGGCAAGCAGTTCGCCTGGATGGCGGTGGCGCTGCTGTTTGATGCCCTCATATTGTTCGCCGTCAACCCGAGAATCTGGGAGGCCATCGCTCCGGCGGGATATCTCGTCGTCTTTTTTCTGCTGGTGCTGGTGATTTTCGTCAGCAAAGATGTCAAAGGCTCGCACTCATGGTTCGAATTCGGCCCGGTGAAGTTCCAGCCGGCTGAAGTGTCTAAAATAACAACTTCGCTGATGCTGGCCCTGGTCATGAGCAGGCAAGGGTTCAAGTTGACAACCAGAAGAGGTTTCATTGCTGTCGCCGCGATCATAGGGCTGCCGATGCTGGCGATCCTTGGAGAAAGCGAGACCGGCTCCGCGCTGGTATATGTCGGATATCTGTTCGTCCTCTACAGAGAGGGGCTCTCGGGGTGGTGGTTCATATTCCTCGGGGCGGCCATTGTTCTGTTCATCCTCACTCTGACGGCCCCATGGTGGGCGGCGGCCTTGGTTCTCGCCCTGTTGTGCACCGTATTTTTCTTCTATGGATCCGGATTCCGGAGAGGGCACAGCATCAGAATGAGCCATATTACACGGACCGCCCTCGTCCTTGCAGCCGGAATCACCATGATATTCGCAACCGATTTCCTCTTCAACCATGTCCTCCAAGATCATCAACGCAAAAGGATAGAGGTCCTGCTCGGGCTGAAGGAAGATCCGGCAGGAGTAGGATATAACGTCAGACAGTCAATGATCGCAATCGGTTCCGGTGGTCTCACAGGCAAGGGTTTCCTCAACGGGACACAGACGGCCTACGGTTTCGTCCCGGAGCAAAGTACTGATTTCATTTTCTGCACAATAGGTGAAGAGTTCGGATTCATCGGCTGCCTCTTCCTGATTCTGATATATGTATGTCTGATATATCGTCTGATCACCGACGCGGAGAAAAGCAGGGAGGCGTTCACGCGGATCTACGGATACTGTGTGGCCTCCTGCCTGTTCATGCATCTTTTTATCAATATCGGAATGACTGTCGGGCTCATGCCGGTCATCGGAATTCCGCTGCCAATGCTGAGTTACGGCGGCTCCTCGCTTTTGTCATTTTCGATGATGATATTCATTTTCCTGGCGCTCAACAGACAGGAGAAGAAGTATTTTTAGTTTTTTGCGTATCTTTGCAACGTTGCCTTGGTGGTGGAATGGTAGACACGAGGGACTTAAAATCCCTTGGACAGCAATGTCCGTGTGAGTTCGAGTCTCATCCGAGGCACTTGCGCTTGCGCAGCAAGTGCCTTTTATCTACGGGGCATATCCCCGAAACCCCTGCGCTTGCTGCGCAAGCGCAAACTTCTTAACCCCAGTCACTTCGTGACAGCCCCTTTCAGGGGCATGCCGGCTCGGCAAACCTCGCCGGGCGTCTTCGCTGCTCGTTTGCTTCGCAAACTCGCTGACGCTCCGCCGCGCCGCTGACGCGACCCTCCGGAAAGTCGCTTCATTCGATTAGACGCTCGGTGGCAGATAACTACCTGAATAACAGTCAAATAACGTTTTATCTTATACGGTTTTGCGCATAGGCGATTCCGTTTATCAATTGGAAATCAGAGCGTTATCCGCCACCAGCCAACGATCACATTATGAGAATTACCTTGGGACATGCCTTGTTATTGGTCTGACAACTTTAACATGTCCAACGAACAGCGCTTCGAATTGAATGCATATATGGTATCCTCATCTAATGCGATACTGCCATAGACTCCTTCCGGAAGGCGAATGACTCTTACCGGTCGGCCGGACGGGATGTCCACCTCCAGAATCCTGTCCACTCGATATTGTTCCCCATAACGTGGGCAAAGAAGGAACAGCCTTGATTCCGAGATGACCGCATCCTGATGGAGGATGTATGCTGAGTTTTCTTGGGTAGGCTTGGATGCGATATATGCCATGTTCTGCCTGTAGAATTCCACCCCGGACAGATCGATCTCCCTCTTCAGCTTACCGACAGAAGAATACTGTCTTGCGTACGGCTGCATCCTGTATACGATGAGGGGCTCGCCATCATTGTCCAGAACGCAACATCCGTTCATTATCGAAGTCTTTTTATCGGAGCCAAAGCGGCGCAGCTTTCCGAAAAGCTCATCCCCCTCTGGCGAACTGCGAACAATAAGGCTGTCGGAATCACGCAAAGGCATCCAGAATTTCCCTCCACGTTCATACCATCGATAGTCGTAAGGTGTAAAATCCAATTCCCTTTTGTATTGGAATCCCTCCTTACTATATGCTTTTATTGCCTGCGCCGGAAAATCGTGGATAAGAACGTTGTCACCATGCAATGTGAAAGAGAAGGGAGCAAGCAGTTCTGCCGGCCCCCTACCTCCATTCCCGAATAGCCATAAATCTTCGAATTTCTTGTCAAGCGACAATACTTGGCGCCTATCAATGTCAAGCGCATATATCCTTTCGCCCGAGACAGTCAGCTGCCTGAGATCCGAGAAAAAAGAGGAATCCGGAAGCTCCGTTATATGGACCAGCTCAACTGCGTCTACCTCAGGAATGACATTTTTCGTTTGACACGCTGAAACACAAAGCAGAGCAAGCTCCAACACCGAAGATCCAACTATTTTCATTTGTGTAACAATCACAATTTAGTAAGCGGCAACTTATTTTTTGCCGCTTACTGAATTCAAAACAACTTCTTACTGATCCGCCGGCTCGAAGCCGAAGTAGCTGCCCTTGCGCTGATGAGGGATGCCCGTCTTCATCCATGCAGGTTCAGGCGCACCCTGAAGGTAATGGTCAAAGAACTGCTGGAGCCTGCGGGAGAGGTCCTTGCAGTTGCGCCGCTCCTTGAGGTTGTGGGCCTCGTCGTTGTATTCAAGCAGCCATGCCGGTTTCCCGAGGCGGCGGAGTGACATGAAGAACTCGATTCCCTGGTACCATGGCACCGCGCCGTCGGCATCGTTGTGCATGATGAGCACAGGGGTCTTGACCTTCGGGGCGAAGAATACCGGGGAGTTCTCGATGTAGAGGTCAAGTCCCCCTTCGTCCCAGAGGGTCTTGCCGATGCGGCTCTGTCCACGCTCGTACTGGCTGATGCGGCTGTTGCCCGACTCCCAACGGATTCCGCCGTAGGCGCTGGTCATGTTGCCCACTGGAGCTCCAGCCCCGGCTGCGGCGAACATGTCCGTGCGGGTGACAAGGTAGGCCGTCTGGTATCCGCCCCAGCTCTGGCCCTGGATTCCCATCTTCGACTTGTCGATGAAGCCGAACTGCGAGCACATGGCCTCAGCACCCGAACAGATGCAGTTGTAGGCGCTCTCCCCCGGGTGTCCGTCCTTGTAGACGATGTCCGGCACGAAGACCACGTAACCACGGCTGACGTAGAACGGGATATTGATTATCGAGCGGCTCGGAGCCGGCTGGATGTAGTTGTAAAGCGTCTCGGAGTTCTTCTCGTAGAAGTAGATCAGCATCGGGTACTTGCGGGAAGCGTCAAGGTTGTCCGGAGTGTAGAGCAGGCCTTTGAGCGGAGTGCCGTCATAGGCGTTCCAATGCACCAGCTGCACGTCTCCCCAGATGTAGTCCGCCTGCTGAGGGTTGAGGTCCGTGAGGCGGTCCGAGGTCTTCCACTCGTCCTGCGTGACGTAGACGTTCATAGGATTGCGGAAGTTGCCCTTGAGGTAAACTATCGTCCCGGCGTCCGGGGCCTTCATTGTCGAAGAGAAAGACCATTTATCCGTAAATCCTTGAGGAACTGAAGGCTTGGCAAGGTTGGCAATGGCGTATCCGTTCTCGGACGTGTCCTCGTTGAAAGTGGTGAGGTAGAGCTTGCCTTTCTTCGGGAAATTCATCGGATTCTGGTAGAGGTAAGGGTCGTTGTGGCGGCCGATGTCCAGAATCTCGTAGTTGACGCGGGTCTTGCGCCCCTGCCCGGCGGTGAGATTCTCTATCTTCTTGCCGTCCGGGGAGAATTTCCAGATGTCATAACGGTCCCCGATCAGCAGGGCTTCATCCTTGCCGATCCAGCGCGGGTATGATACCGGGATGAAGCAGCCGAGAGGATGGTCGTCCTCCTCGTCGAAGAAGGCCACGTCCAGAACTCCGGTAAGGTTGACCATCTCCCCGGTGGAGAGGTTCCAGCTGTACCAGTCCCCGTCCTTAGGGTCGAACCACGCCATGTATTTCCCATAAGGGGAAAGGGCTGTCGTCCCCTCCAGCGCGTCCTTGAGCGGACGGCGGCTTCCGTCCCGGAGATCCACCATAGAGTAGTCTG
Source organism: uncultured Bacteroidales bacterium (assembly GCA_934726455.1). Taxonomy (GTDB): domain Bacteria; phylum Bacteroidota; class Bacteroidia; order Bacteroidales; family UBA932; genus Cryptobacteroides. Next base: position 79,111 of record CAKVDS010000003.1, read on the forward strand.
ATTTGTTGTTGACTGCCCACAGGGACTCAAGCATATACGGATCCGAGTCACTGGAGATTGCGAAATCTCCTTCTGCGCCGTCGGAGAAACTGATGCGGTCATTGGCATTTGCGGAGAGCACAAGCAGATCCGAAGCCGGCGAGAGGTTGACAACAGCCGTCCTGGTCTGCGGACGGGCAGCGGCCTTGGACATAGGCGGAAGAGTGTAACTGTCCCAGTTCCAGATGTCAAGCCCGGCAGTCTCAAATGAAACCAGAGTCGTGTCCTTAGGCGGGAAATACTCGGAGAGATTCAGCACCAGGCGCGAAGACCTGTTGGAGAAACGCGGACGGGCAGTCTTGGTTATCACCCAGCCCTCCGGCAGAGAGGCACAATCACCCGGCACTATTACCGATGCGTTGAACTCCTTGACAGCCGGAGTGCGGCGGGTGGCCTTCTTCAAGACCTTCTCCTCCCCCAGCCATACGGAATATCTCGGCGTGCCGTCAAGTTTCTCCTCCTGATCAGTGGAAAGGAAGACAAGCCTGTCTCCCGTATCATTGAAAGAGAGTCCGCCATAGGCCTTGCCGCCCTCGGCAAGTTCCTTGATGGTGCCGGCGGCGAGGTCATACACTGCGACGGAGCTTCTGGACAGAGAGTCTTTCTTTTCCTTGCCGGTGACCACGGCGAGCTTGTCCCCGGATTTGGCCACCTCGAAGGAAGCTATGTTCTTGAGCGTGTCGATGTCCCCGGTGGCGGTGTTGAGGACAAGCAGGGACTTGGTGTCCTTCTTGTCTTTTACTTCCTGACTTACAAAGACGAACGGGGCGGCATCGAAGCCGAGCTCGGCCGATGAAGCGTCCGGGATGCGGGTCAGTTCAAAAGTGCGCAGGTTGATGCAGGCTATGGTGTCTTTGGGCATCTCGTCCTTTTTCTTTTTGTCAATCTTGGCCTGACGCGTCACCGCGAACGGGGCGCTTATCTTGCAGATACCAAAATCGGCGGCCTCGCTCATATCGAAGCCGGAAGCCCTCTCGATGGTGAGTTCCTTTCCGGTCTCAAGATTACGCAAGGTCAGGTAACCGTCACCCTCCTGCGGCGAGACCTGCCACACGAGCAGATGTCCGTCATTCGACAGCCTGAGGGCGGACACCCTCTGCCACGAATCGTAGGCATCGTGGTCAAGCGGCTTCTTCTGGGCGAAAGCCACTCCCGCAGACAGCAGGAGAAGCGCAAAAAAGATCAGACTTTTCTTCATATAATACATTTACTAAGAAGTCCCCGGCACAGCACAAAGGCCGGGTCGGGGAGCAATATACGAAAAAAAGCCGAAAACTATTCATGCACGGCGAAGCGCCGCTCCGCCAAAGCCTCATATTTTGTCCCCGGCCTCCCGTAGTTGGCATAAGGGTAGATGGATATTCCTCCGCGAGGGGTGAAGAGTCCGGTCACCTCTATATACTTGGGATCCATAAGCGCGATGAGATCCTTCATGATGATGTTGACACAGTCCTCGTGGAAGTCCCCATGGTTGCGGAAACTGAAGAGATAGAGTTTGAGGCTCTTGCTCTCCACCATCTTCACGTCCGGGATGTAGCTTATCCGTATCTCGGCGAAATCGGGCTGCCCGGTGATAGGGCACAATGATGTGAACTCGGGACAGTTGAACCTCACCCAATAGTCGTTGCCCTGGTGCTTGTTGACGAAGGTTTCCAGGACCTCGGGGGCGTAGTCGTCCCTATATCTGGTCTTCCGTCCGAGGGCGGACAGACCTTCATTGCTTCTGTCACTCATATATCTGACAATCTGAAAGGGTTATAAGAAATGTTGACATCGTAGGCGTCCTCACCTTCCTTCTGCTTCAGGCGCTTGACTATCTGCGAGGTGAGCGGCAGGACAATCAGTTCATAGAGAGTCTTGACGCATACCTGCGTAGCGATGATCCCGAGTATCGCTTTCGGGCTCATGATCCCCCAGAACGCAATCGGGCAGAAGATGCAGGAGTCCAGAAGTTCACCTCCCAGCGAAGACACTATGGCCCTCAGCCAGAAAGCCTTCCCCTGCGAGGCGACCTTCATCTTGCTCATTATGAACGCATTGAAGTTGGACCCGAGCACAAAAGCAAGGAGCGAGGCGACCGTGGTCTTGGGCACCATCATGAAAAGGGAATTGAAACTCTCCGCAACCGCCTTGCTGCCATCCTCAATCGGCGCGGGAAGCAGACAGACAAGGGTGGACATCAGAGCCACGAAAGCACTGAGGGCGAACGCCAGGAAGATGACAAGCCTCGACTTACGGTAGCCATAGACCTCCGTGAGGCAGTCATTGATGATGTAGGAAACGGGGAACAGGAGAACTGCCCCGGAGAGCTGCAACGGCAGGTGTCCCACCTGCCATACGCGCGGTACAAAGAAATTTGAAGTGATCAGGCAGACCGAAAACAGGACCGCCATCACCAGGAATCTGGTGCTGAATTTTTTTGACATTTTCTTGTTTTTTTAACGTGGTTTCAAGAACACAGGGCCCGCCCCGTCAACAGGCGGGACCCTATAAGTCTATACTTCCGGAGCGGAGTCAAACTCCTTGAGGAAGCGCATGTCGTTTTCGAAATAATGGCGCAGGTCATTGACCCTCCACTTGAGCATAGCAATACGCTCCAAGCCCATACCGAAAGCGAAGCCGCTATATTTCTCCGGATCTATACCGCTGGCTTTCAAGACATTCGGATCAACCATTCCGCACCCGAGAATCTCCAACCAGCCTGTACCTTTACAGATGTTGCACCCCTTGCCGTGGCAGATGTTGCAGCTCACGTCAACCTCAGCAGAAGGCTCGGTGAACGGGAAATACGACGGGCGCATACGGATCTGCGTCTCCGGCCCGAACATCTCGCGGGCGAAGAGGAGAATGGCCTGCTTGAGATCGGCGAAAGTCACGCCCTCATCTATATAGAGCCCCTCAATCTGATGGAAGATGCAGTGGGCACGGGCGCTGATGGCCTCGTTGCGGAACACTCTTCCCGGGCACACGACCCTGATAGGAACTTTCTGTGACTCCATGGTGCGCACCTGCACGCTTGAGGTATGTGTGCGGAGAAGCAGCGGATTGGGATGCCCGGTGGACACGAAGAAAGTATCCTGCATGTCACGGGCGGGATGGTTCGGCGGGAAGTTCAGAGCCTCGAAGACATGGTAGTCATCCTCTATCTCCGGGCCCTCGGCCACATCATAGCCGAACTTGCGGAAGATGTCCACTATCTCCTGACGGACGATGGATACAGGATGCCTTGAGCCGAGCTTGTACGGATCCCCCGGCATCGTAAGGTCTTCTTTTGCTCCTTCTGCCGCTCCCTCATCGGAAACGCTGTCGCGGAGCTGCTCTATCTTGACGAGAGCCGCCTGCTTGAGCTCATTGAGTGTGCGGCCGAATTCTTTCTTCTTCTCCTTGTCCACAACCCGGAACTCATCAAAAAGAGCGGTAATCACACCTTTCTTGCCAAGAAAACGCACCCGCGCCTCCTCAACTTCCTTCTGCGTCCTGCACTTGAGCTCCGAAAGCTCCGAGAGGACTCTGTCTATATCTTCTCTGTTCATAATCTATTTTCTTTTCGCGGCACGCTTGTCGCGGGCTTTCTTGTCCCTCCCGGCCCCTGACTTCTGATATTTGGCCCACTGATCCCTGTCAAGCACCTTGTCAAAAGCCTGATACATCTTCTCCATCCACTTGTCCTGCACCATCTGATACGCATCCGCATTGCCCACCTTGGCCTCGCTGAGAGACTTGACCTCATCCCTCATCGCGGTGTAGTCATGGGTCATGATGGAATCCAGATAGAAAACCTGCCAGTCCTCAAGCTTAAGAGTCCGCGTAAATGTCTCTATCTGAGCATCTATAGCCGTCCTCATCTGCTTCTCCTCTTTCTCAGGGTCAGTCTGACTCTGCTGGGCGGAAAGGCAGATAGGCAAGCACAACAAAATGATAATCCCAAAAAATTTCATAGATTTGTATCTTGTCAAACCGCAAATTTAATAAAGAAAAGATAAAATGAGAAAAATTCTGCCACTCTTGCTGCTGGCTATGCTGCTCAACGCGAGCCGCGCCGAAGCCTGCACCAACGTCATCATCACGGCCGGGGCGAGCGCCGACGGATCATGCATGGTCTCCTATGCCGCAGACTCGCATCTGCTCTACGGAGAGCTCTACTTCACGCCTGCGGGACGCTTCAAACCGGGGAGCATGCTCGACATCTACGAATGGGACACCCAGAAGCCGCTCGGGCAGATAGCCCAGATCTCCAGAACATACCAGACCATGGGCAACATGAACGAGCACCAGCTCATCATAGCCGAGACCACCTGGGGCGGACGCGAGGAGCAGGCCGACCCTGAGGGTATAATGGATTATGGTTCATTGATATATGTCACTCTCCAGAGGGCACGCACCGCCCGCGAGGCCATAGAGACTATAGTCTCCCTTGCCAACACTTACGGCTACCCTTCCGAAGGAGAGACCTTCTCGATAGCCGACACCAAGGAAGCCTGGGTCATGGACCTTGTCGGCAAAGGTCGCGGCAACAAGGGTATAGTATGGGTGGCAAGGCGCATCCCTGACGGGTACATCTGCGCACACGCCAATCAGGCACGCATCACCCGTTTCCCGCTCAACGACCCCGAAAACTGCCTTTACGCCCCTGATGTGATCAGCTTCGCACGCGAAAAAGGCTGGTTCAGCGGCGAGGACAAGGACTTCAGCTTCCGCGACGCATACAACCCGCTCGATTTCAGCGGAGCCCGCGCCTGCGAAGCCAGGGCCTGGGCCGCATTCAACATCCTCGGCGACGGCAACTTCACCTACACCTCCGAAGACGGGACTCTCGCCACCCGCCCCTCATCAGACTGGCTCGACTACGCGATGGGCTATGACCTCTCTGGAGAGATGCCACTCTTCATCAAACCTTCAAGGAAAATCACGATGAAAGACGTGGCCGACGTGATGCGCGACCATTTCGAGGGCACCCCGATGGACATGACCACCGACATCGGAGCCGGCGGCAACGCACTGCCATACCGATGGAGGCCGATGAGCTTCGAGTACGACGGTAAGACCTACGTCAACGAGAGGGCCATCGCCACGCAGCAGACAGGGTTCTGGTTTGTAGCACAGTCACGCGGATACCTTCCAGACGAAGTCGGTGCCCTCATCTGGTTCGGCTGTGACGATGCCGCCACATCATACCTCACTCCGATCTATGTCAACTCAAGCGAAGTCCCGGAATGCCTCAGCGAGGGCAACGGAGACATGCTCCACTACAGCGCCACATCCCAGTTCTGGATGTGCAACCGCGTAGCCAACGCCTGCTACAAGATGTACAACCAGATGGCCCCGGTGGTACGCGAGGCCGCAGACAAGTTCGAAAACCATCAGATGAACATGGCCATACCGGAAATGGACCGCAAGGCTGTGGCCATGCTCGACGGGGGCAAGCGCAGCAAAGTCATCAGACTGCTTACCGAATACTCGGTCAATACAGCCCAGACACAGTTTGCGGACTGGACAAAACTCGAAGAACTGCTGCTTGTCAAATTCATTGACGGGAACGTCAAGGCGCAGGATGCAGAGGGCAATTTCCTCCACTCACCTTACTCCAAGGGCATACCTGCCGGACTCACCCAGCCGGGATACACCGACAAATGGAAAGAGGCGGTAGCCAAAGACAACGGTAAAATTCTTGAATCAAAATAATGAGTAAAATCACGAAACTCGGTGCCGCCCTTGCCGCCGGCACAGCAATCGCAGGCTGTGGGCAGACCGAAAAAGTACAGACCAAACCTAACGTGGTGTTCATCCTCGCCGACGACCTCGGCTGGGGAGATCTCAGCTGCTACGGACAGCAGCTCTTCAGCACACCCAACATCGATGCAATAGCCGGCAACGGCCTGCGCTTCACACAGTGCTACTCCGGCACCACCGTGAGCGCCCCGTCCCGCTCGTGCCTTGTGACCGGCACGCACAGCGGACACACATATATCCGCGGCAATCTCAAAGTCCCGCCGGAGGGGCAGTTCCCGCTCCCGGAGGGCGCACAGACCATCTTCCACGACTTCAAGGACGCAGGCTACGCTACGGGAGCATTCGGCAAATGGGGTCTCGGCCCAATAGCCTCAACCGGAGACCCCAACGAGCAGGGAGTGGACAAGTTCTACGGCTACAACTGCCAGACGCTCGCCCACAGCTACTACCCTGACCACCTGTGGGACAACCGTGAGAAGGTGATCCTTGCAGACAATGTAGACGAGATCCCATACGGAGAAGGCACATACTCAGCCGACATGATACATGATGAGGCCTTGAAATTCATGGAAGCCTCCGTCAAGGACGGCAAGCCGTTCTTCATGTGGTATCCGACCACCATCCCGCACGCCGAGCTCATCGTACCGCAGGACAGCATCATCGCGAAATTCCGCGGAGCCTTCCCCGAGACCCCGTACAAGGGTGAAGATCAGGGGCATCCGCGCTTCCGCATAGGAGGCTACTGCTCCCAGGAATACCCTCACGCCACTTTCGCAGCAATGGTGACAAGGCTTGACGTGTATGTAGGACAGATAGTCGCCAAGCTCAAAGAACTCGGAGTCTACGACAACACCATCATCATCTTCTCCAGCGACAACGGCCCGCACCTCGAAGGCGGGGCAGACCCCGACTTCTTCAACAGCAACGGTCCGTGGAGAGGCTACAAGCGCGACCTTTACGAAGGCGGCATCCGCGTGCCGATGATAGTCCAGTGGCCGGGCCACATCAAGGAAGGGGAACAGACAGACTTCATGTGCTCGTTTTGGGACATGATGCCTACATTCAGGAGCATCATCGGCGCGCAGACGCCGGAAACGATGGACGGAATCAGCCTGCTGCCTCTGCTCGAAGGCCGCGAGGGCCAGCAGGAGCACAAAGACCTCTACTTCGAGTTCGCAGAGAGAAGCAGCCAGGCGGCACGCAAGGGCCCTTGGAAACTTATCCGTCTGGACATAGAGAAGCCGGGCGACCGCTACGAGCTCTACAATCTGGACTCCGACCCCGGCGAGACCACCGACCTTGCCGCACAGGAACCTCAGAAAGTCGAGGAACTCAAGACAATAATGGAAACATCACATATTCCGAATCACAACTTCCCTCTGTTCAAGGGAGAATAAAACTCATCAGAAATGAAAAGAATCATCACATCTCTTTTCGCACTCTCTCTGGTTGTCGCAGGGTTTGCCCAGACTCCGGGGAAAGAGGTAAAGGCAACGGCAGGAGAAGCCTATGCCAAGCAGCAGAGCAGCTACACGCCATCATTCAAGAATGACGGCAAGGAAACAAAAGTACGCAATGTCATCCTCCTCATCGGGGACGGAATGGGCGTCGGAGCCGTCAACTCGGCCATGTACGCCAACGGCGGCACACTCACGATGACCAATCTCAAGACATGCGGTTATGTCCGCACACAGTCAGCCGACAATTTCACAACTGACTCGGCCGCATCCGGCACAGCATACGCCACCGGTGTCAAGACCAACAACGGATACGTCGGTATGGATACTGAGCGCAAGCCTCTCCAGAACCTTCCGGAGAAGCTGGAGCCGCTCGGATTCGCCTGCGGCGTGATCTCCACCGACAATCTCGACGGGGCCACCCCGGCTTCGTTCTTCGCTCACCAGACCAACCGCAGGGCCGCAGAAGCCATCTGGGCGGACCTCCCGTCAAGCCACCTCGTATTCGCCTCAGCAGGCTCCAGCAAGGTCTTTGAGGGCCTTCCGCTGAAAACACAGGAAGAGATAAAGGCGCAATTTGATGTAATCTACTCTCCTGAGGGACAGGAAAAGGTCATCGACAATAGCGGCAAGCTGGCGTATTTCCCGCCGAGCGTGACTCTACCGGAGCGTGGCGACTATCTGCCGGCCACCACACAGATGGCTATTGATTTCCTTTCAGCAAGATCAAAGAAAGGTTTCTTCCTCATGGTTGAGGGAGCCAGAATCGACAAGGAGGAGCACAAAAACAACTATCAGGGAATGGTTGACGAGGCCCTCGATTTCGACAAGGCCATAGAGGCCGCCATACGATTCGCGGAGAAGGACGGACATACGCTGGTGCTCATCAGCGCTGACCATGAGACAGGAGGAGTCACCCTGTCCAGAGGTGTTCCGGAAGAGGGCCTCATCCAGGGAGTGTTCGCCTCCAGGGGACATACTCCTATAATGGTTCCTCTTTTCGCCTATGGTCCTCACTCCCGTGATTTTGCAGGCACGCAGGAGAACAGCGATGTCTGCAACAAGATCTACTCTCTGCTGACAGGCAAGAAGTAAAAGATATTTGCAAAACAAAGATTTTGTTGTAACTTTGTCGTCCCGCCTATATAGTCAGGGGCGGGACACCGGGGAGAGGTGGGTGAGTGGCTGAAACCACCAGTTTGCTAAACTGACGTACGGGTTATTCCGTACCACGAGTTCGAATCTCGTCCTCTCCGCAGCAAAAAAGTCTCAAACTCTTGATTTTCAAAGAGATTGAGACTTTTTCTTTTGTGTAGTCTTTATTTCTTTTCTATGAGTGCCTTCAGTTCATCCCTGTTCGGCAGTACTGTTTGATATTTGCTGGCGAATATCGGGTTCGTCTCATCCGGGAGAGTCATTTCCACCAGTGCGTCTTTCTTGTCTCGGCAAAGGACAATGCCGATGGTCTTATTCTCGTCCGGCAGTTTCACACAGCGGTCGTAATAATGCACATACATCTGCATCTGTCCCAAATCCTGATGCTTCAACTGACCTATTTTCAAATCGACCAGAACAAAAGCCCGTAGTAGTCTGTTATAAAAGACAAGGTCAACATAATAATGATCCTCGTCAATGGTTATCCTTTGTTGCCTGCCGACAAATGTGAATCCCTTTCCAAGTTCAAGGAGGAAGGATTGAAGCTCATCTATAAGGCTTTGTTCCAGCCTGCTTTCGTTATATTCCGGCAGTTCCTTGAGGCCAGTAAATTCAAGGATGTAAGGATCTTTCAATATGTCCTCCGGCTTTTCAATAACTTGCCCTTTCTTTGACAGTTCAAGAATCTTGTCCTTATCACGGCTCAATGCCAGTCTTTGATAAAGAGCCGAATCAAACTGCCTATTCAGTTCCTTTACACTCC
>CAKVDS010000004.1 GCA_934726455.1 uncultured Bacteroidales bacterium
AGCCAGGGCAGACATTGAGGGCCACGGAGTTGGAAACCTCGTAAGTACCGACAATATCGTCCGAATGCCCATCCATAACCTTTCCCTGACCAAAAGAATAGCCGAGCTGCACCTCGTTGAAAAGAGCTATCCGCTTTGAGTTGCCTACCGGGATATAATATCGCGCAAGACCCTGGATTTCAAAAGACTGGCTGATCGCATGATAATTGGCAAACTCAAGGGCCGCATCCCCCAGACTCACCTTGGCGGAGTCAAGCAGGAACATGTCCCTCTTGTAGCCCACCCGGGCGCCGACACCGAAATTGTCCCTGATCATATAGCAGACCGCAGGGCTGAAAGATAGCGAATACCCGGTGGAATTGACCCCCTCGACCACGAGAATCCGGGCCTCATCGTTGCTGTGCAGGGCCCAGCTCGCACCTCCGCCCACCATCCATGTCCCCTTCTCCACGAAAACAGGCTGGGTGGACATGTCTATGCCACGATCAAACTTCTGCCCGCGAGCCGAAAAAGGCACAAGGAGCAGAAGCAGAATAGCATTTGTCAACAGGCGGATGCGCATACGGGACTATTCGTATACAAATTCCATTCCGTCAAGCCATAACTTGCTGTCGTCATAGCCTGAAAAATAATCACCGTACATGCTGGCTGCGCAGCTGATGATGATATGGGTCGGGAACTTCGTCTCGTCTCGGTACTCGATAGGCAGAGTCACCTGAATCCAATCTTTGGCAGGGTTGGAATCATCTGACGAGACTATCTTCTCGCCAAGGGCGATCGTGGAAGCATCGGTGCTGAAATCCACGAAAGTGTTGACGTCCGTGGTGTTGACAAGCACCGGACTGTCCGCGTCACCGCCGTACTTCTTGTAATCCCACGTACCAAGGGCAACACGTATCATCGCCTTGTCATAATTGCCTTTCTTCCCGTCTTCCGGGACATTGGAAGTGTCATGGTTGATCTTACCTCCCGAATACTTCATCCAGAAGCGCAGAGCCGTAGGACGGGCAGTGAAAGGTCGACCGAAGAATACGGTACCTCCATCCATTCCTATTGTCTTCCCGAAATGCCCACTGAAAAGGTTACCTGCGGCGAATTTTACAATCACATTGCGTGATTGCAGGCACACGGACTGGTTTCCTTCTTTCTTGTCTGAAGCATCCGGGTATGAGATGACATAACTACTTCCGACAGTTGTGGATCCTGCGTTCCCGCTGTCCCACCACTTGCTTTTCAAGGTCTCGTCCGAAGATGCCGGATCATAAAAGGATTTGAATTTGTTGCTTTCATCATTGGAAGTCGTCTCGAACCCTCCGTTAGGCACAGGGACAGCCTTGTCCGTGGTGATGGTGGACTGGGCATCCATGGTCTCTTCTGCACCCCCGTCAAGGGCTGTGACGGCGAGCCTGTATTCGTATTCCGTCTCCGGAGTGAGGCCCGAAATCCTGGCACTGAAGCTGCCTTCCGAGTCGCGGACGGCGTTCACCCTCTTCCAGTCCTGCACGCCCTTGGCACGGACATCGAAATAAACCTTGTCCTTGTCGTACTGTGTCTCGTCCACATCAGCATGGGCCGTGAAGTGCCCCGCCCAGATCTCATGGCGGGAAGTGCTTGACACTCCAGTGGATGCGGCCTCGAAGATGATGTCATCGTAGATGTTGTTGGTACTCTCGTCCACGAGAAGCTCAAGATCGAGCACACCGTTCTTCTCGGTGAACTTGAGGGTCAGCTTGTAGCGTTTTCCCGCCTCGACAGACTTGACTTCACCTGATTTGCTGAACTCCGAACCGTCAGCGGCAAGCTTGCCGGAGAACTCCCACTTAAGCGCCGGCTCGAAGCCCGAGGCGATGAAGAACCCGTCGGCGCCGCTCTTCTCCGCCGTGTATACAAGGTTCTCCCTACCGTCTCCGACACTCACAGTGCAGGAATAGCCAGTCTGGAACTTCTCTGAGACAGAAGCATCAAAATTGACGTTCGAGACGACATTGCAGACCTTGGCTACAACCTCCGTGCTGCTCGTCTGAGCGGCGACAATCTTGAATTCCTTGGAGCCGGAGTAGCTCTTCTGCTCCCATGATGCAGCCTGCGGGTTTTGACCGGTGATCAGCCCTGCCGTCACGTCGACACGGTAGTCATCTGCCGGGAGGTACAGGGCCTGCGGCATCTCGGAATATTTGTACTCCCTGACCTTGCCGGAGAAATCAGCCTTGTAGATCTTGACCACGGCGGAGGAAAGGAGTTCCTCCTGACTCATGGCGGCCCTGGTGACAGGTTCACCCACACTCACGGAGAGGGAAAACGCCCCGTCGCCCTGAGGAGTCTTGGTGCAGGCCGCAGCAAGCAGCACGGCCCCGAATATATAGATAATGTTCTTTTTCATCCTGATGCCTCCTTATTCTACTACAAGTATGATAGGAATGCTCTTGCGGCAGCCCTTGTTGTCCGTGACGTTCATGGTGAACGTGTGGCGGCCCTTGAAACCGAGAAGCGGGGTCTGCGCACCGGAGAGGTCAAAGTCAATCTCCGTCTTGCCGGAGAGTTCAGCCCCGTGCGGGAACGGCACGATGTCGAATATGCCCATGGCGGCCTCAGAAGGATTGATAAGGTCGAGCGTGGTACCGCCCACGGTGTTGACCGAGTTGACGAAATCTTCGTTGGTAGAGGCTATGTCCACGGTGAACTTGCGTGCGCCGTTAGGGATCTTGGCGGTCATGGTCAGAGGGAATGCACCCGTGGCAGGCACGGTCACGGCCTTGGTGATGTCGTACTGCGAGGTGCTGACAAGCTCGATGCCGCCGTCGCCCACAGGGGCCTGAGGGTCGTTGCCGTCCCCCTCTTCTGAGCCCTGGACTTCATTTTTGAGCTCCAGGTCTTCGACCAGACCGTCAATCTCGACTTGGAAACTGGCGTTGCCGGAAGCATCTGTTTTCTTCATGAAAGTTATGACACGCCAGTCACGGGCTTTGACACCGCTGATGGAAGTGCTCATCTTCTGAGTCTTACCGTCAATAGAGCCTTTGAATGTTATGTACATCGTGGACGCTTCTCCGCTGAGGGCAAAGTAGCCTTGGCGGAGTTCGTATTTTGGAGCGCCGCCATTGTAGGTGAGAGCGTATTCGAGAGGGAATCCGGACTTGAGTTCCACGGTGGCTGTTCCGTCCCCGGTGACAGTCTCAAGGAACGCATCGTTATACGACACCGTGGCTATGGCCTGCAGGAGGGTGCAAGTGAGCGTGCCGATACTGGTGGTCTCCCCGGCTTTGATGGAGAACGATTTCGACGCGCCGTAAACAGGAGCTCCGAATTTGGCTTCAGGAACTTCCGCGCTTGTGGAACGCACGACGAGTTTGTAGTCGCCTGCCAGAAGGGATATGTTTCCGCCGGCCTTGACCTCACCCCAGTTTTTCTTCCATTGCTGGCGGTCGCCGCTGTCATAAAGGAACAGGACGTAATCTTCACCGGCCGCTTCGGCCTTGGTGGCGGAGTTGACTTCTTCGGAAATGTTGAGGCCGGCCCCGTCAAATGAGAGCGTGCCATATTTCTCGCCGTAGTTGAAACGGTCCTTGTCGCAGGCTGCAAGCAAGATGAGGGCGGCGAGGGAATATAGGATTTTTTTCATCTTAATCATTGAGTTCTATGTCAGTAAGGGTAACTGTCTCCACGGTGTCGTCGAATGCGATGGTGATCACACCGGAGCCTATGTTGACCACATCAAATTTGAGGGTGTAGCATTTTCCCGCATCGATGGACTTGTCAAAAGAGTTGCTGAAAGTCTGAGTCTTTCCGGCCTGATTGGTCAAGGTTCCGGAGACTGAGAACTTGTATGCGTCGATGAACGCGGCCCTGGTCTCGCTCTTCGGGAAATCGATCACCGTGCCGCCACCCGTCGTGAGGGTAAAGCTGTAGTCCGGATAATAAGCCTTGAAAGTATCAGTGAAAGCGAAACGGACTATGGTGTTGGCGAGGCTCGCGCGGATCTTCACTTCTTTCGTCTCGCCGCCCGCGACTCCGAAATCAGCGGAACCGCTCAAATATGGCTTCCCGAAGCCCTCATCGGAAGAGGAACCATAAGAGGCTGTGACTGAATAGTTGCCGACCTTCAGCGGGGTCGAAGCATCGTAATCTTTGAGCAGGCCGGTGTAGACCGGTGAGCTCTGGGCATCGCTTATCTGTAGACGGAAATCCCCTGCGGATGGAAGCTCAGCGTAGTCGGAGACGTTGCTCCTGGTGACCTCGGCGACTATCCCGTCAGTCGCCAGAGAGAACGCAGCGAAGCCCTCCCCGCCCCCGGCCTGCTTGGAGCAGGACAGGACGGCAAGAGGCAGGGCCAGTGCGGCTGCGGTTTTCAATAATTTTGTATTCATCGGATTATTTTTTGATTTTCACTTTTATGTTGTCGATGTAGAGCCAACAGGTGCTGTTACCTGGTGTCCCATCGGTCTCTGGTACAGTCCTCCAACTCAAGCGCAGAGGGGCCTCGGCACCGATCAAATCATAACTATATATATGATTTATATTAGTGTACGACCCAGATGCCTCATTTACTTCAAATGAACTGGTAAATGTACCATCGTCATCGCCACTATTATAATTCTCAGAGGCTTTTATGAAGCCGACATGGACTGTTTGACTGACTTCAGGATTCTTAAACGGCCATGTTGTATACTCCTTGCGATCCATCGAATAGTCAAACTGGATATCAAGATCAACAATTTTTCCATCTTTCAATCCAGAGAGGAAAGGAGAATCCGCGCGTGCAGAATAATTAGCCAAAGCGGTCTCCCGTCGGCAGGCAAGGCGAATAGCCGTTCCTGCCTGGGCACCGGCCCTGGCCGCGCTCCAACCATCCAAAAATGTATATGGACTGAAACTCCCGGCACTTGATCCACTGTATTTATCATGCGAACTGAAATCCTTCACCCCGCTGAAATCCTCGAAGAAGAGGTACGGGCAGTCAAGACTCAAGCTCGCGCTCACGGCCGTGGAGAGGTCGGCAAAGGCAAGAGTATCGTGGAGAACGGCGTTTTCGGACTCGAAGCGCACAGCGACCTCCCGGTTCGAGAGAGTCCGGAACTGTTTTTCATCAAGCGTTTCTAGGAAAAAACTGTCCCCTTTTGAGAGCAGGCTGCCGTCAGCATTGACGTAAGTGTATATGTTCGAGTCCGTTCCGGGCCAGTTGACACCTTCCGGCAGGGTCAAGGAGATGTTCTGGAGATCCTCGCCCAGATTATTGGAGTTGAGGGTGAAGTGGACTGTATATCTCGGCCGCGTCTGCTCCGGTCTGAGTGGCACTGGAGTGATGTGCCCGGCCTCGAATGTCCGCCCCGCGAGACTGAAGTCCAGGGATGAATATCTGGTAGCGGAATAAAGTCTTACCTGCATGCTCTCCCCTGCCCCGTACGGGGTTTGCGGCGGGATGATGGCGGCCACGGCGGACTGCTTCGAATCGGCGGAGGACGCCTCCAACGGAGTCTGGAGCTTCATTGCGATGCCGGTTGAGCCTTCTCCGATGAGATTTACACCGGCACTTGCCACATCCACATCCAATTCTCCGGCAACGGTCTGCGGCATGGTGAACTCTATTTTCTCCACCGCCCCGTCCATGGCATCATTACCCTCCGGTATATAGAATCTCAGGAAATGCAGGAGGTGTTTCATCCTGACTTTCAACGGATCCAGCACAGGTCCGGCTTCAGTTGCAGCCTTGAGTTCCGGCCCTGTAACGGGCTCGGCCACGGTGATGTCAAGCCCCCCTGAGACGTCACCGTCCTGGATCTTGGGAACCTCGTAACGGGCTGTCGTCCCGCTTGCGGACAGAGGCTTCGGATATGAAATGTAATATGTGTATGTCCCCTCCGGCATCGGAGAGGGAAGCGTAGTACCGAAATATGCCGTGCTTCTGGAATTGTCAGGAGAGGCAAAATTAGTGAAAGTTTGATTATCAAGAACATATGCGCCCTCGGAATCCTTTGCCCAAAGCGAAATCTCATCCCCCTTGTCCCACAGGAAATGAAGTCCGTCCGCAGACATTGAGGTCTTCGTCGACTGGCTCTCAAGCCCGAGAACCACCTTAACCGGACGTGGTTGCGGACTGTAATCCAATCCACAACCATACAGCAGGGCAGCGGCAATCCCCACAATTATAGTCTTACCTGACTTCAAAACACATTAACTAACGTCCGGCAAAGTTAATGATTTTTTATGAACCGGAAAGTTCGCGGCGGGCTACAGGGACGAGGCGCAGCAGATTGTCAAGAAAATCAAGTGATTGTCCTGCATAGTTGATTGATCTATCCGGTTTTTCGTTATATTTGCGAAAAAGGGTGTTGATATGCTAGAAAACTTTACTATCGGTTTTGCCATAATTTGTGTTTTTTGCTTTTTCCGCTGGATTTTCAGGAAAATCAAAAACGGCATCGGGAATGCCGTTTACTATGTTTCTTCCGGGGAGATGGCAGAAGACAGGAAGCGGTGCAAGTACAGGGTCTGGAAGAGGAGGCAGAAAAAACTCGATGCCGCCCTCAAGGACGGAAGCATAGACCACGACACCTATGTCAGGGCTCAGATATGGCTTGAGAAGATACGGGACTGGTGATTCGATTTGGGTCACCGCCGGCGTGAGGTGGAGCTTCTGATTTTTTTGCTATATTTGCAAAACCAAAACCGAAAGGAGGAGGTCTTCCTCCCCAATCGGGCTAATAGTTCGAGATTATAACTCTGAACCTTTTGCCAATTCTTAAAATGAATTTGAACCTGAACATTTCAAAAATTGTTTTGGTGTCGGGGGCCTCTTTCAAGCGGGCCCCTTTTCTTTTGTACCTTTGTGCCATCAGGAACAAACTAAAGCAGGCCACCGCTCAAGCGTGGGGCGGCAAAGGGAAATAAAGAAATTATATTACACAAAAGGCGAGGCTCTCAAGATCGCGGAGGAGGTGACAGCATGAGTTGGGGCGGAGCGAGGCCTGGAGCGGGCAGGAAAGACCCGCGCATTTATACGAAGACCATATCACTTTGTGTGAAGGAAGATACGGCTGAGAAATACAGACGGCTCAAGGCCGCCGGCGTGGACGTCCGGGGCAAATTTGAAAGCATGCTTGACAAATTGGATATGGCGCTTAAAAATTCTTCTGAAAAAGTGGAATGATCTTGAATTAAATTTGGTTATTCAAGGAAAGCTTGATTTCCAAAATCTTCACACTTCTTCAACTTGTCGAAAACGAGGAAAAACAAGCAATTTTAAGAAGGATCGAGAGGCTCCTTAACACCCTCAAGGACGAAGTTAAATGAAAAAGCCCCCGTTCTCGATGCCGTCAAACGGGTTGGCATCCGCGTATCCTTTCTCCATCATCCATGCCCACAAACCCCTGAAAAAGCCGATGTAGTTATTGAAAGTCTTCGGGGAGAGGTTCTCTTCAACCATATCCATGAAAGCGAGGGCGTGCTGCCTTGTAAAACCGGAGACGAGGGCGGTCGATGGGAATTTGTTGTCCTCAAGGAATTTTCGGAAAACATTTTTCCTTTTCCGGCTCCTGCCCGAAAAGCAGAGAATCGGAGATGGCGGCATCAAAATCCGGGACAGAACTTGTCCCGATTTTGTCCCGTTTCGGGTCTAATTTTGCGCTTAATTTATTAGAAATCAGAGCGTTAGCCCTCTTTCGCGGAAAGACAGGGATTCGAACCCTGGAGCCGTTTTTGACGACCACACGCTTTCCAGACGTGCCTCTTCAGCCACTCGAGCATCTTTCCTGATTGCAGCGCCAAGGTGTCTGACACCGGACGCGGCTGCAAATATAGCATAAAAAGCCTAATTTCCCAACTTTTTCAGTCCTGTCCCTCTCCCCCGCCACTGCTCATCGCGATCCGAGCCTGTAACTCCCATGTACGGAGACGGTCTTTGTAGAAATTATTGGCATTGACCTTCTCCACATCAAGAGCGGCATCAGAATTGTCGTCCCAGCGCCGGCAGTCATAGATGACATCCCAGATCCGGCCTATCTGATACTCACGGCTGACTCGAAGGGCGACAGCATAATCCTCCCCGTATTTTGTCACCGGAAAGTTGATCTGCCTGAGCAGCGGGGTCCAGAAGCCTCGCGGAGCACCGAGTCCGTTGATTCTCAAAGCATTGTTGCGCCCGTTATCAGGAGTCCACTCACGGTGGTCGATGATTCCCGGAGGCAGGGGGTTGAGGTTGATGTCGGTAAGCTGATACGAGCCGATGACCATGGCACAGTTCTGCTCACGGAACGCATCCACAAATTTCTGTACGGTGTCAGGCCCCGAATATACGTCGTCCGAGTCAAGCTGCAGCGCGAAACGTCCGCAGGAAGGGTGGTGTACGGCAGCATTCCAATTGCCTCCAATAGCATGATACCCGGGCTTCTGGGCTATATATATGAGACGGGGATCATCAAAACCCATGATCACCTCCTGCGTCCCGTCAGTGGAATTGTCATCGACAACTATCACATTGTATTTGAAGGATGTCTTCTGATCGAGCGCCGAGCGGATGGCATCGGCTATCGTCCGGACGCGGTTGCGGCAGGGTATCACCACTGAAGCTTCGTAATCAAACTTTCCGCCAAGAGAGAAATCCACACTCTTGAACTCAGGACGCAACCACCCGCCGACAGCCTTGAGATGTGCCGTGCAGGCTTTCTCCATCTCTATCTGGACAGCCCGGTTGCGCGGGTCAACATAATCAAACAACTTCTCCCCCGACTTGCGCGTGTCCTGTTCAACTTCGTAATAAAGGTATTCGTTGATATGGACAATCCTCCCGAGACGGGACACCCGGAGCCTCAAATCATATAAGCCCGCATACCCATAATCCTCATCCATCATGGCTACAGCCTCCCTGAGAACATCCGTCCTGTAAAGCTGCACACCGCCGAAATCAAAGTCATCCCGCAAAGAACCTTCCTGCAAGTCAATGACAGGATGAGGAAAGACATCACCGTCTGCCGAGCGGAAATGGTCGGCATAAACCATCGCTGCTCCGGTATAGGAAGCCACCTGAAGCATACGTTCAAGCCCGAGATCAACCCATTCGAGCTCCATCGGATTCGTGTATATCAAAGTATAGGGTGATCCGCTCCGGGAAGCGATCTCGCGAAGCCTGGACGTGGATACCCTGAAAGGAATGTCAAATCTGCTTACCATCATAGATAACGTTTGAGTGCAAAAGTAAATAAAAAGCAGTAAATTTGCAGAACAAGGACACTGAAAATATGGAACGGAAACTTGTCATCATCCCGACCTACAACGAGATAGAGAACATATCAAAGATTACTGAAGCCGTCTTGAGCATAGAGGGTCAATATGACATCCTCGTCATCGACGACGGCTCCCCCGACGGCACAGGGAATGAGGTGAAAAAGCTCCAGAAACTGCACCCGCAGAGACTGCATCTCATAGAGAGGAGCGGTAAGCTCGGTCTCGGGACAGCATACATCACAGGATTCAAGTGGGCGCTGAAGAACGGATATGACTACATTTTCGAGATGGACGCCGACTTCTCGCACAACCCGCAGGACCTGCCGAGGCTGCTGAAGCCGGTGGCTGAAGGCGTCGCCGACATGTCAGTGGGCTCGCGCTACTGCGACGGAATCAATGTCGTGAACTGGCCTATCTCACGCATTCTCATCTCCTACTGCGCCTCCATCTATGTCAGGACAGTCCTTGGATTCAAGATTTTCGACAGCACGGCGGGCTTTGTATGCTACTCCCGCAAGGTACTAGAAACCATCGACTTGGATACCGTAAAGATGAAAGGCTACGGCTTCCAGATAGAGCTGAAGTACACCGCCAAGAAACTCGGTTTCCGCATCGCCGAAGTGCCTGTAGTGTTCGTCAACCGCAAGGAGGGCACATCCAAGATGTCCGGAAGCATATTCGGAGAAGCGTTCTGGGGAGTACTTGCCTTGAGATTCAGAAAAATCCTTCCGAAACAATGAAAGAGTTATATACCAATCATATAGCAAGCCTGCTGAATCTCAAAACCTGGCAGGTGGAGAACTGCATAGAAATGCTTGCCGAAGGGGACACCATCCCGTTCATCAGCCGCTACCGCAAGGAGAAGACCGGAGGGATGGACGATGCGCAGGTGGCTGAGGTACGCCACTGGGCCGACACTTTCGACGAGATGGAGAAGCGCAAGCAGACCATTCTCAAGACCATAGGCGATGCCGGTGCACTCACGGACGAACTCAGGGAAAAGATCGAGAACTGCCTGAATGCCACGGAACTCGAAGATCTCTATCTCCCGTTCCGCCCGAAACGCCGCACCAGAGCCACCATGGCCAAAGAAGCCGGCCTTGAACCGCTGGCCGATCTCATGTGGAACGTGCGTACCCGCGATCCCGAGACTGAAGCCGGCAAGTTCCTCAACGGCAAGATCAAAAGCAAAGAGGACGCGCTCTCCGGAGCCCGGGACATCATCGCCGAGCGTCTGAGCGAGACCGCAGTGATCAGAGAGAACCTCCGCAGCATTTTCCGCAGCCGCAGGGTGACATCCACTGTTACCAAAGCCGGCAGAGAAGCTGCCGAAGGCTCAAAATACCGCAGTTACTTCGAGTTCTCCATGCCGCTTGCCCGCATCCCGTCACACAACCTGCTCGCCATGCTGAGGGCAGCTGACGAGGGATATCTCAACATAGGCATAGATGCAGACCCGGAGAAATGCGGGGCGAAGATATACTACGATTTCTGTCAAGAGCACTCGTACCCTGCGGCTGCGCTTGCCGCACAGATAAAGGAAGCCGTCAGCGACTCCTACAAACGCCTGCTGGAGCCGTCCATCTCCGGCGAAGTAATCAAAGAAGCCAAACGCAAAGCCGACATCGAGAGCATCCGGGTGTTCGGGGAGAACCTCAAGCAACTCCTGCTCAGCGCTCCGGTCGGACAGAAACGCACCATGGCCATAGACCCAGGATTCCGCAACGGCTGCAAGATAGCCTGTCTTGATGAGAACGGCAACCTCCTCTACCACACCATCATCTTCCCCCATCCGCCGCAGAACGACAAAATCAAGGCCATCAAAGCCATGCAGGAGATGGTGGAAAAATTCAAGATTGAGGCCATAGCGATAGGCAATGGCACCGCGTCACGCGAGACTGAAGACTTCCTCAAACGGATCCGCCTCCCGGAAGGATGCAAGGTCTGGACAGTAAGCGAGGACGGAGCATCGATCTACAGCGCCTCGGAAACGGCCCGCAAAGAGTTCCCCGATGAAGACGTGACGGTGCGCGGGGCAGTATCCATCGGACGCCGTCTCATGGATCCTCTCGCTGAACTCGTGAAAATAGACCCGAAGAACCTCGGCATAGGGCAATACCAGCATGACGTTGACCAGACCCTTCTGAAGGAAAAACTCGACAACACGGTGGAGAGCTGTGTAAACGCCGTAGGCGTCAACCTCAACACAGCATCGCCCTACCTCCTCTCCTACGTCTCCGGAATAGGCCTGGCATTGGCAGAGAACATCGTCTCATACCGGACAGCCAACGGAGGCTTCTCCAGCCGTTCGGAGCTGAAAAAAGTACCGCGCTTGGGAGCAAAGGCCTTTGAGCAATGCGCAGGTTTCCTGCGGATACGGGGCGGAGAGAATCCGCTCGACGCTTCAGCCGTACACCCGGAATCCTACGGCATAGTGGACAAGATGGCCAAGTCTCTGGGTGTCACCGCCAAAGAACTCGTAGGCAACGCAGAATTGTGCTCGAAGATCCAGGCTGAGGACTTCATCTGCGACTCCGCAGGCCTGCCTACCATCAACGACATTCTCAAGGAACTCGCCAAACCGGGGCTCGATCCGCGGGAACAGGCCGGAGAATTCTCGTTTGCGGATGATATCCGCTCAATCGAAGACCTCAAGACGGGCATGGAACTACCCGGAATAGTCACCAACATCACCAATTTCGGGGCATTCGTGGACATCGGCCTCCACGAGAACGGACTCGTCCATGTATCCAAAATGGGACCGCGGGGCACCGACCCGTCAAAAGTCGTCAGACTTCACCAGCAGCTGACCGTGAGGGTTATTGACGTGGATCTTGACAGGAAGAGAATTGCACTTGGACTCGTCGGGAAAAAGGCCTAATCCTCCTGGGATATTTCCCGGAGTTCGGTGCGATAGGCCGTAAGGAGGCGGGACTTGGAGATGAAACCGAGATATTTCCTCTCCTTGTCTATCACCGGCAGTCTCCACGCACCGGTGCGGTCAAATTTGCTCATGACAGAATCCATCTTTTCTCCGTAGTATATATACTCCGGCGGCGTCTCCATTATGTTATAGACATGGACAGTGTCGTATTTATCCGTGCTGAAGAGATATTTGCGGACTGCTGCGAGGTCAATCATCCCCTGGAACCGCCCCTTTGAATCTATCACGGCCATCACGGAGGCGTCAGATCCGGAATAGGCAAGGATGTCCACCACCTCTCTCAGAGGCGCATCGATCGAGACTTTCGGATACTTGTCACGGATCAGATCATTGGTCTGCAGCAGTGTCAACACAGCCTGGTCGTTGTCATGGGTCAGGAGATCACCGCTCTGCGCGATACGCTTGGTATAGATCGAATACTTCTCAAAGATACGTACTGTACCGAATGCCACAGTGGAAGTCAGGATAAGGGGAATCAGGAGTTCATAGCCGCCGGAAATCTCAGCAATGAGGAAGATCGCCGTCATCGGAGCCTGCATGACGGCAGCCATCAGCGCAGCCATCCCGACAAGGACGAAATTCTGCTCGGGGACACTCATGCCGGCCAGATTGAAACAGCGCGCAACGATGAATCCGAGAATGGCTCCGGAGAACAGCGTCGGGCCGAAAGTACCGCCGACTCCCCCACCGGAATTGGTCAGGGTCATCGCCACTATCTTGAAAAACAGTATAAGCAGGAAAAACACCGGCACACCCCAGCGATAACTCATCAGGAAAGACAGCAAGCTGCGGTCCTCCACCTGTATCTCCTGTCCGTTAAGCAGGCTGTGCAGGTCGGAATAACCCTGCCCGTACAGCGGCGGGAAGAGAAATATCAGCACACCCAGCCCCACAGCGCACAACAGCCAGCGCAGGTAGACATTGGTCAGTTTGCCGAGCTTGTCCTCAAGCCAAAGAGTTCCGTTTGTAAAATACAGGGAGAACAGCCCGGCCAGAACACCCAACACCACATAGAAAGGCAGATTCCCCATAGAGAAAGGGGTCAGGGCGCATGCAAACACCGGAGTCTGTCCACGGAACGCATAGGAAACCACCGTGGCGGAGATCGTGGAGATGAGCATCGGCAGCATCGACTTCATCGACACATTGAACAGCAGAATCTCCAAAGTGAAAAGCATGCCGGCAAGGGGAGCCTTGAATATGCCGGCCACAGCTCCGGCAGCGCCACAACCAAGAAGAACTGTGACACTGCGGTACGACAGACCGCAGACGCGACCTATATTGGAACCGATGGCGGCACCGGTATAGACGATCGGCGCCTCAGCCCCCACCGAGCCGCCGAAACCTATCGTGAAAGAAGACGTCAAAACCGAAGACCACATGTTGTGAGGCCGTATGCGCGACTCATTGCGGGAAACGGCAAGCAACACTTTCGTCACACCATGGCCGATATTGTCCCTGACAACAAACTTCAGGAGCAGCAAAGAGATGAACATGCCCACTCCCGGAAGCACAAGGAAACCCCACTCCAGACTCCCGCCACCGAATGTACGGTCGAGACAGCCGCTGATTGCAGCTATGGCCCAATCAAGGACAACGGCGGCGCACCCAGAGAGCACGCCGACCAAAAAACTTAAATACAGAAGCTTGTTCTGTTCTGATATTTTCCCGAGAATCTTATTCAGCAGCATCGGACTGGTCATCATCGCCCCCATACTGGGAAATATTCTCGTCAGGAAGAGTCCCGCCCTCGTCTGCAGTTTCTCCTGCGGTTCCGGCCACCTGCTCGTTCTCGGCATCCTCCTCCCCTTCAAGCCATCTCTCTATATCATCCGCATCGTCGATCTTGACTTTGATCTTGACCAGATAAATGGCGTCCGGAATCTCAATCATCACGGCGTAAAACGGAGTCCCGTCCGGCTTGGTATACTTGACCAGATCCGGAAGGTAGTCGCTGAAACCTTTCGGGTACTTCTCCGCAAATGCCTCCGCAAGTTCGCGGGACATGTTCTCATAGCTCACGATGTGACGCTTCTTGTTATCTTGTGCCATAATGATGTTTGTCTTTGTATATTTGAATTGGAGTGCAATAATACTACTTTTTCTGATTTTTCTGAAAAAAAACAGCTTTTTGCGCCTTTTTTCTCTCCGGGTCCCGTTCCACGAAGACAGGTTTCATCGTCCTCGGATCCAGCCCCGTCTTGAACATCACGGATGAAGTCGTCATCGGAGTCGGCATAAAATCCTGCACCTGATCCATCCATATTCCTTTAAGACAAGGATTTGCAGCCAGTTTCCACATATCCTGCAGAGTACATCCCGGATGGGAAGATATAAAATACGGGACAAGTTCTGTATGAGTGCCGTTCTCACGGTTTATCTTGTCGAACTCCCGCCGCAAGCGCTCAAACAGGCGGAAAGACGGCTTGGCCATATAATACAGGACCTTGTCCTCCGTGTGCTCCGGGGCGACTTTCAAGCGCCCGGATGTATGCCGCAGCATGAGTTCTCTCAAATAAGGCTTGCCGGTACCGTCCACGAAACCGTTCTCATCCAAAAAAAGGTCATACCGCACACCGCTGCCGATATAAGAATGTTTCACACCCTTGACGGCATCCACCCTATGGTAAAGCTCCAGGACGCGTGAATGATCCCGGTTCAGATTACTGCATGGAGCAGGAAAAAGACAGGACTTGCGGCGGCATACTGAACATTTCTCCGGATTCCGCCCGCGCATCCCGTACATGTTGGCGGTCGGAGCCCCGAGATCGGATATGTTGCCGTGGAACTCCGGCATCGCCGCCAGTTTCCGGACTTCAGAAAGGATCGATTCCTCGGAGCGGGACTGTATGAACTTGCCCTGATGAGCCGCAATCGTACAGAAATTGCAACCGCCGAAACAGCCTCTGTGAGTAATGATCGAATCCTTGATCATATCGTAGGCCGGAATGCGTTTGCCCTTATATCGCGGATGAGGACGCTTCGTGAAAGGAAGATCCCAGAAAGAGTCCATCTCCTCCTGCGTGGCAGGCGGATACGACGGGTTCACCTGCACAAAGCCATCACCCACCGGCTCGATTATCACCTGCTGATGAAGCATATTGGCATGAGTCTCTATCTGATGGAAGTTCTCGGCAAAGGCTCTGTCATCTTCCACACACTCTTCATACGAGCGGAGGACAAGCGGGTTTTCAGCACGCCACCTGCCCTTCCGGAAAAAGGCCAGCTGCGGAATCTTCTCAATCTGCCGGAGGTTCCGCCCGGACTCAACCGCCCGAGTCAACTCCAGCATGGGCCGTTCCCCCATTCCATAGCACAACCAGTCAGCACCACTGTCCAGAAGGACGGACCGCATCAGGCGGTCATCCCAATAGTCATAATGCGTGAGACGGCGCAAAGATGCTTCCACTCCCCCGATAACGACCGGTACATCCGGCCACAATTCCTTGAGGATACGGGTATAGACTGTGACGGCCCTGTCAGGCCGCTGGCCAGCTCTCCCGTCAGGAGTATAGGCATCATCGTGCCGCAGACGCTTTGCGGCCGTATAGTGGTTGACCATGGAATCCATGGCACCGGCGTTCACCGCAAAATAAAGGCGTGGAGTTCCGAGTTTACGGAAATCCCGCAGGTCATCCCGCCAGTTAGGCTGGGGGACGACCGCAACGCGATATCCGTACTTCTGAAGATACCGTGCTATGCACGCAGTACCGAAACTCGGATGATCCACGAATGCGTCACCCGAGAAAAAGATGACATCAATGTAGTCCCATCCGAGCTGGCTGACTTCCTTGACGGAAGTCGGTATATCACATTCTGTCAGGTAGTTCAATTCCAAGTATCCCCATTCCGGCGCGGAGAACCGCAGCTGTGTCCGATATAAGTTCCAGCCTCATCTCAAGCAGTCTTCCGTCCGTTTCATGGAGGATGCTTGTATCGTGATAATACTGGTTGAACTCCTTTGCAAGCTCATAGCAGTAGTTTGCAATCAGCGCAGGAGAATATGCGGCGGCAGCCTCTGCCACTTTCTGAGGGTAAGAAGCGAGCATCTGCACTATCCGGATCTCCTTCGGGCTCAACTCCGCATCCCGGGCCACCGCAGCCTTCTTGCCGGCCGCTTCAGCCTTGCGGAGAATCGACTGGATTCTGGCGTGCGTGTATTGGATAAACGGTCCCGTATTGCCGTTGAAATCAATCGACTCCTTAGGATTGAAGAGCATCTTCTTTTTCGGATCAACCTTAAGTATGAAATACTTGAGAGCCCCGAGACCGATCATGTGATAGAGGTGTTCCTTCTCGTCCTGAGGCATCTCGGCCAATTTGCCGCTCTCCTCAGACATCTCCTTCGCCTCCTGATACATCTTCTCGATGAGGTCATCGGCATCGACCACCGTGCCCTCACGTGACTTCATCTTGCCCTCCGGAAGTTCAACCATCCCGTAAGACAGGTGATAGATGCAGTCCGCCCAGCTGAAACCAAGTTTCTTAAGGATGAGTTTGAGCACCTGAAAATGGTAGTTCTGCTCATCTCCCACCACATATATCAGAGAATCAAGCTTATATTCACTGAATCTGCGCTCGGCCGTCCCGAGATCCTGAGTGATGTAGACGGATGTCCCGTCAGAGCGGAGAAGAAGCTTCCTGTCAAGCCCGTCCGCAGTCAGGTCACACCACACCGACCCGTCAGGATCCTTTACAAACACGCCTGTATCAAGTCCTTTCTGGACAAGTTCCTTGCCGAGAAGATAAGTGTCATGCTCGTAATCGGTCTTGTCAAAGCTGATACCCAACGCCTTATAGGTCTGTTCAAAGCCGGCGAACACCCACTCGTTCATCATCTGCCAAAGCGCACGGACGGACGGATCGCCCTCCTCCCACTTGACAAGCATCTCATGAACCTTGTCCATGACAGAAGGGTCCTCCTTCTCCATCTTGGCAAACTCCACATAACAATCCCCCACAAGATGATCACCTTTCTTGCCGCTGCTCTGAGGGGTAGCGCCGTTGAAGCGTTCCTTCCAAGCATACATTGACTTGCAGATATGCACTCCGCGGTCATTGACAAGAGTGGCCTTGATCACATCATTTCCGGCCGCCTTGAGGAGATTGGAAACCGAAGCCCCGAGAAGATTGTTACGTACATGCCCGAGATGCAGCGGCTTGTTGGTATTCGGAGAAGAGAACTCGACCATCACCCTGCGGCCGGTTGAAGGAAGCCGGCCGAAATCCGGGTCAGAAGCGATATTCTCAAGGCTTTCCTTCCAATAGACATTGGAAAGGCTGATGTTGAGGAATCCCTTGACCGAGTTGAATGCGCTCACCTCAGGACAATTGGCCTTAAGCCATTCCCCTATCGCGTTGCCTGTGGCATCGGGAGATTGACGGGTGACGCGCAGAAGCGGGAACACCACAAGTGTATAGTCGCCTTCAAATTCCTTGCGCGTAGGCTGGACCTGAAGGGATTCCGCCGGCACATCAGCGCCGTATACTGCCTTGATGGCCTCTGAGGCCTTCGCAGCGATGAAACTCTCCGCACTCATCAGCCGAGATATGACTTCAGAAGTTTGCTGGCTGCCGGTTTCTTGAGTTTCCGGATTGCCTTCTCCTTGATTTGGCGCACCCTTTCGCGGGTAAGGTCCAGACGTTCGCCTATCTCTTCGAGGGTCATTTCCTGACACCCGATTCCGAAGAACGACTTGATGATCTCCCGCTCACGGCCTGTCAGAATCTGGAGAGCCCGCTCGATTTCCGTGCTGAGAGACTCATTGGTAAGTCCGCGATCCGCACTCGGAGAATCATCATTGGGGAGCACGTCAAGAAGACTGTTGTCCTCTCCTTCCACAAACGGCGCATCCACACTGACATGGCGGCCGGACACACGCAGGGTGTCGTTGATCTTGTCCTTGGGGATATCGATCATTTCAGCCAGCTCATCTGCAGACGGCTGACGCTCGTTTTCCTGCTCGAACTTGCCCAAGGCTTTGTTGATCTTGTTGAGAGACCCCACCTGATTGAGAGGAAGCCTTACGATACGGCTCTGTTCGGCCAGAGCCTGAAGTATGGACTGGCGAATCCACCATACCGCATAGGATATGAACTTGAATCCGCGGGTCTCGTCAAACTTTTCCGCCGCCTTGATCAGACCGAGGTTGCCCTCGTTGATAAGATCCGGAAGACTGAGTCCCTGGTTCTGATATTGCTTGGCCACTGAAACCACGAACCGCAGATTAGCCCTTGTAAGCTTCTCAAGTGCCTCCTGATCGCCTTTACGGATCCTCTGCGCCAATTCGACCTCCTCTTCCGGTGACACCAGCTCTTCCCTTCCTATCTCCTGAAGATACTTGTCCAGAGAAGCGCTCTCACGGTTGGTGATTGATTTTGTAATCTTAAGTTGTCTCATTATACTTTATAAAAATATTGTCGCGACCGGACAGGTATCCGGTCGCGACAAACAAATCTACGTCGCCTTTCCGACTACTGGTCCTTGCCGAAGCCGAAGTATCCAGGTCTGCCGGACGCTGTCACGCCCTCTATGAAGACGGCGCCGTTGCTCTTCTTGGCTATGTCGATGACATCCTTAGGCTTGCTGACCTTCTTGTCATTGACATACAGGATGATGAACCCGTCTTCACCGCCCGCCTCGGCAATCTTTCCATTGCCTGCGGACACGATCTCAACCCCTTTCTTTGCGGCCTTGAGCGTAGCACCGTAGAACACAACCGTCCCGTCCGCATTCTGAGCCGCCACAAGGGTCTCTTCATCCTGGAATACGACCTGAAGTTTCCGGGTCTTCCCGTCTCTGATGAGCGTCACCTCAGCCTTGTCCCCAGGATGGAATGCATTCACCTTCTCCTGAAGAGCCTGCGGTGTCGCCGTTTCAGTGGAATCTATGGCGATGATAACATCTTCCGCCTTGATTCCGGCCTTGTCGGCAGACCCTCCCTTCACAACTTCAGCTATATATACGCCGTCAAGAGAAGAAAGTTTCATTTTCTCTGCCATTTCTTCGTTTATGGCCATGATTGAAACTCCGAGTTTCGCACGCTTCACTGAACCGAAGTCGATAAGGTCGGCAACCACCTTATGTACAATATTCGACGGGATGGCGAACGAATACCCGCTGTATGAGCCTGTAGTCGACACTATCGCCGTATTTATGCCCACAAGCTCTCCCTCCTTGTTGACAAGGGCTCCGCCGGAGTTGCCAGGGTTGACGGCCGCATCCGTCTGGATGAACGACTCTATCTTGATCTCTCCGCCTGAAGACATGGAGCGGCCCTTGGCACTGACGATACCGGCCGTGATGGTGGAGCGGAGCTGCTCTCCGAGAGGAGAACCGATCGCGAGCACCCACTCGCCGAGACGAAGCTTGTCCGAGTCAGCAAACTGAAGGACCGGCAGACCGGTCGCATCAATCTTGATCAATGCCACATCGGTAGCCTGATCTGTGCCGATGACCTTGGCTGTATACTTCTTGTTGTTATTAAGTGTGACGGTGACATTGGTGGCGTTCGCCACAACATGGTTGTTAGTCACGATATAGCCGTCCTCACGGATGATGACACCGGATCCGCTGCCTTTGCGCTCCCGGCTGCCTCCGTTCCCCATCCCGTCTCCGAAGAAGAAACGGAAGAACGGGTCTATGTACTCCTGCTGCGGCGCCTTGGAGGTCACCTCCACATAGACAACGGCCTTGACTGAGTTCTCGGCCGCGTAAGTAAAATCAGGATAATCCGAAAGTGACAAATTGACAGTCTTGACAAGCTGCCCGTCGCTTGTGGTCACAGTCCCGGCGTGCGGGTCAGCCATGGAAGGCTCCTGCGTCTTGACGATGCCCCACGCGGTGATCCCGCTGAGGACCACTGAAGCAAGCACTATGATGAAACCTTTCTTCATATGATAAGTTTTAAATTAATTTCCGGCCTTGGAAAGTCAAATTGCATGCCAATTCAGGAATAATTCCTATTTTTGTAAAAATGAACTGATAATACACAGACACTGAAATATGGAATTCATCGTTTCAAGCAACGAACTGCTGAAAGGGCTTCTGGATGTGTCCAAGGCCATCCCCGCAAAGACAGCCCTGCCAATTCTGGAAAACTTCCTCCTTGTCCTGAAGGACGGAAGGCTGGAGATAACCGCATCCGACCAGGAGCTCACCCTCAGGACAGCTCTGGAAGTCGAGAACAGCATCAGTGACGGGAGCATAGCCGTCCCGGCACGGCAGATGATGGATCTGCTCAAGGCACTGCCGGACCAGCCTGTCACCATCAAAGCGATGTCGGAAGGGACATTCACCTGCGACTGGACCAACGGCAACTCTTCCCTGCCGTACTTCCCCGCCGCAGATTATCCTGAAATAAAAGGCGTAGGAGAAGACGCTACGACAGCATCTTTCCCATCGAAGGTCCTCGCCGAAGGCATAAGCAGCACCATATACGCCACAGCCGATGACGAGATACGCCCGACCATGAACGGCATCTTCTTCGACATGGACATCGACAGTGCCACCCTGGTAGCTACCGACTCCCATAAACTCATCTGCTACAGCACCAAAGACGTAAAGGTGAGCGGCAAATCATCCTTCATTCTCCACAAGAAGCCGGCGGCTGTGCTGAAGTCCGTACTCGACAAGGACGACACCTATGTGAAAGCGGTTTTCGATTCGGGCACCGTCGTCTTCACTTTCGGTGAGACCATGATGGTATGCCGGCTGATAGTCGGCAAGTTCCCGGAATACCGCAGGGTCATCCCGCAGAACAACGCCAACATCCTCCGGATAGACCGCAACCAGCTCCTTGCCACTGTGCGCCGCGTGGCCGTATGTGCAAACAAGGCATCGAACCACATCAAACTTGATCTCAGGCAGGGACAGGTGGAGATCACGGCACAAGATCTCGGATTCGCTCTGGCAGCTTACGAGAAACTCGAATGCGACTACAACGGAGATCCGGTCAGCATCGGATTCAAGTCTTCGTTCCTGATTGAGATACTCAGCAACATGACATGCGAGACCGTGGTCATGAAATTTGCCGACGGACGCCGTGCGGCTCTGATCGTACCGTCAGAAGAAGACGAGGAGAGCGGCAAGATCTGCGCCATCCTGATGCCTATAATGGTTTCATAAACATCAACTGCATGCAACTCAATCTTTCGAGGCCCCTGCTGTTCTTCGATATCGAGAGCACCGGCCTCAACATACCTGCGGATTCCATCATAGAACTCAGTTTCGTCAAAGTGTTCCCCGACGGAGAAGAGCGGATCAAGACTTGGAAAATCAAGCCTTGGGACTATGAGAACAAACGACAGCGCCCCATCAATCCGGAAGCATCAAAAGTCAACCACATCACCGATGACATGCTCACCGGCTGTCCTACATTCTATGATGTAGCCGATGAAGTAGCCGACTGGCTCAGAGACAGCGACCTCGCCGGATTCAACTCATCAAAATTCGACCTGCCGATGCTGGCCGAGGAGTTCGAGAGAGCAAAACTGGCAGGCAAGGATCTCAAGATCGACCTGCACGAACCTCTGATGGTCGATGTCCAGAACATCTACCACATGATGGAGCCGCGCAACCTGCGGGCCGCATACCGCTTCTATTGTGGAGGGGAGGACTTCGACAACGCCCACTCGGCAGAAGCAGACACACTGGCCACGTACGAAGTGCTAAAGGCGCAACTTGACCGCTATTCCGAACTGAAAAACGATGTGAAGGCCCTCTCGGCATTTGTCGGAAAGAAATATGTGGATTTCTCCGGACACCTCATCTATGATGACAAGGGCCAGGTAATCATCAATTTCGGCAAGCACAAGGGCAAGACTGTCAGACAGGTGTTCGACACCGAGCCGTCCTACTTCGCCTGGGTGCGCAACGGCAGTTTCACCCTTGACACCAAGGCGCAGTTCGCAAGATTTGAAGAGCAATTCAAAAGGGAAAAACTCTCGGAGAAGTTCAACGTACCGCGTCCGGGCAACGGAAAACTGTTCTGATGAACATAGTCATATTGACACATTCCGGAAAAGTCACAGTCAGGCCCGACACCACATGGGAAAAGGACGGGGAAGACTTTTTCGTCCCCGATTTCGTAGACTGCCTGACATGGACACCTGTCACGTTTGCAAGGGTGTCAAAGCCGGGGAAGAGCATAGGCCTGCGTTTTGCCGAAAGATATTTCGAGAGTATCGGACACGGCGTGCTCCTGTATCCTGAAAACCTGATTGACGGTTCTCCGGAAGGCTATGCATGCGCAAGTTGTCTGGATCACACCTCCTTCCTGCCCGGCACACTCTTGCCGAAATCAAGATGCGTGGGCGATGTGTTCTCCGTATGCCGGGACGGCGAAGAGATTTTCCGCAGCAGCGGCATGGCTCCGGAAAAGATGGAAGAAGCGCTCAGCGAAGTCAGCCGCTTCTGCTATTTGAGAACTGGAGATCTGGTGGCGGTCGAACTGCAGCAGCGGAGTCTTCTATGCAGCCGCAGGGCGGGACGCTGCAGCATCGTCTGCCATGACGGCGCCGGATGCCGCAGTGACGCAGAATTCGACATAATATTCTGATTGACAAAATCTGACGACAATGGGATTCATATCTTCTTTTACCTGGAAAAAAAACATCGTGAAGTTCGGCGACGACTGCCGCAAGGCAGCGTCTTATCCCTGGTTCCAGGGAGTGCTGCTCATGTGCTGCGTCGTCGTAGCCATGCTGCTCGCAAACCTGCCGTTCACGAAAGAACTCTATCACAATCTGCTTGAGGCCAAGGTTCAGATAAGGTTTTTGGCCCCGGACGGCATGGACATACATTTCCCGAGAGACATGACGGTGGAGAAACTGATCAATGACATACTTATGGTCGTGTTCTTCTTTACGGTCGGTCTGGAAATACGTCGTGAGATTGCACACGGAGAGCTCTCCTCTCCTAAAAAAGCTATGCTGCCGGTGATTGCAGCCTTCGGCGGTGTTCTGGCCCCGGCATGCATCTATACGCTCATAAACAGCGGCACCGCAGCGGCAAGCGGCTGGGGAATCCCCACCGCAACCGACATAGCGTTCGTGGTATGCATTCTGACGATGCTCGGAGATAAAGTCCCCGTTTCAATAAAGGTCTTCCTCACGGCCCTCGCCATTGCCGATGACCTGATAGCCATACTCGTTGTCGCCATCTTCTATGGAGGCAGCATCAACATAGGGCTGCTTGCCCTGTCCATAGTGGTGATCCTCATCGCTCTGATGCTCAAAAAAGCCGGAGAGAAACACATAGCTCCATATATGGCATGCGCCATACTTGTATGGATTCTTTTCTATTACAGCGGGATACACGCCACGATGTCCGGAGTAGTGATGGCATTCCTTATCCCGGCAGAGCCGAGATACACCAAATTTCAGTATATCCGCAAAAGAGACAGGCTTCTGGCAAAGCTGTCAAAATTCGACGGGCAAGACCCTTCCGACTTCCCTAACGCAAAGCAGAAAGAATGCCTGCGGCGTCTGGAAGGTGTCGCCAACGGCTCAATGGACATGAGCTACAGGGTGGAGCATGCTCTTACCCCTTGGGTCAACTATCTTATAATGCCGATATTCGCGCTCGCCAACGCAGGAGTCGTCATAAGTGACGCCTCGTATTTCAACATCTTCAAGTTCGACCCGGCACTCGGCAGCGTCTCCATGGGCATATTCCTCGGACTGCTGATAGGAAAGCCCGTGGGTATCACTCTGTTCAGCTGGATAGCGACAAAACTCGGGCTCGGCGAGATGCCGACAGGTGCCAACTGGGCCAAGCTCTTCGCCGCTGCATGTCTGGGCGGAATCGGCTTCACCATGTCCATTTTCGTTGACACCCTTTCATTCGGAGGAAACAGTCCTGAAATAATGATGCAGCTCAGAAACGCCGGCAAGATCGCGATCCTGATGGCCTCCGTGAGCGCCGGAGTACTCGGAAGCATAATGGTGAACATCGTCAGCGCCGCAGATAAAAAGCGGCAGAAATAGAAAATTGCGCCCGCTGTTTGCAGGCGCAATCTTTTTTACTATCTTTGCAGTCCGAATAAAGCCACTTTAGCTCAGTCGGTAGAGCAGCGCATTCGTAACGCGCAGGTCGCCAGTTCGAGCCTGGTGAGTGGCTCAAAAATCCAGCCTGACGGCTGGATTTTTCATTATTCCGCTTTCAGATGCCATACCATGAAGCTGTAGGCCGGCATTGAAACGTCAAGACTGCTGCCAGTCAAGGCGAAAGAACTCATCTGAGGCACCAGGTTGCAATCATCCAGCTCCCCAGTAAGGACACTCTGCTCAACATTGCATCCGCCTTCAGTAAAGCCGGATGGAAGGTGGAAATTCACCCGGCACTCCACAGGCAGGACATTCACGGCCTTGACGATGATGTCCCCACTTGTATTGTCCTTGACCACAGATACAGCCAGACGTCTCTGAACATCAGCTCGATGACTTTCCAGACGTGCGATGGAAGGCAGATAAAGATCTCCCGAATTGCGGCCGAAAAGCTTCTGCACCTGATAACCTGTCGTAGGCTTGACATCCGTGCCGTTGAAATAGATCAGATCCGGATTCCACTGGGTATGACCTTCCCTGCCAAATAGAGGAGCATAGGAAGTCATCTCGACAACATCCCCGTTCCTCTCGACATTACAGAGATGCACGGCCTCGCAAAGGGCCGTCTCAAGACAGTTCTTGCGCTCCGGGTTGTGGGCAGCATACTCCCCGAGATAGACTTTGGTTCCACCTCTCCTATAGGAATCATAGAAGTCCTGATGGTTCAGATACCAGCCAGGAGCATTATAGTAGTGCTCGTCCACAAGAGGTACGCCGAGCTCCGAGGCGAATCTCCATCCCTCTTCATAGTCCGAGCCCTGCCAGAAAGGACCGACTGTACCCACCACGGTGATTTCCGGACAACGCTGCCTGAGGGCCTCATAAATCATGCGGAATCTCTCCTCGAACACTTCACTGATGAGATCCTCGTTACCTATGCCTATATACTTGAGTCCGAAAGGCTCCTTGTGCCCGGCATCGGCACGCATTTTCGCCCACTTCGATGTTTTCGGGTCGCCGTTGGCCCACTCGACAAGATCCACAATATCCTGAATATAATCGTCCATCTCCTCGAGCGGTATACCGCCCTGCTGCCCATACCCACCGTCTGACGAGTTCTGGCAAGGGACACCGGCGGCAATCACAGGGAGCGGCTCCGCCCCGAAGTCCTCGCACATCTGGAAGTATTCGAAATAGCCGAGTCCCATGCTCTGGTGATATCCCCACAGATTTTTGTCCTGGACACGGGACTCAAGCGGGCCTATGGTGTTTTTCCACTTATAAATATTGTCGATACCGTTGCCATGGGCCACGCATCCACCCGGGAAGCGCACGAACTTGGGATGCATATCATAAAGCAATTGCGCAAGGTCGGCACGAAGCCCGTTCTTCCTGCCCTTGAACGTCTTCTGTGGAAAAAGGGAAATCATGTCCAGATCAAAATCCCCGACAGACAACGGAGCGATCTCAAGGACCGCAGAATCGCAGTCGGCCACAGGCTCAAGCACAAGCGTGGACTTCTTCCAAGAAGCAGACGCCACGCGGAACCGCCGGCTCGCAAGCACTTCTCCTCCTGGGGCCACAAGACGGGCCTCGAACTGCCCGGCACTCTTACCGGAGCGTCTGGAAAAGAGAGTGAAATCATATTTGTCGCCAGCCTTGAGCGGAATCCCGTCATATCCCGGGTTGCATAGGGCCGCACCCGGAGACGACACCTTCAGATGTGCATAATGAGGATTGTTGGCATGTATCGGACTGGCAGTCTCAATCTCCCACTCCATTCCTTCTCCAGACACGCTCCAAGACCAGAAAGCGTTCCATTCGAAATCCCTGTTCTGCACAAGTTCCGCATACAGACCTCCGTCAGCCGCGTAGTTTATATCCTCGAAGAAAATCCCGATCAATTTGTCGCTGATGGGAATGGACATATCTCCGGATATCGAAACATCGAGCCGCTGAGGCTCAAGCCCCGGAAACCGCAGCGCATCATCCCGCAGCCGTATAGAATTGGCAGCATCTTCCGCAGCCGCCAATCTGACTGCATCAAGCAGCAGCTGCACCTCAGCCCAAGAGACCCTGCAGAGATCACCGGTAACACTGCCGGAAAACGGAAGTTCAAGCCGGCTCTGCTCTGAGGCGTGAAACTGTGGCAGAACCTCAGAAGAAGGATGATAACTCTGAGGCTTCCAATGTACCAGATCCGGGGAGGTGGCAACAGCGATGACATCTTCTTGTTCGTTTACCTTCCACCAGGCGGTCCACACCCCATCGGCTCTGCGGAGAAGATGAGGCTCAAGCATGCGTTTTTGAGACCCCCAATCGCCATAGTCAGACTTCACGAATGAGTATTCAGGACCTATCTCCTGCCAGCGGACTCCGTCAGCCGACCACGCGAAATGGAGACCGTTGCGACCACTGTTCCGGGAAGTGGAATACGAAAAGACATAGGCAGAATCTACTGCCGAATGCGGCACAAAGGCTTCCTGCACCGCAGGGTCGCCGGCAATCAGCCCCGAAGCCGCAACGAGGCATGCCAAAATAAGATGAATAGCCATATCTTTGCAAATATAGCCATTTTATACTCAGAGATACAAGCGCAGGCCCAGAGCGAGATCGAAATTGAGAGGGCGGTCCTTGTAGATGGTAGACACAGTGCTGCCGTCATCAAAATAGTAGGCCAGACCAGGCCGGACAAACAGCCCCAAGGCAGGAGAAAACTTCCATCCCAGAGCAGCGGAAGCCCGGGCCGACCACTGCAGCGGAGCGATGCTGACATGCTGAGATTCGGTCCAGCGCAGCTCACCGGCTATCGTATAGTCTGAGTGGGAAATGCCATAGACACATTTGGAAACCATTCCGCCAGCAGCGAGACTGAGTTCCAGATTTCCATACAACGGGAACGACACTCCCACAGAAAGCGGCACTCCGAGATAATGGAGAGTCTGGCGGGTATCGCAGTGGACGGACGAATATCCGGAAGAGAAGTCCGAGACCAAAAAAGAATAGTTCACTCCGGCAGACACGAAAAGCCCCCGGGCCAGTTCACGTGAGGCCATCAATTCCAGACTCACAGGCTGCCAATGGCGTGTGTTGGAATTAAGTTCCATAGAATTGTCTTCAATCCAAAAATCACTTTCTGAAGCCGAAGACCGCGTCTGAAAAGCCCCGGACCGGTTATAAGCGGACAGCACGGACAGCATGTCCGCAGCCCTCAAAGCCCGATAGCCCTGAACAGAGGAAGAGATGCCCGGTGCCCCTGAGACAGAGAATCTGACTGACAAGTCCCGGCGTGGCCGGACACCGCCCGCCGCCGGCACATCAGCGAAAAGATCAGGCAACGGTTCCGGAGCAGAATGCAAAGAAACAGAAGATGCTTCATCGCCGCCTGCAGGTACAAGCTGCCGCACGACAGTATCAGGCCGCTGTTCCGGCACGCTCCGGCTCCCCTGCACCGGTGCAATACGCGGTGACAAGCGGATTTCAGCCGGATGCCTGAGCTCAGAGACCGGAGAATACGTGGAAGACTGTCCGGAGATGACCGCTCTTCCCGTAAGACTCACCTCATAATCCGCTGCGGGACGAAGAAGAAAAAGCACAGCGGCCAACGCAAAGGCAAAGGCTGAGACACCGGAAAGCCATGCTGCCGCACGCCGCCTGCGATGCATGCGCGCCATAGACTGCTGCACACCCTCCCACAAACCGCGCGGAGCAGTTTCTGTGTAATCATCAAATCCCCTGCGCAAATTTTCCTGCCAATTATCTTTCATTTCTATATTCCTTTATTTTGGCCGCCAGCCTGGCCTTCGCCCTGCTGTACTGCGAGCAACTTGAACTTTCGCTTATCCCGAGAAGTGCTGCTATGTCCTTGTGGCTCATACCCTCAATGGCGTATAAATTAAAAACGGTCCTGTAGCCGTCCGGAAGTTCCCGTATCATTTTCTGAAGCACCGGCATCGGAATGCCATCCGTATCGGGAGTGTCTTCATCTGCACTCTCCGGGAGCGAATCCGGAACAGAGACCATATCCAGACGCGACCTGCGCCTGAGAAACATCAGTGCTTCATTGACGACTATACGCTTCATCCATGCCCGGAGAGAGCCTTCCCCACGCCAGACGAACTTGCGCAACGAAGAGAAAATCTTGACGAAACTGTCCTGAAGCACGTCCTTGACCTCCTCTTCGTCTGTGATATAACGCCGGCATACGGCAGAAAGATACTGCACCTGCGAGTCGTATAGCGCCCTTACAGATGCAGCATCTCCGCTTGCAGCCCGGGTGACGAGTTCACGCTCGTCCGCAAGGGCCTTGCCGTCACCGGACAATGCCATCTCCTAATTCAGCGGCAGATCCGCACTTACGGAAGAAAGCAACTTGGTCTGGCTGCCGCTTTCGGATGCCTCTCCGCTGCAATAATCGAAAGTGACTTTGCGCTCTCCTCTGAACGACAAGTAACGGATTGTCATCTTGACTGTCTTTCCACCGGTGTCAGGAAGAGCGGACAAGTCGAATGCCACTATCCCGTTCATATTGATGCCACCCATGTTGAACTTGTCTTTGAGAGTGTCGTGACGGAACTCAAGATAATAAGGGTCATCCGCATCAGCCCCCGCAACAAGATTGACGGCATGAGGTTCGTGCGGATTGCCCCAGTCTGCACAGAAAGCGAGAGTAAGATACCCGTCCTCCAGCACGGTGACCCAATTGTCGATTATCTCGATCGGGGCTGTACCGTAGGCTTCGTCATCCTGCACCCTGTCACCTTTGCTCTGCACAACAGATTTGGTACGTACACTGTCTATCCAGTTGACCTCCACCGCCCTGTCGAACTTCATCCCGGTCCCGGCGTGCTCATACGGGCCCTTGTCAGTGAAATTGGTGAGGGCCCTCACCTGTTTGCCCTTAAAAGGCGAAGCCTGCACATTGAGAGGCTTGAGGGTTGTCTTGTCATCGAGCTGGAGATAGAACTCCCCGGCCTCGCTGGTCTTGCAGGTGACAAGAGCATTAGGGTACATCATAGAATAATCCGGCCCATTGTCCTTCAAGCAGGAGGAGAGGCTCAAAATGGCTGCGGCTGAAGCCATGACAGCGATGATTGTTCTTTTCATATTCTTCAAATTTAAAACTTTTTACTCTATAAATGCACAAGCCCGCGAAACCTTGCATGCCACGGCAAAAAAATTGCGGCCGTCCCGCAAAAGGTCCGGCCGCAAACTTGTATCTCCGTCTCCGGGACTAGTCCCAGTTGAGGATCTTCTTGAAATCGTAAGACTCAGGATCGTCCACATAGGCCTTGGCGGCCTCGTAGTCCTCCTCGCTGAGGAAGTGGCAGATGTGGTTGAAGTAATTCTTGGCAGTGCCGCAGTTGATGTCCACGCGGCGCGGCGGAATCTTGCCCTCTGCGTTCTGCAGGCTGTGCAGATAGAGAGGACGGGCTTCGCCGTATGCATCAACATAGACCATGCATCCGGTCTCGCCTTTGGTATAAAGGTCATAGACGCCCATGGCCAGTTCCGTGCAGTACGTGAGGTCGAAAGCCACCGGATCTTGGCAGCGGATGTCGTAGCCGATCTCAACAGGACGGGTCTTGACCTTGAGGCGGGTCTTCTTCATCGCCTTCTCGAGAAGTTCATCAAAGAGGACGGATTTGGAGATCTTTCCAAGCTCCGGATGTCCGTGCTCATCATAAGTCATGTGCACGCCGGCAGACTTGATGTCGTCCTCCGCAAGATCATGGAACACACCCTCGGCAACCACCACTGTGCCATAGTCAAGTCCGAGCACCTTGCGCCTGATGATTGAGGAAAGGGCCAGTTTGATGATCTTGTCGATGGAGATCTCCGTCTTGTTGAACATCTCCGGGATGATGGTCATAGGGCAATGGGTAGCCTCGCCGATACCGAGCGCGAGATGGCCGGCAGAACGTCCCATGGCAGAGATGAGCAGCCAGTTGCCTGAAGTGCGGGCATCCTCGTAGACCGTGGCTGCAATGTGGGCACCCTCGTTCTTGGCTGAGTTGAACCCGAAAGTAGGAGCGTTGTCCGGAAGAGGAAGATCGTTGTCGATGGTCTTAGGGACGTGTATGTTGCGGATAGGATACTTGTGTTTCTCAAGGAAGATGGCGATACGGTTGGCCGTAGAGGCAGTGTCATCGCCGCCGACTGTAACAAGCAGCTTGATGTTGTTGTCCTTGAAGAGGTCGAGATTGAAATTCTTCTCGAAATCCTCGTCTGTCGGCTTGAAACGGCTCATCTGGAGGTGAGAACCGCCACGCTTGAAATAATAGTCAGCCTTGAGGAAGTCGATGTCTTCAGTGCGCGGAGTCTTGGAGAAAAGGCCGCTGTAACCACCATGAAGGCCGATGACCCTGAAGCCGTTGCTCAAAAAAGTCTTGGCGACTGAACACACGACAGTGTTCATTCCGGGAGCTGGCCCGCCGCCGCAAAGGATAATTACGGAATCTTTCATTTGAAAAATATTAAATCTGACAAATTTAAAAACTGTCTCGCTTTTTTCCAAACCCGCAAGGCCAATTCGGCAGCGATTTCAGCACAAAATCTGCTCACAGCCCACATGACGCATGTTATTCGAAAAGAAATTGTAAATTTGTAGTTTATGGACAAAAACAAGGCACAGGAACGGATACAGGAACTCAGGCAGATCCTGAGTGAGAACAGCAGGCGCTACTATGTGGACAACGCTCCTACAATCAGCGACTACGAGTTCGACACCCTCATGCATGAGTTGGAGGCCCTCGAAAAGCAGTGGCCGGAACTGGACAGCCCGGACTCCCCCACCCACAGAGTCGGTTCGGATCTCGGGACACCGGATGCCCAGGCGGCCGAAGACTCCCCACGCGGCGGCTTCGTCCAGAGGCCTCACCGCTACCCCATGCTCTCTCTTGCCAACACCTACTCGATATCCGAGGTTGAAGACTTCGTCGGCAGAGCCGAGAGAGCCCTCGGGGAAAGCAATTTCAGTTATTGCTGCGAGTTGAAATTCGACGGCACCGCAATCTGCCTCACCTACAGGGACGGACAGCTTGTGACGGCGCTCACCAGAGGAGACGGCGTGGTAGGAGATGACGTGACCGCCAACGCACTGCGCATCAAAAACATCCCGAGCCGTCTCCACGGAGACTATCCCCATGAATTTGAAATCCGCGGAGAGGTCCTGATGCCCTACGAGGCTTTCGACGCTCTCAACAAGGAGCGCGAGGACAACGAAGAAGCACCTTTCGCCAACCCGCGCAACGCCGCTTCCGGCTCCCTCAAGCTTGCCGACCCGGATGAGGTGGCACGACGCGGACTCATCTGCACCCTCTACCATATCCCGGCCGAATCAGTCACATTCGATTCGCACTGGCAGGCCCTGGACGCTGCCGCAAGCTGGGGGCTCCCGATATCGGACAAGAGGCGTATCTGCCACAATATCCAGGAGATAGAAGAATACATCGACTACTGGGACACGGAAAGGAAGTTCCTCCCTTTCGCCACTGACGGCATAGTCATAAAAATCAACGAACTTCCGGCGCAGCGCGCACTCGGCTACACCGCAAAAAGCCCGCGTTGGGCGGTGGCATACAAGTTCAAGGCCGAGCAGGCCTGCACAAAACTTTTGAGCATCGACTATCAGGTCGGGCGCACCGGGGCGGTCACCCCTGTCGCCAACCTCGAACCGGTACAGCTAAGCGGCACCGTAGTCAAGCGCGCCACCCTCAACAACGCCGGCATGATGAAAGAGATGGACATCCGCATAGGAGACTATGTCTTCGTGGAGAAAGGAGGCGAGATCATCCCTAAGATCACCGGAGTTGACCTGACAAAGCGCGGCAAGGACACCGTGGTCCCAGTATTCCCGAAGGTCTGCCCCGACTGCGGCACCCCTCTCGTCAAGGATGAGGACGGGGCCAAGTGGTTCTGCCCCAACAGCGATGGCTGCCCGATGCAGATAAAGGGCAGGCTGCTGCACTTCGTGTCACGCAAAGCCATGGACATATTGGCCGGAGATTCGACCATAGACCAGCTCTACTCATGCCGGCTGGTCATCAGGCCGTCCGGCTTTTACAAGCTCAACATGCTTCATCTGCTCGGCCTTGAAGGCTGGAAAGAGAAGTCGGCAAGGAATTTCATAGACAGCATCGCCGCCTCGAAATCCGTCCCGTTCGACAGGGTGCTCTTCGCCCTCGGCATACGCTATGTCGGGCAGACCACGGCCAAAAGTCTTGCAAAGCATTTCGGTGACATCGACAAGATCATCGCAGCAAGCCTGGACGAACTCCGCGAAGTCGAGGATGTGGGAGACGTGATAGCCGGAAGCGTGTATGACTATTTCCACAACCCGGCCCAGCTCGAAGAAGTGTCGAAACTCCGCATGGCGGGACTCCAGTTCTCCATGAGCAGTTCGCAGCAGGCCACATCAGACGCCCTCAAGGGGATGACAATAGTCGTGTCAGGCAACTTCAGCGTCAGCCGCGACAGAATCAAGGAGATAATAGCGGAAAACGGCGGGAAAGCCTCCTCGTCGGTCAGCGGCAAGACGACATTCCTCCTCGCAGGTTCCAAGCCTGGACCGGAAAAGATGCGCAAATGCGAAGAACTCGGCATACCGGTCAAATCCGAGGAAGACTTCTACGCCATGCTGCCTGAGCCGATTGAAGAAAAAGCCACTCAAGCCACGCTCTTCTGATGAAGGTCTCGGAGAAAATAACGGTTCTCTTCACCGACAGGATATGGTCTTTGGACACCTCCGGGTGCTCAAAGGCCTATGCCGCTCTCGTGCACCTGCTCAAACTGGTGTTGATCACCGTCAACACATTCTCCCAGAACAAGATGGGCTATCAGTGCATCGCGCTGAGCTACTTCGTGATGATGGCCCTGGTACCGTTCGTGGCACTGCTCTTCGCCCTGACCGGAGGTTTGGGGCTCTCGGACAGGATAGCCGAGGGGCTGTACAAGATTTTCCCGGCCAACCCGGAGTTCGTAAGCACCATGATGGAAAAGGCCAACGGCCTGCTGGACACCGCCAAAGGGGGCGGCCCCGGACTGGTGTCGTTCCTGATTTTCCTCTGGGCGATAATCTGGATGATGTTCCAGGTGGAGACCGTGTTCAACAATGTCTGGGGGATTCAGAAGATTCCGCGCAAGCTCTACAAGAGGTTCGGCTTCTATATAATAGTGTTGGCCTTGTCTCCGCTGCTGGTGTTCGTCTTCAGTGCCGGGATCGCGTTCTACGCCAACGTCACCAACCTCTTCGGGCTGGATCTCTCGGACCTGCGGTTCCTTCCCAAGCTGCTGGGTTATCTGGGGTTCTACACCATCTCGATGTTCACATTTTCGGCCATGTTCACTTTCATCCCGGCCACAAAGGTCCGGTACCGCTACGGCCTGCGTTCAGCTGCGCTCACGGCCCTGGTGTTCGTGGTTTTCCAGTACCTGTATCTGGAGACCCAGATGTTCATCGGCAAGCTCAGCAGCGCATACGGGGTGATCGCGGCCATCCCGCTCTTCCTCATCTGGCTCAATTACAGCTGGCAGATAATAATATATGGTGCGGAGCTCACATACGGGTTCCAGAATGTTGACAAGTATAAAGTCCCTGAATGGGACAGCGAGAACAGATAATGAGTTTTTCAGAATTCACCAAGGACGACTATCGCCTGATAGACAAAGAATACGCCTCATTGATGGATGTGGCGCGCCCCCGGCTGCGCAATGAAGAGCAGGT
This sequence comes from uncultured Bacteroidales bacterium, assembly GCA_934726455.1. GTDB lineage: Bacteria > Bacteroidota > Bacteroidia > Bacteroidales > UBA932 > Cryptobacteroides. The sequence goes on from CAKVDS010000004.1 coordinate 33,933, forward strand.
CGAGACAGTGCAGAAGGCATTTGAATTTGCCAACCAGGCGCACAAGAATGTCCGCAGGCGCTCGGGAGAGCCGTACATCATCCACCCGATTGAGGTGGCGAAAATCGTTGTGTCCGACATCGGACTGGGATGCAAGTCCATCTGCGCGGCGCTGCTCCATGATGTGGTGGAGGACACCGGCTACACGGTCGAGGACATCCGCAGCCTGTTCGGGGACAAGATAGCTTCGCTCGTGGACGGGCTCACCAAGATCAAGACCGTGCTTGACAACGAGGATCGCAAGGGAGTGACCATGAGCACGGAGAGCCTGCAGGCCGAGAACTTCAAACGTATCCTGCTGACCCTCAACGATGATGTCCGCGTGGTGCTGATCAAGCTGGCCGACCGCCTGCACAACTGCCGCACCATAGAGTTCATGCCCGAGCACAAGCGCGACAAAATCCTCTCGGAGACCATGTTCATATTCATCCCCCTCGCCCACAGACTCGGCCTGTACGGGGTAAAATCGGAGATGGAGAACATCTGGCTGAAATACAAGGAGCCGGAGGAGTACAAGGAGATCACGGAGAAGATCAACCGCAACATAGCCGAGAGGGAAAAGGACATAGACGAGTTCATCGAGCCTATAGACAAGGCCTTGAGGGCAGCCGGCTACAGTTTCACCATACGCAAGAGGATAAAGACCCCCTACTCGATATGGTACAAGATGCACAACAAGCACGTCCCGTTCGAGCAGATATTCGACCTCTACGCTGTGCGCATAGTCTTCACCCCGAAACTCGACGGCCCGCAGAACGAAAGAGACCAGGCCTACCTCATATTCTCCACGATAACAAGCCTTTACAGGGAGAACGTGAGCCGCCGCCGGGACTGGATAGCACAGCCCAAAAACAACGGCTACGAAGCCCTGCACTGCACTCTGATGAGCCACGCCGGCGTGTGGGTGGAAGTCCAGATACGCTCCCGCAGGATGGACGACATAGCCGAAAAGGGCATCGCCGCCCACTGGGCATACAAAAAAGACGGATACATATCGGAGAACGACTCCGAGATGGACAAGTGGCTGGCCCAGGTGCATGACATTCTGCTGAGCAACGATGTAAGCGCGCTGGAACTGCTCGACATCATCCACAAGGATCTCATAAGTTCCGAGATAGTGGTCTTCACCCCGAAAGGGGATCAGAAATCCATACTCAACGGAGCCACGGCCCTGGACTTCGCCTACATGATACACAGCCACATAGGCAACTCCGCCATCGCCGCCAAAGTCAACATGAAACTCGTCCCACTCTCCCAGCCGCTCAAGTCCGGAGACCAGGTCGAGATCATCACCGCAACCAACGCCACCCCTAAGATGGAGTGGCTGCAGTTCCTGCAGACCAGATATGCCAGGACGAGGGTGATCGAGTACTTCAGGGCTGACAGGGACAACATCGCAGCCGAAGGAAAGAAGATCTACGAGGAGCGCCTGCGTCAGATGGGTCTGAAAAACACCCATGCCCTGCTCAAGAGGTTCATGGACTTCAACCAGATCCGCGATGCCGAGGAACTGTATTTCCGTGTCGGGCTGGGGGTTCTCGGCCCGGAACAGTTCAAATCCATCATAGATGAGGAGAGCCTGACCTCCGGGGAGAAGAAGAAACTCACCATGAAGGGCGACAACAACATAAAATACAAGATGGCCGAGTGCTGCAACCCGATACCGGGAGACCCCGTCGTGGGCTTCCTCACGGACAACAACACCGTCGTCGTCCACAAGAAATCGTGCGAAGTCGCTGAACGTCTGGCGAGCCGCTTCGGCAACAGGATAGTGATGCCCCAATGGACGGCAGCCGAACAGCACGAATACCCGATCAAGATTTCCCTCAAGGGTCTGGACCGGATAGGTCTGCTGAGCGAGATCTCAAGTTTCATCTCCAAGACCATGGGAATCAACATCCGCAAACTGCAGCTCACGGCTGATGCAGGCCTTTTCGAGGGCAACATAGAACTGCGTGTCAAAGACAAGGGAATCCTGGAAGACATGGTCGAAGGGCTCAAGAAGATCGAAGGCATCCAGGACGTGGTCAGAACAGATATTTGACAGCAGAATGAAAAAGTTCCTACCTCTCATATTGACCTTGGCGGTCATCTTCATACCGATGATGTTCACGCACTCCTGCGCCAACACCACACAGGCCCCGAGCGGCGGCGACAAGGACACCATCCCTCCTTACATCATCGACATACGCCCTCTGCCGGGAGCAGTCGGGGTGCCGGTGAACGGGGCCAAGTTCGTCTTCAGATTCAACGAGTTCGTCACCATCAAGCAGGCCACCAACATCTTCCTCTCCCCTCCCCAGCAGAAGCCGCCGAAAGCAAGACTCAAGGGCAAAAACCTTGTGGTCAGCTTCGAAGAGCCGCTCCAGGAGAACACCACCTACACCATCAGCTTCACTGACGCCATCGCCGACGCCAACGAGGGCAACATGTTCGCAGGTTATACCTACGTCTTCTCCACCGGAGAGAGGATCGACTCCATGATGGTCACCGGCACAGTACAGGACTGCAACACGCTCGCCCCGGTCAAAGGCGCCACTGTCCTGCTGCACACGGATCTTTCCGACTCCGCAGTCTACAAGACAAGGCCTTATGCAGCCGTCAAGACAGATGACTGGGGATTCTTCGCCCTGCCTTTCATCAAAGACACCCTATACCGCCTCTATGCTATAAAGGACAGCGACAACGACAACATTTTCAACCCTGAGACCGAGACAGTAGCATTCGTCGACTCCGTGATAAGGCCGGTCATGACCGCCAGCGACACCGTACGCGAAATCCTCCGCTACGATATGAAAGACACCGTGGCCTGCCTTGCCAGACGAAGCCAGTACGAACTCAACCTTTTCAGGGAAAAGCCGTCCAAACAATATATAGTCAACAAGGAGCGCACAGCGGAGAGAGCCGCCTACATCACATTCATGGCGCCGGACGCGGTGATCGACTCCATAACCATAGGCGGGTATCGTCAGACCCAGATTGTCAGCCAGTTCAACATCCTGCGGGACAGTCTTGAACTGTGGATCAACAGTCGCCGGGCCGCACCGGACACCATGAAAATCGCTGTCACCTACCTCAAAACCGACTCCCTCGGAGTCCTAGCCCCTGCGACAGAACAGATAAAACTCGCTCTTGCGAATGACAAGAGGACCTACTCCAAACGCTCCCGCAAGAATCTCAAGCAGGAAGATACGACCTGTGTCTTCTCCTTGACGGCAGACCCGAAGACCGTGGAACAGAACGGGTTCGATATGGTTTTCCGCTACCCGATCATCCGTGAGAGTTTTGATTCCATAAGATTCACCGCGATCACACCGCGGCAGACCGAGCAGAAGATGAGCTTCAGCGTCGAGCGGGACAGCCTCAACCTGCGGCGGTACATCCTCAGGCCGGGAGAGAAACTCCAGCACGGCTATGAATATATAATGAAAGTGCCTCATAAGGCTTTCCGCGACATCAACGGATTCTGGTCCGACAGCCTTGAGGTCAAGTGCAGCCTACCGGACGACGACAAGCTCAGCACACTGGAGACCGTCATGAGCGGAGTCGACCGCAAATACATAGTGGATCTGCTCAACGAGAAAAGGGACAAGGTGCTGCGAAGCTACATCATAGATTCCGACACCACCCTGCTCTTCCCTTACCTTTCTGAGGGCGGCTACTGCATCCGCATAACCGAAGACAGCAACCGCAACTCCATAGTGGACTCGGGCTCGATACTCGAGCATCGCCAGCCGGAAAAAGTCAAGTTCTATGAGGTTGACGGCGGCAAGTTCATAAAGATCCCGGCAGGGGCCGAAGTGACACAGAATATTAATCTGTCAGAGATATTCAAATGAAGACGATTTTAAAGATTCTTTCCGCCCTGTTGCTTCTTGCCCCGATCGGGCTTGAAGCCCAGGACAGCACCGCCGTCGTGAAGAAGCTCCGTCCGATAAATGACTACTCGCTGATCGGAGTCAACTACGGCGTCACATTCGCCAACACATGGTTCAGCCCGACCAAACACAACGCGGAATATGTGTTTTCCTCCAACTATGTCTCCGTCACCTACACCAAATTCAGCAAGCTCTTCGACCGCATGCCTTATTTCGCCCTGGTGCTCGGAGCGGCCATGGGCAACGAGGGCTATGCATTCAAGGCCGACAAGGAGACGGGGATCTCTGCGGATGTCGACGGGGCCACACGCTGCTCCATCCAAGTGATAGAGTTTCCTGCGATGATGCAGTTCCACTACGACTTCGAGCCGGCCAAGATCATGGCCAACGCCGGTGTCTACGGCGGCTGGAGACGCAGCATCACACGCTCCGGCCCATCTCTGGAGCCAGAATGGGCGGACAAATTCCGCAGCTATGAGCGCCGTTTCGACTACGGCTTTCAGGGCGGCGGAGGTTTCGCCCTGATATTCGACCCGGTGGAGATACATTTCAACTGTCTGCTGCGCTGGTCGTGGTCCAACCTCTATGAGCCGGACTACAAGAGCAAATACTACAACAACTACGCTTACCCGCTGGACATCATGGCCACCGTCGGCCTGCACTTCCAGCTCTCAAGACGCAGGGGAAAAACACGGAAAGAAATAAAACAGGAAGCATACAATATCGTTTATGGAAAGACTCAAGACGATACCGGTCAGGATAGGTAAAGACCTCATCATCGGCGGAGACGCACCGGTTGTGGTGCAGACCATGTGCAACACCCACACTTCAGATGTAGATGCCACAGTCGCCCAGTGTCTGGAACTCTCAGAGGCCGGGGCGCAGATGATACGCATCACCGTCCCGGGCATGCAGGACATCCCGCATCTCAAGGCGATCAAAGAAAAGCTGCGCTCCGGCGGCTGCACGACACCTCTCGTCGCGGACATCCACTTCTCCTCCCAGACGGCCATAGCCGCTGCGCAGATCGTGGAGAAAGTCAGAATCAATCCTGGCAACTTCCACCCGGATCACGACAAGGCACGCAGCGAGTTCTCCCGTCTGCTCGAAGTCTGCAAGACCCATGGCACAGCCATCCGCGTGGGACTCAACCACGGCTCGCTCGGGCGCTACATCACCGACCTCTACGGCAACACTCCGGAAGCCATGGCCCGTGCCGCCATGGAATGGCTCCGGATGTGCAAGGATGCTGATTTCTACAATGTTGTCGTCTCTCTTAAAGCCAGCAACACGGTCGTAATGACCGAAGCCTACAGGATTCTGGCCAAGATGATGCAGGAAGACGGCACCGTGTTCCCCCTGCACCTCGGGGTCACCGAAGCCGGCAACGGGGACAGCGGACGCATCAAGTCCTGCGTCGGCATCGCCACTCTGCTGCAGGAAGGGATCGGAGATACGATACGAGTGTCACTGACGGAGCCGCCTGTCAACGAACTGCCTGTAGCTCGATTCCTCGCGGGGCAGGCTGAAGGTGACGAAATGCTCAAGGCAGCAGTGAAGTGGGGGCCGAAACTGCTCAAGAGGGAAATAGACGAAATCCCTGGCTCGGCCGGACTCTCCGACTATCTCAAAGATGAGATAATGCAGGCCGCGCGCAGGCGCTTCTACAAGCCGGAATACATCGCCTGCCCTGGCTGCGGCCGCACGATGTACGACCTTCAAGGCACATTCGAAGAAGTCAAACGGCGCACCGCCCACCTCAAGGGCATGGTCATCGCCGTCATGGGCTGCATCGTCAACGGCCCCGGCGAGATGGCGGACGCCGACTGGGGCTATGTCGGCGAAGGCGGCGGCAAAGTCTCCATCTATCACAACGGCCAGCCTGTCCTGCGGCACATCCCCGACAAGGAAGCCATCGACAGACTGCTGGAACTCATAGGGTGACGGAGGCCTGCTACTCGACGTAGAGCAGCAGGCCTTTGAGGTACTCCCCTTCCGGATGATAGATGCTGACAGGGTGGTCGGCACCCTGACAGAAACGGTCGATGATCCTCACACGGCGCCCTGTCTGGGCAGCGGCGGAGAAGACGGTATTGGCAAACGTGATCTTGTCCACGACCTGCGAGCAGCTGAAGGTGAAGACCAGTCCCCCGGAAGCCACCTTGGCTATCGCTGCGGCATTGAGACGCTGATAGGCTCTGAGCGCGTTCTTGAGCGCATCTCTATGCTTTGCAAACGCCGGCGGATCCACTATCATAAGGTCATACTTACCCTCTTCGCAAGCACCGAGATACTCGATGGCATCGGCACAGATGTTCTTCCACTTCCCTTCCTGCGGAGCATTCAGGGCAAGGTTGCGGTCAGCAAGGGCTATGGCCTTGGCAGATGAGTCCACCGAGTCCACTGACTCCGCGCCTCCGGTCAGCGCATAGACACTGAATCCTCCCGTATAGCAGAAAAGGTTGAGAACCCGCCGCCCGGCGGCATACTTGCCAACAAGAGCACGGTTGTCACGCTGATCAAGGAAGAATCCGGTCTTCTGACCCTCTTCCCAGTTGACGAGGAAGCGGCGGCCGTTCTCGCACACCGAGATCTCCGCCTGACTGAAATCATCCCTTCTGTAAAGGTATCCGTCAACAAGCTCAAGCCCGGCCTTGAAAGGTGCAGTGCCGGAACTCTTGTCATACACCGCCTTGAGATATTCCCCGAGCACGTCCTTGAGAGCCTCACAAATCCTTGACTTGGCACGGAACATCCCGACAGAATGAGCCTGAAGCACACATACCCCGTCGTACCAGTCTATGATAAGCCCCGGGAGCCCGTCTCCCTCCCCGTGGACAAGACGGAAACAGTCCGTCCCTGAAGGGTTGAAACAATCCAGCCCCACAGCCTGTCTCATGGCGACGGCCCGTGCTATGGAATCCCTCCAGAATCCGGGAGCAAGGGGATCCCCGTCGAAAGAAAGAATCCGGACAGCTATCGAGCCGACCTGATAATGGCCGGCAGCCAGATACTGGCCTTCGGCACTGTATACTGCCACGACATCGCCCTCCTCAGGCCTGCCTTGAATATCAGCGACAGCACCGCTGAACACCCACGGATGGAAACGGCGCAGGGACGAATCGCGTCCCGGCTTAAGAATTACTTTGATCATCTTTCTGCTTGTTTTGTACAGGTGGATTCAACTCCTCAGGGCTGAGCGGATGTTTCTCGGACGCAAGGAGCTTGAGATACATCTCCCGGCATATCCACGCATCGGTAGCGGCATAGAGCTGCTGTGATTTGGACAGCTCATCGGCCTCCCAGTTGGAAAGCTGCTGCGTCTTGGAGATGCGGCAGCCGAGGATGATGGCGGACATCTTCTTGACACTCTTGTCGCGCACTCCCCATTCGGAAGCTATCTTCTGGAGATCCACGAAATTGCGGGCCTCGAATTTATGATAGTGCTGAAGCCCGCGCACATCATCATGCACCGCCGCCCCGACCTTGATTATGTCCGGGTTTGAAAGCACGGCACACATGAGTTTCCGCATGCCGAGCTTGTTGACACGGAAAAGGAAGGCCTTGTCAGGACCGGAGAGCTGAAGCAGGGCCACGTCATGATGAGGCATGTTGGATGCGAAGACCGGACGTGTCTCAGTATCGAAACCTATGATTTTCTGGGACATCAGATAGGCTATTGCCTTGGCATAGTCCAATCCTGTCTTCTCTATGATGTGGATTTCACCCGGGAACGCACCCGCAGGCAGTTTCTCGATCTCCTCGGGAAGAATACTAATTTTGAACATAAGAACCTGGTATCAGAATGACAGACGCGTCATCGGCCTCCGGACGCGGTACAGGCCGGAACGTCTGCAACTGAGGTTTAGCAATATTATGGGTAAAAAGATTGTAGCGGCGCAAATAATCATACATCGTCTCAGCAGTCAGCTCAAAACTGCTCTCCACCTCGAAGTCCTTGGAAATGAGGCGTCCGTATGTCATGGAACTCTCGTTCATCACGGACACGACACGGGCAAGTTCGTTCTTGACCTCATCCGTGTCGACAAACATGTCGTCTATTATGACAGCGTCGAGCACGCCCCCGTGCCCGGACCCCACATAGGCATCCAGAAGACGGAAGACGAGACTGTCCCTGTCACCGGAAGGCAGAGGGAAACAGAGCGAACCGCTGTGTCCATGGACCTTGCATGCCCTGACGAAAAGTTCCAGATAGTCCTGTTCTGAAGAAATCCGCGGGTCGTAGATGACTCCGACATTCATCAATCTGCGCCCGCCACGGCCCAGTACACGGTCAAAAGCAATCTCTATGGGAGAAAACACCGGAATCCCGCAACCAGTGCTCCGGAAAAGAGTATCGACATCGAAAGCGCCATGGCGGGAGACTGCAGCAGTACCCAGGACAATCATCTTTGAACGGTTCTTCAAGCCAAGCCCCTCGATGTCATACGGACTTATATGGAGAGCCGTATCAATCGCGCACAAGGCGTCACGCACAACCCTCTCCCTCAGGAAGGAGATATATGAACTGTCCGGAGAGACGACCGCAAGGCTGTCGTCAGAAATGCAGTCGAGGGTCTCGCCGGCAAAATCGGGAAGGCCGTCCTGCTTGAAAGAGCCGTCAACATTGTCTCTACGGTCGCAGGCGCTGAAAAGCTCCGCAAAACGGTCCGCCGCCGTCGAGGGTCCTATGTAACTTACGTCCGCCTGCACCTCCGGTACAGGGTTGCTCTTCAGGACGGACATCTCACGGCCTGTCCTGTCAGCGAGAATCGAACGCACATAAGGGATCGTAGGCCTGTTCTCGACCGTCCTGCGGTGACAGGAAGGCAGCAGAAAGAGCAATGCGGCAGGCAGCAGGAGAATCTTTCTGAACCTCATATCTTGACTATCGCGTAGATTATATTCTTGATTATATAGCAGGCAAGTGTCAGAACCAGCGCCATCGACCAGTTGAGTCGGCAGAGCAGGCAGACTGCGACAAAGACAAGTGCCAGCGCAGCAAAAGTCAGCCTCTTGATCTTCAGCACCCTCGAATCATCCTTGTGGAATTTGAGAGAAAACATCGGAATCTCACTCACCATCAGGACGCTCAGGACGACAGACAGAACCGGCAGGAAAACCGGACCCGCCGCCCAGTCTGAAAGGAAACTGGCCGGCTCATGACAGATGTAGAAGCAAAGCGACCCGCAGAGCAGGGCGGAAGCCGGGACAGGAAGCCCGAGAAACGAATCCGACTGCCGCTTGTCAACATTGAATTTCGCAAGACGCAAGGCGCTGAACACAGTCATGATGAGGGGAATCCAGCAGAAAACGCTCTCCCCGAACATCTGGGTGCACATGAGCCTGTAGAGCATCACCGAAGGGAGAACTCCGAAACTCACAATGTCGCAGAGCGAGTCAAGTTCCTTGCCCAAGTCAGAATATGCACCGAGCAACCTTGCTGAGAAGCCGTCGAAGAAATCGAACACTGCTGCCGCCAGCATAAGGTAGAAAGCATATTCAAAGCGTCCCTTGAACGCGAACACCACCCCGATGATGCCGCACACGACATTCATCGAGGTGATGAAATCTGGAATGTATTTCTTGAATGACATTACTTTGACAGTTTCTTCCTCAGATCCTTAGGAAGAGCTGACTTGTGAATCATATAATCTATGCTCTGGTTCTTGACGAAAGCCTCGGTGACATACCAGATTCCCTTGTACTTTCCGGTCTCGCCCCAGGAATTCTTGACCATATAGTATTTCTTGCCGTCCTGATCCTTGGCGATACCGAAAATCTGCATGCCGTGGTCATCGGTGATGGTCTTGTTCTCGAACTCGGCCTGGCGGGACTCCTGGGTAGGCACGCTCTCGACTATTGCGACAGGGGCAGGCTTGCCCTCCTCCTTGCCGACCCAGTGCTCCTGATCGGATCCGGCAGCCGTAGCCTTGACATCGACGAGGATTCCGAGACCGTTGCGGGTGAAACCGGCATGGCTGACATCTGCACCCCAAGCCACGGTGTATCCTTTCATGATGGCATCATCAAGGATGGACATGAACTCGTCGATAGGAACATTGTACACCTCGTCCCAGCGCCAGTTGTCGCACACTTCAAGAGGGAACCAGGTATAGAAAGGATGATGGGTGAACGAGGAGAGGGTCACATAGTCCTCCGGGACAATCTTCATCGCATCGCGGTATTCTTCCGGGGTGTATTCCTTGCCGTCAACGGTGAATTTCTCCGGCCAAGGGCCGAGGTATGTGTCGAGCACAGCCTTGAATCCAGGCCTCCAAGCCGTCGTCAATGTACGGTTAGGGTTCTTTGCAACGGCTGAAATATAGCCTTCGAGCACAGCATCGAGTTCCGCCTGCCTCGGGAGTTCTGTCCCATAATTCATGCCTGTCATGGTCTCAAGCGGCACGATGCCGTAGTCCTCTATCACATGGAGCACATCATCGGCCTCCGAGCCGGCTCCGAAAGTGAGATTGCCGTCAAGGCGGACATACTTCACCGCCCTGTCCATATAAGAATGTGAAACCACGAAGAATACAGAAAAATCCGGATACTTGAGCGTATCCTTTATATTGCCAAGACGGATTGCCTCGGACTCGAAGAAACCGATGGTGGAGTAGGCCCAGCAGGTGCCGCTGGAAGCCTGGTTCTTGACAGAGGTGATCGGATTGGCCTTGACGGTGGTGAAAGTGTAGTCCAGGTCAGCGACCGGGGACTTCACCTGCGCAGTCGCGCAGATGCAGGCGCACAAGATGGCAGCCGGAATGATAAACTTCTTCATATACCTAACTAAATCAAATTTTCTTTACAGGTGCACCCGGAGGCGCAATCACAAATATAAGCAATTATTTTCTATCACTCGAATTTCAGGTCATTTTAGGTAACTACTCAGGTACGCTGGTCATGGCCAGCCGGCCATGACTTCACTGCAAAGTCGATTTGCCCCTTTCCGCACTATGGCTTCAGGCAGCCGACGGGTACAACCAACACTCCATCCTTGCGTGTGTAGGCGAACTGACCGACTGCGGTAAGAACCATAAGGAACGAAGGACTTTTCATCTTGTCGGTATCGATCTTCTCCGCCAACGCTTTCAGCGTCGCAGCTCCCTCTTCGATGCCCGTGCTTCCGCCCAGTTTTACCTCTATCAATCCATAGCGACCACCACGCAAGTGCATTACAGCATCGCACTCCAGACCGCTTTTGTCCCGGTAATGATACATGGTTCCGGCGAGGGCATCGGCATAACAGCGCAAGTCGCGCACGGCCATCGTCTCGAAAAGCAGCCCCATGGTATTCAAGTCGCCGATCAAATCGTCGGGTCCCATTTCCAATGCTGCCACGGCTATCGACGGATCGACGAAATAACGGGTATCGCTGCTGCGGATAGCCGTTTTCGAGCGCAGATTGGGATTCCACGCCACGGCATCCTCCACCACGAATATCTTCTTCAACGCCATGAGATACTCCGAGATCGTATTTTCCGACAACCGCTCCACCTCGTTTGTGGAAATATCCCCGGCAATAGTCGTAAGCGAAGCCTGTGAACCCTGATGACGGGCATAGGAGCGCATAAGACGTTTCACACGTTCGGGGTTCTTCGCAATCCCGTCCACTTTCGATATGTCCGTATGCGTTACGGCCTGGTAATATTCCGTTGCTACCAGCTGTGCCGCTGCAGTGGATTTTCGCCGAAGTGCTCCCGGCCAACCACCGCGACACATCATAAAGGCAATGTCGCCCAACTGATGATTGGGAGCTCTCAAGGCAAAATCCGTATTCCCTGCAAACAATTCGGCAAAGCTGACCGTGCCTTCGGATTCTCCGGACTCGAACAGGCTCATCGGGCGCATCTTCAGCCACGAGAACCGTCCCGTTCCGGTATGATGGATCTCTTCGAGTTTTTCTTTGCTCGGAGCTGCCGAACCCGTCAGTATGAATTGACCCTCTTTGCCCCTGTGATCCACTTCGAAGCGAACAGCATCCCACAATTTCGGAGCCTCCTGCCATTCGTCGATAAGCATGGGAGCCTCTCCGGCGAGCAACATCCGCGGATGCAGGTCGATCATCTCCATATTCTGACGGAACGTATCCGTGTCTGCCAGATAAAGCACGCTTTTTGCCGCCTGTTCCGCCGTCGTGGTCTTGCCGCACCATTTGGCTCCCTCGATAAGTACCGCGCCCATAGCGTCCAGTTTCTCTGCGAGTAACTTGTCGGCAATCCTTGACCTATAAGTATTATTATTCATCTTCTCTATTTTATCATGTCAATAATCATGCACGAAGTTAACCATAAATCGCTAATAATCCATTGATTTCATGGAATACTTTGTCATTCGGCGGTATTTTGCTTTGGCATTTGGCTTTATATTAATTGGTAATTCGGCGTTGTTTTGCTTGGCCATTCGGCGATGATTTATTCACTAAAATTGTAGCCTTTTCTATGGCTTCTTCCTGCGAGACCGTCCCGGCAGACTCCGTGGTTTTGTAGTCATTCATTGTCAGGAACTGTTCCAAACGCTGTTTCCAGTCATCCATTGTAGTGATGATATGCCGACGTGCACGAGATTCCGCGAAATCAAGGAAAGATGTCGTTATCGAGTTAAGCTCGGAGATTTCTTCCTCAGACAGATAGTTCTTTGCTACAATGGAATCCGACCGTTGAACCCGGCCGCCCGGCGCATTCTTCCATGTGGTAAGTCCCATGTTTGGTCTCTCAGCGTCAGCCCGCTGATATACGATTTCAGCGGCCGTGTGATGCGTGACAGCAAATCATCAAAGTAGTCTTTGCCGAAATGGCGCCCCTGCTTCAAACGTTCATCATCCAAAACGTAGCCTTTGACGAGGAACTCTTTCAAGACAGACGTCGCCCATATCCTGAACTGAGTGGCCTGATAGCTGTTGACACGATAGCCCACTGCTATTATTGCATCAAGATTGTAGAATAAAGGTGCGCGTTCCACATTGCGATCCCCTTCAGGTTGAACTATCCCAATTTTTCGGATAGTTGCCCCCTCTGACAGCTCACCGCTTTCGAATATCTGTTTCAGATGATAGTTGACGGTCCTGACATCCACTCCGAAAAGTTCCGCCATCCGTTTCTGTGACATCCAAAACGTGTCCCCATTGAAGATAACCTCAATATGGGTTTCACCCTGTGCAGTTTTATAGAACAATATATTGGAATCTACTGAATTACGGATCAGCTCTCCTGTCGTGACTGCACTTGAGAAGAACTGTCTTGCCTGAAGCACCATAGGCTTTTTTCCATCCGCATTCTCGGCTATGATCAGGCATGCCAGCCGGGAAAGATGGAAAGCCTCCACCTTTCTGAAAGACCCGCTGCCCAGCCTGACCATATCAACCGACTGGTTGAAATGGTCATCGATTTTCATCCCCTTATCGTTGGCCACAGCTATGGCCTTATCGATCACTGTCCTGAATTTCCAGTACCCGGAATACCCAAGCGCGTCAGAAAGTTCTCTGGAACTCCAGTATTCACTTCCGTCAGCACTATGGTGACGGATTCCGTCAAATACAGATTGAAGTTCCTGTATTCTGTTTTGTAGCCCCATATTCCACCTAATTTACTAAAATCAAATATAATCAGTTCCTAACCTTATCACCATCGCCTTTTTCTGTTCTGGTTCACGGACTTGGTCTCCCTGTAGTCGCAGCCGTACGATTCGTTGGAGCTGACACAGGTGGTTACAATATTCCTTCCTTATCTTGCCTTCCCTGTGAGAAGTTCATTCTTCAGAAAGTCATAAACATAACGCGGGCTCTGATAGTAGAGTGCCGCCTTGTCATCAATGAGCCGCTGGTAAGTCTCTGAATTTATCACAATGTCAAGGGCTTCGGTCATGGAAGATACCTTGCTGTCATCTATGAGCAGCATGGCGAGCTTAGCCACCATGTCGTCTTTCATCATCTGCTTATCGTCCATCATCTTACTCGTTTAAGCATTGCCAAGGCTTTTTCGGTGCCGAAGAAATACTGCACTGTCAGCCCTTTCATATATTTCAGCTTGCTTACAAGCGTCGGCATGTCTATAAGCTGGTTCTCGTATTTCCATAGTTGCACGCCCACACGGTCGTTGGCTATAGGCCCTATCACTATGTCGTAGTCGTGGACTGGTGCGCCGGTTGAATTGTTGCGGTTGGCGAGGATAAACTCAGCCCATTGCTCACTATAATCATCAAATACAAGCGTATGCAAGTCCTTTATGTCTCCTTCTTCCGCCTCAAACTCCATGACCACCGGTACGCCTTCTTGCTGCTGTTCAGTCTTTATCTTTGCCATATTGGTATCGTGATACAGTTTCATGCTATTCCTCCTCCCAATTTATGGCAATACTGTGTGAGATCGTCCACAGCCGTCGCGAACGACTGCGTATGCAGATAGTCATAGTGCTGTTCCACGAAGCCGATGCCTTTATAACGCAACAGGTAGTTGAACGCCTGCCTGAGCGTCAATCCGTGCCGCCTTCCGAATTCGGTGAGGAATATCACCGTCCATTCTATCTTGTCCTTGGCATTGTATTCCATATTACTTTTTCTTTTAATACAAATTTACGAATCATTTCGCCGAGGCATAGGCTCTTTATCAGAGACAAATCTTCCTCTCTGATACCGTAATGAAGGAACTTGTGGTCTAACCCTTGCGCCATAATCGTGTGCGGTTAAGTTGATTATTCATATTGTTCCGGATAGAAGCAATCCCATCCGGTGAGGTCGTCAGTGTCGGAGATAGGAAGCGGTGAATATTTCCAGTTCTCGTGGTCATAAATCAGAACGCCACCCTTAAGGCCGAGTGCCGAGTTCTCATCGCTATTCATATATTCCAAAAGGGCGTTATGCTTGTTGGGAGCGTTCTCGTCGCTGTTCTGGGATTTCGTGTCGAACAGAAATATCTGCCCGTTTTTCATGCGTATGACATAATCCACATAGAAAAGGGACTGCTCGCCACGGACATTTTTGTAAGGGACTGCATAATTCATTATACCGCTGTCACCGTTCTTATACCACCAGTCGATGTATTGTGTATTCTGCTCCAAGAACTCAGAGAAGTTCACTTCCTGATACGAGGCATTACGTGAAGCGATGAAAGGCAGCAACGCGTGATTCTTCTTGGTGTCATCCACATAGTTTACCTGTTCGTTATAGACTCTCTCCTCAGGAACCTCCCATTCATAGGAAATCAAATCCCTCTCGGAAGCCTTTCGACGCATATTCATCGTCTGCTTATATGCATTCAGAGCGGCGTGAATGACCTCCACGAATTTCGGCCTATTGCCGTGGTACAGTACAATCTTCTTGACATCCGTCTCAAATACATCGAAAAGAGACTCCATTGCTTCCTCGATTGCGTTCTCCAACACAGCGAGGCTCTGGTGCTTTTCCCACTCAGACAACTGCTTGAGGCAGAAATCATCAAACACCCGCTTGAGCTCGGACTCCGTCCGCGCGAACTTCACCTTGCTGCCTACCTCGATGACGCCAAGTTCGTTCAGTATAGGCAAATCCCTAGGGATGTCTATCGAAATGCTCTTTACGTCGAAATTGATAAACTTCGATGCTACGGCTCTGTTGTCCGGAGCCTTGTTGTCAAGCGAGAACGATTCCACCGGATCTTCATCACCGAACAAATCAAAAAGAGAAGGCAGATAGACCTTGGTCCAGCGTTCGGCCATCTGTTGTTTCAGAAACGTCTTGAAACCGGTACCGAGACGCATACGGTCAGAACCTTTCCTCTCAACATATACTGACTGCAGCTTGACATTATTGAGGTTGGGTCTCCTTCTTGCCGAGAGCTTGGAGATGTAATCCAAGTCGTCCTTCACAATCTGGATCTTGTCCTTGCTCAAGTCAGTATAGACATATCCCATATTGAGCGCCTCCTTGGAATAGTACTTCTGCTCAGGCATACGCAGTATCCTTCCTATGGTCTGCATCGTGAATGTGAAGCTGTCCAGCTTTCTGAATATGAGAAGGACCGCGGCACGAGGGCAATCCCACCCCAGAGCAATCGCCTGTTTGAACAACAGCACCTCGGTAAGGTTGTCTGGAGCCTCAAGATTAACGAGGTTTTCTTTTTCATTGGAAAGCCAAACAGCAAGTTTTCCGTTTTCCGTCGTGATGTCATGCATCGCACGGAGATATTCAATCACCTCCTCCTTGATGGTGTTGTCCTCGGCAGTGTTGGCCTCACTTGAATCATTCGGCAACTGGATGAGCAGCAGAGGGTTTATGCCTGCTCCTAATTCTTTGTACGCCGCAGCAAGCTCATTCCGCTTGTTCAAGGCTTCTTTTATAAGCCATTGATTAGCTGTAAGCCCGTCGGAACGCGCAATATCGATGGCCGGATTCAGGACTATGCCATTTTTTATCATCTCCTCGGCGATGACATCCTCACGCAACACGTTCACCATTTCGTCGCCGGTAGTGATAGGAGTCGCAGAAATACGGATCTCCAGTTTCGGATTGATGTTCTGAAGAACTTTCTCGCACTTCTTGGCATTCTTCGTCCCGAACATATGCTCCTCATCAATCACGACCACAATCGGGATGTGGTTGTCTTCCTGAGTCCTCCTCGTGATGTCGTATAGAGAAGCCGAGTTCTCGGTCTCACGAATCATCACGGCATTGTCCTTGTTGATGCTCTCCCAGTTCACAAACAGAATCTCTCCGTGCCGTATGTAGCTCTCGCTGGAGTGATCAAGTTCATCATATATGAGGGGCTGAAGGATGCGGGTTTCGGTGAAGAAGTTCTTCATCTTGAAATAGCTCTGCTCGTGAAGCTTATTTGGGGCTATCCAGATGAGGGCGACCCTGTCATAATTGCAGTCTGTACGTTCAGGCAGCTCGCTGACCAGACGCCCGAGCATCTCGGAAGCCATCACTGTCTTTCCGGAACCTGTGGGAGCCTTGAACACGAGTTTCTTTCTCTGACCGGTGCTGTTGAGCAGTTTTATTGTCTTTGAGACAAGTTCGTTTACCGCTGTCTCCTGATATTTGACTTGCTTAAGCATAACTATTCCTCCCCGAAAATCAGATTCAACTCACCGCCTCCGTCTCCGTCTTCATTCAATTCCAGTGATGTCCCGTCACCGACAGTGCCATCCAGAAACTTTGTCTTTCTCTTAGGCAGGACTTTCTGGTAGGCATTGTATATCGCCGCCGGAAGGGCGCATAATTCGACCTTGTCCAAGACATCAACGAATTCATCATCATAGGCATAATTGCCCGGAGCGAAGACATAGATAAGAATCTTGCCGTCCACATTCATCTTTGAAATCTCCTCGGCAAATGCCGGAACCGCCAATTCGTTGTAGATGACAAGCATACGTCTGTTATTATCCTCAAAGTACCTTGACACAGAAGCCTTGAGTTTGAGGCTTCCGAAAGTCTTGACTTCCCGGTAGATGTCCTCCTTGATGCAGAGCATGTCTGTCGCGGCATATACCAACTGGCGCATATTCCTGCTTGTGCGGTCACGCCCAATGAAATCTGTCTTGTAATAGCGGAGCGTATTGGCCGTCAATCCAGGCACTTCTTCACCTTTCGGAGTCGTATACCCGTTGATAACACGCTTGTTGCGCTCGTATGTCACCTCTTCGCAGATGTGGTTTTCGTTGTTGGTTACGAGTATGCACTTTCTGTGTCCTTCATCCTCGGCGTTGAGCTTCATCGTAGCATGCAAAGTTGTGCCGGAGCCCGCAAAGAAGTCGAGGATGGTAAGCCTTGTGTAATGAGGATTTGAAATTTTCAAAAGATATTGGATTAAAGACAAGGGCTTCGGAAATCCAAAAGCTTTTTCTCCAAATATAATTGTAATGTCCTTTGTACCGTCTTGCGTCATACCAACACTTTCATTGATATATGAACTTACAGTTGTATAACCAAACCTGTCCCCTAGTTTTGCTTCGTCATCTTCTTTCCAATACCTCAATACAGGTTTAGATATATTTAAAAAATCATAATCGCCAGGAAATACGATGCGATCTTGTTTGTAATATATTTCAAATGTTTCTTTGGTTATCGCCCATGTTCTATTGGGATTTGCAGGATATTCTATCTTGTTTTTGGGATTGATGATTGTAAAAAAGCTATTAGGCCTTTCTATTGCCGTTGTTTGTTTTGTTAAATCATGCACTCTCCACGGTCTATTTGGAAAATCTTGTGTTTCATAATACTTGCGAGTTTCTTTCTGTATGCCAGCAACATAGTTGATATTAGCATAACACAAAACCCACTCATAGTCTTGAGACAAATAATGAGGGACATCTGATTTAGCCGTTCTCTTTCTCCAAGGAATAGTGGCAACAAATTTTTCTTGCCCGAAAATCTCATCACACAACAACTTCAATTGCGCCTGCTCATTGTCGTCAATCGAAATAAAGATAACCCCTCTGTCTGACAGCAATTGTTTGGCAATCTTCAGCCGCTTATTCATAAACGACAGCCACTTGCTGTGTCTGAATGAATCCTCTGAATCCACAAAGGAGTCGTTATAGACAAAGTCCTTGTTTCCCGTATTGTACGGCGGATCGATGTAGATGACATCTATCTTCCCGGCGTGGGTGTAAGAAAGCGCAGTCAAGGCCTCCAGATTGTCTCCCTCAATGAGAATATGGTTAGGAGCGTCAGGGGCATCACTGATGATTGCACGTTCCTTGACCTCAGTCAGGACCGGAAGCTCATCCCTCAGCCGTTCCTCGACCTCCTCCGGCTTGTCCTCCCAGACGAGCCCGTATTTTTTATGTGTCTTGAGAAGTTCTATGAGCGCCGATTTCTCGTCATTGCTCAATCCTTCAATTTGATGAATCTTGCCTATCAGTTCCAGTTTATTAATGCCCATTATCAAATTCTTATAATTGGTTTCATCGTCCTGCAACACTTCCGCACGGCCAAAGCCAAGAACATCTCCCGATGATGCCCCGCGCCATTTGCGGAATGCTTGCTACTCAACGCAAATATAGCAATTATCGCAACGCCCCCAACCTCCATGGGCGGCAAATTTGCCCCCGGCGCTTCTCCTCCCTTTCCGCGAGCCCCACTCCTTCCCCTCCCCCACCAAGTCAAGGCCCGGCACCACAGCCCGTCCCGTACAGAAAGGGCCCCGGTTTCTGCACGGGACTGCCGTGCAACCGCCTCCCGTACAGAATTGCCCCTGTTTTCTGTACCGGACAGCAGCAACGCAACGTACCGCCAAACAACGCCACACACCACAACGCGACACAGCGCCATACGGCACAACGTGCCATTGCCGCAAATGAGATACCTCAAAAGTTGGCAGTAAAATACCACAAAAGTTAGTTGCAAAATAGCACATTTAATAGCATTAAACATGCACAAATATTAGTTTTTATTTGCAGATATAGCTGAATGTCATTACTTTTGCACATATGATTAAAACACGGCTACAGTATGAGTTATTTACATAGGATTGCGGACATTCAACTGGCGGAGCGTCTTGAGGCATTTGGGGCTGTTCTGATAGAGGGGCCCAAGTGGTGCGGAAAGACAACAACTGCGGAGCAAATGAGCAAAAGTGTCATCAAAATGCAGGATACGGAGATGCAGGAAGAATATGCAGCTACCGCCGCCTCAAAACCATCCTTATTGTTGGTGGGTGAAACACCTCGCCTTATAGACGAATGGCAGGATGCTCCTGTTCTTTGGGATGCTGTGCGAACCATGGTAGACAAGCGGCAAGCGCCAGGACAGTTTATTCTTACAGGGTCTACTGTCATTGACAGAAGTAAAATTCATCATTCTGGTACGGGTAGAATATCACGAATGAAGATGTTGCCAATGAGTTTATGGGAATCGGGCGAATCTAACGGAAAGATTTCAATAAAGGATCTGTTCGACAATCAAGACCTGGACATAGACGGCATTACTTCAGATATGAAAATTGAAGATCTGATTTATGCCGCTTGTCGCGGCGGATGGCCAGCATTTCTCAATTTGAGGAGTGACAAGGCGAAGTTGCTGATCGCACGCAACTATGTAGACGCCATCTGTAGAGACGATATCTCAAGGGTAGATGGCGTACAAAGGGATGAACGGACCACTCGTGCCATATTACGTTCTTATGCCCGCAACATCTCAACATTGGCAAAGAATACTGCTCTATTAGCTGATGTAACTGCCTCTGGAGAAGTTTCACTTTCGATGAGTGCGTTTGAGGATTATATAACCTCCCTCAACAAATTGTTTGTTATTGATAACATTGATGCGTGGTGTCCTTCCGTCCGGAGCAAGACGGCAATTCGAAGTGGTATAAAACGGGCTTTTGCAGACCCGTCCATTGCAATTGCAGCCTTAGGACTTTCCCCAGAAGCATTGATGACTCAGTTCAAGACCTTTGGCTTTATCTTTGAACAGATGTGCGCGAGAGATCTACGGGCTTATACTCCAGGCTTTGGCAATCATTTGTCATACTATCGCGATCGCTATGGGCTGGAAGCAGACCTCGTACTTCATCTTGATGATGAACGCTATGCATTAATAGAATGTAAACTTGGCAGTCGTGAAATAGAAGAAGGAGCCAAGCATCTTTTGAAAATAAAAAGACTTGTTCAAGAGCATAACAAAACAGAAAAGCAGGTGCCGTTGCGCGAACCCGACTTGATGATTGTTATGACTGGTGGCAGCATGGCTTACACACGCCCAGACGGAGTCAAAGTAATACCACTAGCATGCTTGAAAGATTAGGAATTCGAAGTCTGTACCATAAAGGTCGCGTTCTCTATTAAGTTTAGGTATGAAGAACTCCCTTTTCTCCTTGGTGTGACCTTCGCTTACAAATGTCGGAGAAGTAAAGATGAACCTCAGTTGTTCCACCTTTTCCAGCTCTTCTTTGAGAGCTTCAAAGGCGTAGATAGAAAAAGATGCGGCCGCAATACTTATGCGACCTCCATCGGATATCCGAACTTGTCGAGGATAATTTGCTTGAGCAGAACTTTATTTATCATACATCATTAAAATACCATTTTATATTTTATTGCAAAGATGTAAAATCACATTTTAATAAGCAAACTTTTCATACTATTCGACATTCCTCCCGAAACCTGCATTGAAGTAAAAAACACAAAAAAGCCGGCTGAAAACCAGCCGGCCTTACTTGCGATGAAGCGGAAATTACTTCGTGATGACCTTGGCCATCTCAAGAACCTTGTTGGAGTAACCCCACTCGTTGTCGTACCATGCGCAAACCTTCACGAAGGTAGGATCGAGCTGGATACCGGCCTTCACATCGAAGATGGAAGTGTGAGGGTTGTTGCGGAAGTCGGTTGAAACGACAGCCTCGTCGGTGTATCCGAGAACGCCCTTGAGCTCGCCCTCAGAAGCCTTCTTCATGGCAGCGCAGATCTCCTCGTAGGTGCAAGGCTTCTCAAGCTCTGCGGTGAGGTCAACGAAGCTGACATCAGAAGTAGGGACACGGAGGGACATGCCGGTAAGCTTGCCGTTGAGGACAGGGAGAACCTTGCCTACAGCCTTTGCAGCGCCGGTAGATGAAGGGATGATGTTCTCGAGGATACCGCGGCCGCCTCTCCAGTCCTTCTTTGAAGGGCCGTCAACGGTCTTCTGGGTAGCGGTAGCAGCGTGAACGGTAGTCATGAGTCCCCTCTTGATTCCGAAGGTGTCGTTGAGGACCTTGGAGATAGGAGCAAGACAGTTGGTGGTGCAGGAAGCGTTTGAGATGATGTCCTGGCCAGCGTAAGTCTCATGGTTTACACCATATACGAACATAGGGGTGGCATCCTTGGAAGGAGCTGACATGATCACCTTCTTCGCACCTGCGGTGATGTGCTTGCGTGCGGTCTCGTCGGTGAGGAAGAATCCGGTGGACTCTACTACTACATCAGCGCCGACCTCGTTCCACTTGAGGTTTGCAGGATCCATCTCGGCTGTGATGCGGATCTTCTTGCCGTTTACGACAAGAGCCCCATTATCAACAGAAATCTCGCCCTTGAAGATGCCGTGTACTGAATCGTACTTAAGCATGTAGGCGAGATACTCAGGATCGAGAAGGTCATTGATACCTACGACTTCGATGTCGTTGGAGAAGTTCTCAACTGCTGCACGGAAAACCATACGTCCGATACGGCCAAATCCGTTAATACCAAGTTTTACCATTTTTGTAATAATAAGTTGTTATAAAATCTTTTACTATACTTCTAACCGTAAAAGGCGCTGCAAATTTATCAATTTTTCTATTGAAAATCAATTATCTTTGTACAAAAATTCACAATGAAGATAATAATCACCAACGATGACGGCTACAAATCCAAGGGACTTCAGGTCCTGACCGGCATCATGCGCCGTTTCGGAGACCTTACGGTAGTGGCTCCCAAAGCCCCCCAGAGCGGGATGTCGATGGCAGTATCGATGGGGCACAGGCCGATCGCCGTCAAGAAACTCTCTGAAGAGCCGGGGCTTGAGCGATGGTATCTGGACGGGACGCCTGCCAGCTGCGTCAAGTTCGCCCTTGACAACATACTCTGGCCGCAGAACGCCGACCTTGTGGTGAGCGGAATAAACCACGGAAGCAACGCAGCCACGGCGGCCATTTATTCCGGCACGATAGGCGCCGCCATGGAAGGTGCCGTCAACGGAGTGATGTCCATAGGGGTAAGCCTCGACAGCTACGACCCGGAAGCTGACTTCTCCGCAATAGAAAAGATGCTGCCGGACATAATCGGACAACTTCTCGACAGAAAGGAGCACCGCTTCGGCCAACTCTACAACATCAACTTCCCCGCCCTCCCCGCAGACAAGATCAAGGGGGTCCGCTTCTGCCACATGGGCAAGGGGCACTGGGAGAAAGAATATCGGCCTTATGCCGAATTCCTCGCAGAAAGAGGGATGGAGCCGGACGAAGCCGCCAAGAGCTACCTGGCCCGCCTCGAAGAAGGCGAGAGCGTCTATGTGATGGCCGGAGACTTCACCGACAACGGGGACAATGTCTACCCTGCCGACCACCAGCTGCTTGAGCAAGGCTACATCACCATCACGCCCCACAACATCGACAACACCGACGAGCAGGAACTCCGCAGACTATGCGATACTACCTTATAGCCGGAGAGGCTTCCGGCGACCTGCACGGGAGCAATCTCATCAGAGGCCTCGCTGCCGAAGACCCGCAGGCGGCTTTCAGATTCCGCGGAGGAGACCTCATGCTTGAGGCCGCCCGGGAAAGCGGCGCCGGATGCGAACTTGTGAGGCACTACCGCGACGGGGCCGTGATGGGGCTCGCCGAAGTCCTCTCCAAAGGGTTCAAGCTTCTGGGAGACCTCAAGCGGTGCGAAGAAGACATCCTCGCATGGAGGCCTGATGTCGTGGTCCTCATAGACTACCCCGGCTTCAACATGAAAGTGGCGGAGTTCTGCCACCGGAAAGGGCTCAAGGTATTCTACTACATAGCCCCAAAGACATGGGCCTCGCGTGAAGGACGCAACAAACAGCTCAAAGACTACGTCGATAAACTCTTCATCGTCTTCCCGTTTGAAATCCCATATTTCACATCAAAGGGAATCCCGTTCATATATGAAGGCAACCCGCTCGTGGACGCCGTGGACACACACCAGTACACACGCCCCGAAACCGGCAAGTACATAGCCATGCTCGCCGGCTCCAGAAAGGCCGAGATTTCCAGGATGATGCCGGTCCTGATGCAGGTGGCGGACAGGCTTTCAAGCCTCGACAAGTACCGGGACTGGAAATTCATCGTGGCCGGAGCCCCGTCCAGAAGCGAGAGCGACTACAGGCCATACATTGGCGAAAGGAAAAACGTGAAACTCGTATTCAGCCGCACCTACGACGTTCTGAAATACGCGGAAGCCGCCGTCATAAATTCAGGCACGGCATCCCTCGAGGCGGCCCTGATCGGCACGCCCCAGTTGGTCGGCTGGAACACATCAGCGCTCACATGGTTCGCCGCCAGGCACATCCTGCATGTCCAGGACCACATCAAGTACATATCACTCGGAAACCTGTGCCTCGACAGGCCGGTGTTCAAAGAGTTCATCCAGGACGATTTCAATCCGGACAATGTCTGCACGGAACTCAGGAGAATCCTTGAAGACGGGCAGTACAAGGAAAGCATGGAAAATGGCTACCGGGAAATCCGCGAATCCCTCGGCGGCAGCGGCGCCTCACGGAAAGTGGCGGCCGCAATGATAAAAGAACTGAAAAGGCAGCCCTGAAACCAGAGGAGTTGCCTTTAGCCTCAATACTGCCTCTCGCCGAAGATAGCCATGCCGATACGGACCATGACTAGGCTCGTCAGTTTAAATGTCATTCCTCCTTTAGTAACTTGCGAATATATGTTCCCAAATTGACATCATGCTCTCCCAGCCCCAGTTTCTTTCTGATCTCGCTGCTGTTGTTGAAGTGGCTCTTCAGTTGGATATATTCCCCGATCTCTTTTCCTTTCAGTCCCAATGCATACAGGCAGCAATAGTTTATTTCCCATTCGTTCAAACCACGGTCTTCAAGGTGCTTGATGAATTTGGGATGACTGCCCGCGAATGCCAACCGGGTGGAAGACATGAAAACCTCCTTATTCGCGACAAGCTTCTCCATCTCTTGATTCACCTTTCTATCCATGTCTCTGTTGTCGGTTATATACGCCAAGAAGAAGCGGTTAAGCAATGCCAGCCTTTCCGACAACGCGTTTTTCGCAGCTCCTCCAAGTTCGTTATTACGTTCAAGAAGCTCAGTCAGACTATCCCTTTCCTGTTCTATCTGATTATATAACAGCCTGTATTTTTCCTTCTCTTGTTTCGCCAACTCGGATTCGACAGTTTTCACTTTCAATCTGTACCGGACTATGACGAGCAATGAAAGGAATATAATGAGGACTACCATGGCGGCCAGCACCCGGCGGTCGCTCCGCTCTTTGTCCTGGATGTTCTTTACTTCCAAAGAATGCCTTTCCTCAATAAACTCAATGTCAGCCTTTGACTTCTCGTAGTCCAAGGAATCCGTCATCTTGACGTACTTGAGATATCCATCCAAAGCTTTTTTATATTCCCCTCTATGCTTGTGAATATCCGCAAGCAGCGCATAATATCGAACCCGTTGCTGGACGTTGGGAATTTTATTCACGCGTTTGACGGCATCCAGAGCCAAATCCGCGTCTCCGATATTCAGATAAGCATAAGAAACTGAAAGCCAATCAATATAACTTGAATCCACAGTGTCAATATAAATGCCGAGGATTCGCCTGACCTCAT
The DNA here is from genome assembly GCA_934726455.1 of uncultured Bacteroidales bacterium. Taxonomy (GTDB): domain Bacteria; phylum Bacteroidota; class Bacteroidia; order Bacteroidales; family UBA932; genus Cryptobacteroides. The sequence goes on from CAKVDS010000004.1 coordinate 59,095, forward strand.
CGACCCGGTCCGGCCTGAGACTCGTCAGGAATATGATATAGTTTGAATAGAAATAGCCTTTTATCCACATGCTGCATTTCTCAAGGCCATTCTGTCCTATTGAAATGTAATGTTCCGCCTGTTCGGCATCACCGATTATCGTATAGACATTGATTATGCTGGCTATGCAATTAATGTAGCTGCTGGTCTTGCCGCATTCCCGGAAATAATCGCCCGCCTCATTGTAGGTCGAGATACATTTATCCCACTCAAACACCTTGTTGTATATTCCTCCTTGGGTGAACAGTATCCTTGCCTTTGTCAGCTTGTCGTCGGATTCTTTCCCTTCTGACAACGCTGATACAAAACACTCCATGGCCAAAGCATCATTCCCTTGATTCTGGTAGATGCGTCCTTGGTAATAATATGTACGCAACTTGTCGGTAGCCGATCCGCCTTTGTGCTCGTAATAATCAATGGCCGGTTGCAGAACCTCGAAATCAGTCTTGTCAATAACATTCTTATCCAACGCCATAGAGTAGAGCAAAGCGTGTTTGGCTTTCTCCTCTTTGCCGGACAACCCGTATATATTCATTTGTTCCAGCACAGCCAGAGCGCTGTCTGGCCTTTCCTCGATGTATGATTCCACCTGAGAAAGAGTCTCCCAGCAGTGCGAATGACTATTACAAGAGAGCAAACAAACCGCCAAGATGGCGACAGATAGGTAATGTTTCATATACTTCCAGACAGTTTCTTTAGATCGCATGTAAATGTACTTGTATTTTATTGTTCCTCCAAATCTTTATATTCGTTATGATTCAGGTAGTGTGGATATTCAATGGATAGATTAAAGAAATATTCACAGATCTTAAACCTTGTTTATACATCTCTTTGTAATTACTTGAATATCACGGTTATATATTGAGTTATATTAAACAAAACATTTCCTGCTGAAATAGATCAGTTGTAATTTTGCTCAAAACTGAATATGATGACATGAGAAGAGCCCTGTACATTTTTGTCTTATCAAGCATGTTTTTCTGCTTTAACCAAAATGCGTACTCACAGGAAAGCATAAGAGGTAAGGTCGTAGACACGGAGGTGAATCCGATTGTCGGTGTGAACTGCGTTCTTTATAGCTTGCCCGATTCCACACAAGTTGCAGGGACGACAACAGATCTTGACGGTTTCTTTGAGATGAAGGTCAAGGAGAACAAGGAGTACCTGCTTCAAATCTCATTTGTGGGTTATGAGACGTTAAACCGCGTTTGCCTTCCCGGGAATCTTGGAGAGATGGTTCTGAATGAAGACACTTTGTTGCTTGATGAAGTGGTTGTCACTCCCCAGATTCTGAGCACCTTCGGGAACAAGGACCAATTGATGCTGAGCGGAAGTGCAAAGAAAGTCGGGAATAATGCGTTGGATGCCATCGGAAGCCTGCCTCAGTTCAAAACCAATGCCCCAAGCGGAGATCTTGTCACGGTGGACAACAAGAGCTTACTTGTGTTGATCGATGGGATGCGAAGGTCTGCACGTGACCTGATGCTGTTGAAAGCCGATGACATCAAGAACATTGTTTTTTACAGCGACCCTCCTGCGAGATACGCGCACGAGAACATCGGAGCCGTCGTAGACGTGACGACCAAGAAGAGAACCGACAGACTCTACAGCCTGTACCTTGACACTAAAAACAGCGTCACAACCGGCTATGGCACAGATATGCTGTCAATGGCTTACATGGATTCCTTGAATATGTTCACGGTGGCATACTTCATCGACTACCGCGCTCTGAACAAGAACCGGATGAACAACACTTATTCCTATTCCGACAGGAAGAATGAATATAAAGGCGTTTCCGGTGATTACAAAGGCCGGTATCATATCGGCCAAGTGGCGTATCAACGCTATCAGGGCAGGAATCTTTTCAATGCCAATGTGGAGTATCGCAAGTCTCCCGGCAGGCAGGAATATTCACAGAAACTGATCGGCTCGGGCGGGTCCTCTTTGGCCAATGCGCGTAGGCTTGAGAGTGAATATTCATCTGTTTCCGCTGATCTTTATTATGCGCGTCAATTCAATGGAAGTAGGAGCGTCTCATTCAATGTGCTGAATACCTATTACACTTCTGAATCTGATAATATGCTGTCAAGCGATGTCGGAGGGTACGCGTTCAACAATCATATTGATAATGAATCATATTCATTGATCGCGGAGGCACTGTTCAGCGACAAGGTTTGGAAAGGGGATTTCAACCTTGGAGCATATTACCAGTATAAAAACCTCGGGCAGACATATAATTACATTGAAAAATCCACTGTCGGGACTCACAAGGAATATGTTTACGCTGATTACAGCAATTCAGTGGGAATATTCTCATACAATTTCGGTCTTGGACTGGAAAACAATCATTATCAGACAGCAGCGGATGAGACTTACAACTATCTGGTGTTCCGTCCGTCGCTGGCCTTGAACCTGCAATGCAGCAAGCATTCCGCGATGAGGCTGACAGCTTCGGTCAACTCGTCCGTGCCGAACATCGGTGATCTGACAAACAGTGTCGTGACCATCGACGAGCGTTTCTACGCACAAGGTAACACGGGTTTGAAACCGTATTATTACTATTACGCGAATCTGAGCTATAAGTATGCATCAGAGGATGGGACAATCTATCTCGCTCCGTCTGTGTCATATTCATACTACCCGGATAAGAATATGCCGACGTTGTTTGCAGAAGGTGGAAATATCATAAGACGAATGGCAAGCGTCAATGATGTGCACAGTTTACAGGCATCAATATCATTGAGTTATAAGCCGATGAAATGGCTCGCTTTCCAGCCTTTCTACAATTATGAACACCTGAAATACAGTACTCAAAATCGGCTGGTGAACCATAATCTTCATAACGTGGGCATAAGTGTCCAATTGTTGCCGGAGAATTGGCAGATTATATGGAACGCGAACCTTCCCATGATATTGGTCAACGGTGATATTTACACCAGAACCGGATTCAACACAACGGCATCTGTATTATACAAATTCAAATCAATGTCCGTGGGATTGGAATATGTACATAATCCCAATCCGACAAAGTCCTACGCTGACATAAATGGATTCAGATATTCAGAAGAGACCAAGTGGGGTAATCTCAAGAATCTCATTTCAGTGAAGTTCACTTATTACCTTTACAAAGGCAAGTCCCGTGGCCATGCCGGAAAACGCATCAGAAATGCCGACAATGATTCCGGACTTACTGATTCCAACACAGCCAAATAACATCAGCCGTGAGATTTCATTTTATTAGTAAGCGGCAAAAAAATAAGTTGCCGCTTACTAAAGAATTCAATACTGCCTCTCGCCGAAAATAGCCGTGCCGATACGAACCATTGTGGCCCCGTATTCTATCGCAATGCGCCAGTCCTCGGACATCCCTATGGAGAGTTCCTTGAAATCTTCGTGCTCAGGGAAAAGGTCCTTGAGATAAGAGAAGAAATGGCTGATCCTGGCGAAGTCGGCTCGGATGTCGTCTTCGTTGTCGGTATGGGTGGCCATCCCCATCAGGCCGCAGAACCGGACATTGCGGTAGTTGTCCGCCTTGAAAAGAATGTCGAGGATCTCCTCCTCCACGAAGCCCTGCTTCGTCTGCTCGGCTCCGATATGCATCTCAAGCAGGACAGGTATCACCTTGCCGTTCTTACTTCCCCATTCATTGACATCATCCAAGAGGTGCCGGCTGTCGATTGACTCGACCATGTCGGCATACGGGAGGACCAGTTTGAGTTTGTTGGTCTGGAGGTGGCCGATGAAATGCCAGATGAACTCCTCGCGGGGGATGCCGAGCCGCCCGTGGATCTCCTCGATCTTCTGCGCGAACTCCTGAGGCCGGTTCTCACCGAAGCGGTGCTGCCCCGCATGATAGGCTTCCATTATGGCCTCGACCGGATGGAATTTGGAAACTGCCACCAGTTTGACTTCCGGCGGCAGTTCCTTCAAAATATTGTCTATGTTTTCCTTTATCATGCCTAACGGCGTTTCTGCTGTTGTTTGAGCTGCTGCTCCTGCATCCTCTGCACTTCTTCCAGCTTCTGCTGCCACTTGCTCTTAGGCAGCGGCTTGCCTTCGGAAGCGCGGACCTTCTCCAAGATGGCATCTTTGTTTATGGACTTGCGTATCAGCCATGTCTGAAGAATCGATATCAACTGGGAGAGAAGATAATAGTAACTCAAGGCGGCAGAGAGGCTGTTGCAGATGAAGAACATCATTATAGGCATCATCCACAGACTCATGAACCTCATTGATGCCGCACTCGGATCGTTGGCGTTCGGCTGCGAAGACATCGTCAGTTTGGAGTACACCCACATCGTCACAGCCATGAGAAGCGCAAAGAGCGACAGGTGATCACCAAGAATCGGAATCCGTACACCGTAATCTATGATGGAGTCGTATGCCGAAAGGTCATGACACCACAAGAACGACTGCTGACGCAGCTCGATGGATGCAGGGAAGAAGCGGAACATGGCCCAGAGTATAGGGAATGTCAGAAGCATCGGAAGACATCCGCCCATCGGACTGACTCCGGCCCGCTTGTAGAGGGCCATCGTCGCCTGCTGCTTCTTGAGCATCTCCTGCTGGTTGTCTGTGTGCGGATACTTGGCGTTGATCTTGTCAAGTTCCGGCTTCAGGGCAGCCATCTTGGCCGAAGACGCATAGGACTTGTAGGTCAGAGGGAAGACCACAATCTTGATCACAAGCGTCATGAGAAGGATGATCAGACCGAAGTTGCTGATGAAACGGCTGAAAAAGTCGAACATCGGGATGATCGCATACTTGGTGAACCAGCCGACAAGCCAACCCCCGAGAGGGATTATCTTCTCATATTTCTGATCGTAACTCTTAAGTGTCTTGTAGTCATTCGGGCCGAAATAAAACTCAAGCGGCACACTCACGTTGTCACCCTGACCAAGTTCCGCGCGCATCTTGGCGCTGCATGCCATGAGGTTGCGCTCCGGATCGTCCTGAAGGAAGAAATTGATGCCGAGTTCACCTGAAGAGAACTGCTGCGGAGCACGGACTATGGCGGAGAAGAACTGCTGCTGGAAAGCGAACCAGCTCAGACGCGACTCAACCCTCTTCGAAGCGCTGCGACCGCGTCCGATCTCGACAGGTTTCTTGTCCCCGTCGAAATAGTAGTCAAGCTTCGAATATTGGGTCTCATTTTTATAACCCTTCTCCATTCTCGGCATCGTAAGCTCGAAATCTATGTCGTAAGAGCTGACATTCCGAGGTATCACACCCTGCATCCCCACGAAAGAGAGCTGGTTGTCCACGCGGTAGCTCTGTCCGAGAAGGGTATATTTCTGCTCGATGTACCCTCCCCCCTCAAAAGGGAGACGCATCACCACAGAACTGTCGGTCACAGCCGCAAGGGTGAAGTTGAAGTCCTTGGTCTGGATATATTCTCCAGTATACAGGCTGACCGAATATTCAGCGCCGCCCGGACGGAAAATATAGAGATCCGTACTGTCGTAATTACGGAATTTCTTCAGCCGCACGGAATAAGGCTTGGCTCCACGGGTCGTGAGTTTCATCTCGAGAACATCATTCTCGAGGGTCACAATGCTCTCTGAAGCTTTGGAGGCACTCTCCAGAAGCGAATCCTTGTAGATTGCCACCGGCTGCTGCGGCTCCAGAGTTGCGGTTCCCGGTTCAATCACAACATCCGCTGCCATCTGCTGCGGCGGCATCTGGGCGAGCGCTATGGAATCCTGCTGAGCCTGAAGTTCCGCGGCCTTGCGGGCCCTGTCTGACTGAAAAACTGTAAACCCTATGAAAATAAGGGCGATGAGAATAAATCCGATTACCGAATTTTTATCCATTATCTGCTTTCCTCCTCTGCTTTACGAATCTGGGCCTCAAGGTCTTTAAGCTCCTCCTTCGCCTTGTCAATCTTCTCCTGCATCTGCCTTATAAGCGGTTCACTGTTCTTTGAAGCAGAGAAAAATCCTATGTTGTTCTCGTAAGTGATGATATTCTGCTGAAGCGCACGGTACTTGCTGACAAGAGCATCCTTTGGACTCTGCGGCAGTCTGCCCTGACGGGCTCCCCTCGGGCTCTGCGAGAAAAGCGGGAAGACCTTTTTCATCGCATCACGGAAAGCCTCGTTGACATTGTCCTTCTCTTTGTACGGGACATGGCCGATAGCCTGCCAACGCTCGTTGAAAGAACGCATTTTCTCGGCATTTGCCGTCTCATCCTCGCTTGGAGTGTAGGCAAGCACCTCTTCGATGAGCTTTTTCTTGGCCCTGAGATTTGAGTGGAAATCATTTTCCGAAGAAGCATTTGCGTCACGCTTCTCGAAGAACTCGTCACAGGCGGCACGGAAACGCTTCCAGAGCTGTTCGGACTTCTTGCGCGGCACGGAGCCTATTTCTTTCCACTGCTTCTGCAGGGCTACGTACTGATCTGCCGTCTTCTTCCAGTCGGTACTGTCCTTGAGAGCCTCGGCCTGATCAATCAGGGCCTGCTTCTTCTCAAGATTCGCGTTAAGATTGTCCTTTATGTCAGTAAAATACGACCTCTTCTTAGAGAAGAAAGCATCGCATGCGGCACGGAAACGGTCATATATCTTCTGATTCTCCTTCTTTGTGGCGTAACCGATTTTGCGCCACTCCTGCTGCACGGCCTCCACCTCCTTGGTAAGAGACGTCCATTCGGCCGAGCTCTTCACCTCTGCGGCGGCGAGTTCCTCAACTTTCTCGCAGAGGGCGCGCTTCTTTTCAAGGTTTTCTTCCTGCTGCTCCTTCAGCCCCTCGAAATGGGCCTGATAGCGCTTATTGATGACTGCTGTCGCCGCCTTGAAACGGTTCCAGATGTCTTCGCGTTTTTCCTTGGCCACCGGCCCGTACTCCTTCCACTGCTCATGGAGCTTCTGGAGTTCGTGGAATGCGCTCACGACGTTGTCGTTCTCGGCAAGTTTCTCGGCCGCCTCACAGAAAGCCTCCTTGGCCTCAAGATTTTTGCGGAAATCCAGATCACGCAGGTCACGGTTGATCTTGACCATGTCGTAGAACTTCTCCACATAGTACTGATATGTGTCATTGATGTCCCTGTAAGCGCTCGCAGGCACCGGGCCGGCATCACGCCAGCGGTTCTGGAGTTCGCGGAACGCCGGGAAACGGGCGCTCACATCTTCCTGACCTTCCACGAGAGCCTTGAGCTCGTCCACTACGGCCTGTTTCTTGGCAAGGTTAGCCTCGCGCTGCTCGTCCTGCTGGCGGTTGAACTCCGCGCGCTCCTTCTTGTAGTCGGCATACATCGCCTTGAAGTTCTGCTCGACAGCCTCGAAAGGATTGCCGGAACCCTCGACGGAGGCATCCTCCCCCTTCAGCCGTGAAAGCAATTTGTAGAATGCGGACTTTATGGCTTCCGCCTCCTTGGAACGGGACATGCTGTCCGCCCCCGACTTCAATTTCACAAAAAGGTCTGAAAGTTCCGCAAGTGACTTGCCGGAAAGATCTTCCAGCTTGTCGCCGACTGCGTCAGCCTTATCCGCTACCTCTGAAACGACCTCTTGGATCTTCTCAGGAAAGTTGTTTTCGCTCATAATCGATTTAGAGTATTTATTATAACCCGACAAATATACGAATTAAAAAGACATTCGCGGCCAAACAATCCGCCAAGATTGAGTAAATTTGCGGCAAAATCAGACAGATATATGAAAATTGACATACTGACGGTGGTTCCGGAACTCCTGGACAGCCCGCTGTCCCACTCGATTGTCGGACGCGCACGCAAAAAAGGTCTTGCAGACATCTTCATCCACGACCTGCGCAAATACGGGCTCGGACCGCGGAAAAACGTTGACGACTACAGCTATGGAGGCGATGCCGGCATGGTGATGACCATCGAGCCGGTCTTCAGGATGATGGAGGAGCTGAAAAAGGAACGCGAATACGATGAGATCATCTATATGTCCCCGGACGGAGAGACCCTCAACCAAAGCATAGCCAACGGGCTGTCTCTTAAAGACAACATAATGATCCTCTGTGGCCACTACAAAGGTATCGACCACCGCATACGCGAACACCTCATCACACGCGAGATTTCAGTCGGGGACTATGTGGTGAGCGGCGGAGAAATCCCGGCGGCGCTGCTCACCGACGCGATAGTCCGCCTGATCCCGGGAGTGCTCACAGACGAGACTTCCGCTCTCTCGGACTGCTTTCAGGACGAGCTTCTCTCTCCGCCTGTATACACGCGTCCGGCCGAATTCAACGGGTGGAAAGTACCGGATGTGCTGCTCAGCGGCAACCCGAAACTGATACGCGAATGGCAGGACGAACAGGCTCTGGAAAGGACCAGAAAACTGCGTCCGGAACTACTTAATAAAGAAATTTAAAAATTGCAGAAATTTTTTCCAAAAAAATTTGAAAAAGTATTGCATATCCAAAAAAGATGCGTACCTTTGCTTTCGGAAATGAAACAACTCAGCCGCCGGTTTCGGCCGCGGCGTCTAACCAACGATAATTAACCTTCTATAAGGTAATACACTACTAACTAACCGTAAACCCCCGCTGAGAAGCGGGGGTTTGTCGTTACGGGCACGGAGCACATTCGAGGCTTGTCGGACAGCAGCGTACCAAGGGTTCAAAAAAATGTCCGGGGAAAGTTCATTTCCCCGGACATTTCTAACTTTTATCTGTGTTTCTCCGGCGAAAAGCCGTTTTACCGGAGAAAACCTATTTTTTACCATCGAGAACTTTGACGTCATCTCCCGGATTCTCCGGCATCTCCAGCCAGAACCAGTTGAGAACATCGTTGCCGTTCTTGTCCTCGCCTACTGCGGCATAGAAAAGATTGCTTCCGGCCTTCCAGCCTGCACCGTTGTCGTTGAACTTGTGCACGGCCGTGTTGGCGTATACACCTGGCACATTATCCTCATAGTCCAGGACGACATAGTATGCGTATTTACTCTCCGTGGCCATCCCCTCTCCGATCACATTGACATTGTCAGTTGTCGTGAAGTAGTCTTTGACAGCGCTATTAGGGACGTTGTGGCAGTAGATGGTGTTCTTGCCTGCGAATTCCTTGTATTCGAACACTACCGCAACCCATGGTTTCTCTGCTGTCGAGGCGTCGGCTGTCGTGAAAAGGTACGGTACATCGTTGACGTATGCGATATACGAGGTGGCTGCTGAGAGGCCTTTGAATGTCAGGTAAGTATCTGTCAATCCATCCTCTTTGAGAAGGTCCGTCTGAGGTGCGTCCTTGGCCACGAGTCTGTAGGAGTAGGTCTCGGCATTGGCTTTCCATGTGAGACAGGCGCCGGCATCAGTTATGGCTGTGCCCGGGATACCGACGGCTGTGAACTTGAGGACGGCCGCCTCGGAGTCAGCATCGGAAGTCCCCTCCGTCGCTACGGCTGTTACAGTGAAGGTGTACTCAACCCCGGCGGCAAGTCCGCTCACTGAAGCTTCAGTGGCAGTGCATGCTGCATCTTCTTTGGCGACGGTGCCGTCAGCTGCGACCACCTTGTAGGAATAGGCGGAGGCATTCTCGACTGCCGTCCAGCTGAACTCGTAGGCTTTTGAGTCTACTGACACTACATAACTTGGCTCCGGTGACACAAGCGGAGTCTTGACTTCCTCTTTATTGCATCCCGCAACAAAAAGGACTACAGCTGCCGCGGCAGCTGTGGCGATAAGGTTTGTTTTCATTGGGCTATTAAATTTGTGAGCCGCTAATATAATGATTTTTATTTCCTTCCTGCCTTGTAGTCCATCGCCGCCTTCACGAAAGCGGTGAAAATCGGCTGCGGGTGTTCAGGGGTGCTCTTGAATTCCGGGTGGAACTGCACGCCGATGAAGAACGGGTGTGACGGTATTTCCACGACCTCGACCAGCCCGGTCTGCGGGTTGCGCCCGGTAGCCATGAGGCCTGCGTTCTCAAATGCCTCAAGGTATTCGGAGTTGAATTCGTAGCGGTGACGGTGCCTTTCGGAAATCATTTCCGTGCCGTAGATGCGCTCCACAAGGGAGCCTTTCTTGAGCTGGCAGTCGTAGGCGCCGAGCCTCATGGTGCCGCCCTTGATGGTGGTGGATTTCTGGTCTTCCATGAGGTCGATGACCGGATGGGAGGATTTAGGGTTGACTTCCGCGGAGGCCGCATCCTTGTATCCGAGCACGTCGCGCGCGAATTCCACCACGCACATCTGCATGCCGAGGCAGATTCCGAAGAACGGCACATTGTGCTCACGGGCGTACCTTACGGCCACGATTTTCCCTTCCAGACCGCGTTCGCCGAATCCCGGCGCCACGAGGATGCCGTCCATCTTGCCAAGGACTTCTTCGGCATTGCTTTCGTCAAGATGTTCGCTGTGGACGGTGTGCACCCTGACCTTGCACTCGTTGGCGGCCCCGGCATGGACGAATGATTCGAGGATTGACTTGTAGGCGTCCTGAAGCTCCACGTATTTGCCCACCAGGGCTATGTCTACCTCTGATTTAGGATTTTTGAGACGGGAAAGGAACCCGTTCCATGCCTTCATGTCCGGCTGGGCGAAATTCTCAACCTGCAAGTGACGCACCACGAGCTCGTCAAGATGCTCCTCGTGCATATTGAGAGGGACTTGGTAGATGCTCCATGCGTCGATGGACTGGATGACATGCCCCGGCTTGACGTTGCAGAAGAGAGCCACTTTCTTGCGGAGCTCCGGGGTCAGCGGGTGCTCGGTACGGCAGACTATCACGTCCGGCTGGACTCCGGCCTGCTGGAGCATCTGCACAGAATGCTGTGTCGGCTTGGTTTTCAGCTCTTTAGCCGCGCTGAGATAAGGAACGAGGGTGAGGTGTATGGACATGCAGTCCTCTTCAGGGAGTTCCCACTGGAGCTGGCGCACAGCCTCCACAAACGGCTGGGATTCCATGTCCCCGACGGTGCCGCCGATCTCCGTGATGATGATGTCGTATTTGCCTGTCTTGCCGAGCAACAGCATGCGGCGCTTGATCTCATCGGTGATATGCGGGACTATCTGGACAGTCTTGCCAAGATACGCGCCTTCGCGCTCCTTGGTGATGACGGTGTTGTATATTTTGCCGGTGGTGACATTGTTGGCTTTTGAGGTGTGGACACCGAGGAAACGCTCGTAGTGTCCGAGGTCGAGGTCGGTCTCCGCCCCGTCTTCCGTCACGTAGCACTCTCCGTGCTCATAGGGGTTGAGGGTACCCGGATCGATGTTGATATAGGGGTCAAACTTCTGAATTGTGACTCTCAAGCCTCTGGCCTGTAGGAGTTTTGCAAGTGATGCGGCGATTATGCCCTTGCCGAGTGAAGACGCCACTCCGCCCGTGACAAATATATACTTTGTATCCATAACGGGACGCAAATATACAATTAGTTTGTAAATTCGCGGCTATGAAAAGGAGCATAATTTCAATTTTGTTGATTGCGGGCCTTTGTGCGGCTGTATCCGCAGGCTGCCAGGCGAAGGTCACGCAATATAAGGTAAAGGTGGTGAAAGAATACCCCCACGACACCGCCGCCTATACACAAGGGCTGTTCTATGACGGGGGGCAGATGTACGAGAGCACGGGGCAGTTCGGAAAGTCTTCGTTCCGGGTGGTCGATTACCAGACCGGGAAGGTCAGCCGTAAGCTGGATTTCGCACGCAAGTATTTCGGAGAGGGTTCTGTCATGCTTGACGGGAAACTCTACATCCTTACCTGGACCAACAAGGTCGCGTTCGTCTATGATGCGGCAACGCTCAAGTATGAAAAGACCTTTTCATATCCGCGTGAAGGCTGGGGTCTCACCACAGACGGGAAGTCACTCATAGCCTCCGACGGTTCTTCAAGGATCTATTATCTCACCAAGGACTTCAAGCAGGTCAAAACGCTGGATGTCAAGCTCAACGGCAGACCCGTAAGGTATCTGAACGAACTCGAGTGGATAGACGGGAAAATCTGGGCCAATGTCTACATGACAGACATGATTGTCATCATCAATCCTTCCGACGGGCGGGTCGAAGCCACGGTGGACTGCACCGGATTGCTCCCTGACAGGCTGCGCACCGCCGACACGGATGTCCTCAACGGCATCGCCTACGACAGCAAGACAGGGAAAATATGGCTGACCGGCAAGAACTGGCCGCGTCTATACGAAGTGAGCCTCGTCCCGGTAAAATAATGGGCAGCCCGTTTGGGCCGCCCTCCATTCTAGATATCGCCTATCGCCTTCTGAGGCGTCAGAGTCACAGGCCCGAGAAGGCCTGAATCCTCCACCGGCCACTTCGCAGCCGAGAAGAATCCGTCCGGACCTCTGCTGCCGCCGCGCGGAGCTATGTTGGCATTATAGAAAATCTTCCACTTGATGCCGCTGCGGTCCATGTAGGAGATGCGGTTCTCGCAGGAGTTGGAAACCCTCACCACGAGTTCACCGCCGCGGGCTGCCTGCTCAGGAGTCAACACCAGAGAGTAAGGCTTCTTGAAGACAGTCCCGAGATACTCGCCGTCCAGCCATACCGCAGCGCTTTCGCGCACATCACCGAGATCCAGAACCCAGGCTGAAGCCGGTGAAGAAGCGGACACGAAAGGCAAAGTTGCTCGATATTCGGCACTGCCGGAGAAGATCTCGTACGCCTTCCCGTATTTCGTCCACGAGCCGAGAGTCTTGACCGTTCTGGAGACCGGAAGTTCAGGTCCTCCGAGAGTGAAACGTATGTGCCAAGAGCCCGTAACGGCCACCGGCTCCCCTGCCGCCTCATAAAACTCATACTCATCACCGGTATAAGTCCCGGCAAACGTCTCAAGAATGTACGACTTGTCCGGCATGATCTTCATCAGCACTTCCCTGCGGCCGCCTTCCGCTTCACGCACCCGGCCGTAACCGTATTTTCCGGTCATCGGATCGTATATGCCGACAGTACCGCATACGGCATCGAGAGGAACCCAGGCCTCAATGGCCGAAGGAGTCGGATTCTTGACGAAATAGTACTTTCCCCCGTCATCCTTGACGCGGCTGATACATTGGAGACCAAGATCATACATTGTCTCACGGGACACTCCTGCAATATCCAGCATGGCGGACAGATCGGAGGAGACGAGCACCCTGCCTTTTCCACAGGCTGCCTCGCTGACGCCATCACGCTCCACAAACTTGAGCGAAGCCTTCAGTTTCTCAAGACGGGCACGGCGCTCATCGAGCCTGTAGAGGCCGGGCACGTCAGAAGGAAGGGCCTCCTCGACGAGAACAACAGCCCCCTCGCGGGCAAGTGCGAGAAGCCGCTCGAACGTGCCAAGAATCATCTTGTCACACTTCGGTATCACTATTGTCTGATAGACATTGCCTCCTTTTGTGAGGATTTTGCCGCCGGAGACGGAGACATTGTCCTGCAGCATCTTGTCGGTGATGTAGTCCCATGTGTAGCCCTTGTCATAGAGGGCCGTGGCGGATGCCCCTATGGCGCTCTGCACTGGAGTGTTCTGGTTCATGTGATAGAGCATCGGCTCCCGCCCGCGCTCCGACTGGAGGTCGGTGGCATCGAAGAAGAGCAGGATGTCATTGTCCGGACGCCCGGCCTGAAGGAACGACTGGCACCTCGCCACATAGCGGTTGAACGCTCCGAAATCCGGCCAGAAACTGTTGGTCGGCTGGAAATGCACGGCGGCGTAGAAAAGCCAGCCCGGCCACGGTGCATCATTCGGGGACATGCAGGTGCCATGATAGAATATGTGGTTGACCCCGGAGAGCAGATATGTGTCCACGGATGTCTTGACATCACCGAGGGTGGAACGGAAATGGTCGTTGAGCCAGGTGGCCGATTCGGAAGAAGTCAGAGGCTTGTCAGTCACATGGGCGGCTGAAGAGGCTGTCTTCATGCCGACGATGCTGCGCCCCTCGGTCTCCGGCACATCGCTCACCGCATAGACATCGAGGATGTTGGCCGGAGAGCCATGCGCCTGGTTGCGGATGCCTTTCCCTTGAGATGCGGCCCAATGCTGCCAGCGCATGGAATATGTCTCTATCAGAAGTTCTCCGATGGTCTGACGGTAATCGAATACCACCCTGTCGCTCTTGTCTTTGTCAGAACTCAGACCGAGAAGTTCCGGCATGTGCCGCTTGAGATCATAGCCGCGTCGCGCCTTGAACTCGCGGAAGAAATCAGCGGTCCAGTCCGAATTGCCGGCAGCATCGTCAACCTCATAAGAATCATTGAAATAATAGCGTATGCCGCTCACGTCATAACCTTTGAAAGCCTCGTCGAACTTCTTCAGATAGCGGTCTATGGCATCTGCGGAGAAGTGATCAATCACATCGCCTTCACCTCCGGGGCCGGCACGCTCGACCATCTTGCCATGCCAGCCGAGAAAGAGCTCGCACACGGTCCACTCTCCTCCCTCCGGGGCCGTCCAGTCAAGAGTCCCGTCCTCCGAAACCTTAGAAGTGAGATCCTCGTAGCGCCCGTCCGTGCAGTTCGCCGTCACAGCGATGAGAGGAAGGGGAAGAGGATAACGGACCTGCTCAAAAGCACGCTGCTGAAGACTGTCATTGGCCGCCACCGGATATTTCATGTCTTTGATGTCAACCTTGGTTCCAAGAGTGCGCACCATCGGTTTCTCGATATACTCCACCTTTTCCTGAAGGCGCTCCCCTCCCTTCAACTCAACGGTCTTGGAAGCCAGATAACGGCATGCGTAGTCCGGAGTCACCCAAGGCCCGCCGAACGGCCAGCCTGACGCGTTGGCAAGGTCGATCCCGAGATCATGGGCCTCGGCGGCCTTAAGCGTGTACGAGAAGAGATCCATCCAATCCTTGGAGAGATAGTCGCGATAGCGGTCTTCATAGCCTTTTGCGCCATAGATGGTCGTCACCTCCATGCCGCCAAGCCCGGCCTTTGAATACTGTACCATCATGGTGTCGATGTCCGCCTCGCTCACTGCACTCGCCGGCCACCACCAGCGCGTCCATGGCTTGTTCTGCCTCGTTATCCCGGGCCAGGAGAGTTTTCCGGTCTCCGGCTTCACCTGCGGTGCGCCTCCCCCTTGGGAGCACGCCGTGAGGGCTGCGGCGCAGGCGAGGGCCAGCAGCACCTTGAATCTGGTCATTGTGTTCATAAGACCACAATTTAGCAATAAAATGTCAAGTGGCAAAAAATAAATGTAACAGCGGGCCGCAGCCGTATCCGGGCAGAATGCATAGATTTGCCGGAAATCACAAACAACACTGAAAAGATGAAAAAAACACTGCTGACAATCGCATCGCTCGGGCTGCTGTCCGTATGCGCAAGCGCCCAGGTAAAAGAGGACTTCAAACCATCTGAACTCAACCAGCCGGGACAGGAATACCCGATGGTCAATTCCCAGGGCTACGCCCGCTTCAGGGTCAAGGCACCGCAGGCGCAGTCCGTGGTAGTGAGCCTCGGCCTCGGCGGACAGGGCGGCACCACCCTCACCAAAGGAGAAGACGGCTTCTGGACAGGCACCACCGCAGGTCCTATGGACGAGGGCTTCCACTACTATCACCTCACAATAGACGGTGGTGTCTTCAACGACCCGGGGACACTCAATTTCTACGGTTCCACCCGTTGGGAGAGCGGAATCGAGATTCCGGCCGCAGACAGGGATTTCTACGCCCTCAAAAATGTCCCTCACGGCAATGTTCAGCAGATTCTTTTCTACTCCAAGAGCACGGACAGCGTACGCCGCGCATTCGTATACACCCCGCCTTGCTACGACAAGAGCAAAGAGGACTACCCGGTGCTCTACCTCCAGCACGGCTGGGGAGAGGATGAGACCGCATGGTCAAACCAGGGACACGCCAACCTCATAATGGACAACCTCATCGCCGAGGGGAAGATCAAGCCGTTCATCATCGTGATGACGTACGGAATGACAAATGAGGCCGTATTCGGGCAGATCCACAAATTCGACTTCACCAAGTTCCAGACCGTGCTCGTGGATGAGCTCGTCCCATACGTGGACTCTCACTTCCGCACCAAGGCGGACAAGGCACACAGGGCTATGGCCGGCCTGTCAATGGGAGGAATGGAGACCAAAGTCATCACTCTCGCACGTCCGGAAGTGTTCTCCCGCTACGCCCTGCTCAGCGGAGGTACCTATGCTCCTGCCGACATCAAGGACAAGAGCCAGGTTGACCTGATATTCATGAGCTGCGGCAGCAAGGAGAACCCTGACGGCGTCCTCAAGGCGGCAAAAGAGATGAAAGCCGCAGGCTTCAACGCCGTCGGATATGTCTCAGAAGGCACGGCTCACGAGTTCCTCACCTGGAGACGCAGCCTCTACCAGCTGGCCCCGCTCCTCTGGAAATAAACATGAGACAACCACTTGACTATATGACCGGTACTATCGCAACGTTCCTGCTTCTTTCCGCATTCCCAATGAACGCCACATCGGTTCCCGATGGAGAGAAAAGCGTGGTTCTCGAACTGAATCAGGGCAAACTTTCGCTGATACCGATGGGCAAAAATGCTATCAGGGTACAGTTTACCCAATCCGGTTCGGCTTCCATGCCGGAACTTATTTACACGGAAGATACCCACGTTCCGGAACATGAAATTGCAGAAGACAACAAATCACTGACTCTATCTCTTGAGGGGATTTCCGTAGTATTTGAGAAAAGTACGGAGGCTCTGACTTTCAAGGATGCCGAGAACAATGTCATTCTTCAAGAAAAGGTGGGAGGACGGTTCATGAGATCTTCTTCCGTACAGGGAGAACCGACATTTCAGATAGAGCAGCACTTTGTGTCCCCGGAAGACGAGCACATATATGGTACCGGTCAGTTTCAAGATGGTTATCTGAACATAAGAGGCCTGTCACGGAGATTGACACAGGTCAACACACAGATTTCAATTCCTTTCATCCTGTCGGACAAAGGTTATGGACTTCTGTGGAACAACTACGGATTGACGGATTTCAATCCTGCAGACGAGTCTGTAATGTTGACTCCGGCAAGAGCGGGCGGAGAGGCCGTTACCGTCAACACCACCGGCACGAGCGGGAATGTGAGAGAAACCCGGCAAACATACTCATTCACTGCTTCATTGGAAGTTCCATATTCCGGGCGTTATTCCCTGCTTCTGGATGTCGGACAAAAGATGGCGCGTAAATACTATCTTTCCATCGACGGAAATAAAATGATTGACTTCAATAATCTGTGGCTGCCGCCCACCACTTCTGCAATAGTGGAATTGAGTGCCGGAAAGCATGACATAGAAGTACGTGGAGAGCGTAATGACAAGCCGGTGCTATACTGGCGCCCTATCTCCGAAGAGACGGTCTTCCGCTCCCCGGTTGCTCAAGCACTGGACTATACCGTTTTCGCCGGAGACGGCGATGAGGTTATTGCCTCTTACCGTGAACTGACAGGGCCGGCTCCAATGAAAACTTATAAGAAGTTGTTTTGATTTATGTTGAAAATTCTTTTACTTGCTTTTTCGCCATAGTTTTCCCTGTCTTTTTCGGTCAGATAGTTCTACTATCTTTCTCAAAATCCAGAAAAAACTCTGGCAGAAAAATCCGCATAAAATTTATGACAAATAAATTCAAAACAACTTCTAAGTTATATAATTGGTCTATTATCCATATAAAGTCGGCAATAATCCTTGCTTATTGCCGACTTTATATTATCTTTGCAACGCAATGATAAATGGGAATTATAGTATAAAACAGTGTATATTGGATTATGCACAAAATCACGAGCGGTTTGGAATCAATCAGTTGGCTACAGAACTGGAAATAAAGATCAACACCGTCCGGCAATATCTCAGTGCATTAACTAAAAACAAACAGATTGTTCGTATCGGTAACGGTACATATTCGCTTCCAAACAAGCAGATTTTCAAATTTGTCCCTAATGATGACTTACTGAAAATACATCAAGAATTAAAAGCTAAATTTCCGTTTGCCGATTTTTGCATATACGATGGTAGTATATTTACAACACTCCAACATCATGTATCTATAAATCATGCCATCTATGTTGAGACCAATCGGGATGCTGTAGATTCCGTATTTTTTCAGTTAAAAGAATCTTATCCGTATGTTTATAAACAACCTGATGCAGATTTCATGTATAATTATGTAGATCTACAAGAGCCTTGCATCATTGTAAAAACATACGTCACAGAAGCCCCTGTAAATAACATTAATGGCACACTTACTCCAACAATTGAAAAAATACTCGTAGATATACAAAAGGATGCTGATTTCTACTATATGCAAGGTATTGAGACAACATACATATACCAAGCAGCCTTTGATTTATACACCATTAATATTCAAAAAACACTGCGTTACGCAAAACGTAGAGGAGCATACAAAAGCACATTTTCTCTGATAGAAGAATCCAAATAATATGATTAATAAAGAATGTTTTACGACAGAATGGATTGAAGACAAATCAAAAGAGTTAAACTATCCTGACAAAAATATAATTGAAAAGGTCATTCACGCTTTTTCATTGCTGGACATGTTGGCCGGTTCCGGTTGTCCATTCCATTTCAAAGGAGGCAGCAGTCTGATGTTGCTGCTAAAAAATCAGAGACACAGATTGTCGATTGATATTGACATAATATGTCCTCCCGGAACTGAGATAGAAGAATACTTACAAGCATACAAAGATTATGGTTTTATCGATTACAAACCAGTAGAAAGAATACAACGAGGAACAGGAATTCCCAAAACACATTCTAAATTCTTTTATCAGGTAGCGTTTATTGATGGAATAGATAGAAGAGAAAAAATTTTATTGGATTTAACTCTTCCTATAGAAAGCAGGTTTATACAAACAGTAGGAGAAACAAATTCCGTAAAAGTACCATCAGTCGGAGATATTCTTGGAGATAAGCTGACTGCCTATGCACCCAATACGACAGGTATCCCTTATATCAAGAATGGAAATGATGCCAGCATGGAAATCATCAAACAACTATATGACATTGCTCGATTATTTGAAAAGGTGGACAATCTTGATATTACAACAAAATCGTTTGAGAAAATTGCAGAAGTAGAACTTTCATACCGTAAATTGGAAAACAATCCAAAACTGATTTTTGAAGATGTAAGACAAACATCTTTATGCTTGGCAACAAGAGGGATGGAAGGTAATGGCCAATTTGACGCACTGCAACGTGGCATCCAAAGAATAAAGACTTTCATGTTTAATGGGAAGTATCTTATTGACGATGCTATAAAGGATGCTGCTTGTGCTGCATATATTGCCACGCTTCTTGAGACAGGGCAAACCACCGTAGAAAAATATGACGGGAATATAGAATCAATATCTTCTTTGGAAATCGCTCCAACGCTTACCACCCGTTTGAATAAATTGAAGAGAACTTCTCCAGAAGCCTATTTTTATTGGGCTAAAACCGGTGAATTATTGCAAAATTTATAGACAACAATCACCTACACTGGAAAACATCAGGTGGTCAATCTATGACGGCCTTTCGGGGCTTGCCATTCCGCGGCGCGCGCCACAGGAAGGCCGGGAGGAAAAACAGGAGCGCTATCACGGAGAAGAGCAGTCCCGCGATTGTCCCGACCGCAAAAGCGAACCAGAACACTTCTGACGGCCCGTCGAAAAGGAATGGTATCAGTCCGAGAACCGTAGAAATTATGGTCAGGCTGATAGGCCAGATTTTCTTGTCAAAAGCACGTACGTATGCTTTGACGCTCTTCCGTCCCCCGTCGCGCAACCATGTTGAGACGAGATAGATACCGGCATTGACAGTGATTCCGCAGAGCATCACGAAAGCTGCGAAACCGCCCTTGTCAAAAGTGAAGTCTGTCAGTCCGAACGCAAGGAACAGACCGATGAACGACACAGGTATCAGGAAGATGATGGCAAGCGGATAGCGCAGGGAGTTGAAATGTATCGCGCAGAGGACAAAGATTATGAGGATGACAAGCAATATCAGCCCGGCATATTTCTCCTGGCTTTCATAGAACAGCCCGCGTCCCCTCTCGTCAGAAGCCTTGAAACCGACTGGCAGAACCTCGACATTCATGTGGTCCACCGCAGCTTCTATGGCCTTCTGCGCCAGCTGGTAGGAGCCGATAAAATTGAAGAACACCGAGATGGCATAGGCCTGGTTTTCCTTACGGATAGGCAGGCCTGTCTTTTCCTTGACGATGCTCCCGACCTCCGAAAGTTTGATCCTCCCCTCTTTTCCCACCTCCACCGGCATATTGTCCACATGCCAGATGTCGAAAGACTCCCCGGTCGAGGAGACCAGCCGCACGTTGGCATATTCTCCTTCCACTGGCAGTCTGGCTATCACTGCATCGAACAGAGGTGAATAGAGCGCAGAATGATACTCGTACGGACTGATGCCCAAAGCGCCCAGCGCCTCGAAATCATACTTTATATTGAACTCCGTCTTGGGGCGGTCACGATAGGCGCTGCCCCAAATTTCCGGACCGGAGACACGTCGGTTCTCCGAAAGGAAATCCAAAAGTACCTCGCCATATTGCAGCAGGCGGTCATAATTGTAGCCTGTGAGCATTATCGAATAGGACTTGTAGTCCGTGACGATGTTGTTGTTGAAGTAACTGTCATCTATACCGGACACGGACCAGTTGGCGCCTCCGAAATTGGCGGCCATCGAAATGACATCAGCCTTGATGCGCGACGGCAGCCACGTGCCCTCGTATTCGGGCTTGAAATTGACTGTGATCACCCCGCTGCTGTAGGAAGTCACCCGCGTCTCGAAGACCTCGATCTCGTCAAAATGGGCAAGGTAATTCTCCATGCTGCGCATCACCTCGTTGAGCTGCTGCACACTGCACCCCTCGGGCATCCCGGCCCTGATGGTAAGCGACGGGCGCGCCGGCTCGCGATAGAAATCCGAACGCGACATCGCCTCATTGAAGAGGCCGAATGAAGCCCCGAGAACCTTGTCCACGACAGCCTTGTTGTCGGCATACGGCCGCCATCCCACAATCTTGTTGAGCGCCTTCTCATAAGGTTTCAGAGGGGCTACGCGTTCATCCCCGAATTTGGACGGGAGCAGGCAGGTCGGGATTCCGAACGAAAGCACCAGCACCACAATCAACACCCAGCGATGTCTCTGCGCCCAAGTTATATATCTGGAATACAAACTGTTCCACCTCACCACACGTCTAATGGAACGAGTCTTCCCGGAAGACAGGCGCACCGGAAAATAATCCAGCAGCGCCGGCACGAAAAGGCTCGACACAGCAAGGGATACGGACAGGTTGATCACTATCACAAGCATGAAATCCGTCAGGTTGGCCTTCTCCGAATCGGGAAGAAGCAGAACCACAAGCAAAGTAGCCACAGTTGTGGCCACAGCGCAGAGAAGCTCCGGGAACACTTTCCTGTCACGGCAACGCGAGTAGTGGTCAATCATCAAGATGCTGTTGTCTATTATGATGCCGAGCGACACGGTGATGCCGGCAAGTGTATAGATATGGATATGCAGGCCGCAGAAAAAATAAAGGGCCACAGACACCAGCAAGTTGACGGCAAGGGTAATGGCAACTACCACCATATACCGCCAGGACCGGTTGACCGCAAACGCGAAGAGCAGCAAGATCAGCAGGCAGAGTATGGTCCGGAAAAAGATCTTGTCAAGTTCCGCAGAAATATATTCCGAATAATCATAGCTCACTGAAATCCCTATCTCTTCGGGGATCGAAGGCCGCAGCTGTTCGAGCCTTTTCTTGACAGCGGCGACACAGCTGATGATATTGGCATCGGGAGAAACCTCAACGGTAAGGTTCAGCACGTTAAGGCCATTGATCCTGTAATATGATGAAGGCTGTGCCTCCTGATAACGGAAAGACGCGATATCCCCGAGGTGGACCATCCGCCCGCCCCGCAACGCCACCGGGACAGAAGCCATATCGGATGATGAACCGCTCCGCAGACGTACCCCATAAGTCATGCCGCCACTTTTAGAGAGCCCTACAAGTTCATCAGCGTAATAATCAGAAAAAGCGCGCCTTATGTCAGAAGCCGCAATGCCGAGAGTCCGGCAGAGATCAGAATCGAAAGTGACGACCCATTCAAACGGAGTCTGCCCATAGAAGCCCACGGAACTCACCCCGTCAATAACGGATATGGGGTGAAGCAGCCGCTCCTCGACAAAAGAAGCTATCTCCTTGGACGGCAATGGACTGCGCACATTGAAAACAATCGCCGTCTGCGCTTTCTCACCTCTGGAGTTCAGAGAAATCGACGGGTAGGAGCAAGCGTCCGGCAACGAAGAATAGACATTGCGCACCCGTGAGGCCACCTCGAAGCGGACAGCCTCCAAATCGGATTTTTTGCCGAAAGACAAGATGATACGTCCGCTTCCGTCGGAAGACAGGGACTGCACTCCCGTGCAGGAACGGATCCCGGACAGCACACCCTCCAGACGGGAAGTGACCTCAGCCTCCACGATACGCGAAGATGCACCGGGATAGCTGTAGCGTACAGTAATGGAGGAATCCGGGGTCGACGGGGTATACTGCACCTTCAGCATCGAGAAGCAGGCTGTGCCGACCACCGCGACGACCGCCATCATCAGCAGCACTGAAAACGAAGATATGCCCTTCCTGCCGGCCATGCTCACCGTTTTTTATGGTTATATACTGCCGAATACAAGGCTGGCAGAAAGAAAAGGCTTATCACCGTGCCGACAGTCATTCCGACCACTATCACAATCGCCATAGGGTATTGGAGATCCGAGCCCATGTTGCCCCTTGAGAGGAAAGGCAATACGGAGAACACCGTGGTGATCGAAGTCATGATTATAGCCTTTATGCGTCTGTGGCCGGCCTCGTGCACCGCAGCATCGACCTCCATTCCCCCACGCACCAGCCTGTTGATGGTGTCCACTTTCAGAATCGAGTCGTTGATCACAATACCGGTTATGACTACCAGTCCGATAAGCGACATGATATTGATGCTGACCCCGACCGCCCAAAGGAAAAGAAGCGAGAAAGCCACGTCAATCACAATCTCAGACAGAATGATAAGCGGCTGGACGAGGGACTCGAACTGCGAGGCCAGAATAAGAAAAAGAAGTGCCAGAGCCACAAACATCACCATAGCCATCTGGCGCATCATCTCCCGGTTGGAAAAATACGCCCCGCCGAAAGAGACATCGAAGCGCGGGTCGCTCTTCACCACAGGACTTATCGCCTCCATTGCAGGACGCACCTGCGAAGAAGGCATGTCGAGTTCCAACGGATAGTAATTGCCCTCATCACCGGATATCAGCGTCTTGAATGTCTGCTCGAATGTCTGCTTCATCAAGGCTTCAAGAGGTATTTCCGCCCCGTCTTTGGTCGTGACAGTCGCAGAAAGCACATCCTTCATGCCCTGAACATCAGTTCCGAGCACCACCGGGACAGAACGGTTGCCCCTGATAATCTCAAAGACTGTGTTGCCGTTGAGAGAATTGCGAAGCACCTCCACAAGATCCGAAAAGCTCACTCCATACAGGCGCATCCTCTCCGGATCCGAAATATAGAGGACATCCTCCTTGAGCGGAACCGGAGGAATCCCCATGCCGGGCAAGGCAGCCTTAAGTTCGGAGAGCATCTCCTGCAGATTCACGACCTGAAGCCCGTCATCCCCGGTGGGACGCAGACGCACCAGAAGCTGCGCTTCCCTCTCCGAAAACACGAGATCGAATATGTTGCCGGAAGCGGAAAAGCTGCTGAGAGCCCCAGGATAGCGCCCGCGCAGATATTCCGAGACTCGACTCTTTACCTGTTCCAAAGATGAGGCATCACGGCACTTGAAATAAACAGAAGCCTCACTCATGGACTGGTCTCCGCTGTGGCTGAGCACGAACTGCTGCACCCCGACCATCGCCGAAGTCTGCTCACATTCCCCAAGAACGGCATTTTCAAGTTCCAGAACACGTGAGCGGTTCTGCTCGACAGAGATATGCTCGTTCCAATCCAGATTGAGTATCGCATCCGTGTACGTGATATCTGGAATTTTCTGCCGTGGCATATAAGCAATGCAGACAGCGGCAATCGCTATGCAGAAGAGAGGCAACGCCCAGCAGACCAGATACTTGTGAGACAAGAACCAGTTCACGCCGGCATCATAGATCCGCATCCCGCCGCGCAGCTGGATTTTGGAGAGGAACTGATTCGGTCGGAATGCCGGCAGACGACGGTAGAGCGCCCAATAATAGACAGGAATCACCGTGACAGTCACCAGCCAGGAAACGAGCAACACAACTGACAAGGATATCGCCTGGTCATAGAAAAGTTCACCTGCCAGCCCGTTGAGAAACACGAGAGGGATGAATACCGCGCAGGTAGTCAATACGGAACTCAACATAGCGCCGGCCACTTCCTTAGTACCCTCCACCACCGCCGTACGCAAATCATCTCCCCTCTGCCACCGGCCGGTGATATTGTCCGTAAGCACTATGGTATTGTCAACCATCATACCCACTCCGAGCAGCAGTCCGGCAAGAGAAATGATGTTGATAGACAGTCCGATAAGATAAAAGATAAAAAACGACACCAGCAACGACAGCGGAATCGTCAGCGACACCAGCAGCGGCGAGCGGAAATCTTTCATAAAAAGGAAAATCACCAGACACACCAGCACAAGCGCCACAACTATATTGAGAAGCAGATTGTTGATGGAATACTGGAGAAGCTCGGTCTGATCTCTGGAAAGTGTGAAATCAAGTTGCGGATAATCGCGTGCAAACACCTCCAACTGCTCGTCTATGCCATGTTTCAAGTCAGCCATACGGGCCTCGCTCTGCTTTATCACCGCCATCACCACAGCATCCTTGCCGTCAGAGAGATAAAGTCCGGACATCGGAGCGGTGCGCTCCTCGACCCTCGCGACATCCTTGATCTGGAATAGCCGTTCGCCGACCTTGAAATAAACATTCTCTATATCCTCCCTCGATCCGGCGAAGGAGCGGAACTTGACATTGTAGTGATATTCCCCGTCGCGTATGGTGAGGTTGGAGAGAGACACATTCGCCGAGGATATGAAAGTCTCGAATTCCTGGAGAGTGAGGCCGAGCCGCGTCAACGCCTGCTCATCAGGCACGACAAGAATCTCCCTGTCCGCATTGCCGCTTATGTCGACCATCGCTACCTGAGGAAGCTGCTCTATCCTCTTGCTGACCACATCCTCGACAAATTCGCTCATCCCGAGAAAATCATCTCCCACGGAGTCGCGCATCGTCACATTGATATAGAAAGCGGGAATATCGGTGGCACTGGCCTTGAAGACTTTGGGGCGCTCCATTTTTGGAAGGGATGACATCGCCCTGTCTATCTTCTCATTGACCTCGATATAGAAATAATCTATATCCTGCCCCTCCTCGAAAGTCAACGTCATCGTGGCAGTGCCGTCCTTGGACTCGGAACGGATATCCTTCAGATGGCCTATCTGCACCAGCGACTGTCTCAAAGGCTTGACGACGGCATCATCAAGCTCTCCGGCAGACTTGTCCGGAGCAGTGATCTGCACCGTCACATACGGGATATCCACATCCGGTATCAAAGACACAGGAAGATTCCGTATGCCGATGACGCCGAGCACGACGAAGACCAGCACAATCATCGAGACGGAGACCGGGCGGTCGAGGAGTCTGTTGAGCATAGGCGGCTATTTTTGTCTGATGCTGACAGAAGACCCGTCGGCAAGATTCAGGTTTCCTGACACTATTATGCTGTCCCCCTCGGAGAGCGATGCGCCGCGGTCTTCATTGGCCTTGATTACATAACTCTCGGAATTGGCTCTGAGTGTATTGACATAGACCCACTCGGCCTTGCCGTTGCGATAGCGGAAGACGACCTCCAGTCCATCCCGGATCACGACAGCGCTCTTCGGGACCACAAGTTGAGAGGAGAGTTTACGCTCCACCACCACCTTGACATTCATCCCGTCCACGAGCCGGGCTCCTCCGCCGACTTGCGCGGTGACGGCAATCTGCCCGTTTTTGTCCACAACGGGATTGATTGCAATTATCTTTCCCCTCACCTCCCCCTCAGCATCACCGAAAGGGGTCACCCTGACCGTCTGTCCGGACGAGAGGAACGGATATTCGGATTCCAAGGCATAGAAATTGACGTCAAAGGAAGAATCACCGACGACAGCGCAGAAAGGATCTGTACCCGTCCTGTCCCACTCTTTCAGCTTGAGATCCGCCACCCTGCCACCGAAAGGCGCACGCAGCACAGTACCGTCCATGGAGCGCCGCGCCTTGGCGAAATTGATACGTGCATTCTCATATCCCGAGCGTATCCTGGCAAGTTTCAGGACATCTGCAGGAGCGGAAGCCGTATCGGCAGTAGAATACCCCATACCGGCCAGCACATCCAGATACTCAAGCCGTGCCTTGTCCAGCTCAAGCTGCGCACTCTCAAGCGCGAGGCTCTGAGCCTGTGAATCAAGTTCCGCCAGGACATCGCCCTCCTTGACCGGGAAACCGTTGTGCACATTGACTTTGGTTATCACACCGGATTCCGGGAAATACAGAACGCTCTTGCGGCTGGCGGAAAGTTTTCCGTTGGAAAGCAGCTGCATGGGAAAGTCCTGCCGGCGCAATGTCACGACCTCGACCTCATTGACTTCAGGAGAATACGCAAGTTTCGAATCGTCCTGCTGCTCCACGGCATTTTCCCTGCACGAGACGGGCAGCATCACCAGCACCAAGGCCAATACCCTGAGGCTCATATCAATCAAGCATTTCTTCATAATTCACTTCAATATCTTCCCCTGCGATAAAATCATAGAGGGTGAGTTTGCGCAATGTATAATAATAGTTCCAGAAATTGCATATATCCTGGATGTACTTGCTCTCGGCCGAATCGCTCTCGGAACGTGCCGTATTGAGGTCTGTCACCGTGGCCTTGCCGCTGCGGAAGCGCTCCATCACAAGTCCATAGCGTTCTGCCGCTATCGCCCGCGCGCGACGGGACACATCGCACAGGCGTCTCTGGTTGTTGAACTGTCCCACGGCTGTATACAGGCTGATGCGCTTGTCGTTCTCGGCCTGTTCCACCTTGGCCTTGACCACGTCAGCGGCTGCCTCGGCCTTCATCACCTTGCCCTTTCCCTCACCCCAGTCGAATATCGGGATGGAGAATGTCAATCCCACCACTTCCTGATCAAGCAGGTTGCGGTAGGTGTCCGGCAGAGCTGAGGCCGAATTGGAGAGACCGAAACGGGCGTTAAGTTCCATGGTTATGCCACGGTTGGCTTTTGCACGCGCCACGGCAGCATCGGCATTAAGGATGTCTATGGCGTTGCCGAGGTTGAATGATGAATTGGATGCGGATTTTTCCAAGACAAGGGCATAGTCCATCTCGACATCGGGCAGCGCTTCCTCCAGCACCGGGTTCACCTGGCGGGACTCGTCAAATCCAAGCAGGGAGTTCAGCGACATCCGTGCCTCGTTGAGTTTGACAAGGTTCTCGTTGATGGAGATGCTGTCGTTGAGCATCCGGAGTTCGAGCTGGAGATAATCGGAGCGCGTCACGGAACCTATCGCCATCCTGTCGGCGGCCACACGCAACATCCGGGAAGTGTTCTCGTAATTCTTGAGTGACGACTCATATACCTGCTTTGCCACCATCACATCATAGTAAGAATCCACAGCCTTGAGTGTCACCGTCTCCATGGATTCGAGGTAGGTGCGTTTCGCCTTCTCGTATTCTTTCGGGGAGATGAGCCTGTCCCATTTGAACTGGTTGTAAGCGAAGAGCGGCTGGCTATAGGACACCGTCACAGGCTGGGCGTACCATGTATTTTCCGTGGAGGAACCGAACTGGTCTATGCGGCGCAGGTCAGAATAGAGATAGAGCGTGCCGCCGGTAAACGGGATGTTCTGCCGGAGCTGAAGCCCCACGCTGTTCTGCATGTTGTAGTTCTTGGTGTAGAGCATCTCGCCGGTCTCGTAGTTCTGCAGCAGGCGCAGGGAACGGTCGAACGAGCCGAGCTCACCGTACAGGTGCAGGGACGGCAGGCGGCTGGCCTGATAGGAGCGCCAGGCCCAATAGTCAGAGACAAATGAAGACTTGGCCGAAAGCGCCGCGACCGAACGGGTGCGAGCCTCGGAAATCACCTCTTCAAGAGTCATGTCCTGTGCGTGCAGGGGAAGCAGCGCAAGAAATAATCCGAACAATAAGTTTACTCGATGAACCATAGGCAATGGATAGTCATTCGCAAATATAGTGAAAATTATGGCTTGAACACCCCCACTATGAAATCTTCCGGAACGAATCCGTCGTAGCGGCTGTCACGCGAGTCGCAGACATTGTCCCCGACAAAGAAATAGTAGTCCTTGGCGAAGGTGTAGACCTGTCCGGAAAGTTCATGGGCAGGACGGCCGGTCTCATATTCTATCACTCGGGAGTACATGTCAGCGGCTTCCGGGGAGAGCGTGACGCTCATTCCCTTGCGCGGCACTATCACAGGCCCGAAATCCTTGATCGTCCACTCGTCCTGCTTCGAGGCGAACTGTCCGGCGCGAAGGCATTTGAGACGAAGCAGCATGGAGTCGGGCATATCTTTGAGCCGCCTTTCGTTCTGCGGCGGCACACCTATGTTTCCAGTCCTGGAATTGACATAATGTGAGCCGATGATGCTCAGAGTGTCCCCGGGGCAGGCGGCGCAGCGCTTGGCGTAGACATAGTTGACTTTGAATCCTATCTTTCCGGGGCCTTTGCCGGCAGGGGTATTGTAGACCACGAAATCCCCCACCCTGACATCGCGCAGCCCGGGCAGTCTCAGACAATGAAGCTGCGGCTTGCTGAAGTCAAAGTCGGTGAATATCCTCGGCCCGGCAATCAGTTTGTTGACATACACCGCCCGGCCCCCGTAGAGCGTCGGCTCCATGGAATGGCCCTTGATGATGAAGCGGTCGCAGATGAATACCCGTCTGGCATAATGCAGCAGCACCAGAGAGCAGAGCGCTATGCAGACTATGCTCACTATTTTGATGATGTTTTCCGTTCTTTTATTCATTGGCATGAATTGGTATGGGCGGAGAGGTGGTTGGCGGCGATGGTGTTTTTTTCGGGGGGGGCGGGGCGATGGTGGCGGACAACCTATTGATTCTCAAAGCATTAAT
>CAKVDS010000005.1 GCA_934726455.1 uncultured Bacteroidales bacterium
TGGAGCGTGTCTCGCCCTGTGAGAATGGACTTATTCAATTGTCTCTCTTTTAGTTACAATTCGCCGAACTCACGTTATTGTAGATGTATCGCTTTTGTGTTGAGCCTCATCCACCTCCGTCCTTGCGCATTCGGTACGGGAAAAGGCCGTTTCCCGTACAAAACGGCCCACAAAGCAACTTTGGTACGGGAAAGGCGGGGTCTGCCGTACGGAGTGAATGTCCTCCCCTCAAGAAGGTCTCGAACTATAGGTCATGGGCTGTCACGGAATTTCAGTGTAACAGGTGGATGCGTGAGCCATTGAAGCGCATCGCAGGTGGGAGCGGATTCCGGCATTTAGGCTCACACCTGAACTGGGCACATGCCCTGCGAGCCACTCTGTGGCATATCGCTTCGACAGGTAGGAGTCCTTTTGGGAAAATCCGCTCCCACCTGTCCTCCGGTACAGAATCGGGGCTACTGCTGCACGGGACACGTTTCTGAAGCGGTTCCGTACAGGAATCGGGGCCTTTTCTGTACGCGGGGTTTGCGATAATCTCAAAAAGGTGTAATTTTGCAGGGTGAATAATCTCGAAAAGGTGAAATGTTAAAAAGGAAAGCTGCCCCGCCAATGGTGAAAGCGTGGTTTGACTTATATCTTGAAGACATCGACACCCTGCTTGAAAACATCCAACTGCATTATAAGAAAAGATTATTCCCCCGCAAATCAATCATCATATTCGATGAAGTTCAAGCATGTCCGAGAGCCAGGGAGTCAATCAAAACGCTTGTCGCAGACGGACGGTTCGATTATTTGGAAACCGGATCCCTGATCTCCATCAAGAAGAATGTCAAAGGCATCTTGATTCCTTCGGAAGAAGATTCCGTTGAGATGTTCCCTCTGGATTTTGAAGAATTTTTATGGGCAATGGGAGAGGAAATGTTGATGCTGCACATCAAAAAACAGTTCAACACGCTGAAACCCATGGGAGACTTCCATCGCAAAACTATGGATTATTTCAGAAAATATCTGGTTGTCGGTGGCATGCCGCAGGCTGTCAACACCTATGTCGAATCAAGGGATTTCAATAAAGTTGACGATGTAAAACGGCAGATCTTGAAATTATACAGAAATGACATTCGAAAATATGCTGATAATTATGAGACCAAAGTTACCGCAATATTCGATGAGATTCCTGCACAGTTGTCGAAACACGAAAAGAAATTCCGGCTTGCCTCTCTTGATGAGGATGCGAGGATGCGCGGGTATGAAGATGCTTTCTTCTGGCTAGCCGATGCTAAAATAATAAATTGTTGCTACAATGCCACTGAGCCGAATATAGGTCTGCGTCTGAATGAGGAAAGGACCACCCTCAAGTGTTACATGGCAGATACCGGCCTGCTGCTGAGCCATACTTTCAATGCAAGGGGGCTCATGTCCGGAGAAATCTATCAGAAATTGATGTTCGGAAAGTTGGAAATCAATGAGGGTATGCTTGTTGAAAACATTGTAGCACAGATGCTTAAAAGCAGCCGACACAATATTTCTCCCATTGAAGTCAAAAGTGGAGAACGGTACACACTTTCTTCCTTGAAAAAATGCATCGACAAATTCGGGGAGTACCTTTCCACACCCTATATTCTGCACTCTAAAGATTTAAAACAGGAGAACGGAATAGTTTTCCTGCCACTATATATGACATCGCTGCTATAGAGTCATGACACCGGTATGCCGTCATAGTCGGCTCCACTCTTCCGTGTTGGATGCACGTGCCGGGCGCAGCCGACCCGTTTCTTCTCAGGTGGGAGCATAAATGCCGGAATCCGCTCCCATCTGGAAAAAGAATTTCTTGCAAAAGTTGCACTAAGTGCTCACCTTTGCAGGGTGATGCTGACAAAGACAGACATAGCGGTGATCGGGGCCGGGGCGGCGGGATGCTTCTGTGCCATAGAGCTGAAGCGCTTGCACCCCGGGCTGTCGGTCTCCCTGTTCGAGGCCGGCAGGGTGCCCATGGCCAAACTCGCCCTCACCGGAGGGGGAAGGTGCAACCTCACCAACAGCTTCGCCAGGGTGCGCAACCTTTCTGAAGTATACCCCAGAGGGGAAAGGCTGATGAAGCGGGCGCTCAAGGAGTTCGGTCCGGAGGACACTATGCGCTGGTTTGAAAGGGAGGGCGTCAAGCTGGTGGTGCAGGAAGACGGATGCGTGTTCCCGCAGAGTCAGGATGCGATGCAGATAGTGCGTGTGCTGGAGAATTTAATCCATAGTACAGGGGTTCAACTTGAGTGTAACAAAAAAGTTACCGCCATCTCTCCGCTGTCCGGCGAAGGTGACCCGAAAAGTGGTTTTTGCATTGCTTTTTCTGATGGTGCTCAAATTAAGGCTAACAAAATTGTTTTCACGATAGGAGGATGCTCGTCCGAAGCACTGGAAAAGATTCTGCCTCAAGGGATTGAGATTGTTCCGACAGTGCCGTCTCTGTATACATTCAAGATTGCAGATGAGCCGTTGCACGCCCTTATGGGGGCGGTCGCACCACGGGTTTCTCTTGCCATTGCCGGCACTTCTTTCCGGTCGGAAGGGATAGTTCTGATCACGGATTGGGGTGTCAGCGGACCTGCGACGCTGCGGCTCTCTTCTTATGCGGCACGGTACCTCGCGGAGAGGGAATACAAGGCCGGCCTTGTCGTGAATTGGCTCGGCATCAGTGAAGCTCAGGCACGTGCAGCTCTTGCCGGGCTTGCAACTGCATCCCCCAATAAGTTCATCGCCAACACGCCGCCGGAAGGCATCCCGGAGCGGCTTTGGAAACATCTGGTACGCCGCTGCGGACTGAGGGATGATCTCCGTTGGGCGGAGCTTGGCTCGAAGGGGCTCAACCGTCTGGTCGGGAGGCTCACGGCGGATGAATACAGGATAGATGGCAGGGCAAGGTTCAAAGAAGAGTTCGTCACCTGCGGGGGTGTCGCCCTGTCCGGGATAGATCTCCAAACTCAGCAGAGCAAACTTTATCCGGGCTTGTATTTTGCAGGTGAAGTCCTTGATGTCGATGCCGTCACCGGGGGATTCAACCTGCAGGCCGCATGGTCCATGGGATGGCGGGTGGCACGGAAAACAGTTGCTTATGAAGAGAAGCTGTAGAATACTTTTACTTTGCCTGACAGTGTGCGGTCCGGCCTTTTCATCATGTGTCAACAGAGACGTGTCAAAGCGTCTCAGTGATATCGATTCGTATATATCGGATCATCCGGACAGCGCCCTCCTGGCACTCAGAAACATTGACAGCACAAAACTCCATGGTGCCAAGCAGAAAGCGTACTATTCGCTGCTCATGTCCATGGCGTTGGATAAAAACTATATTGATACGACCGACACGAGGATAATCATGCCGGCGGTAAAATATTACAAGAATAATGGCTCCGACGATTCAAGGCTTAAAGCATACTATTATTTAGGGCGCATCCAAGTAAATGCCGGAAACCTTAATTCTGCGGCGATTTCTTATATGCTGAGCGAGCGGGCTGCGGAAGGTGCAGAAGACCATTCGGCGAAAGGGCTCTTGTATATGGCTATTTCGGATGTGTACAACAAGGTCAGAAACAGCGATAAAGAATTACATTACGTGGAGAAGGGAGCGGAGGAATTCCGGCAGGCACAGGATGTAAAGCGTTACAATCTGGTGACCGGGCGGCTTGCCATGTTGTATTATGGGCGAGAAGAATGGGCTAAGGCTGATTCTCTGTACCGTAAAGGGATAGAGCGTGCGAGGGGTGATTCCGTGGCGACAATGGCGTTCCTTTCCAATTATGCTAAAATGAAAGTTGTTCAGCCTCAGCCGGATCCGGAAGGAGCCATTTCCTTGTTGAATGAAAAGGCCTTTAAGTATCATAAGGGGCTGTCGGTGATGGATAAGAGCGTTTATGCTTATGCCTCCGCCTTGCTCGGCGACAATGACACTTGTGACCGGATTTTGGCAAGTGTTCCGGAATCAGCGATGAATTCCGGTTCTGCCGTGGCGTTTTGGCAGTTCTTGATAAATAAATCAAGGGGAGACTATAAGTCTGCGCTGGAGTATCTTATCAAGTCGTATTCTGAAAATTCCGAGTCTATAGACGATTTGTTGTCACATTCTGTAGCGAATGCGTTACAGGAGTACAGCGAGTCTGAGGCTTTGTCTGCCAAACAGGAGGCCGACAGGGATATTTTAAGGCTCTGTGTCTTGTTTTTATCGTCAGTTTTTCTGATCGGCGCAGTTTCATTATTCTATTGGAGAAGGCAGAACCGGAAACGCGTTGAGCTGGAGCGGCTTTTGAGATTATATGAGGAGTCTAATCGCATGCTGAAAAAGTCCAGAGCGGTTATCGAACAGAAAAGCGACATCTACAAATTGAAGAGCGAAAGTCTGCTTGGTGAGATCGAAAGTGTTCGGAGGCAAATGGAAGATCAGCAATCGCGGTATGACCACATCCTTATTGAGGAGAAAGAGATAAGTCAAGGTCTACAGGAAAAGCTTGACGCTCTGAGGATGGGATATGCCGTTGCATATAAAGAGAAGTATTCCGCAATCGGGGAGCTTTGCAATGCTTACTTATCATCAAAGGACAGGACAGATAAGAAGGAGGTTATTTATAGGAGAGTGGAAAAACTGATAGCATATATCAGCGAAGATGATAAACTTCACAAGAGGTTTGAGGACCAAATCAACAAGGACCTGGACAACATAATCACCTACCTTCGAGAGGATTTCGGCGAATCGTACGAAAATGACAGCCGTTTTATTTGTTACTGGATTGTCGGTTTCGAGCCAGAGATGATAAGCACGATTTTGGGGCTGTCCTTGTCCAATGTATACACAAAAAAGTCCCGGTGGCGCGAGAGAATAAAGAAACTGGATTCTCCGCATAGAGAAGAGTATCTGAGGATGCTCTGAATTTCGTCTTGCACGGAACAAGTTTCAAGGTAAGACGGCGTAACTATATCAATTTGATTATTAAAAGGTTACTGATTATGGTGCCTTTTGTGTGCCGGAGGTGTAAGAATAAAATCTTGCACCTCTGTTTTGTGTTGTCGTAATTTCCTTATTGACAAATCATTAGGTTTGGCGCCATTTGGAAGGCTGTAAGAAAATAAGAGGCATAAAATTGCCATGTAATTGTTGTCTGAGCCTATCTTTGCTTTCATAAAAAAGAGACAAATGAATAAAGTACTTTTCATGTTTATTGGCACATGTGCCTTGATGTTCTCAACATTATCTGTCAATTGCAGAGCGGATGATGAAAAGATAGAAATACCTATTGAGATAAAGTCCAGTCAAGGAACCACGATCTTCCGTTCGCCGGCGAGAACATTAATACAATGCTATTATTCTCCTTCTTCCTCTTGCTTCTGTTTTTACTTTCTGGAAGATCTGGGGACATGTCATCTCCTTGTGGAAGATTCGGAGCAGAACAAGATAATGGAGGATTTATTTGCTGTCGGCAGACAAATCATTCCCTCTCCGACATTGAAGGGCGTTTGTGACATTACTATTGAGACAAAGGACGGCATGGAGTACTATGGGAGTTTTGTACTCTGATGATCCCGACTTTACTTAATCGCAATTGTGTAACTGGTTGAAAACCGAATATGAACATGATAGGGAAGAATCGAACATGTCTACAATATGATGCCATGGATTGCGGTCCGGCTTGTCTAAAAATGATAGCAAAGCATTATGGACGTGACTATGACATGCGATTTCTTCGAGAAAGATGCCATGTTAGTCGTGATGGTGTATCTATGCTTGGAATCTGTGATGCTGCAGAAGGTATAGGACTTAAGGCCACGGGAATAAAAACATCATGGAGATCCCTCGCAGAGAATGTAACACTTCCGTGTATCGCTTTCATAAAACAGAGGCATTTTATCGTTCTTGAAAAAATCAAAATCGAGCACACCGGCAAGGTGAAGTTCATCACGCCTTTTGTCGGCTCGCAGGTTGACATCTGCAGGGCCTTCGGCTTCGACATCCCCGACGGCTGCGCCCCTGTCTACGTCTCAAAGGCCAAGCCGGTGACAAGGAAAAGAGGCCGGCCGGCCAAGGCCAAAGTCGAGAACCAGAAATTATAGGTACACAAAATTGAAAAACTCAGATTAAAAAGGCAATGCAATGGATGATAACACAAATTATAAGGAAATCCTTGTAGGAGAAGGACAATATTATTTCTTCTCTGATGACTTAGAAATAGTGCGTTCTTTGGACAGCACATTTGATGCGAAAGAAAGAGCTGATTCGAAAAGATCCGTTAATTTAAGGCTTGTTGGGAATAATACTAAGAGACAACTTGAAATCAGCAAAAAAACAAGAATTGGAGTTAATTTGGTAAGTGGTTGCAATTTAAGTTGTCGATATTGTTATTTGACAGCTGCCAATCGTCCTTTATTACTACTTGCTGAGGATAGATTCCGTGAGATAGTCAGATTCTTAAAGCAGAACGATTGCGAGGAGATGCTTATGTATTTTGTTGGAGGAGGAGAACCTACATTGAATATTGGCTTGATGCAAAAAATACCTCAAATATGTAGAGAAGAAGGCCTTGAGAATATTTCTCTTGAGTTGACAACGAATGGCACTAATATGAGCGATGAGCTGTTGTCGTTTTTGATAAACTATAATGTCAAGTTATATATAAGCCTAGATGGTAACGAAGAAGCGAACTCCGCCAGAGTATTCAAAAACGGGAAACCGGCCTTTGCTATTGTGCAAAAAAATATGGAATTGCTTAAAAGAAACAATATTCCATTTTCATGCAAGGCCATAGTCCAGCCAGGGAAAGGCAAAATGCTTGAATGCGTGTCTTATTTTGAAGAAAACCAGATTCCTTTTGGATATGACTTCGCTGTAGAATCATTTGACGGCAGTTTTAAGCCGAGTATTATGGACTTAGACGCTTTTGATTCCGAATTGTCGAATGTGATGAAATTGTATGAAAACAGAATTGCCAGTGGTAAAAAAGTATATTCTGGCAACATAATAACTGGGTTGTTGCGATTGAAAAATAGAAGTAAAATTATCGTACCCTGTAGTGCCGTAATCGATGGCTATATTATAGACCTAGATGGGAAGATATATTCTTGCGCGATGAATTCAAGTTCTCCTGAAATGTCCATTGGAGATATCAAAAGAGGAATCAACTATGAAAAAGTCCTAAAAAAAGAGTACTATCCAAAAGAGGTAGACACAAATATGGTATGTCATTGTTGTTGGGCAAGGTATTTGTGTGGTGGTGGATGCTTCGCAACAAATGTGGTAACTAATGGTGATGCGACTAGACCAAATGAATTCTTCTGCGAGGTCCAAAAGTTGCATTGGGAACATCTTATTAAGTTGTATGTTTCTTTATGGGGAAAAACAGATTTTCAGAACTTTAGATAATAACAAAAAAATGAAAAAACTCATCATTTGTTTGTATTCCGCCCTTGTGGCCATGGGCGCTGCTGCGCAGGAGGTGCAGCCCTCCGATTCCACGACCGTGAGTGAGCAGATAGACTCCGTGACCGTGTCTGCCAGGAGGAAGACTGTCAATCTCAGGTCCGATCGTCTGGTTGTTTCTCTGGACGGCATTGAAAAGGACGGGAAGAACGCAGCGGACATGCTTAAACTGGCCCCGTCCCTGACTGTAACCAATTCGGGCATCAGCATGGCCGGGCGCGACAAGGTGCTTGTCTACATAGACAACCGCCAACTGGTCTACAGCGGTGCTGAGCTTGTATCATACTTGAGCAGCATGCCTGCCGGCAAACTCAAGAAAATCACGGTCATGTCCATGCCCTCATCCGGGCAGGACGCCGAAGGCAACATAGCTGTGGTCCGCATCACCACCTCCCATAGGGACGGGTGGTTCGGCATGCTCAATGCCAGTTACGGGCTGAACTCATACTCTTCATACATGGGTTCGGCCTACCTGAGCTACGGGACGGGACGTTTCCAGATAGACGGGCGTCTGTCGTATGATGACCTGAAAAGTAAAAACGTGACGGACTCGAAAGCATTTTACCCTGCCACCACGGTGTCAACGTACAACCCGCGCGCCGTATCGACACTCGGGGCCGACTTGGATCTGACGATGCGTTATAAGGCAGGCGAACGGACTTGGCTGGCCTTGACATTGGCAGCACCGCTTGTAGACAGGAGTGAGACCAAAGATATCGAAAACCGGGCAGAGTACTACAGCACCAGACTCGACTCCTGTCTGGTGTCTGACGGCATCTACCGGACCCGGCGCGGCCAGTTCAATTCAGGTCTGTACCTCGACCACGAATTCTCTGAATATGCCTCCCTGTCCATCAAGGCCAATTATCTCCGCCGCCAGGACGAAAACACAAGGGACTTCATCTCCATCATGAAGCATGAGGGCGGGGATTCACCCGAAGAGCACTACGAGACTGCGGGCAAGACCCGCTACGACATATTGACCGCCTCCGCAGACCTGCAGTTCGACCTGTGGGGGATTCCTGTCACGGCAGGGGGCAAGCTGTCGCACATCAAGACCGGCTCGGACGACAAATATACCGGGGAGGTCGAGCAGGCCAACAGATTTGACTACACCGAAAACATAGGAGCCGTATATCTTCAGGGCGAGAAATATTGGAGACATGTGCAGCTCTCGGCCGGTCTCAGGGCGGAGTTCTCCGGTACGGAAAACGCCAACAGCGAGATGGCGGAAACATACAGGCGCAGGTACGCGAACCTGTTCCCGTCGGC
Organism: uncultured Bacteroidales bacterium; assembly: GCA_934726455.1. Taxonomy (GTDB): domain Bacteria; phylum Bacteroidota; class Bacteroidia; order Bacteroidales; family UBA932; genus Cryptobacteroides. The sequence goes on from CAKVDS010000005.1 coordinate 8,723, forward strand.
AAGTGTCCTGTACCGCTTCGGCAAAGACGACAGCCACAGCCTTTCCCTGCAATACTCGCGTCGCATAGGCAGGCCGGCTTACCGCTATCTGAACCCTTTCAAGAAATATCAGACCAAATACAGCTACACCTCCGGCAACCCTAATCTGTCCCCGTCGTTCTACAATCTCGTGGACTTGAGTTACATGTACGGGGACTTCCTGATGGTCAGAGGCTATTACAACGGGAATACGGGAAAAATAGGCAGTCTGGTCAATCTTGACAAGTCCGATACCGACAAGATAATCGAATATGCTGACAACTACCTCGATGTGCATAGCTTCGGCCTCAATCTGTATGCCATTGCCACACCGGCCAAATGGTATTCTGTTGTTTTCCAGGGCGACGTCTCATACGATAAATATCTGTCGCGGGTGGAGAGATTCCAGGATGTGTCCGGATTCTGCGGATCCTTGTGGCTTCAGCAGAATTTCAACGTCCTCGACGGCCTTCAGGCCAGCATCAGCGCTGTGGATTATCTCCCGAGCGTGAGCGACTACCGCAGGAGAGAGCATGCGTTCGGACTTGATCTGAAGCTGGAATACTATCACCGCAAGACGGGGCTCGGCATATCTGCTGAACTCACGGACGTGTTGGGAACGGCGGAGCCGAAATATTCCTACGTGAGTGACGGTGTCAAACTGGAGTATGACAACCACTACGACAGCCGCAGCCTCATGATAAGCCTGAGTTGGAGTTTCGGGACGCGGCAGCGGCAACGCCCGGCACGTGCATCCAACACCGAGGAGCGCAGCCGACTGTGACGGCGATTGGGGCTGCCTTCGACACCGGAAAGCCCCTCCCGTTACACCGCAAATTTGCTTTTCACATCTGAACTTCCCAACTTTGCAAGGAACAGAGTAACAACTATTTCAAAACAGAAAACCAAATGTTCAACTAAAAAAACAACCTACATCATGAAAGAAAAAACCAAGATGTTTTTGGGTGCCGTGACATTGGCGGCATCACTTATTACGCTAATCCTCTCCTTATGCGTCCTGGGAGAGACTAAGGCTTCGGCCTATTACAACGAACTCCCAAGTCAAAATGGGTTTCGCCAACCTCAAGCCGTATGGTGCGCCGGTGGTGGCTGGGTCATTCGTGCAGGCTGCTGTTATGGCAGTGAAAGTTGTTCGAACATGAATCCATGTAAGGGCAAGTCTTTTTCTTGTGACGGTAACAGTTGGTATTAATACATAATACGATGAAAAAACTACTACTTGTTCTCAGTGCTGTAGCACTGCTCTGCTCATGCGGCGGTAACAGCAATTCTGTTTCGGATGTTGTAACCCTGAATATTGTCGACAGTACGGAAGAAGTCTCCTCGTTGGATTCGTACATTGAAGACATGACAGCAATCCGGCTTGACTCCAAAGCACAGATTGTAATGTCCCCCAACAAGTTGCTCATACACGGGGACGAACTCATACTTCTATATGCCGGGAAAGTCTCCGTTTATGGAAATGACGGACAATTCATCCGAAATATAGGAAGAATCGGCAACGGTCCGGGAGAATACCTGCACCTGCAGGACTGCTGCATCAGCCTTGACAGCAAAGAGTTGCTCTGTCTCAACCACACAAATGAAGTGATGCGGTACTCTCTTTTGGACGGTAGCTTTATCGGGAAAACACCGACCGGTATCGCCGGAATAACAGCCTCTGCAATATTTCCAGATGCCGATGGAGGGTTCTATCTGTTTTTTGCCAACCCGTCAGAAGCGGATCTTGCGAACTTCGAAAAAGAATTTCTCTGTTTAAGGCGGTTTGGTGCTGACGGCCGTGAAATCGAGGCCATGCTGCCTCGCGATGACTTCAACATCAACATGGGGTTCGCTTCACCGTCCGTTCAGCTTGCCGATAACGGATACGTGCTCTCGTATCGCCCAGGGAACGGGCTGGCATACAAGTTCTCCGACGGCTCGGAGACACCGTTTGCCGATATAAGCCTCGGGGCAAAGGGGATTCCGACAAGAGAAGCGGTGAAAGACGGGGGCAATCCGTGGAACATGATCGGGGACATCTTTATGGCGGACTATTATAAGTGCCCGTCCTCCGTATGCCGTACTGCCGGAACCTATTACTGCTCCGCTTTCGGCAAGGATTCCTCGGTATGGAACTTTGTACTTGGATCATCTTCGCTGCGAGGCATCCGCTGGCCTTCCATCGGTGACGGAGCCCAGCCGATGCACGCCATCGCCGCAGACAAAGATTACCTCTATTTCTGCTATGCAGAAACCGGGGCATCATCACCGGATGAAGTATCAGACCCTCTTCAGAAAGCCATAATCTCAAGACTCAGCCTTGTCCTCGACGAAAATGACAATCCCGCGATAATAAAGGTCAAGTTCAAAGAACTATGAGGAATGCCTCAATCTCATGGGTAGCCATATTGTATGGTTTGACCATTGTCATCTTGTTTTCAGTTATCGCCCTACAACATAGGGCGATAACCTTATGCAAGGATGAAATGGGCAGGACGTCACAAGATGGTCTATCTGAATATGTCCTATACTCATTTCATTCGCCTTTAGCTGCTGAAGAACAAGATGCTATGGAAACGGTCACCGAACGCCATGAATCAAAAATCAATATTATTGTCCCTGTCTCCGTCTGTTCAGCTTGTCTTATGTCGCTACTCTCAGAAACAGAAGTCGCCGGGTTTGGAAACGATGATGTACATGTCACCTTCGCTCAAGACGACATCTATTTCCGCCAAGAACTCAAAGCAAGAGGGTTCAGCAACATCAGCATAGATGAAAGTTTGTCAGAGCAGCCGCTGTACGATATTCTCATATCATCAAAATCGATAAACAAATGGCAGAGGCTGTCCATGAGATACAAAGATGGCTTTGAAGAGGCCTTGAGGCTTCTATTGAGCAATACGTCAAAAGATTGATAACAGCAGCGGGGCCGAGTCAGTACCGGAGGGCAGGTGGAGCGGATTTTCCCAAAAGGGCTCCTACCTGTCGAAGCTATATGCCACAGAGAGGCTCGCAGGGCATGTGCCCCGTTCAGGTAGGAGCCTAAATGCCGGAATCCGCTCCCACCTGCGATGCGCTTCAATGGCTCACGCATACACCTGTTACACTGAAATTCCGCGACAGTCCTCAGAGTGGTCTCAGATGGCGTTTTTGAGCCCCTTTGTGTTACACCGGAAATTTGCTTTTTTCCTCTGAACTTCCCAACTTTGCAAGGAACAGAGTAACAACTATTTCAAAACAGAAAAACAGTGTTCAACTAACAAACAACTGGTACTTAAAAACGATAACTTATGACGCTCCGAATAAGAAATAGTATAAGAGTTTGCTCTGCCATATTGTTAGGGCTTATACTTTATGGTTGCAGTTCGCATGAAGATATTTGGACCGATTCATATATTGAAGAATACCATGAAATCAATGGCTTTCATTTCCGGCAGTCAGGAACGTCACGATTCAATTTTATCGGCTCCGGCCGTTCCGCTTCGATCAAAAGCACTGGAGAGGACAAGGTCTGGTTTGACTGGATATGTTATGAGAACGGAGACTTTACATATGGACGGGAAGTCCGCCTTATGTATGGAATGCCAGGTACACGCGCATATACGCCTGATATTGTATCAATAGACGTGTACTGCGAGGACGACTTCGACTCTGCACATCCTGCCGGAAGTTCGCTTAACGACTGCATAACATTCGAATTTGAAAGTGCCAAGAAATTTATAGAAGGCGGTTATGCAGATGCGCTTGCAGGAAGTGTGGGGACACAAAAGAAGTTATTGTCCGAACTTACGCCGGAGGACATGAAAATCCTTCTCTGTGGTTTCTGTTATCTAGATTTCAAAGTCAAGCCCGAAAAACTTGTCATACACAAGATGAAGATCGTCATGAAGATGTCTGACGGCAAGGAATACACAGATACTTTCAAGTACAGCTTCTCCACCGGACATCTTTCTGAATCCAAATGATGACTGATATTTTGAGACCTGGAAGATAGGGCATTCACTCCGTACGGCAGACCCCGCCTTTCCCGTACCAACGACCAACAAGTGCCTCCCGTACAGCAGAAGCCCAGATTCTGTACCGGAGGGCAGGTGGGAGCGGATTTTCCCAAAAGGGCTCCTACCTGTCAAAGCGATATGCCACAGAGAGGTTCGCAGGGCATGTGCCCCGTTCAGGTGTGAGCCTAAATGCCGGAATCCGCTCCCACCTGCAACGCGCTGCCCCGTCTCTCCCCTGCCGGCCCGCCCTGAGGGCAGAGGTTATGAATTAGGTAATCGTTAAAAAATAAGTTGCCGCAGATTTGGCAAAGATTTTTGAGGATAGATTCGCTTCGCGCTACTTTTCTACGCTCGGCAGAGTCAAAACAAATTTTGCCTTTGCTCTCGCTTGTCGAAAAGTTTTCCTTTTTGAAGAAGGAGTGTGCCGGTGGCACATGACTGATGAAAAAAGGAATATAGACCAAAAAGATTGCCCAAAGGTGATGCAACTTATTTTTTAACGATTACTAAATATAATTTGTATATTTGCAACGTGTTACTTTAATTATAAAAATCTAAGCCAGATGAAGAAAATACTGAATGAGATTTGTGCCAAGTACACAGTCCCTCAAGAAGTTAAAGCTTTAGGAATCTATCCGTACTACCGCCCGATATCTTCAGGTCAGGATCCTGTCGTCACCATGGCCGACGGCAAGAAAGTCCTGATGTTCGGCTCCAATTCATACCTCGGACTCTCAGACGATCCCCGTCTCAAAGAAGCTGCTATCGCGGCGATAAGAAAATACGGCACCAGCTGCTCAGGCAGCCGTTTTCTCAACGGAACCCTCGACATTCACGAGGAGCTTGAAGCCAAGCTCGCCAAATTCGTCGGCAAAGACGAGGCTGTGACCTACAGCACCGGATTCCAGGTCAATCTTGGAGTGGTCAGCTGCCTTGGTGTCAAGGGCGGATATGTTTTCCTTGATGCGCTCGACCACGCCTGCATCATCGACGGCAGCCGCCTGAGCTTCTCGGAAGTCCGCAAGTTTCCGCACAACGACATGGCCGTTCTTGAGAAAAAACTCGCCCTCACCCCTCCGGATGCCCTCAAACTGATTGTGGTTGACGGTGTTTACTCCATGGAGGGAGACATCGCACCGCTTCCGCAGATCGTGGAACTCTGCAAGAAATACAACGCCTCCGTAATGGTGGACGATGCCCACGGTCTCGGTGTGATCGGGGAGAACGGTTCCGGCACCGCGAGCCACTACGGCCTGACAGCCGAGACCGATCTTATAATGGGAACATTCTCAAAGAGTTTCGGCTCGCTGGGCGGATTCATCGCCGGCGACAAAGAGGTTCTCAACTTCCTCAAGCACAACTCCCGCTCCCTGATATTCAGCGCATCCATGACTCCGGCCGCAGTGGCAGCCGCATCCACGGCCCTCGACATCATGATCAATGAGCCGGAGAGGCGCGAACACCTCTGGAAAGTGACCCGCCACGCACAGAAAGCATTCAAAGACAACGGGTTTGATACGGGCCACACCCAGTCGCCGATCATCCCGCTCTTCGTGCGCGACACCATCAAGGCGATGAAGATTGTGCGCATGGCCTATGAACAGGGCGTGTTCATCACCCCGGTCATCGCACCGGCCGTACCGGAGAGCGATGTGCTCATCCGTTTTGCGCTCATGGCCACGCACACCATCGATCAGGTGGATGAGGCTGTGGAGAAGCTTACCAAAATCTTCAAGGAACTCGGCGTAATAGAATAACATCCCGGCCATGGTCATTCTCATCACAGGCATCAGTTCCGGCTTCGGCAAGGCGATGGCCGAGCGGCTCGCATCCGACGGGCACAAGGTCTACGGCACGCACAGACGTGATGTGCCACATATTCCCGGTGTCACCTACATCAAGGCTGACGCCTCCGACGACGCCCAGGTCGAAGCTGCGGTCTCCCAGGTCGTGAAGGCCGAAGGCAGGATTGACGTATTCATCAACAACGCCGGGATGGGAATCGGCGGACCGTTGGAGTTCAGCTCCCTTGACGATGCCCGCAAGCAGATGGATGTCAACTGGATGGGGATGGTGCGTTTCCTGCATTTCGTTGTCCCGGTGATGAGAAGGCAGCGGGAAGGCAAAATCATCTGCATCAGCTCCATAGGAGGACTTATCGGCCTTCCTTATCAGGGGCTGTACTCGGCTTCCAAGTTCGCGATAGAAGGCTATTGCCAGGCGCTGAGACTTGAGGTCAAGGAGTTCGGAATCAAGGTGGTGGTCATCGAGCCGGGGGACTTTTCCACAGGCTTCACCGCTACCCGCAGCACGGTAGCCAATCCCGAGGCGTTCGAAGTCTACAAGTCCTACGCCAAGTCCATGGCCAGCATAGAGCATGACGAGACATCGGGCTTGAAGCCGGAGGTCCTGGCGGCGAAAATATCCGGAATAGTCCGCAAGAAGAACCCTAAGTACAGCTACATCGTAGCCACATTCCTGCAGAAACTGTCGGTAGTGGCAAAGAGCATCCTGCCGCCGCGCATGTTCGCCTGGGTGCTGTCGGTATACTACAAGCTTTAAGACAAGGCGAGCCCGGTTTTATCTCAACGGTCAATGATCACAGAAGAACAGGCCCGGCAGGACATCCGTGAACTGCTGGAATACATAGGAGAAGACCCGGACAGGGTCGGTCTGCAAGGCACGCCGGACAGGATGCTGCGTATGTTCAAGGAGATTTTCCGGGGCTACGACCCGGCAGAGGCCCCGCTCATCACGACTTTTCCCAACGGTCAGGACGGCATCATATACGACGACATGGTGGTGGACAGCGGCACTTTCTACTCTGTGTGCGAGCACCACTGCCGCAGTTTTTTCGGAGAATACTGGTTCGCCTATCTGCCCAACCCGAAGGGACGCATCCTGGGACTTTCCAAGATAGGCCGTGTCGTGGACTACTGCTCCTCAAGGCTACAGGTCCAGGAGAGGTTGGTGCATGATGTGGTGGGCATGCTCACGGAAGCCCTCGGAGACGAGAACCCGCCTCGCGGCATGGCCCTGATGATGAAAGGAAGACACCTGTGCAAGGAGGGGCGCGGCGCCCGCAAGAGCGGCGTGATGACCACCACCTGCCTGACAGGAGCGTTCAGGACGAGCGCCCGGGTACGGAGCGAGTTCCTGTCATATATCAAGTGATTACTCCAGCCAGGAGAGGAAATCATCGACCCTGGCACGCGAGACCGTCATCTCCACGGGAGGGGCAGGCTCCATACATATCCCCAGACGGGAATTTCCAAGTCTGGTGACGCTTCTCACAGCCCCGCGCGAGACTATGCAGCCCCGTGACACCCGGAAAAACATCTCCGGATCGAGCTCCCCGTCAAGAGAATCCATTGTCATATCAATCACATACTTACGGCCATCCACTGTCATCAGGCAGTTGGATTTGCCCTCGGAGAAAAAGCATGCCACATCCGATGTCTGCACCGGGATGATCCTCTCCCCTATCTTGACTATGACCCGTTCCCGATACTGCTTCTTCTCCCCTAACCCGAGTCTGGACAACAGGACACCTATGTCGCCCGCGCCCGAAGAGGCCGCCCTCTCCCGGCATCTTCCGACAGCCCTCTCAAGAGCGGAATTGTCATAAGGCTTGAGCAGATAGTCAATGCTCCCGGCCTCAAAGGCCTTGACGGCGTAAGAATCATAAGCCGTGGTCATTATGACCTGCGAGGATATTTTGCGCTGACGGAATATCTCGAAACAGTTGCCGTCGGAGAGCTCCACATCCATGAATATCACATCCGGCGAGGGGTTGGAATCAAGCCAGCTCAGAGTCGACACGACGGAATCCGTCATGCCCACGATGCTCAGCCCCGGGAACAGGGTCTCTATCTTACGCGCAAGACGGTTGCGCGCCATGGCCTCATCTTCAACTATCAGAACTGTCATAACAAAGGAAGTTTTACTGAATATTCTCCTGAGCCCGACTCGACCTTGACGGCCCTGCCGGAAATGTCCTCATACTGCCTGCGCAGATACTTCAGCCCCAGACCGGTGGAATCAGTGCCGGAGAGTTTGGGGCATATATTGTTAGTCACCGTCACGCCGGCCTCATCCGCCACCACCGAGATGCGCAGAGGGGACTGGACGCTGACGGCATTGTGCTTGAACGCGTTCTCGATAAGCAGCTGGACACTGCACGGCACAACCCTTCCCGACAGGCAGTGCTCCGGGATATCGACCTCCAGGACAAAGCCTTCCGGGAAACGGACCTTGAGAAGCCCGACATAGTCCTCCACGAAGACCATCTCCTCCCTCAGGCTCACCAGAGTCTCCTCCTCGTGCCTGAGCATATACCGGTAGATCTCGGCAAGCTTGTGGGTATAACGGCTCGCCTCGGCAGGCGACTGCTCCTGTATCAGGCAGTCCAGCACATTGAGGGAGTTGAAGAGGAAGTGGGGGTTGACCTGCTGCTTGAGTTTCATGTAGCGGAACAGGGCCAGGTTGGCCTTCTCGGCCTCCTTTTCGGCCTGCTCCCGGGAACGGATGGCGTATTCGGCCACCCAGACGATGATCACGCAGCTGAATATATAATCGAGCAGGATCTCTATCATGAAAGTGCGCGGGCCCTGAAATCCCGACACGGCGAACATCAGTATGAGCCGGACAATTATGATCAGCACGAATGCAAACAGCAGCCAGCGCAGGTTGCGTCCGTCGCCGGCACCGGGGCCTCCGGAACCGAAGCGCGAGGCGCACAACTCGGTGCTCCAACCCAGAATCTCGGTACATATCAATGTGGAGAGAGGGTGCACGACAGTGACAGGGAGAGGAATCAGAGACAGCAGCGAAGCGAGCCCCATCCCGACACCGAAACCCACAATATTGACGAGTATCACGGCTATGGCCATGAACAGCACGCTCACCCTGCGCCTCAGGCACAGCATCACGATCATGAACATCGTGAGCAGGGTCAACATCAGATCATCCGCAATCCCTGTAGAATAGCAGACGAATGACACCAACGCGTGGAGAACGGCAAAGACGTGTATTATCCAGCTGTTTTTCGAAATAATCATAATAACAGCCGTGAAGGTAACTATAAATCTTCAAAATACAACCGCTCATCCCGAAATCCGCGCAGTTCGTCTCCACCGTCTTTCTTGAAAATATAATTATTCGTTTATTTGCTCAACAACATGATAATGACACTATAATGCAACAGCGTAAATTAAGTTTCTGGCAGATGTGGAATCTGAGCTTCGGTTTTTTCGGAGTCCAGATAGCCTATGCTCTCCAGAGCGCCAACATAAGCAGGATTTTCGCCACCCTCGGAGCGGATCCGCATCAGCTCAGCTTCTTCTGGATACTGCCCCCGCTTATGGGCATGGTCGTCCAGCCGCTGATCGGCAAGTGGTCCGACAGGACATGGTGCAGGATGGGACGACGCAAACCGTACCTGCTCGCCGGAGCGGTGACCGCAGTGGCGGTGATGGCACTGCTGCCCAATGCCGGGGGTCTGGATTTTTCCGCCCGTATGTTCCTGGGACTCAACGGGGCGATGTGGTTCGGCCTGTTCTCCCTGATTTTCCTTGATACATCCATCAATGTCGCGATGCAGCCGTTCAAGATGATGGTGGGCGACATGGTGGACGAATCACAGAAAGCTCAGGCCTATTCGATACAATCCATGCTGTGCAACGCCGGCAGTCTGGTCGGCTACCTCTTCCCGATATTCTTCACTTGGATAGGCATAGCCAACACGGCCCCGAAAGGGCAGATACCTCCGTCCGTGATATGGAGTTTCTACTGCGGGGCGCTGATATTGATCGCCTGCGTATTGTTCACATTCCTTAAAGTCAAGGAGATGCCGCCGGCGGAGTATGCCAGCTTCCATGGGATCGACCCGCAGAAGAAGGACGCGCCCGACACCGGGTTCGTACGCCTGCTGCTCCATGCCCCGAGGACTTTCTGGACAGTGGGGCTGGTGCAGTTCTTCTGCTGGGCGGCGTTCATGTACATGTGGACCTACTCCAACGGAGCGGTAGCCCAGAACTGCTGGGGAAGCACCGACCCTTCATCCCGGGGCTATCAGGCCGCCGGCAACTGGATAGGGGTGGCGTTTGCCGTACAGGCTGTGGGGTCCATCATCTGGGCGCTCGTGATCCCCAAGTTCCGCTCGCTCAAGACCGCCTATGCCGTCAGCCTGCTCATCGGCGCAGCCGGGTTCATCTCCGTGGCTTTCGTACATGACCAGTACCTGCTTCTCGGCTCGTACCTGCTCATCGGCGCAGCCTGGGCCGCGATGCTCGCGATACCGTTCACCCTCCTGACCAACTCGCTATCGGGGGAACACCTCGGAAGCTATCTGGGACTGTTCAACTGCACCATCTGCCTGCCGCAGATCGCGGCTGCCGCCCTCGGAGGCTTCATATTGAAGTCTGTCGGAGGGGTGCAGGCAAACATGCTGGTCGTCGCAGGAGCCCTGCTCGTATGCGGGTGCGCGGCCACAGCTCTCGTAAAAGAACACAACTCTAGTAACTAACCATTCAATATCAAATGAAAAGAATCCTAACTCTCCTTGCGGCAGCCGCGATCAGCGCGGTGATGTCCGCCAACGTATCGGCCCAGAGCGGCGGATACGAGGTCAAGGGCACAGTTGCCGACCAGACCGGGCCGGTAGTGGGAGCCACGGTGATGGAACCTGGCACCTCTACGGGCACAACCACAGATCTGGACGGTAATTTCAGCCTGAAGGTATCCTCAGCCTCCGCCACGGTGGAGGTCAGCTGCATAGGATACACCACCCTCACATTCAAGGCCTCCCAGCTCCCTGCAAGGATCGTCCTTAAAGAAGACAGCGAATTCATCGACGAAGTCGTCGTGATCGGTTACGGTACAGTCCGCAAAAGCGACATGACCGGCTCCGTTTCGGCTGTCAAGGCTGATCAGCTCAACAAGGGTGTCATCACGTCTCCGGCCGACATGCTCCAGGGCAAGACCGCCGGCGTGGTAGTGACCGCAGGGGACGGAGCTCCGGGCTCCAGCAGCACCATCCGCATCCGCGGCGGCTCATCCCTCAAGGCCAACAACAACCCTCTCGTAGTGGTGGACGGCCTGCCTCTGTCAGAGACCGCCATCAGCGGCGTGTCCGATGCGCTCGCATCCATCAACCCCAACGACATCGAAACTTTCACCGTCCTCAAGGATGCCTCAGCCACCGCCATCTACGGTTCGAGAGCATCCAACGGTGTCATCATGATCACCACCAAGAAAGGCTCCAGAACCAAGGGCCTGCACGTCAGCGCGGATGCCACAGTGTCCGTCAGCCAGAACGTCAAGTATGTAGACGTGCTTGACGGGGACGGGATGCGCGAGATCATGAAATGGTACCTCGGCGATCAGGGCGAGGCCTACAAGGCGCTCGGAAGCGAGAACACCGACTGGCAGAAAGAGATCTTCCAGCTCGGCAAGAGCCTTGACGGCAATGTGGCCCTGTCAGGTAAAGTGGGGGGGTCACGACTGTTCAGCATGCCGTTCCGCGTGTCGCTCGGCTACCACAACCAGGACGGTACCCTCAAGACATCCAGCTTCAAACGCGAGACCCTCGCCCTCAACCTCACCCCGACCCTGTTTGACGAGCACCTCACCGTCAACCTCAACGGCAAGGGGATGAACATGGACAACCGCTTCGCAAACCAGGACGCCATCGGCAACGCGGTCAAGATGGACCCGACCCAGCCTGTCTACGACAGCAGCGAGAACGGACTCAACGGACTGTTCTGGTGGAACAACGGCAAGGGCACCCCTACCCTCGACAACGCCAACACCATGGCCATACAGAACCCTGTCGCGCTGCTCAATGACAAAAAGGACATCTCCAATGCCAAGCGCTTCATCGGCAACGCACAGTTCAACTATAAAGTACACGGCCTCGAAGACCTCCAGCTCAACCTCAACCTCGGTCTGGACTGGTCGAAATCAAACGGCACTGTTGACATAACCCCGGGCTCAGAGCAGTCTTTCCATGCCAAGCAGCAGTCAGGTTCCGGCTCGCACTCAGACTACAGCCAGAAGAAGATTGACAAGACCCTCGAGTTCTACGCCCAGTACAGCAAACAGCTGGGCAAGCACAACTTCAACGCCATGGCAGGTTACTCATGGCAGCATTTCTACAACGAGACTTTCAACGTGGCCTACAAGGCCGACGGCACTCTCCCGAGCGATGCAAGCTACTACCTGAGCAACCCTAACACATTCAAGACAGAGTACTTCCTCGTGTCATTCTTCGGCAGGGTCAACTACAGCTGGGACGACAGGCTCCTGCTCACAGCGACCATCCGCAACGACGGCACCTCACGATTCTCCAACAACAAGTGGGGTCTCTTCCCTTCCGTGGCCGCAAGCTACAACTTCGGCAAAGAGGACTTCGTCCGCGACAGCGACATCCTCTCGGCCCTCAAGCTCCGCCTCAGCTACGGACAGACAGGACAGCAGGATCTCCAGTCCGGCGACTACCCTACCCTGGCCTCATACAAGTACAACACCAACCAGTCGATGTACCACTTCGGCCAGACCATGCTCATCCCTATCACCCCGCTCGGATACAACGCCGACCTGAAATGGGAGACCACCACGACCTACAATGTCGGTGTTGACTACGGCTTCCTCTCCGACCGCATCAGCGGAAGCGTCGACCTGTACAAGCGCGACACCAAGGACCTGCTCAACCGCACACCTGTGGCGGCCGGAGCCAACCTGTCCAACTATCTTGACGCCAACATCGGAAACCTGACCAACAAGGGTCTGGAGTTCGAAATCAACGCCATCCCTGTCCAGACACGCGACTGGAGCTGGACCCTCGGGCTCAACGCATCCTACAACAAGACAGTCATCACCAAGCTCACCACCGATGACGAACGTGCGGACTACTACGGCATCACCACCGGAGGCATCTCCGGAGGCACCGGCAACACCATCCAGGTGCACCAGACCGGGCACGCCCCTAACTCGTTCTTCGTATACCAGCAGGTATATGACACTGACGGCAACCCTATCGAAGGAGCTTATGTGGACCGCAACGGAGACGGCAAGATCAACACAGCCGACAAGTACTGCTACCAAAAGGCCGCTCCGGACTGGACATTCGGATTCAACACCTCCCTTTCATGGAAGGAGTGGACTCTCGCGATGAGCGCGCACGCCAATGTCGGCAACTATGTCTACAACAATGTCGAGTCCGACTGCGACCTGCTCACCGACCTCTGGGCCAACGGCTTCGTCAGCAACCGCTACCACACCGCGCAGAGCCACAATTTCGCCAGCTTCGGCCAGTATTTCTCCGACCTCTATGTGCAGGACGCCTCATTCCTTAAGATCGACAACATCACCCTGAGCCGCAGCTTCAGCTTCAACCAGGGAAAGGCTGTCCCGATGAGTTTCAACGTCTTCGCCACAGTGCAGAACGTCGCCTGCCTCACCGGCTACGACGGCATCGACCCGGAGATTTTCTCCGGCATTGACAACAACATGTACCCGAGGCCACGCACCTGGATACTTGGTGTCAAGTTCAACTTCTAATCATCGAAAACAATGAAAAAGATAAAAATGATATCTCTGGCCCTTGCGGCCTGTCTGACGGGAGGCCTCGCCTCCTCCTGCGTCGGCGACCTCAACGTCACGCCGATCGACCCCAACACCGTCCTTCCGGAGGATGTCCTCAACAGCCAGGACGCGTTTACGGCACTCCTCTCCAAATGCTATCAGGGGCTTTCCTGCTCGGCATCCGACGGCCCGGACAGCGATCCTGACATCGAAGGTGTGGACGGCGGATACGGACAATACATGAGAGCCCTGTTCAACATGCAGGAACTCACCACCGACGTGGCCACATGCTGCTGGAACGACGGCAACCTCTTCGACATCCACAACCTGAGCTGGAACTCCTCCAACGAATTCGTGCTGTCGATGTACTACCGCATCTTCTTCCAGATAAGCCTCTGCAACGAGTTCATCCGCCGCTCCAACTCTACGGAGATCAGCGGATACGACCTCAAGGCTGCGTACATAGCCGAGGCCCGTGCGCTCAGGCTCTTCAGCTACTACCACGCCATCGACATGTTCGGCAACGTGCCTTTCTCCACCGAGAACGACTCCGTAGGCTCCACAGGCCCTCAGCAGATCTCCCGTCCCGACCTTTTCGCATGGATGGAGACCGAAGCTCTTGAGCTGTTGAACGGGACCGACCTCGCCGAACCGGGCAAGAACGAATACGGACGCTGCGACAAGGGTCTTGTGCAGATGATCCTCGCAAAACTCTACCTCAACGCAGAAGTATGGGCCGGAACCCCGAGATATGAGGATGCCGCCAAGATCTGTCAGCAGATCATCAGCGAATACCCTCTGCACACCACAAGCAGCGGCAAGTACAGCGCATGGCAGGAGCTCTTCTGCGCGGACAACCACCTCTGGACAGCCAACACCACATATAGTGGCGACGAGATCATCTTCGCCGTCGAGCAGGACGGCATCCTGACCCGCTCCTATGGCTGCACCAACTTCCTGATTTTCGCCAGCACCGGTGCAAAGAAGCCTATGGACGCTTCCGCCATCGGCATCAGCTCCGGATGGGGCGGACTTTCCCTGACCGGAGCCTTCACCAGCAAGTTCGAGGAAGGCGACGCACGCGCCACTTTCTTCAAGGATCCTCAGTACGAGCAGTACATCGACGCTCTCCGCCGCGAGTCCGACAGTTGGTCAAACGGTTGGAAATCCATGAAGTTCCTCAACATCAACCATGACGGCAGCGCGGCCCAGAACGCCGGCTTCGTGGACACTGACTGGCCTGTTTTCCGCAGCGCTGACGCATACCTCATGTATGCCGAGTGCGCAGCCCGCGGAGCCGCCGACAAGACTCTGGGACAGGAGTACCTCAACGCCGTACGCTCAAGGGCCGGAGTTGGCCCTCTCACCCTCACCCTTGACAACATCATCGACGAGCGCGCCCGCGAGCTCTACTACGAAGGCTTCCGCCGTCAGGATCTCATCCGTTTCGATCGTTTCACCTCCGACAAATACCTTTGGGAATTCAAGGGCGGAGTCAAGGAAGGCAAGGCGGTGGATGACCACTTCAACCTCTTCCCTCTCACTGCGGGGGATGTCAACGCCAACGGCAATCTCAAACAGAACCCAGGATATTAGAATACAATGAAAAAGTTTATATACAGCACTTTGGCACTTTTCGCCAGTCTCTGCGCCGTCTCATGCACGCAGAGCAAAGAGCTCGCCACTTATGACCCGGACAAGGTCGTCGCGCCGACGCTTGGCAATGTCAGCGGCATCAACCTCTCTGCCGACGGGGCTGACGTGACCATAGAATTCGGCAAGGCCGATTTCGGACTGTCCGCCTCCGACACCTACACTCTCTACGCCTCATCATCCGAGTCTTTCGACAAGGTGGAAAAAGTAGGGGCGACCATAGCTGACGGAAAGATCACCATCAAACAGTCAGCGCTCAACAGCCTCATCCTCAACCTTGAAGGACAGCCAGGAGAGTCATTCACCCTCTACCTGAGGCTCTCAGGCTTCATGACCAACGACAAGAACTCGGCGATTGAAAAAACCGTGTCGTATTCCAACATCGTCTCTGCCGCGTTCGTACCTTACAACCAGAACGTTCTCGACAAGGATGCCTACGAACACATCTGGGTGCAGGGCTCATACTGCGGCTGGTCGCATGACAAGAGCCAGTTCCTGTACAACTACAGCAAGGACGGCGTGAAATACACCGGAGTGATCGACTTCGGCAGCAAGGCCTCGGAGGGCATCAAGTTCACCGGAGTCGGCTCATGGGACGACGCCACCAACTGGGGCTCGGCCGACAGCGGCGAAGAGGCTGAAGCCGGCACGATACAGCTCGTCACCGGCAGCGGTTCCAAGAACATAGTCTGCTACAGCAAGCGCTTCTACATGTTCTCATTCGACCGCAAGACGCTCGTGCTCACCAAGGAGTGGAGCGCCAACAGCATCGGCATCGTGGGCACCATCAACGGATGGGGAAGTTCCCCGGACATAGAGATGAACTACAACAAGGACTACGTCCGCTTCTGGGCCGACCTTGAAACGACCCAGGACGAGGAAGTCAAGCTCCGCGCCGATTCAGCCTGGGCCCTCAACTGGGGCGTGGACGGCAAGGAAGGAGGCGACAACATAAAGCTCGCCCCTGGCAAGTACCGTGTCTACCTCGATATCAACAAGGGAACTCTGGAGTTCAACGAGAAGATGTTCGGCAAAGAAGAACCGACAGCCGACAGCAAATAATTTTCTTTTATTCGGATGCGTCCGGGCCGATAACCCGGATGCATCTGATTTTATTATCTTTACACCATGATAAGATTCCGTTTTCCCCTTGCTCTGCTGCTTGCGCTCTCTCTTGTATTCGCCGGCTGCGACAAGAAAGGCACAGCTCCCGTGGAGCCGCCCGCACCGCAGATTCCGGACAGGACCGGAGAGTCCGGCATCAGCTACCAGATCCTCGTCTACTCTTTTGCGGACAGCGATTCTGACGGCTGCGGAGACTTCAAGGGCATAGAGCAGAGGCTCGACTACCTCAAGCAGATGGGAGTGCAGGCCCTGTGGCTCTCGCCCATCCACAAATCGGCATCTTATCACGGATATGATGTGCTCGACTACTCGAGCATCGACCCTGATTTCGGAAGCGAGGAGGATTTCAAATCCCTGCTGGACGCGGCCCACGCCAAAGGAATCAAGATCTACTTAGACTATGTGCTCAACCACAATTCCAGAGACCACCAGTGGTTTCTTGACGCCAAATCAAGCCCTGACAGCAAGTACCGGGACTGGTACATATTCTCCGACAGCCCGCAGGAAGACATCAGGGACGGAAAGATAGCCATGATCTCCACAGAGGGGGCCGCAGGCTATGACTCCGGGCAGTGGTTCCCCACCGGGACAGGCTCCACCATGTACCACTCGCACTTCTGGACAGACTGGTTCGCCGACCTCAACTACGGCCCCGCCTCCAGTTGCGAGGAATCCGGGCCTTTCAAGGCCGTATGCGAGTCCGCCGACAAATGGATCCGGCTCGGCGTGGACGGATTCCGTCTGGATGCCGTCAAGCACATCTACCACAACGCCCGCTCGGACGAGAATCCGACATTTCTCAAGAAATTCTACGACCGCTGCAACGCAACCTACAAGGCCTCGGGCGGCAGCGGCGACTTCTACATGGTAGGGGAACATTTCAGCGCCGCCTCCGAAGTGGCCCCATACTACAAGGGCCTGCCAGCCTTTTTTGAATTCAGTTTCTGGTGGACTCTCAAAGACGCCATCAACGGCGGACGAGGCAGTTCTTTCGTGGCTGACATACAGGGATTCACCTCACAATACGCCAAATACAGACCCGATTATATCGAGGCCACCAAACTCTCCAATCACGATGAGGACAGGGCAGGCAACGACCTCGGCAGAGACCGCAGCAAGATGAAGCTCGCCGGCGCGGTGCTGCTCACCTCGGGAGGACAGCCGTACATCTATCAAGGCGAGGAACTCGGCTACTGGGGAAGCAAGTCAGGCGGAGACGAATTTGTGCGTACCCCGATAATGTGGACCGCAGACGGCTCGGGACTCGCATCCGCAAGACTGGCGGGCAAAATTGACAAATCAATGCTGACAGCCGGCATGTCAGTTGAAAGCCAAGCCTCCGACCAGACCTCCGTACTCTCCCTCTACCGCAAATTCGGAGAACTCCGTGACCGCTACAAAGCCCTGGCTAAAGGCAGCTTCGAATACTGTCCGGCCGCAGCGGCAAACCCTTCCGCAGCGGCATGGTACCGCGAATACGACGGGCAGCGCATCCTCGTGGTACACAACTTCGGCCCCGGCCTTGTCAATATCACTTTCTCCTCAGACAAACTTGACAACATGATCGGCTCCAACGGCAGCGCTTCCGTCAAAGGGAAAAAGCTCAGTCTCGGAGCATATTCCTCAGCCCTGTTCCTGCAATGACAATAAACACCAAAACAATGAAACGCATATTCCTCTTTCTCGCCACAGCCGTCCTCGCATTCTCCTGCACGGGCAGGAAAGCCACGGAGACGGATTCCGCCTACCCTGCAGACGCGACGGTATACGAACTCAACGTCCGTCAGATGACTCCAGAGGGGACCTTTGCCGCAGCCTCGGAGCATCTGGCCTCCATCAAGGACCTCGGGGTGGACATCGTATGGGTGATGCCGCCGTATCCGATCGGAGAAAAGGGCCGCAAGGGCAGTCTCGGCTCATATTATGCTGTCCGCGACTACTGCGACGTCAACCCGGAGTTCGGCACGCTCCAGGACTTTGACGCATTCCTCGACAAGGCGCACTCGCTCGGGCTCAAGGTGATTCTCGACTGGGTGGCCAACCACACGGCCCCGGACCACCCGTGGGTCACGGAAAAAGACCCGGACTGGTATGTGCGCGACAAAGACGGCAACACCATAGTGGAATATGACTGGACCGACATAGCAAAACTCAACTATGACAACCACGACATGCGGGCGGAGATGGAGAAGAGCATGCAGTTCTGGATAGACCGAGGAGTGGACGGCTTCCGCTGCGATGTGGCCTACAAGGTGCCGGAAGATTTCTGGAAACCTGTCATCAGCCGCCTCAGAGAGAGCTGCTCCCGCAAATTGTATTTTCTCGCAGAGGGAGAGGAAGTCTGGCTGCATGCCGCCGGATTCGACGCCACTTATGCTTGGAAACTGCACCACCTGCTCAACAGCATAGCCCAGGGCAAGGCCGGCTCCGACAGCCTCAAGGCATACATCGACTGGAACTCCGGCAACTACCCATCCGATGCCATGAGGCTCAGTTTCACCTCCAACCACGACGAGAACTCCTGGTCAGGGACAGAGTTTGAACGCATGGGATATGCCTGGCAGGCCATGGCAGTGCTCTGCTGGACTCTCCCCTCCTCTCAGCCTCTGATATACACCGGCCAGGAGATAGGCTACAACCACCGTTTCGAGTTCTTTGAGAAAGACCCGATCCCGGCATGGAAGACCAACTCCTACACCGAATTCTACCGTTACCTCAACACCCTCAGGCACGATCATCCTTCACTTTACGCCGGTGCGGGAAAGTATGAACTGCTCTCCACAGAAGACAACACTTTCGTTTTCTCAAGAACTCTGGAAGATGACAGCGTCACGGTGAGCGTGCAGCTCGAAGCCCCATGGAAATGGAGCATCAGCAGCGGGAGCGACCGTGTAGAGCACATCGAGCCGCCGTGCTGGTGGACAGGGATGTGCACCCCGCTCCAGCTCATGGTCCACGGAGACGGCATCTCAAGTTACAGCCTCGCCATAGAAGAGAGCAACGGAGTCAGCATCAAAGAGATACACAAGGCCGAAAGTCCGGATTACCTTTTTGTGGACATCGAGATCGCCGCCGATGCCGCCCCGGGGAGAAAGTGGCTGGTGTTCAGCCGGGACGGGGACAGATTCCGTGTCCCGTACGACATCCTCGAACGCCGTGAGGGCTCGGCACAGCGGCGCGGGTTCGACACCTCCGATGCCGTCTACCTGATAATGCCCGACCGTTTCGTCAACTCCGACAAGACCAATGACAACTCCCCATATACAACGGAGAAAGCCGACAGCAAGGCCTTTTTCGGCAGGCATGGCGGCGACATACAGGGCATAATCGACCAGCTGGACTACATCTCCGGCCTCGGCATGACTAGCATCTGGTGCACTCCCCTCCTTGAGGACAACGAGCCGTCAAGCTCCTACCACGGCTACGCCTGCACCGACTACTACAAGATAGACCCGCGTTTCGGCAGCAACTTCAAATACCGCGAACTCGTCCGCGAGGCCCATTTCAGAGGCCTCGGGATGATCATGGACATCGTGACCAACCACTGCGGAGACGCCCACTGGTGGATGGAGGATCTTCCGTTCCGGGACTGGGTGCACCAGTGGCCGGAATACACACATTCCAACTGTGCGTTCTCGGCACAGAACGACCCGTACTGCTCGAATCTTGACCACGAGAACATGGTCGGCGGCTGGTTTGACACCAGCATGGTGGACATGAACCTCGACAACCCTTATCTCCTGCAATATTTCAAGCAGTGGGCGATCTGGTGGACAGAATGGGCCGACCTTGACGGGCTCAGGGTGGACACCTACCCGTACAACGAGAAAGAGCCGATGTCAGAGTGGTGCAAGGCCCTGATGCACGAATACCCGGACTACAACATTGTAGGAGAAGTGTGGTCCTCGAACGTGCCGCAGGTTGCATACTGGCAGGCTGACAACCCCAACAGGGACGGATTCAACTCGCACCTCCCGTCGATAATGGACTTCTGCCTGATGGATGCCGTCCGCTCCAGCATCAACACAGACAAGGAAGACTGGGACAACGGCATCACAAAAGTCTATGACTCCATGGCCAACGACTTCTACATCACCGACCCGGACAAGATGATGGTGTTCCCCGGCAACCACGACACCGACCGCATAGGGGACGTGGTCCGCAAAGACCCGGCGAAACTGAAACTCGTGATGAGCCTTATGGCGACCGTGCGCGGATTTCCGCAGATTTTCGCCGGAGACGAGATGATGGCCGTCTCCGACGACCTTTCCCAGGGCCACGGAGGACTCAGGGTGATGTTCCCTCTGGACTGGGAGTCAACCCCGGTCTCCAAAGACCTGCACGACTATGTGAGCACCCTCTTCCAATGGAGGAAAAACTCCGACGCCGTGCATCACGGCAAGACGCTGCACTTCCTCAGCCGTGACAACACCTACGCATTTTTCCGATACACCGGCAGCGAGGCCGTGTTCGTATTCCTCAACAACAACAGCACCCCACGCACCATCCCGTGGGCGGACTACTCCGAGATCACCTCCTCCCTCAAGGGGCAAGGACGCAACATAATGGACGGCAGTGAATTCCACCCGGAAAACTGCCAAGTGGCAGCCAAATCAAGCATAATCATAGAATTCAAATGAACAGACTGAAATACCTCTTCGCGGCAGCCTGCCTCGCCGGCGCCTGCTCCGCACCCGTTAGCAAATTCGCCGAGAGTGAAGCATTGAACTCACCTGACAGGACTCTCCACCTGTCCTTCTCCATCGAGGACGGCATACCGATGTACTCCCTGCAAAAGGACGGCAAGGATGTCGTGCTTCCGAGCCGCCTGGGCTTCGAGATGCGCGGCACGGTGAAAGCGGAGAAAATCGACATCACGGGAGACGACATCAGCAAGACCGACGCCCTCCCGGGATACTTCATGGACAGGGACTTCGAACTCGTGTCCAGCAGCCGTGACAGTCTGGACGAGACTTGGGAGCCGGTATGGGGCGAAGAATCAAGCATCCGCAACCACTACAACGAACTCCTTGTCAGCCTGCGGCAGAAAGAAAGCGGACGCAGGATGGATGTGCGCTTCCGCCTCTTCGATGACGGGCTCGGGTTCCGGTATGAATTCCCGGACGGGCAGCCAATGGTGTATTTCGTGATAAAAGAGGAACTTACCGAGTTCGCCATGGCCGGCGACCACATGAGCTGGTGGATTCCTGGCGACTACGACACCCAGGAGTACGAATACGGAGAGTGCCGCCTGTCCGAGATCAGTTCCCGCTTCAGCGAGCAGGTGTGCGGCAACAGCTCACAGACCCTCTTCAGCACCTCCGGAGTGCAGACCTCCCTGCAGATGAAGACCGATGACGGGCTTTACATCAACATCCACGAAGCGGCCCTCGTCGACTACCCGTGCATGCATCTGCTCGTGGACGGAAAGACGCACAAGCTGCGCTCTTACCTCACCCCGGACGCCCAAGGATGGAAAGGATACATGCAGACACCGTGCACCACCCCGTGGAGGACGGTCCAGGTGGCGGAATCAGCCGAGAAGCAGCTTGCAAGCCGCCTCGTGCTCAACCTCAACGAACCTTGCGCCTACGAGGACGTAAGCTGGATAAAGCCTGTCAAATATATGGGCGTATGGTGGGAGATGATAGCCGGCAAGGGCAGCTGGTCCTACACAGCAGATGTTCCGTCCGTCAAACTTGACAGTTTCGACTACAACTCCGCCAAACCTAACGGACGCCACAGCGCCAACAACGCCAATGTCCGCCGCTACATCGACTTCGCGGCGGAAAACGGCTTCGACGCCCTCCTCGTCGAAGGATGGAACATCGGATGGGAAGACTGGGCAAACTGCAGCAAAGACTACGTATTCGACTTCGTCACCCCATATCCGGACTTCGACATCAAGGCGCTCAACGAATATGCCCGCAGCAAAGGCATAAGGCTCATCATGCACCACGAGACATCAAGTTCAGTGCGCAACTACGAGCGTCACCTTGAAGCAGCCTACAGCCTGATGGACAAGTACGGCTACAACGCCGTAAAATCGGGATACGTGGGCGACATCCTTCCGCGCGGCGAGCACCACTACGGGCAATGGATGGTGAATCACTACCTCTACGCCGTGACCGAAGCAGCCAAACACCACATAATGGTCAATGCGCACGAGGCCGTGCGCCCTACAGGCCTCTGCCGGACATACCCCAACCTCATAGGCAATGAATCCGCCCGCGGCACGGAATATCAGGCGTTCGGCGGCACCACGCCAAAGCATGTGACCATACTGCCGTTCACCCGTCTCAACGGAGGTCCTATGGACTTCACCCCGGGCATATTCGAGCAGAACCTCAAGGAGTGGTGCGGCAACGACTCCCACGTCAACGCCACCATCGCCAACCAGCTTGGCCTCTACCTCACCATGTACTCCCCTCTCCAGATGGCGGCAGACACTCCTGAACACTACGCCCGCTTCATGGACGCCTTCCAGTTCATCAAAGACGTGGCGGTGGACTGGAGCGAGAGCCGCTACCTCTTCGCCGAGCCGGGAGACTATGTCATCGTGGCCCGGAAAGCCAAGAAAGACGGACAGTGGTTCTGCGGCGGAGTCACCGACGAGCAGGCGCGGGAATTCGACATTCCTCTCGAATTCCTCGGAGAGGGCCGTTTTGAAGCCACCGTATACGCCGATGCCGACGACGCCCACTATCTTACCAACCCGCAGGCCTATATCATAAACAGGAAACAGGTCGGAGCCTCTGACAGTCTCCATATCAAGATGGCCCCGGGTGGAGGGTTTGGAATATCTTTCAGAAAACTATAAATTTGAACCTATTTTAAAGATTATGCAGGTCACCTTCAAAATCAAATACTGGACAGAGTGGGGAGACAGCCTCACGCTTATCCTCGGAGAAGAAAAATTTCCCATGGAATGGGGCGACGGTGCCATCTGGCATGTCACTGTCAAGCATTGCACAGCCGCCATGCTCAAGGACTACAGCTACGTCGTCATGCGCTCCGGACTCATCTGGCGCACGGAATGGAAACACCACCGCGCCAAACTCGCCAAGGAAATAGACGACAGCTGGATCGACTGCCCTATCCCGGGATGTCCGTTCCCGAGGGAGCATCAGGCCAAGCTGTTCGACCGGCCCGGCTTCCGCGGAGCCGGCACTGCCATGCCGGTGTTCTCCCTGCGAAGCGAGGACGACTTCGGCATCGGCGAATTCCGAGACCTGCACAAACTCATAGACTGGGCTGCGGCCACCGGCCAGTGCATCCTCCAGCTCCTGCCGGTAAACGACACGACCCGCAAAGGCGGATGGGAAGACTCCTACCCCTACAGCCCGGTGTCGTCATTTGCCCTGAACCCGATGTACATGCACCTGCAAAGTCTCGGAATCAAGGAGAATGCTGAATTCAAAAGACAGCAGGCCGCGCTGAACACCCTGCCGGAAATCGACTACCCGAGGGTCTTCGAAGCCAAGATGAAATACATCCGCAAAGCCTTCGAGGCACGCGGAGAGAAAGACATGCAGACCCCCTCTTTCAAGGCTTTCTGCAAAGAAAACGAATCATGGCTTCCGGAATACGCGAAGTTCTGCGCCATGAGGGATTCCCTTGAAGAAGAATACTACTGCTGGATGCAGTGGCATCTTGACAAGCAGTTCTACGCCGAAGCCAGATATGCGCGCAGCAAGGGCATCGCCCTCAAGGGAGACCTCCCGATAGGAGTCAGTGCCGACAGCGCGGAAGCATACTGGCATCCTGAACTCTTCAACCTTGACTCCACAGCCGGAGCACCGCCTGACTACTTCAGCCGCGACGGGCAGAACTGGGGTTTCCCGACATACAACTGGGACGAGATGGCAAAGGACGACTATGCCTGGTGGAAATCCCGCCTGCGCAAGATGGCAAGATATTTCGATGCTTTCCGTATAGACCACATTCTCGGGTTCTTCAGGATATGGGAAATACCGGCAGACAAGAAAAGCGGCCTCTACGGACACTTCAACCCGGCGCTGCCGTACACGCTTGAAGAAATCCACGCCATGCACCTCCCTATTGAAGGCCTCTTCCACGAAGATCCGCGCAATCCAGGAAAATACCAGCCGCTCATCAATCCGGCCTCGCAGGGACTGCCGCAGTGGCAGCAGGAGAAGTTCGGCGCCCTGTACAACGACTTCTTCTTCCACCGCAATGATGATTTCTGGCGCCGCAACGCAGAAAAGAAACTGCCGGAACTGCTCAGTGCTACCGGCATGCTCGCCTGCGGAGAAGACCTCGGAATGGTACCGTCATGCGTACCCGGAGTGATGGCTCACGAGAGAATACTGTCCCTTAAGATGCGCGGCATGGAAAACGAAGGCGAATGGGGACATCTGAGCGTCTGCGCCACCTCCAGCCACGACATGGAGACCCTGCGCATGCAGTGCAGCACCGATCCGCAACCATGGGAAGTGCGCAACATGCTATGGGAATTTCTGAACTCTCCGTCCATGCTGGCCATCTTCCCTCTTCAGGACTGGCTCGCGCTCGACGGAAGGCTCCGCCGTCCGGACAGGAACGAAGAGAGAATCAACGAACCGGCAGATCCGCACCACCACTGGCGCTTCCGCCTGCATCTGGACATCGACACTCTACTGCGCGAAGCCTCCTCGCTCAACGCCACCATCTGCGGCCTCATCAAGGACAGCAACCGGTATATATCAGTTATGACTGCTTCCTGCTGAAACTGTAGTTTATCTGCAGTTTGTTGACAGCATCGATGAGAGGCTGGCGGACACTGACGGAGAACTTCTTGGAGCGGAAGTCAATCTTGTATCCGCTTGTGTTGTCCGTGAGATTGATGATGAGAGGAATCTTGCCCTTGGATTCCTTAAGCACCTTGACAAGATGCTTGCGGAAATCCTGACTGAGCCGGGAGGAATCAATATGCAGGACGAACTCTGAGACCATGTCCTCGCTGACATTGCCAAGAAGCGTCACGTTCTTGAATTTGAATGTGTACGGAGATGTCTTGCCGGCAGCCCGTTCCTCCGGCTTGATGAAATATCTCTCTTCCACGGCGCCTTCTATAAACAACTGGGTATGCGGCTGCATGAACGGCATGAACGCCTGATAGTCCTTGCCGAAGAGGGCAAATTCATAATTGCCGTCAAAATCTTCCATTGTCACCCTTGCGCCGGGAGAACCACTCTTGGTAGTGACAGTCTTCATGTCAGTCACAATGCCCGCAAGGTATACGCGTCTCGTCTTGTGCTGAGACTCGCATTCATCTATCACTGAATCCAGCTGCGAGAGTTGACAACTGGTAAAATTCTCTATCTCAAAGCGATACCGGTCCAGAGGATGGGCAGAAAGATACATGCCGACATACTCCTTTTCTTTCTGCAGGACAGACAGTATGTCCTCCTCCCCCACAAACACGGGAGCTTCAGGACGCACCGGCTTGAGTTCCTCGATATCCCCGAAAAGGGAGGAAGCGCTGTCCATCTCATCGTTGCGGTAGAGAGTCGCATAGCGCATCAGCTCGTCTATGAAGAACTCTCCGCTCTTGCCTGTCTGGAAATACTGAGAACGTTTCAGGCCAAAAGAATCCATGGCCCCGGCATATACAAGAGTCTCAAGCGAACGCCTGTTGAGCACGGCGGACATCCTCTCCACAAAATCGTACAAGTCGACAAACAGCCCGTTTGCTTCCCTTTCTTTGATGATGGCTTCGACCACGTTGTCTCCGAAACCCTTGAGCCCGCTCAGGCCGAAACGGACATCACCCTGCTTATTTACGGAAAACTGTGCCTCGGACTCATTTACATCAGGGCTGAGCACCTTGATTCCGCTCTTGCGGCAGTCGGCCATGATCTCCTTCATCTCCTCCATGTTGGCCGTGTTCTGGGTGAGGTTGGAGGCCTGGAATTCAGACGGATAGTGCGCCTTGAGCCATGCTGTCTGATAACTTACCCAGGCGTAGCAGGTGGCGTGCGACTTGTTGAACGCGTATTTGGCGAACGCTTCCCAGTCTTTCCAGATCTTCTCCAGAGTCTGCTGAGGATAGCCTTTGGCCAGTGCACCGTCCATGAAAGACGCCTTGAGCGAATCGAGCACGTCCTTCTTTTTCTTTCCCATCGCCTTGCGGAGCTTGTCAGCCTTGCCTTTGGAGAAGCCGGCGAGCTTCTGCGACAGGCGCATCACCTGCTCCTGATAGACCGTGACGCCGTAGGTTTCCTTGAGATACTCCTCCATATCGGGGAGGTCATAGGTGATCTTGGACGGGTCGTTCTTGCCGGCCACGAAATTAGGGATATAATCCATAGGCCCTGGACGATAGAGGGCGTTCATGGCGATAAGGTCCTCGAAGCGCTCCGGATGCAGTTTGATGAGCCACTCCTTCATGCCACCGGATTCGAACTGGAATATGCTCTTGGTGTCACCCCGCGAATAGAGGTCAAACACGGCCGGATCGTCTATCGGTATCTTCTCTATGTCTATCTCGTCTCCGAATCTCTTCTTGACAAGAGCGAGACAGCGGTCTATGATGGAGAGGGTCTTGAGGCCGAGGAAGTCCATCTTGAGCATGCCCACGTCCTCGATCTTCGTGCCCTCGTACTGGCTCACCCATACTTCCTGCCCCGTGGCCTTGTCGGTGCCCATCGTGATCGGGATGTAATCCGTGAGGTTGCCGCGGCCTATGATCATCGCGCAGGCGTGGATGCCCGTCTGGCGGATACATCCTTCCAGCTGTAGGGCATAGTTGAGCACTTCCTTGACCAGAGGATCGCCGTTCTCGTACTCGTTCTTGAGTTCCTTGATATATTTTACGCTGTTGGCCAGCGTTGGCTTGTACTCCTTGTCTTCCCCGTTCTCCTTGACCACTATCGGCTTGTCGGGGATCATCTTCGTGAGGCGGTTGGACTCCGGAAGCGGCAGATTTGAGATACGGGCCACATCCTTGACCGCAAGCTTGGCGGCCAGGGTGCCGAATGTGATGACATGGGATATGTGGTCGGCTCCGTAGTGCTCCTGGACATACTGGATCACCCGGTAGCGCCCGGCATCATCAAAGTCCACATCGATATCCGGCATGGAGATTCGCTCCGGATTGAGGAAACGCTCGAAGAGAAGGTCGTACCGGATAGGGTCAAGGTTGGTGATATGAAGACAATAAGCCACACATGAACCGGCGGCGGATCCTCTCCCCGGCCCCACCGACACGCCGTTGCGCCGTCCCCAGTTGATAAAGTCCTGGACAATGAGGAAATAGTCCGGGAATCCCATATAGGAGATGGTCATCAGCTCGAAATGGATGCGGTCGCTCTGCTCCTTTGTGAGAGTCTCCCCGTAGCGCTCGCGCGCACCCTCGTACGTCAGATGGCACAAAAACGCCACAGAACGGCAGAATTCGTCGCCTCTGTAGTTGCGGCTGACCTCATTGCCGTCGTGATCCTTGACGACCTCGTATTTGCCGTTTTCTATGATGTCGGCGTATTTCTCAAAATAGAAGTCGATATTGTCAAGGAAGCTCTGCTCGATCTGGAACTTCGGCAGCACGTGCCCCCGGTCGATGGCATAGTTCTCCACCTTGTCCAGGATCTCCATAGTGTTGGCAAGCGCCTCGGGATGGTCCGGGAAGAGCGCGGACATCTCCTCCTCGCTCTTGAGGTATTCCTGCTGCGTGTAGCGCAGTCTCTTAGGGTCGTCTATTGAAGCATTGGTGGTAAGGCATATCAGCCTGTCATGTGCCGGGCCGTCCTCCTTGCGCACGAAGTGCACGTCGTTGGTGGCCACGACCTTGACACCATGCTTTTCAGCAAGAGCAAAGATCTGCCCGCAATACTCCTTCTGGCGCTCATACAGGTCAAGTGACATCCCCGGAACTTCGGTCTTGTGAAGCATCACCTCAAGATAATAATCCTCCCCGAAGACCTTCTTGTGCCATTCGATGGCCTTGTCCACCCCTTCGGCATCGCCGGCAAGTATTCCACGCGGTATCTCCCCCGCCATGCAGGCTGAGCAGCAGATCAGCCCCTCGTGGTACTTCTCCACCACATCATGGCTCACTCTCGGCTTGTAATACATGCCCTCGATATGTCCGGTGGAGACGATCTTCATCAGATTGCGGTAGCCGTCGTAGTTCTTGGCCAGAAGTATGAGGTGATAATACTTGCGATGCTCGTTGTCCTTGAGGTGGTGATCGTAGTGCTGCGTCACATAGATCTCGCAACCTATGATCGGCTTGACTGAAGGGAACTTCGCCGCCACGTCTTTGAAGTCCTTGACACCGTACATGTTGCCGTGGTCCGTTATGGCAAGGCCGGGCATGCCAAGCTCCTCGGCACGGGTGAACAGTTTCTTTATATCACTCATCCCGTCAAGGATGGAGTATTGTGTATGGACATGCAGGTGTACGAAAGACATGGCACAAATATACGCAAAACGTCCGACCTTTGAAGAGGCCGGACGCTTTTGATATTCGGAAAAATTTACTTCTTCACATTCTTCAGAGCAGCCTTATTGCGGGCACGCATCGTGGCGTCGTACATGATAGGAGTACCGATCATGATTGAAGCGTAAGTACCGATGCAGATACCCAGGCAAAGGGCCACTGACAGACCTCTGATGGACTCTCCGCCGAAGATCGCGATGGCAAGCATAGGGAGGAGGGTTGACACTGAGGTGTTGACCGTACGTGTGAGGGTCGCGTTGAGTGACTTGTTGACAGTCTCCTTGAAGTCCTCGTTCGGATGCAGACCGAGATTCTCACGGATACGGTCGAAGATCACCACGTTGTCGTTGATGGCGTATCCGATGATGGTCAGGATGGCCGCGATGAAGGTCTGGTCAACATCAAGGTTGAACGGCAGGATTCCGCTGAACAGCGAGAAGAAGCCGATGACGATGACAGAGGTGTGTGCAAGTGAAACGACACCGCCAAGACCCCATGTCCAGCCCTTGAAACGGATGGCGATATAGCCGAATATTACGATGAGCGCAAGGACAATGGAGATAAGAGCGTTGCGCTTGATGTCATTTGCAATTGAAGCGCCGACCTTGTCCGAAGATATGATACCGTTAGGGTTGTCGAGGGTGGAAGTGAACTCAGAGAGAGTCAGGTCACCTGAGTAGAAGCCCTTGAGAGACTCATAGAGCATGCCTTCAATCTCAGTGTCTACAGCTGAAGACTCGTCCTCGAACTTGTATGAAGTGGTTATCTTCATCTGGCTGTCACCACCGAACTGCTTGACCTCAACAGAAGCTCCGCTCACATTGTCATCCTTGGCGGCAGCAGCCTCGAACACCTTATTGGTCGCCTGACGGACATCTTCAGCCGTCACAGGCTTGTCGAAACGTACCACATAAGTACGGCCACCGGTGAAGTCAACTCCATAGGTGAAGCCCTTGAAGCACATGGAAGCGATGGCTATCACAATGAGTGCTCCAGAGATCGTGTAAGACCATTTCTTGCCTGAAAGGAAGTTGATCTTGGTGTTCTTGAGGAAGTTTTTGGTGAACTTCGTCTCGAAACTGATGCTCTTGCCTGCATTGATACGGTCATCGAAAATGAGACGCGTGATGAAGATGGAGGTGAGCACAGAAGTGATGATACCGATGATAAGGGTGGTCGCGAAGCCCTTGATAGGACCTGAACCGAAGAAGAAGAGCACGAGACCGGTGAGGAGGGTCGTCACCTGACCGTCGATAATGGCGGAGTAGGCGTTGGAATAACCATCCTGAACAGCCTTTCCAAGGCCCTTGCCGGCCTTCAGTTCCTCCTTTATACGCTCGTAGATGATCACATTTGCATCCACCGCCATACCCATGGTAAGCACAAGACCGGCGATACCCGGCAGGGTAAGCACAGCACCGAATGCTGACAGAGTACCGAAGAGGAGCACGACATTGGTAAGGAGCGCTACATCAGCCACGAGACCGGCACCCTTGTAGAAGAGCACCATGTAAAGGAGCACGAGGCAGAATGCTATGATGAAAGAGACGAGACCCGCATGGATTGAAGCCGCACCGAGAGAAGGTCCTACAACCTGCTCCTGAACGATTGTCGCAGGTGCCGGAAGCTTACCGGAGTTGAGCACGTTAGCAAGGTCGGTAGCCTCCTCGATACTGAACTGTCCGGTGATTGAAGATGAACCGCCGGTGATTTCAGCCTGCACGATAGGATAAGAATATACGGTACCGTCGAGTACGATGGCAACCTGACGGCCGATGTTCTCTTTGGTGAGACGTGCCCAGGTATTTGCTCCCTCAGCGTTCATTGTCATGGAAACACCAGGCTCACCGCCGCGGCGGTTGTCATATTCAACACGGGCGTTGGTGACAACACCACCATCAAGAGGAGCTTTTCCGTCACGGGAAGAAGCCTTGATGGCAACAAGTTCGTAGATATTGCTGTTCTTTATGTAAGACGTAGGCTTTACAGACCACATCGGGCGGAACTCAGCCGGGAAGAGGGCCGCTATCTCCGGCATGTGGAGATACTGGTTGATGAGGGCAGTGTCGGCAGCGGCAGCAAGACCGATGCAGGCGTTGTCACGGAACTGTGATGGGGAAAGCACTGCGAAGAGAGGGTTCGCCTTCTTATAGGCCTCTACATTGGCATTGTCAGCCTCTCCGCCCTGGGCCTTGATCTCCTGAGCCACAAGGTCATCGGATTCTGTGCTCTCTGTCGCATCCTCCACAGCCACCTCGTCAGCGCTGAGAGTCTGGGCGAGCACTGCATTGGCCTCCTCAAGATAAGGGGCTATTTCCTGACTTGCGTAAGTTGTCCAGAACTCAAGTGATGCGGTGCCCTGAAGCAGCTTGCGCACACGCTCCGGCTCCTTGACGCCCGGAAGTTCCACGAGAATACGTCCTGTATTGCCAAGTCTCTGGATTGACGGCTGGGTCACACCGAAACGGTCGATACGGTTACGCAGCACGTTGAACGAATTGGCTACGGCGCTCTCGGATTCCTCGCGGATGACGCTGATCACCTGATCATCTGTAGACTCCGGCTTGATGCGGTCACGCATTTCATAGGTGCCGAAAATCTGTGCCAGTCTCTGGCCACCGCCAACCTCTTTCCATGCCTCGGCAAAAAGGGAGATGAAATCAAGCTGGGAGTTGACGCTGCGCTCTTTGGCGAGAGCCACGGCCTTCTGGAACTCAGGAGCGGTATTGTTGCCGGCAAGAGCCTTGACAAGATCCTCGAGCTGCACCTGAAGCATGACGTTCATACCGCCCTTCAGGTCAAGGCCAAGATTGATCTCCTGATTCTGTACACTCTTGAATGTGTAGCCGAAATAGATTTTCTCCGTGGAGATGGAGTCCGTATAGCGACGGGCCTCTATCTTCCTGATGGAATCAAGGTAGTAGGCCTTGTCCACGTCCGGAACTTCTGCGAATGCGGCAGATTTCTGCATCTCCGCCACAGCCTTGTCGGCAGCGGCGTTGGCCTTCTTTGTGCAGATGCTCGTCACGAGTGTGAAAGAGAGCTGCCAAAGGCAGGCGAGAATGAGGCAGATAGCCACAAATCTGATAGCACCTTTACTTTGCATAAATATGGTCTTTAAAAAATTATCCGAAATAGTTCGCAAAGTTAGTATTTTTCTCAAAAGAAAGAAACTTTGTGTCAGCTTTTTGTATATTTGCAAAACAACAAAAAACTCATAATCATGTGGTGGATAACGGCAGCTCTGATCTTTGCGGGCATACTGTTCATGCTCGTTGAATTGCTTCTCGTACCGGGAGTCGGCATCGGTGGAATATTAAGTCTCGCATCACTGTGCGCAGCGTGCTGGTACACTTTTGTGTACATCGGTTCAGGTCCCGGATGGACTGTGCTGGTCCTGGTGCTTATCCTGCTGGTCGTATCGATATGCATGGCCCTGAGAGCCAAGACATGGAAAAGATTTGAACTCAAGACCGAGGTGACTTCAAAAGTCAACAATGAGTTCACTTCCCTGCATGTTTCTGACAAGGGCTTTGCGCAGACAAGACTCGCCCCTATGGGCACAGGACGTTTCGGAGACACCGTCTGCGAAGTCAAAAGTTCAGACAATTCCCTCATTGCGGCAGGAACCCCTCTTGAGGTCGTGGCAATCGAAGACAACCAAGTGACAGTAAAACCATTAATCCAACAATAAATGAATCCAATCCTACTTGCGGCAATCATTATCGTGTCGCTCATCATCGTGCTGTGGTTTTTCCCCGTGGCACTGTGGTTTCAAGCCGTTCTTTCCGGCGTGTATGTATCGCTTCTGCAACTGGTGCTCATGCGCTGGAGGGGTGTCAACCCGCACACCATAGTAATGGCCATGATCACAGGCACCAAAGCCGGACTCACACTGAAAGTCAATGAACTCGAAGCCCACTATCTGGCGAAGGGCAACGTACCCAAGGTCATAATGGCGCTTATCTCCGCCAACAAAGCCAACATAGCCCTTGATTTCAAGATGGCCTCGGCAATCGACCTCGCCGGCCGGGATGTTCTCGAAGCTGTGCAGATGTCCGTCAACCCTAAAGTCATCAACACCCCGCCTGTAACCGCCGTAGCCAAGGACGGAATCCAGCTTATCGCCAAGGCCAGAGTCACAGTACGTGCCAATATCAAGCAGCTCGTAGGTGGAGCCGGAGAGGAGACCATCCTCGCAAGGGTAGGAGAGGGAATCGTGAGCAGCATCGGTTCGTCAGAATCCCACAAATCAGTGCTCGAGAACCCTGACAGCATATCTAAACTCGTTCTCAACAAGGGCCTTGACGCAGGCACAGCATACGAAATCCTATCAATAGACATCGCAGACATCGATGTAGGTAAAAATATCGGAGCAGTGCTGCAGATGGATCAGGCAGATGCGGACAAAAATATCGCACAGGCGCGCGCAGAGGAGCGCAGGGCAATGGCGGTAGCCTTGGAGCAGGAGATGAAAGCCAAGGCGCAGGAAGCCCGTGCAAAGGTAATCGAAGCCGAGGCCGAAGTGCCTATGGCTATGGCCGAAGCATTCCGTAACGGCAATCTCGGAATCATGGATTACTACCGGATGAAAAATATCCAAGCGGACACCGACATGCGCGAGACCATCGCGAAATAACGCCGCAGAAACAATCGCATAAAAAGAAGCCGGCAGGAAGTGATTCCTGCCGGCTTCTTGATATCTATAAAGTCTCTATTAATAGAACCTCTCGCGGTTGTCCTTGACGTTGTCGTACTCGGACATCACTGATATGATCATCTGTGAGAGATACTGGCCTTTCTGGGTATTGAGGTTCTTGGCATCATCCTCTGTATAGAAGCTGCCTGTCTGGCGATTGTTCACGCTCAGGACATAAACTCCCATAGAACCAGGAACAGGGCCGTATACGACGCCGTCCTTAGCTACAGAAGCAGCACCGAGGACAGCAGGATCTACACTCGTGGAAGACAATGAGAGACCTTCATTGCGGTCAACCGTAACTCCGAGAGCATCAGCCACGGCATCGATACTTGTAAGACCTTTAACTTTAGCAGCAACTTCGGAAAGTTTCTTGGATTGAACCTTCTCCGCATAGAGCCTCTCGTTGATTACAGAAGCCACCTGCTTCAAAGAAGCGTATCCTTCCTTGTGGACATCCTTCACGGCAGCGATGAAGAAGAAGTTGTTGTTGACCGTTATGATATTTGAAGCCTTGCCGGCCTTGTTGTCGAATATCCAACGGGTCACTTCCTTAGCCTGATCCACCGCACCATAAGAAGAAGTGGCCTCAGTCACATTGAGAGAGTGTGAATATACTTTGGTGGAATCGACAGCCTTCCTGTATCCTTCATAGGAACCGTTAGTAAGCGTGGCGAACGTGTTGGCTTCAGCATAATACTTGTTGAAAGTCTCCTTGCTTGCAAGGGCTGTCTTCTCAAGTATGGCAACCTGTTTCTTTGCCACAGGCTTGGTCTTCTGAGATACAAGAACCACATGAGTACCGTACTGGGTAGTGAGAACGAAAGGCTTGCCCACCTGAGCCTCTATGACTGACTCCATGCCCGGAATCATATAAGTCTGCGTCATCCAGCCTATGCTTCCGAGTTCTCCGTCTGCGGCAGAACCCTTGTCTTCAGAATATATTGAAGCGAGGTTGGAGAAATTCGCACCTCTCTTACCGAGTACCTCCACAAGGCTGTCGGCAGTATGCTTGGCATCTGAACCCACAAGAAGTATATGCTTGACATACACAGAGTCTGGAAGCATCTTGCTGTCCATCTCACGGGCTGCATAGAAAGTGTCGCCTGACTTGACAATCTGTGAAACTTTGTCGCCAGCGAATATCTGGGCGTTGAGTTCACTGTTGATCGTATTGAGTTCACCCGCTTTATACCAATATGTCGAGAGCTGACGTTCGGAGTTTTTCAGAAGGAAAGTCTTCATATTGTCTGTAGTCGCAAATTCCTGATATGCGGCATCCATGGCCTCACTGGTCTGCGCTACGTCCTCCGCAGAAGGAACAACCTCGAATACAACGTATTCAATGTCCCTGCTGGCGTTCTGCCTGAAGAACTTCTTGTGGTCGTTGTAGTACTTGCGAATCTCATCGGAGCTGACAGTGATGGTCGAATCCTTGGTCATAGGATAGTACGCAAGACACCAGTCTACATCGGCGGTAGTATTGCCGGCAGCAACATCCATCTTAAGCTGAAGAGCGTTCTCGATATTGCTGGCATTGAAGAGAGCGCCATACTTCAGATAGTACTGCTGGTTATAGACAGTGTTCTGCAGATAGTTCCAATAAGTACGGAGCTGCCCTGACTGGTCGCTGTTGACATTGTCGATAAATGCCTTGAGCATGTCTGAAGAGAAATTGCCCGACTCATCGAGGAAGACAGGATTCTGAGCCATGACAGGGGAGAGTGTCTCTCCTGAAACGAGGGAAACCATCTCGTCTTCGCCGACGCATATCCCGGCCGCCTTGGCATTCTTGACGAACATATATTTGTCAAGAAGGCCCTGCCAAGCGGCATTCCTTATCTGACGCTGGGTCTGCTCGTTCTGTGAGGACGATCCGGAAAGCATCTCATTGATTACCGTATATTTGTCCACATCTTCCTGAAAATCATTGTATGAGATGTTCTTGCCGGCAATCTTGCCGACATCATACTTTGATGACATCGAGTTCAATGCAGACTCCAAAGTTCCAGGATCGATAATGAACGAGAGAAGGGCCAGCGCGATGATAATCGAGATCACGAGGCCAAACTTAACGCGTATTTTTTCAAGTACCGCCATTTTATCTTAAATTTTTAATTTTCCAATAGGGCTGCGAATTTAACTATTTTTTTGGAAACGGGCCAATAAAATTCACAGAATCAATAATAACAGCCGTAGAATCTCTTACAGTCACCACGTAGCCGTTGAACGGGCTGTTCAACTTGGCGTTCCTCATCCTGTCATCCGAGCGCATGCCATACCCTTGAGCAAACATGTCTCTGGAGTACATTTTGACATAGCAGTCTGTATATATCTCCTTTTTGCTGCTGTCCCAAAATATGGTATCAGTCTCCATCGTCTCCTGTTTCAAGACATTATGGAGTATGACATTTCCATAAGCCTTCCATATTTCATCTCCGGATGAGGGGACTGTATGCTCCGCTTCATCAGCCACTATGACCGATTCAAGAAATCCTTCCTCATTATAGCCGAATACTGATACGCCATCAGGGAACAAGTCTGTCTTGACTCCATCTTTGTCATACCTCTCAAGCACTCCGGCCTCCATCCTCATCTCCATCTCTCCGTTCTTGGTCTGCACGGCAAACACATCCTGCACTTTCTGGACAGGAGCAGAACTCAAGTCAAGTTTTTCAGCCTCGGCGATCCCCTTGCTGCAGGAAACGAAATTACTGGCAACCACAAATGTGACTGCCAGTAACTTCACTGATCTGATAGTCGGACAGCCCAAGTATTACTTAGATGTACGGACTGTGGTTGTAGCACGCATTCCTCCGCAGACTACAGTATATGACTGTCCGTTGGTGATGTCATACATAAATGCCTCTGCAGCCTGAGGGAAGTAAGAACTGTACTGCCTGATGTGCTCATTTGCACTGTCAGCAAGGGTAGCGTCAGCATTCTTGGCCTTGTTCATGAAATCACAAGCAACCCAGAATGGAGCACGGCTGGAAATCTCATCGCCGCCGCAACGTGTAGACGCCCACACTGTACCGATGAGGAAGTAAGCCTTGCCCGCAAGTTCCTGAGAACTCTCAGCCACCTGGGTAGCATACTCTACAGCCTTGGCATTGAGACCGCTCTTGAAACAGAATGTGGCAAGTTCATATTTCCATTCTGTATCTGTCGCAGCATCAGACTCTTCGCTCGCGATAGCCTCTTCCATATAAGTTATAGCCTCGTTGGTATCACCCTTTGCTGAGTGGAGTTTGAAGAGGTAGTATGCAGAGTTGGCTGACGGCTTGAGTTTATTCATTGTCGTGACAGCCCTGAGGAAGAGATCATTGTCGGTACAATCCTCAGCCATGCTCATGGTCTTGACGATGCTTGAAGCAAGGTCGAGATTGTCAGGATCGGCGTCAAGACGCGGAGTATAGATTGCAAGAAGATGATCACAGCTGGCAACCTTGCTCGCAGCGAAGAGGTTCCCCATGTCTGCTTTCACATTATTGTTCTGCTCACCCTCGATATCGTTCCTTACAGGAGCCTTGTCGATATAGTCATTGTTCCTCTGGTAGAGGTTGATGACAGTCTCGGCATCAAGAGTCCCGGCCTGAAAGAGTTCTATGGCAGCCTGAAGATCAAAAAGGAATATGGATACCTTTGTCTGCTCCTTGTTGTTGGCTATAATCCCCTCGTAGCCGTCATAAAGCTTCTGAGGATCAGAAGTCAAATACTTCGACATGTCAAGTCCCTTGTTGTTGAGAGCTGTCACAGCATACTTAGGATAATACTGTGCCCTGATATCATGAAGCGTGAGGAGCGAGTCGACAAGGGCATCCTTATATGTCGCATTTGCGGCATTCTTGGCGATCAGCCTCCTGAGAAGGGAAGTGCCGTCGATAAGCATGTTCTGGCTTGCCGTTGCAGGACAAAGAGAATAGGCTTTCCTCCAGTTCGGAAGAGCCTCATCGTAAGCTTTCTGCTTGTAGTACTCTTTGTAATAGGACATATACTTGATACATTCAGCACTGTCCGCACCCCATTTTCCCTGGG
Source organism: uncultured Bacteroidales bacterium (assembly GCA_934726455.1). Classification (GTDB taxonomy): domain Bacteria; phylum Bacteroidota; class Bacteroidia; order Bacteroidales; family UBA932; genus Cryptobacteroides. Next base: position 46,284 of record CAKVDS010000005.1, read on the forward strand.
CAAAAACATCTGTGCCGCACAAAGCCAGCGCAGCACAAGACAGGATTGCAAGTGTTATTCTTTTCATTATTGTTGGTGATTGTTTTACTCGTATCTCGGTTTTTGGAACCATATGTCAAAAATGTTCACTCCCACGGAGAAACTGAAATATCTCTCCCTTATCAGACCATCGGCAAGAGAGCCTCTCTGCCCGAGTTCAAGTCCGAGAGTGAGTCCGTTGTACCATCGGTATATCGGAAGCGTGGCTCCGAGAGTGATTCCCATGGATGAGATGGCCTTGCCATTGAGCAGGAAATTCTCTTTCTTGTAGTATGCACCAGCCCGATATGCCACTTTGTTGAAGTAGTAACGTATATCGTTTCTGTTAGGAACTATTTCAAATCCAAGTCTATATGCTTCCGAAAGAGAAGTGGCGAACGGAGAACTTGCAGAAAATCCGCTTATGCTCTCCACACCCGTATCACGCCAGTCCGACCTCGTGTAATCAAAGGCCAGCATCCATTTGTCCGCATATCTGAATGACACTCCGACACCAATCTCGGAAGCTATGCGCGCCGATTTGGTCATTCCAAGCGTATCCATCTTGTAATACAATGTGTCTGAAGCCGCATAACCGACAGAAAAACGGGCGTCTTCGTAATATCCTTTCATGTCGGCTCCTGTCGAATACGTGGCACCGAGAGTAAGCTTGGACTTGGCACCTATCGGCTGCTCATACTGAAGACCGAATTTACCGCCCACCGCACTTGCCTGAAGTGATGTGCTTCCCCTGATGCTGTTGTATGAAGCATCAGAAATGGATGTGACGAAAGTTTTGGTGAGATTTCCGAAATAGTAATCCATCTCCGCCCCCACAGAAAGCCTGTCCCAGAAAGTGATGCCGGCGGCCGTAAAAAGTTTGTAGATGCTTCCGCTTCCGGCGGCGCTATATGAGATGTTTCCTGTGTGTCCGATGACATCCGGATCAGTATAGTCAAATGAGTAGCCGAAACCTGTGTCGCTGTACGGAGAAATTCCGAGCATCATGGCTGATGTGTTCCAAAGAGGAAATGAAATCACGCAGTCATTGATATTGAAAGTATTATTCACAGACTTTATATCATTCTGCGCAAATACTTTATTGTCGCCATACAAAGAGAAATCAGCCATGAATGCAAGAGAATCTCTTGCCGTCACGGCAGCAGGGTTGAGAATATTGATGAACCTGTTGCTCCTCGTAGCCACTCCGACTCCGCCCATTGTCCTGTTGTAGGCTGTGCCCTGACGGCTCAAATCCCCCACACCGAAAATGGAGTACGGGGAATAACCGCTGTTAGCCTGACCGTGCGCCACAAAAGAGACGCACAGCAGGAGAACAAAAGCAGATATCCGTCTATTTAATGTTCTTGCTGACATAATCTTCCGTAATGATGGCCAACCCCATCAGTTCAAGATTGCAGACTACAAAGATGGAGTTTTTCATCTTCTTGGCAAAATAAATTGCGTCCCCACCTGTAAAAATCACTATATTGTCCTGACGGGAATTGATGTAGCCCTCTATTTCAAACATTATGCCCAAAATGACACCTGATTCGATGGAAGAGAGCAACGAACAACCTTCGGCTGACACGTTTTGCGGTGTATCCACAAGCGGCAGAGCCTTTGAATAACGGTTCAGAGATTTGAATCTTGTCCTGCAGCCCGGAGACACATTACCACCGAGATAACGTCCGTCAGAACCGAGAAAATCAATCGTCAGAGTCGTGCCGAAATCAAATACGGTGCAACTCTTCCCCTTGAAGAGAAAGCGCGCAGCCACAAGCCCGGCAGCCCTGTCCGGACTCAAATACTCAGGGAAGTCATACTTCAGAAGATAATGTGTGTGAGAACTGTCAAGAATGACAAGATGCCCGCACTGTCTGCTCAAAACAGATTCTTCTTCTGGAGACAGATCATATACTGAAGCTATGGTAAGCACTTCAGGCTTGTCTTTCTCCATCAGAGAGAGCAGATAGTCAAGCATCTTCTCTCCCTGATAACGGAAAGTCTTGCCGATGGTGACACCATCAGACCAAGCAGCCTTGAGAGCCGTATTTCCTGTAACTACCAGAAGATTGGCCATAGTTCAAAAATCCTAATCCTGCAAATTTAGCATTTTTAAATATATTGTATGTACTTATATCAGTAAAAACTTAACTGATACTGTTGAGTATGTTGAAAGCTGCAGCAAGAGACGGAACTCCACGGGCGACTATCTTCAGTTTGTTCTCTACCTGCTTGAGTTCCACCTTCCCCTCCATGGCACTTATCCTGCCCATAACCTTCTCAAAGACTTCAGACTTATAGTAAGGGGACATCGGATTTGACACGAAAAATCCAATCATGATACCGTTTTTGATTATTATCTTCTCAAATCCGAGAGCGGCCCCCCGGTTTCTTATCTTGACCACAAGAAAAAGGTTTTTGACCTCTTCAGGCAGGACACCGAAACGGTCTTCGAGCCGCTTGGCATAATTGTCTATCTCCTTGTCGGAAGACATAGAATCTATAGCTCTGTAAATTCTTATTTTTTCAGCTGTTATATCAAGATACCCATCTGGGATGAGTGCCGGCTGGTCTGTCTCCACCGTACATTCAGTCACAAAAATACTGCGTTCACTGCGCAGGTTGACGCCGGTCTCCACACCAAGCTCCTCCATGGCCTCAGCCAGTATCTTCTGGTATGTTTCAAAACCCATTTCGGTGATGAAACCGCTCTGCTCCGCCCCAAGCAGATTGCCGGCCCCGCGTATATCCAGGTCCTGCATGGCAATATTGAACCCGCTCCCCAAATCGGAAAACTCTTCTATGGCCTTAAGCCGACGGCGTGCATCATCACTGATGCTGACAAGCGGAGGCACTATAAGGTAACAGAATGCCTTCTTATTTGATCTGCCGACACGGCCTCTGAGCTGATGGAGATCGCTCAGACCGAAATTTTGAGCCTGGTTGATTATTATCGTGTTGGCGTTAGGGATGTCAAGCCCGTTCTCTATGATTGTGGTGCTCAACATCATGTCGTAGTCACCGCGCATGAAGTCGAGCATTATCTTCTCAAGTTTTGACGGTTCCATCTGGCCGTGCGCCACACAAATCTTCATATCCGGCACAAGACGGTGCAGAATCTCATATATTGACTGAAGTTCCTCCACCTTGTTATGGAGGAAGAAAATCTGGCCGCCCCGGTTGAGTTCATAATTTATGATGCTCTTTATCTCGGCTTCGTCAAAAAGTATAATCTCTGTCTGCACAGGTATCCTGTTTGGCGGGGGAGTGTTGATAATGCTCAAATCCCTCGCTCCGAGCAGGGAGAACTGCAAAGTACGCGGTATAGGGGTCGCCGTAAGTGTGAGGGTATCTACGGAGTGTTTGAGTTCACGCAATTTCTCCTTGGCACTGACACCGAACTTCTGCTCCTCGTCTATTATAAGGAGTCCTAAATCTTTGAATTCAAATTCTTTGCTCAGTATCTTATGCGTACCGATCAATATGTCTATCTGACCTGCGGCGAGCCTCTTCTTGATGTCGTTTATCTCCTTGGCTGTCCGCAGGCGGCTCACATAATCTATAGTGCACGGAAGGTTCTGCAGCCGCTGACAGAAAGTATTGTAATGCTGCAGAGAAAGTATCGTGGTCGGGACAAGCACTGCGACCTGCTTGCTGTCAACGACTGCCTTGAATGCGGCGCGGACAGCGATCTCGGTCTTACCGAATCCTACATCACCGCAGACAAGCCTGTCCATAGGGCAGTCATCTTCCATATCATGCTTGACTGCCGCTGTCGCTATCTCCTGATCCGGAGTATCCTCAAATATGAACGAAGACTCAAGTTCCTCTTGAAGATAAGTGTCAGGCGAGAATGCAAATCCTTTGGAAGAACGTCTCTTGGCATAAAGCTGTATAAGTTGCTTCGCAATATCCTTGACTTTGGACTTCGCGCTTGTCTTGAGCGCACCCCATGTCTTGGAACCGAGTTTGCTGATACGCGGCGGCTCTCCGTCACTTGAGCGGAAACGTGAGATCTTGTTGAGAGAATGCACAGACACGAATACGACATCACCGTCTTTGTATGTGATTTTGACGACTTCACGCATCCTGCCCTTGTCATCGCGCATTCTCACCAAACCGCCGAAAATACCGACACCATGATCTATATGTACGACATAATCACCTATGTTGAATGAGTTCAAGTCATTGATGGTCAGCTGTTCGCTCTTCTCCACGGTTCTCCTCAGACTGACACGCTGAAAACGGTCGAATATCTCATGATCCGAATAGCAGCATACCTTGTCGTCAGAATCTATGAAACCGTTGTGTATGTTCTTGCCTTTGACAAACTCCGGCATCAGCCCGCCGTTCTGGGACAATATGGATTGTATCCTGTCCAGTTGGGATGCCTTGTCACCGAAAATCATAACTTTGTATCCACCTTCAATACGTGCGCGTATGTCTTCAGTGAGAAGTTCGAAGTTCTTGTTGAACTGCGGCTGGGGACTGATGTTGAATTTCACAGGGTCATCACATTGTTTCCCGAGAGGCATATCAAGAAACACCCTGCTGTATTTTCCGGTCAGAGGAAAGAACTCCCTGTCGGAATACATGTCGGACGAGTCAAGCCATACAGTGCTGCTCTCCGGCAGCATTTCAAGCACGCTCTGCCCGCTGTCACAGCCGGAAGACATCACATCTGAGACTATTTCCACAGACTCGACCTCCCCTGTTGAAAGCTGGGTATTGCAGTCAAAAGAGTTGATCTTTTCCACCTCATCCCCCCAGAATGAGATTCGGTACGGATAATTGTTTGAGTATGAGAATATGTCAACCAATGCTCCACGGATGGCGTATTGCCCGGGAGCGGATACGAAATCAACACGCTCAAAACCTCCGGAAGACAGGGATTCCACAATTTTCTCATGTGATATCTCGTCACCCTTGCGGATGCTCATCACAGAGTCCGAGATCTCCTTGAGAGGCGGAACAAGTTCAGCGACCGCGTCGGGATATGTCACGACAATCCTAAGCTCATCTCCCCCGGAAAGAATCGAACTGAGCGCGGCAGTACGCTGGACGGCAAGGGAGGACTTATAATTGCTCCTCTCCACATTCTTTCCCGACTCGGGAAGAAAAAACACGCGGTCACCATCGATGAAATTGTACAAGTCGGAAGTACAATACTCAGAGGCATCAATGTCCGGAAGTATTACAAAGTGCAATCCTTTCTTGACTGCACCTGCGAGAACAATCCAGCGTGCCGACAGGAAAAGCCCGCGGCAGAATATGTCCCGTTGACGTGAATCCAGTTTTTTCTGGAGTTCGAGACAAGATTTGGTACTTATCAACATTTCCCCTTATAAGGCTGTTGAAAACCTGTGCAAATCCGGTTGATTATTCAAGTCTTGATGTTGAAATCCGTTTCCCTCGTTTTATCAACATCCTGATCAACACCGGTTGAACAGTGTTTTCAACTGTTTAACTTCTCTACAAAAACTTGATATTCAAAATATTGATATAGTTATCAACAATATCAACAAGCATTAAGAATACTCAAATTTTATAAATAAAAGAACTATATTTGTATCCTGTATTGATTTTTCGCAATGTCGGATTTTGACCCGCACGATACAAACGAGGGCAAAGATAAGGATTTAGAGGGAATTATCAGGCCCCACGAATTGGAGGATTTTACCGGCCAAGGTGAGATCGTGTCCAACCTGCGTGTGTATATCCAGGCCGCGAAAATGCGTGGGGAAGCTCTTGACCACACACTGTTCCACGGCCCTCCCGGTTTGGGCAAGACCACTCTCGCGCATATCATAGCCACCGAGATGGGGGTGAATATAAAGATCACATCCGGACCTGTTCTCGACCGTCCCGGTGACCTTGCCGGTCTGCTCACCTCTTTGGATAAAGGTGATGTGCTGTTCATAGATGAGATCCACAGGCTCTCTCCTGAAGTTGAAGAGTACCTCTATTCTGCAATGGAGGACTATGTGATAGACATAATGATCGACAAGGGACCTGGCGCCAGGTCCGTGAGGATATCGCTTAATCCGTTCACCCTTGTCGGTGCCACGACCCGTGCCGGTCTGCTTACCGCTCCGCTCAGGGCCCGTTTCGGGATCAACTGCGGTCTTGAGTATTACGACACTTCCGATCTGGTCCGGATAATAACCCGCAGTGCCTCCATTCTTGGTGTGAAGATTGATGAGGACGCAGCCGTAGAGATTGCTCTGCGCAGCCGCGGCACTCCGCGTATCGCTAATGCTTTGCTCCGCAGGGTCCGTGATTTCGCTCAGGTCAAGGGGGACGGGCACATCGACCTGCCTATCGCCCGTTTTGCTCTTGATAAACTTAAGATAGACACACGCGGTCTTGACTCAATAGACAACAAGATACTCCGTACCATCATCTGTACTTTCAAAGGCGGGCCGGTCGGTGCCAACACGATAGCTACCGCGATAGGGGAGGATCAGGGGACTTTTGAGGAAGTATATGAGCCGTTCCTGATAAAAGAGGGCTTTATTGTGAGGACGCAGCGGGGCAGGATCGCCACGGATCTCTCTTATAAGCATCTCGGACTTGAGAGGGGAGTAGAGGATGAAAACACATTATTTTAAGAGATAACAATAATACAATAGTACAATGTCTGACAAGTTAATTTCCAAAATCCCTGAGGGACCACTTGAGAACAAATGGACCAAGCGTAAGGCTGAAATCCATCTGGTGAGCCCCAACAACAAGAGAAAACTTGAAATCATTGTGGTAGGAACCGGTCTTGGAGGAGCTTCTGCAGCAGCTTCCCTCGGTGAACTCGGCTACAATGTCAAGATTTTCTGTATCAGCGACTCGCCTCGTCGTGCGCATTCAATCGCAGCGCAGGGCGGTATCAATGCGGCAAAGAACTACCAGAATGACAACGACTCTGTCTATCGTCTGTTCTATGACACCATCAAAGGTGGTGACTATCGCAGCCGTGAGGCTAATGTTTATCGTCTTGCTGAAGTGAGCGCCGCCATCATCGACCAGTGCGTTGCACAGGGGATTCCTTTTGCCCGTGAGTATGGCGGATATCTCGCCAACCGTTCTTTCGGCGGTGTGCAGGTAAGCCGTACATTCTATGCCAGGGGACAAACCGGACAGCAGCTTCTTCTTGGGGCGTATGCTTCTCTGAACAAGGAAATTGCGGCAGGTACTGTGAAGTCTTATCCTCGTCACGAGATGCTGGATCTTGTACTTGTCAACGGCCAGGCCAAAGGCATCATCGCCCGCAACCTTGTGACCGGACAGCTTGAGAGGTTCGGGGCGCATGCGGTGGTAATAGCTACCGGCGGTTATGGAAACACTTATTTCCTCTCCACCAACGCGATGAACAGCAACGGCTCCGCTGCCCTGCAGTGCTATAAGAAAGGTGCTTACTTTGCCAACCCTTGCTTCGCTCAGATTCACCCGACCTGTATTCCTGTACACGGGGATCAGCAGTGCAAGCTTACTCTCATGAGCGAGTCTTTGCGTAATGACGGCCGTATCTGGGTGCCTAAGAAACTTGAGGATGTCAAGAAACTTCGCAAGCACGAGATCAAGGCTTCTCAGATTCCGGAGGAGGACCGTGACTACTATCTCGAGCGCCGTTATCCTGCGTTCGGCAACCTTGTTCCACGCGACGTGGCTTCACGTGCAGCAAAGGAGCGTTGTGATGCCGGTTTCGGTGTGAACGAGACGGGAAAGGCCGTGTTCCTTGATTTTGCCGATGCTATCCAGCGGCTCGGGCACAAGAGGGTTGCGGAGCGTTATGGCAACCTTTTCGAGATGTACGAAAAGATTACTGCTTCTTCACCATGGGAAGAGCCTATGATGATATATCCTGCAATACACTATACTATGGGCGGTATATGGGTAGACTATGATCTTCAGACCACTATTCCTGGTCTTTATGCCATAGGTGAAGCCAACTTCTCCGATCATGGTGGAAACAGACTCGGCGCTTCCGCTCTTATGCAGGGGCTTGCTGACGGGTATTTCATACTCCCTGTCACTATCGGGGATTACCTTTCAAAGAAATTCGCTGAGCCTAAGACTGATGTCAATACCAAGGAGTTCATTGATACAGAAAAGGCTGTGCAGGCGCGTATTGACCGTCTCTTCTCTATCAACGGTACAAAGACTGTGGATTCTATCCACAAGAAACTCGGCAATATCATGTGGGAATATGTCGGCATGGCCCGCGATGCCGAAGGGCTCAAGAAGGCTATCAAGGAGATAGCTGACCTTAAGGCCGATTTCTATAAGAATGTCAAGGTTCCGGGCGGACAGTATGAGTTCAATCAGGAGCTTGAGAAGGCCCTGCGTCTTGAGGATTTCTTCGAGATAGGAGAGCTCATGGCCCGCGATGCTCTCAACAGGAATGAGTCTTGCGGCGGTCATTTCCGTGTGGAAAGCCAGACCGAGGAGGGCGAGGCCAAGCGTGATGATGAGCACTATATGTATGTAGCGGCTTGGGAATACAAGGGAGAAGGTGTTGAGCCTGAACTTCATAAGGAACCTCTCAAGTATGAGTTCATCAAGGTTGCCACCAGAAATTACAAAGACTGATCTAAGATGGAATTCAATTTAAAGATATGGCGTCAGAAGAACGCCAAGGCTAAAGGTCATTTCGAGACTTATCATATTTCAGGCATTGAGGAAGATGCTTCTTTCCTTGAAATGCTTGATATTCTCAATGAGCAGCTTATCCGTGAGGGCTCTGATCCGGTGGCTGTCGAGCGCGGTTGCCAGAGCAGCGGCCCTGTCTCTTTCGACCACGATTGCCGTGAGGGTATATGCGGCGCCTGCTCACTTTACATTGACGGTCGTGCCCACGGTCCAGATGATCATGTCACGACATGTCAGCTTTTCATGAGGCACTTTAAGGACGGGGCCACGATTACTGTCGAGCCTTGGAGAAGTGCTGCTTTTCCTGTGATCAAGGATCTTGTTGTTGATCGTACAGCGTTCGACAAGATTCTTCAGGCCGGTGGATTCATCACTGTAAGGACAGGTTCAGCTCAGGATGCCAACAATATTCTCATCTCACATGAGCGGGCTGAGGAGAGCATGGATGCTGCGGCATGTGTAGGTTGCGGCGCATGTGTTGCGACTTGCAAAAACGGCTCTGCAATGCTCTTTGTGGCTGCACGTGTAAGTTCTCTCGCTCTTCTTCCTCAAGGCCGTCCAGAGGCCGCAAAAAGGGCGAAAGCGATGGTTGCGAAGATGGATGAACTCGGTTTCGGCAACTGCACCAATACTCGCGCTTGCGAGCTTGAGTGCCCTAAGGGTATCACAGTGGCTCACATTGCACGTCTCAACCGTGAGTTCCTCAAGGCGAAGTTCTCCGACTAGTTTTTTTTCCTTTATGCTTATAATGAAGGGTGGCTTTTCAGGCCACCCTTTTTTACCATAGGAAGTTATTGAACGGGTATCGTCCCGCGTGGATTTCTGCCACCATCTTATAGATGTCGTCCTTTAACTTGTCTATGCCTTCTTTTTTCAGTGCCGAGATGAATATGCACGGGATTTTCTTCTCGTTTATCCATTTGTATCTGACTTCTTCGAGAGAGAGGTTGCTGTCTGTCTTCGGCTGAAGAGAGAACTCATCGTATTCTTCGTGCGTATATGCATCTATCTTATTGAATACTACGAATATCGGTTTGTCTGACGCTGAAATGTCCTTAAGTGTTTTCTCTACCACTTCCATCTGTTCTTCATAATCAGAGTGGGATATGTCCACCACGTGTATCAGGACATCTGCCTCACGTACTTCATCCAGTGTGCTCTTGAAAGCTTCTATGAGCTGTGTAGGAAGTTTGCGGATGAATCCGACAGTGTCGCTGAGCAGGAACGGGAGGTTTCCGATCACTACTTTTCTGACTGTGGTGTCGAGTGTCGCAAACAGTTTGTTTTCTGCGAATACGTCTGATTTTGCGAGCAGATTCATCAGTGTAGACTTGCCGACATTGGTGTATCCCACTAGAGAAAGCCTGACAAGCTGGCCTCTGTTGCTGCGCTGGGTTGCCATCTGCTTGTCTACTTTTTTCAGTTGCTCTTTGAGTCTTGCTATCCTTTCTCTGACTATTCGCCTGTCTATTTCGATCTGGGTTTCGCCCATTCCTCCTCTCATTCCTACGCCGCCCCTCTGGCGTTCAAGGTGTGTCCACATTCCAGCGAGGCGGGGGAGCATGTAGTTGTATCTGGCCAGTTCTACCTGCATCTTGGCGTATGCTGTCTTCGCTCTCTGCGAGAATATTTCAAGAATCAGGCTTGTACGGTCTATTACTATTGATGTCTTGATGATTTTCTCTATGTTGCGCTGCTGCATCCCTGTGAGTTCATCGTCAAATATGACATATTTGATTTCGTTTTCCTCGCAGTATTGTGCTATTTCCTCGAGTTTGCCGCTTCTTATGTAGGTTGCTTTTTCGGGTTTGTCAACTCTTTGTATGAATTGCCTGTCTCCTGCAAGTCCGGCTGTTTCGGCGAGAAACTCGAGTTCGTCCAAGTACTCCAGGACTTTGTTTTCCTCGTCTCCTTGCTTTATTATGCCGACGAATATCGCTTTGTTTTGTTCTTGTATGTCCATAGTCTTGTTGTCAATCAAAAAAAGGCCATCCTTTTTGCGGGACAGCCTTTTTATGGTCTCTTTTTGTATTATCTCAACTGGAAGATAACAGGGAATGTGTAGGTAACCTTGACTGCGCGGTCTCTCTGGCGTCCCGGTTCCCACTTCGGAGAACTTGAAACTACACGTACGGCCTCCTTGTCTAGAGATGCGTCTACACCTCTGAGCACCTTCACGTCTGAGATGGTTCCGTTTGGATTTACCGTGAACTGGAGCATTACTCGACCGCTTACTCCGTTCTCCTTTGCAATCTCCGGATAGACGAGGTTGTTTGCAACCCACTTTGAGAAAGTGTTGGCGTCTCCGCCCTGGAATGTCGGCTTCACTTCCACGATCTGGAACGGGATGGCCTCTTCCTCTACTTCCTCTTCGGCTACATCTTCAACGTAGTCCATGATTTCGACTCCGATGTCATCATTGTCTTCAAGGTTGAGGATGTTGTCTTCGACTTTGATGTCGTCATCAACGATGTCGATCTGGTCGGAAAGAACCACTGTTTTCGGAACTTCTGGTGGCGGTGGAGGGGTTTCCTGTGTGATAGGTACCATTTCCTCTTCCTCCACAACTACCGTCTCAGCGACGAGTGTGGCCTCCTCCTTGTCTTTTGTGGTCCATTCGAACGCTGCGTAGACGAAGAGAAGAGCGATTACAAAGCCGATTTCAGCGAACAGCAGTTTCTTGTTGTTCAGATCGGCTTTCGGTGATTTCTTGACTTCCATTTTATTAGTTTCTTTAAATATTCACTTTGCGCTCCAAAGATATAAAGAATTCAATTCGATTCCAAAAAATCCTTTGATTATTTCCATACTCCGCTCTTTAGTAGTAGATTTGCCGAAAATTTGTGGTTATGATCAGGTATTTCAATGAGGATATCAAGTTTGTCTTCAAGCAGAAATTATTGAACAACAGGTGGCTTAAGACCGTTGCCGGGAGCGAAATGCGTAAAATCGGGGATGTCAACATCATATTTTGCTCTGACAATTACATACTTGATGTCAACATCAAGTATCTCGAACACGATTATTTTACCGACATCATCACTTTTGACTATTGTGAGAAGGATATCCTTTCCGGTGATCTTTTCATCAGCGTGGATTCAGTTCGTGAAAATGCATCTTTTTATGGAGCCGCTTTTGATGATGAACTCAACCGGGTCATTGTTCATGGCCTGCTTCACCTTATAGGATATGACGACCATACGGAGGAGGACATCGCGCAGATGAGAGCAAAAGAGGACTACTATCTTCAACTCAGAAAATCGCTTCAATAATGAGTGCTTGCTATGATGTCATAGTTGTCGGCGGGGGACACGCCGGTTGCGAGGCTGCCATGGCGGCTGCAAATCTCGGTTCTTCTGTGCTTTTGCTGTCTGCTGACATGACCATGTTTGCGCGAATGTCATGTAACCCTGCTGTTGGCGGTATTGCTAAAGGTCAGATAGTCAGAGAAATAGATGCTCTTGGTGGTTATACAGGGCTTGTCACTGATGCGTGTACTTTGCAGTTTCGCATGCTGAATAGGTCCAAGGGGCCGGCCATGTGGAGTCCGCGGGCGCAGTGCGATAAAATGCAGTTTTCCGCCGTATGGCGAGATTATCTTGAAAAGTCTTGTAAATTAGATATTTACGCCGATTTTGCGACTTCTTTTCTCTTTGAGGATTCAAAAATATGCGGTGTCCGTACATCTACGGGGGCAATTTTTAATTCTCGGGCACTTGTCTTGACTGCAGGAACCTTCCTTCACGGTAAATTATTTATAGGACAGACTGTCCTTACCGGTGGAAGAATAGGGGAGAAGTCGTCTGAGGGTTTGACTGCTCAGTTGGCTGAGCGAGGAATAAAAACAGGAAGGATGAAGACTGGCACCCCTCCGCGTATTGACATATCTTCTGTTGACGTGTCTTCTCTTCCCGTTCAGTTTGGAGATCCTGTTCCGGCCCGATTCTCATATCTGGATATACCTTCTTCTGTTCAGTCCGGTACTCCACAGATGCCTTGCTTTATTCTTCATACCAATGAGAAAGTCCACGATATACTCAGATCCGGTTTTGACGAGTCTCCATTATTCACCGGTCTGATAAGCGGGAAGGGGCCGAGGTATTGTCCGAGTATTGAGGATAAGCTCAGGGTGTTTCCTGAGAACAATGCACACCAGCTTTTTCTTGAACCGGAAGGGCGCAGTACGAATGAGTATTATCTTCAGGGCTTTTCTTCGTCGCTTCCTTTGCAGGTTCAGTTGGACGCGCTTCACGCTATCAAAGGTCTTGAAAATGCAAAAATTTTCCGGCCTGCCTATGCTGTGGAGTATGACTATTTTGATCCTTCTCAATTGAAATCCACCTTGGAGTCGAAGATTGTGGAGAATCTTTTTCTTGCAGGTCAAGTGAACGGGACTACCGGATATGAGGAGGCGGCCGGGCAGGGGATTGTGGCTGGTATTAATGCTGCTCTCAAAGTTCAGGAGCGTGGGCCTTTTATTCTTGGTCGCGACAGTTCTTATATTGGAGTGCTTATTGATGATCTCGTCACAAAGGGGGTGGATGAGCCATACAGGATGTTTACTTCACGTGCTGAGTATCGGATTCTTCTCAGGCAGGATAATGCGGATTTCCGCTTGACTGGCCTGTCTCATTCTATTGGGCTTGCAAGCGAAGAGCGCTATTCCGGAATGATGAGAAAATACGAGGAGATAGATGCTCTGAAAACTTATTGCTATTCCCATAACATCAGTCCAGCCGTAGCAAATCCTTTTTTAGAGTCTTTGGGTTCGAGCCCGATTCTGGAATCCAAGAAGATTTCCGATATTGCTGCGCGGCCGGAAGTGGGCCTCTCTGAATTGATGAAGATTGTTCCACGTGGAACATTGACAAATGGAATAGTGGATAGCGTTGAGATATCAATCAAGTATAGCGGTTATATAGACAGAGAACTGCAATCAGCTGAAAAAATACATAGGCTTGAAGGCTTGATTATCCCTGAAGGGTTCGATTTTGACAGGATTAACGGACTTTCTACCGAATGCCGTCAGAAGTTTAAAAAATACACTCCTCGAACAATCGCTCAGGCTATGAGGATTTCGGGAGTGTCTCCGTCGGACGTTTCTGTCCTTCTTGTTTATTTCGGGCGATAAACCTACAGCATTTTCAGGGCTGTCTTTATTATGTCCTCAAGGCTTGCAGCCGGATTGTCTTTGAGGATTGACTGGATTGCCTTGGTGATGTTAGGCTTTGAAAAACCGAGATTGAGCAGGGCTGTAGCGGCTTCGTCTGCTGTCTTGTTTGCTTCAGCCTTGATGATTGTATCGAAGTTGGCGCTTTCTCCTTTGACGATTTTGTCTTTCAATTCCAATACAAGTCTCTGGGCACTTTTCAATCCTATCCCTTTGATGGATTTCAATCGTGTGATGTTTTCAGACAATATGGCTTCATTGAGTTCAGAAGGAGAGAGCGAAGACAGGATCATCCTCGCGGAAGATGCTCCCATTCCTGACACGCTGGTGATGTTCCTGAACAGGTTCCGCTCGTCTTTCGTCGCGAATCCATAATCGATTTCCTGTCCGTCCCTTTGGTTGACCTGGCGCTGTATGTATATTGTCGCTTCTGATTTGCCGACGATTGCATCGTATGTCTGGAGTGAAATCTCCACGATGTAGCCTATTCCTTGGTTGTCAATGACGGCAGCCGTAGGTGTAAGTTCTGTGATTTTTCCTGAGATGTAGTCTATCATTTCTCTTGTGTTTGTTGTCTCAAAATTAAGTAATAAATAGACATCTGCGCAAAAAATGTTATTTTTGTGTTATGAATTTATCTGATTTCAGAAAGGAGTTTCCGGAGCTATCCGAGACAGTATATGGGAAGAAACTTGTGTATCTTGACAATGCTGCCACTTCTTTGAGGCCGCTTGGCGTTATCGGGGAGTGGGATGAGATGTCAATGAAATATACAGCCAATCTTCATCGTGCTGTGCATCATATTGCAGAAGTCGCGACGCAGAAATATGAGTCTGCGCGTGACGCTGTGCGGGAATATATCAATGCAGGCAGCAGGGAGGAAATCATTTTCACTTCAGGGACCACGGCGTCAATCAACCTTGTAGCCTTCAGTTTCGGAGAGGCTTTTGTCAGCCGCGGCGATGAAATTATAGTGTCTGAAGCCGAGCACCATTCCGATATAGTTCCTTGGCAGATGCTGTGTGAGCGCAAGGGTGCCGTTCTTAGAGTCTTGCCGGTGGATGACAACGGTCATCTCAGACTGGATAAACTCAGGGAGATGCTTTCCAGCCGTACGCGGCTTGTCTGTGTTGCGCAGGTCTCCAATGTCCTCGGTTTGACAAATCCGATCAAAGAAATAGTGTCCATCTGCCATTCTGCCGATTGTCCGGTGCTGGTTGACGGGGCGCAGGGCATAGTCCATTGCGGGGTTGATGTGCGCGAGCTTGATTGTGATTTCTATGCTTTTTCCGGGCATAAGATTTATGCTGCTCCAGGCACCGGAGTCCTTTATGCGAAAAAATCATATCTTGACAGGATGCCGCCTTACATGGGTGGGGGAGAGATGATATCCACAGTGAAGTGGACGGGGACAAGTTATGCCGCTCCTCCGTATAAGTTTGAGGCCGGTACCCAGAACATTTCCGGTACTCCGACTTTTGTGCCGGCACTTAGGATCGCTTCTGATGCGGAAACTCCTGAACTACGGAAAAACATGGATGAAGTCGTTGACTATATGTTAAATACGCTTACATCTGATCCTCGCTTTCATTTATATGGATTGCCGGGTGACGGGTATGAAAAGGTACCGCTGTTTTCGTTCTCCGTGGAACATTGTCATCACGAGGATCTGGCCTTGATTCTTGACAAGATGGGGATTGCCGTGAGGTCCGGTCAGATGTGCGCAGAACCGATAATGGACAGGTTCGGGGTGACCGGCATGCTCAGGGCTTCATTTGCCCCTTATAATACCGTTGATGAGGCAAAATATCTGGTGTCCTCTCTTGATAAGGCTATAAAAATGCTTGATAGGAAATGAAAAGTTTGAAAGAAGCTCAAGCCGATGTTGTCGAAGAGTTTTCGATGTACGATGATTGGCTTGACAAGTATGAATATCTTATAGAACTCGGCAATAATCTCGAACCTTTTCCGGCTGAATCCAAGACTGATGATAAACTTATAAAAGGTTGTCAATCAAGAGTTTGGCTTGATTATAAGGTTAAGGACGGGCGTGTGTTTTTCAATGCGGACAGTGATGCTGTCATCACAAAGGGGATAATATCCCTGCTTGTCGGTGTTTATTCCGGCCGGCAGACGTGTGAGATAGCTTCGGATGATTTTTCTTTTGTCGATAAGCTGGGATTGAGGGAAAATCTGTCACCGACGCGGGCCAACGGCCTTGCCTCAATGATCGATACCATCAAGAGCATAGCAAGTAAAAACTGTCAGAAATGAGCGAAGAGAAAAATGAGGTTCTGACACCGGAAGACGTCAAGGCGCTCGCTCCGTTGTATGAAAATGTGGTGCTGGCACTCAAACAGGTCTATGATCCTGAGATTCCGGTGAACATCTATGACCTTGGCCTCATATATGAGTTGAATATCAACAAGGAGCATGAAGTCTACATCAAGATGACCTTCACAGCCCCAAACTGCCCTATGGCTGACGAAGTGTTGGCGGAGGTCAAGCATAATGTGGAGTTGACCCCGGGTGTCAAGAACTGCACGATCGACCTTGTGTTCGAGCCTGCTTGGGATCAGAGTCTGCTTTCAGATGAGGCGCGTATAGCCCTCGGGATGGATCCTGAACTTGATGGGGAAGAAAACTGACATATACTTGTCTCTCGGCACGAACGTCGGAGACCGTCGGGCTAATATCTTTTTGGCGCTCAAGGCTCTTGATGAAGGGATCGGGTGTCATTATTCTGCTCTTTCCAGTATCATCGAATCTAAATCATGGGGGTTTGACGGGGCCGATTTTCTCAATTGTGCGGTCCTCTACAAGAGTGATATTCTGCCTCATGATCTGCTTGTCCTTTGCAAGTCGATAGAGTATGATATGGGGCGTCGGGAGAAGATCGAGTACTCTTCTGACGGTTCCAGAATATACCACGACCGCATCATTGATATAGATATACTTCTGTATGGGGACGAGTGTATTTCCACTCCGGATCTCACTGTGCCGCATCCCATGATGCGGGAGCGTGAATTCGTGACGGGTCCGCTGAGCGAGATATTTGACCAAGAGAGAGGAAATGATTAAATTTGCGAGTTGTCGCTGAATATTAAAAACAAAAATAAATATGACACAAGAAGAATTATTCAAGGTGCTTGTCGCCCACTGCAAGGAATACGGCTTCATCTTCCCGTCCAGTGACATCTATGATGGTCTGGCCGCTGTCTATGATTATGGCCAGATGGGCGTGGAACTCAAGAACAACATCAAGCAGTATTGGTGGAACGCGATGACTCGTCTCAATGAGAATATAGTCGGTATTGATGCCTGCATTTTCATGCACCCCAAGACATGGGTGGCTTCGGGCCATGTTGCCGCGTTCAACGACCCGCTCATCGACAATAAAGATTCAAAGAAACGTTATCGCGCCGATGTGCTCATCGAGGACTATCTTCTCAAGATAGAGGAGAAGATCAACAAGGAAGTCGAAAAGGGCCGTAAGAAGTTCGGTGAGGCATTCGACGAGGCCAAATTCCGTGAGACCAACCCTAACGTGCTGCGCGAGAAGGCCCAGTACGAGGCTGTGCACAACCGTTATGTGGCGGCCGAGCAGGCCAACGACCTTGCTGAATACAAACAGATCATCCTTGATTGCGGCATCGTGTGCCCGATCAGCGGCACCAAGAACTGGACAGATGTGCGCCAGTTCAACCTCATGTTCTCGACGCAGTTCGGCTCAGTCGGGGATGAGAGCAGCAAGATTTATCTCCGTCCGGAGACGGCCCAGGGCATATTCGTTGATTACATCAATGTCCAGAAGACAGGACGCATGAAGATACCTTTCGGTATCGCCCAGATAGGTAAGGCTTTCCGCAATGAGGTCGTGGCCCGTCAGTTCATCTTCCGCATGAGGGAGTTCGAGCAGATGGAAATGGAGTTTTTCGTACGCCCAGGAACGGAGATGGAGTGGTTCAAAAAATGGAAGGAAAACCGCATGAAGTGGCATGTCAACCTCGGCATGGGAGCTGAGAACTATCGTTTCCACGACCATGAAAAACTCGCCCATTATGCCAACGCCGCCACTGACATCGAGTTCAATTTCCCGTTCGGCTTCAAGGAACTTGAGGGTATCCACAGCCGTACAGATTTTGACCTTGGCAACCACCAGAAACTGTCCGGCAAGAAACTCCAGTACTTCGACCCGGAGACCAACGAGAGCTATGTCCCTTACTGCGTAGAAACCTCAATCGGCGTGGACCGCATGTTCCTCGCCGTGCTGAGCCATTCTTACAAGGTGGAGACGCTTGAGAACGGGGAGACAAGGACAGTGCTCAGCCTGCCTGCTCCGCTTGCTCCTGTAAAGGCCGCAGTGCTTCCTCTTGTCAAGAAAGACGGTCTGCCTGAGTTTGCCCAGAAAGTGATGGACGAGCTAAAATATGACTTCTACTGCCAGTACGACGAGAAAGACAGCATCGGCAAGCGCTACCGCCGTCAGGATGCTATAGGAACTCCGTATTGCATCACCATCGACCACGAGTCTCTCAATGACAACTGTGTCACTGTCCGCGACCGCGACACTATGCAGCAGGAGAGAGTCCCGGTGAGCGAACTCAGATCCATGATAGACAAGAAAGTCAATCTCAACAATCTTCTCAGGAATCTCTGATGGCGGCTACATTCTCCGAACTCGGCAGAGTGGAGGCCATACTGCAGCTCTTCGAAGGCAGCGGATATACTCCTTTCGGGGAGCCGCTGTGTTTCAAGTGCGGCAGCGGCTCCTGCGTGTCCGCATCGCGCCTCCTTCTTGAGGGGACAGACTTCAATCTCGTCTATTTTCCTCTTAAACATCTTGGCTATAAGAGTGTTGTAAGTGTCACTGGCGAACTTTACTCTGTCTTGGCGCATCCTGAGACCCTCATGGTGACTCTTGGCGTATCGGCAAAACTTGATTTTGAACAGATCAAGGAACTTTGGGAAGGGGTTGTTTTTGCTGCAAGGGAACACGGGTACAAATCTTTGAGCCTTGAACTGGAACCGTCCCGCAACGGGCTTGCCATCAGTCTCTGCGCTTCAGGGGAGAGAAAGGAAATGAGCCTGCCTGAGGCCGCAAGCAAGGATCTTGTCTGCGTGTCCGGCTGTCTCGGGGCCGCTTATCTCGGGCAGCAGGTCCTTGAACATAAGAGGGATGAACTTGAGAAATACAAGATGCTTGTGGGTTCATATATCAAGCCGGAACTGTCCCCGGATGTCGTTTCTCTTGTGGAATCCTCCGGCATAGTGCCTTCTTATTCCTATTTTGTCTCCAGAGGGCTTTCTGACGCTCTTTTGAGGCTCAGTCGTGATTCCGGGTTCGGGGTCAAGGTGTATGCTGACAAGATACCTTTTGAGGGCAACAGTTTCGCTCTCGGCAAGGAACTGGACATCGATCCTGTGTCGGCGGCGATGAACGGAGGGGATGATTTCCGCCTTCTTTTCGTGATTCCTATATCAAGATATGAGGAGTTCCGCAAAGAATTCGGCACTTTCGACATCATCGGGCATCTTGCCCGTCCTGAGGTCGGAGCCGTGCTCGTGACGCCTGACGGGCTTGAACATCCTGTATCAGCCCAGGGCTGGTAGTGTAAATAATTCAATATAAGTTGGTAACCAAGATGAAAAAGACAATCATCATCGTGGTCATGTCTTTTGTGGCCATGACCCTCGGGGCACAGAACAGCTCCGATATCCTCAATGCCATCAAGAATGTGGCTTCAAGTGTTATTTCTGTCCCGGCTGACCTGTCCGGCACCTGGACTTATCAAGGAGTCGGCGCTGCCGTCAAAAGCGACAATGTGCTGACCGCAGCTGCCGGCAACGCCGCTATCAGCACCGTTGAAAGCAAGATGGACAAGGCTCTTTCCCGTATAGGCCTCAAGAAGGGCTCGGCCACCCTCATTTTCTCGCAGGACGGTTCTTTTGCCCTCAAGTTCGGCAAAGTCAATCTTCCGGGCACGTGGACACAAGAAGGGACGGCGGTTACGATAAAGTTCGGCAAAGTGTTCTCTTATTTCCAGCTCGACGGTACCGTGACTGCCACCACTGACGGCTGCAAGGTTCTTTTCAATGGTGAGAAGTTCCTCGAGTTCACGAAGAAACTTGCGGAATACGCCTCCAAAATATCTTCCAACTCCACCATAAAGAGCATCAACAGTCTCTTGTCCACTGCCAAGAGCGTGGACGTGGGCTTCAAGCTCAGCCGGTGAGTTCGATATTCCCTATGATGGAGTATGTTTACATGAACATATTCCATCAATTTTTTTGATAGCCTTTGTTTTTCTGGAATTAATCGATACTTTTGCCTAAAACAGCCACCTTTATGAAGACTATAACCAGAATTATTTTTACCGTTTCGGCACTTGCGCTGCCGCAGGTCATGCATGGCCAGATGAGCGCCGGAAATGAACCACAACGTCCGTCGGCCGACGCGTGGAACTTCATACAATACGGGGAGGTGAATCCGTCGCTTTACACAGGAACGCTTAGGCTGTCAATACCTTTCTATACCTACAAGGATCCTGACTTCGAACTTCCGATAAGTTTCGATTATGCCACCAACGGGCACGTACCGAATGTCGTGTCTGGTATCCTCGGGCCGGACTGGGTTCTGAATCTCGGAGGTGTCATCACTCGTGAAGTTCGCGGTATACCGGACGACAAGAACAGGAATGTCAACATCGGTGGAGGTACGATCTACACAAACGGTTATCTGAATATCCACAAGTCAGACATTGATGTCAGCGGAGCCGTGCTGTACACTACAAGTGACGGACATATCGGCGATGAACTCTGCTACTGGCTTTTTCCTGCTGGGAGTCTTTCATCAAGCGCCACCGCATATGATGCTGAACCGGACCTGTACCACTTCAACTTTCTTGGCTACAACGGGTCCTTCCACCTCAATTCTGGAGGAGATATTACCATTTACGGCACCAACAAGAGTCCGTCGCTGTTCAAGATAGAGATGGAATCGAACTTCGGCAACTACACTTCCATATACATTACTGTCGCGGACGGATACAGGTATGAGTTTGACGGATATATGGGCAATGTAGGAGGAACAGACCAGACAGATTATGATGGCTACAGGCTTATCACTTCTTGGAAATTGAGCCGCATAGTCGCCCCTAACGGCAGGAAGATGGAGTTCAAGTATGTGATAACGGACGGCATCCACGAGCAGCGGCCTTACTCGGTATGCTACAGCGTCGCCATCTTCGGGCCTTCGGGTTGGGGAGAGGGTGATTCCTCAGTCGTAAACGGAGCCGGCCGTGCTTTGACGGACTCCAGAGGATACTACTCCTGTCCGAAGACCGTTCTCGTAGACGGGGACACCCTTGCCGTGTTCTCCTATCATCAGCCTTATCAGGAAAAATACTACAATCCAAATGCCGGGCCGGACAATGAAGCGGCACCCCGTCAATATCGCGGTGTGGGCAAACTCTCCGGCATCAGGATACGTCATGGCGAGAAGGACATCAAATCCTGCGGCTTCTCATACAATACGGACGCCAAGTCCAAGACCGGTTTTCTGTCCTCCGTGGACATATCCGGAGAGGGGACATTCTCCATGGAATACTACCGCAATGACCTCTGCCCGATGTACGGGACGTTCATGGTTGACCACTGGGGATTCTATAATGGCAGGGCAAGTACAAACGAGACGTTTCTCGGAGCCGTATCAGTGAATTCGTCCAATGACGAGACTGTCCTTTCTGAGAGTCCGAGACGCCCGGATTCCGCCTATGCAAAATACGGAACGCTCTCGAAAATCACGTATCCGACAGGAGGCTGGACGACATTCAGTTATGAGGGCAATGACTATTCAAGGAAAGTAACGCGCCTGTCCGCCGACGGGTTCAGGCCAAGACTGGTCAGTGAGAGCGGGGCAGGGGGAGGCCTGCGACTGACCGGATATTGCAGCTACGGTTCAGACGGAGCACTGCTGGACAGCCGCTCCTATGAATACAAGGACGGCAACGCAAGTTCCGGGATACTTCCTGGCATGCCGAGATACCGCGTGGACTTTTCCGTGTCGGCGCTGGCGTCAAGGATGTCCGGCAAGATGTGGTCGAATAACCTGACGCGTTTCGGCAGTGCGCACATAGAATATGGCACCGTGACCGAGCGCCGGCGGGATGGCAGTGCCATTCTATATCGCTTCAGAACATCGGCGGAAAAGCTTGATACGCTCATTATCAGTAATCTGGCCGTAGAGAAAATGCCCGGGTTCGGTGACTGGGGAAGCGAATGCCTTCCGTTCGCCGGACTGTTCGTCAACACTTCACGGCAGGGAGGGAGAGGAATGGTCATCGCGTCGGAGGACATGGATTCCGGAGGAGATACCGTGTCCAGAGTGTCGACCGTCATCGGAGGTCTGCCAGTGACCAATGAGTACTATATGGTCAAGGACTATCTCTTTTTCTCCACTGCTGACATCGGTTTGTGGACGGGCCGTGAGGACGTGTCGTCGCGGACGGAGAGCAGCATGTTCGGGGAGCGGAGCGTCACGCGCACTACGGGATACACGTACAACGCGTATTTCCTCCGTACGGAAGAGAGGACATCGGACAGCCGCGGAGCGGAGTCTGCGGTGCGCCGCAGTTATGTGACCGAGGCATCGTCCGGCGTCGCGAAGCTGATGGCGGACGCGGGGATGGTGGACAGCCCGCTGTCGGAGACGCGCCTGGTGAGACCCGCCGGCGGAGCGGAGAGCGTGGTCTCGGTGACGGAGTACAGCTATGTGCAGCCAGCCCCCGTGGCCCACCCTTCACTCTTCAGGGTGGGCAGCGTCACGGAGACGGACCCGGCGACAGGCGTGCGCAGCGTGACTTCGTACACCTACGACCCCCTCGGCCGTCCCCTCACACGTACCGCACCCGACGGTACGGTGACGGTCTACGTCTGGGGCCACGGCGGCCTGTACCCGGTGGCGGCGGTAAGCGGCGCCACGCTTCAGTCTGTACGGAGGGTGCCGGAGCTGCGGAGCCTGCAGTACGGTCCCATCAAGGGGGCGCTGTCCGCGGAATCGGAGGCGGGCCTGCGGGCCATCACCGGTGCGGAGGTGACGGTGTGGGAATACGAGCCTCTGGTGGGGCTGATCCGCGAGACGGGCCCCGACGGGACGTCCGTCACGTACACGTACAACGCGACCGGCAAGCTGCACGAGGTGCTGGACGCCCTCGGGAGAGCCGGCGGCGCATATCTCTACTCCACCGACAACAGGAAATCTTCAGCGCTATGAGAACACCGGAACAAATGTCATCACCATCCTCAAGACGCCGCCACTGGCGTGCCGTCCGCAGCGCCGTGGCGTCGGCGCTCCTTTCCGTCCTTTCGCTGGCGCATCTGTCGGCGCCATCCGCTGTCGCCCAGGTGACGGTGGCCCCGACATCGCTTGAGTGGAGCGCCGGCGACACGGCAGACAAGGCCGTGTACATCAACGCCTACGGCCCGTGGACGGCGGAAATCTGGCCGGCCAAACTCTTCGAGGTGGACTCCCCGGAGGGTGAGGACTCGGACTTCATCCACGTGCGGCCGCTGTCGGCGAACACTGGGGACAGTTACTACTGGGCGACGCTGACGGTGCGCGACACTGCGGGGCGGTTCGGGTCAGTGAACCTGCTCCACCGGGCGCCGGAAGCGCCGCCGTCCCCGGAGCCTGTCGACAGCACGGAGCGGCTCGACATCCCGGGGAACTGGGTGCTGAAGCGGACGTACACCTCCGCGGACAGGAGCACCTTCCGCGAGGAGCTGACGTTCCATGACGGGCTGGGCTGGCCGGAGCAGGTGGTGCGCGTCGGCGCCGGCGCCCGGACGGGGCGCAACATCGTGACCCCGGTGACCTACGACCTCATGCGGCGTGCGGACGCGAAGACATGGCTGCCGTATGTGCCGGCAGCCGGCTCCGGCAGGGCGGAGGAGCCTCTCTCCGGCGTGGAGGCCGCGCAGGCCGCGTGGCACCGCTCCGCCGGCTACGGGACAGATTCGGACTACGCCTTCTCCACCCTGGAATATGAGGCCTCGCCCCTTGACCGTCCGCTGAAGTCGTACAGGGCTGGCGCTGACTATGCCGCAGGTTCGGGAGACCGCCCTGTGACGCATTCCTACACCGCCAACGCGGAGGGCGAGGTGCGCCTGCTCGGCGTGGATGCCGGCGGGAACCTCGTCATCTCGGGCTTCTACCCGGCGGGGGCCCTCGTGCGCACCCGCACGGCGGACGAGGACGGCAGGATGACGGACACGTTCACGGACAACATGGGGAGGACGGTGCTGGAGCGCCGCATCTCCGGCGGAGAGTCCCTTGACACGTATCATGTCCCCGACCTCCAGGGGAACGAGGCGTGGACCATAGGCCCCGGCGGCAGCGCCCTTCTCCCGGAGAGCGGGACGTGGGCCGTCCCGGATCTGACGGACGCGAACGGCACGACGGCCGCGCGCTTCTGCACGGTGCGCAGGTTCAGCGGCAGGGGATGGCTCCTGACAAGGAAGCTGCCGGGCCGGGAGACGGAGGAGTACGTGTACGACGCGTCGGGCCGCGTGGTGATGGAGCGTGGAGGAGAGGCCCGCGCCACAGGCAGGTGGTTCACGTACCGTCATGACGCCCACGGGCACGTGGTGGAGCGCAGGCTCCTCACAAGCACGGGGACGCGAGAGCACTTCCAGTCGCTGTTCGCCTCGTCGGCGCAGCCGGCGGAGGCGTACCCGGAGTCGGCCGTGCTTATGGAGCGCACGCTCTACGGTGACCGCAGCCGGGAGTCATCCGCGGGTCTGGGGTTCGCGGATGCTGACAGTGTGACGGCGCTGCACGACCCGGACAAGGGCACGGGCCTCCCGACATGGTCGGAGACGGCCGTGCTGGAGCCTGAAGGGAACTGGGGCGCGGTGTCGGGGCAGGTGCTGAGGGCGTACCACTACGACAGCCTCGGACGCCTCATCCAGACGGCGGAGAAGTGGCCGGACGGGACCGTGTGCAGGAGGAGTGTCGGCTACGACTTCGCGGGCAACGTGACCTCGGAGCAGGAGACCTGCGGCACGCACGCGAAACTGACACTGCGCACGTATGACAACGAGGGCAGGCTGCTCTCGGAGAGCGTGAGCGTGGACGGGGGCGCGGCGGCGAAGACCGCATACGCCTATGACGACCTCGGCCGTCCGAGTGGGATGACCCTCGGGGAGGGCTCCGGAGCCGTGACCGTCACGGACAGCTACGACATCCGGGGCTGGCTCACGGGGCGGAGCGCCGCGAAGGGCGTGTCCTCCACATCACAGGGCGCGCCGGTGTTCGCGATGTCGCTGCGCCGCGGGCATCCGGAGCATCCCGGCACCTCCCCGGCCAGATGGTCGGGGCAGGCCTCGGAGTGGGTCTGGAGACAGGGGACGGACGCGGAGCAGACGCTCTCCCTGTCGTATGACGGGTACGGGCGCCTGTCGGACACGCGCAGGTACGCCGGGACCTCCTCCACGGCGCTGCGGACATACACGGAGGGGGACATCACCTATACCAAAGACGGAGACGTCGCCTCGCTGAACCGCTACGGGGCCTCGGGGACGCTTCCGGAGACCCGTCTCTCGTACACCTACACCGGCCAGCGGCGTGACGGCTGGACCTACGGCAGGGACGGGGGCGTGACCTCCGGCCCTCTGCCAGGCATCACGGCCGGGCATGACCTCACGGGAAGGCCGGCGGTGTTCCGCGAGGGCGGCACGGTGAAGGCCGCATACACGAGGCTCGCGGACGGCACGAAGACGGAGGCGTCATCTTCGGGCGGCGCCGTGCGCAGGTACAGGGGGACTTTCGTGCTTCTCGATGACGGGACAGTGGAGAGCGTGGCGTTCAGCGCGGGACGCATCCTGCGCCGGGCCTCCACCGGCGCAGTTGACGACGTGCGCTACCACATCACCGACCATCTCGGGAGCGTGAGGACTACCGTCGACGCGCAGGGAGCCGTGCGCTCGCGGAGCGACTACTACCCGTTCGGGACGAGGGCCGGGACATACGCGGAGGCTGCCGATGCGGACGGGCGCTGGCGCTTCTCGGGCAAGGAGTGGCAGGCGGAGCCGGCGGGGCTGCCGCTGCTGGACTTCGGCGCGCGGATGTACGACCCAGCCACCGCCTCCTGGCTCTCGCAGGATCCGATGGCGGAGAAGTACCCCTCCCTCTCGCCCTACTCCTACTGCGCCGGGGATCCGATCGGCCTCATTGACGAAGAGGGCAGGAGGATACGCCCGATAGGCCAAAATGCATTTTCTACAATTCTAAACACTTTGCCAAAGGATGCTTGGAATTTTGTAAAACTCAATGGAGATGGTTACATCGACAATGAGGCTTTATTAAAATATACAGGGAACAGCCTTAATTCTTCAAATCTTATGGAGTTGTCCCAGGCCGACATCGACATAGAGATCATACTTGATGACAAGTTTACATATGCTGATGAAAAAGGGAATGTTGGCGTTCACCAAATGTCATACTATGAATACGACCCAGAATATGATAGCATTTTTAGAGACCCTTATGGTTTAACGATTAATGGTTTAAGTACAGGGGAGAATGGATTTCTGGGGAAAACATTGTTCCCTGACAGGATGGGATTGGAGAATTCCACAAGCAATAGCATACAAGTTATAATTAATAAGAATTTATCGAAGGCTGGAGCCGCAGAGATGTATAGCCACGAAGCAAATGGACATGCTCTTTTGTATGTCAGAAATGGTGGCGACCATAAAGGAGCAAGTCACGATTATGATAAATCTTTCGACAGAAATACCGTATTGAAAAATATGATACTCAATTCAAAACAAGAAACAATCAGAAATATGCAAGAAAATGAGTATTAGGCCTATTATCTCCATTGTGTCTTTATTATTCTGCACCTTTATAATGGGAGCTCAGACAATAGAAGAGATGCAACGGAAAATCGTCCCAGACTATATAGATGGCACAATATCAGAATATTGGGAAATAACCGTCAAGAATGTCTCTGATAAAACATATTTCTCTTGGATTGCTACCAGGCCATTGAGCGAAATGAAGACGACATTGTCGGTTATTAAAGAGTATTTCTTTTACCCCAAAGGGGACGACCAAGCATTGAATCTATTTACGATACTTACGGACTCTGTTATTAGAGAACCGTATTATCCGACTATAGGGATTACATTTATCAAGAAGATCCAACCTGGCGAAACATTTAAATATGTCTTCATAGATAAGGACAAGGCTGAGCGTTATCTAGAAAGACTCGTGTCCGTAAGTTTATGTGATATTGAGAAATATCTTGACGTGAAGCATTCAGATATTTCTAGATTTGGAGATCTGTTTTATAAGGATGATTATGTGTTAATTAGATGAGTCGCGAGGGCTTTGGGAGAGATAAATGAAGGAGAGGTTACTCGTAGGAGCCATAAAACAAACAGGGACAGGACAGAGCCTTCTCTTTCCCCGAAGAATCAGTCCAGCAAGGCGGCCCTTTTAAACAACAGGTTAATCAGACTAGAAAATGAATTCGATGAACGCGCACACACCGATATGTAGTATGCTTCGCTATGCACTTGTTATTCTCTGTGCCATGATAGTTCATACACTATCCTTTGGGAAAGACATAAGTAAAGCATTGCCAAACGAGGCAGAGGTGTTCTATTTTCCTCCAGAAGTGGCGGATCCTTGGGATGTCATACATGATTCTGCGACCCCTCCGTCAGAACTAATTGAAAACAAATGGGCCAGAAGGGGTGTTATACGAAACAAAAAACATCTTGCCCAATTGGTTCCAAATTCTAGTTGTAAATCAGTGGACAGGAATTATATCGATTCAAGATTTGTTGTGCTGTTGAAATATGACACACACGTTGATACTTTAGCGTTGACGGATGCTCAGGCCGCACCAATCCAGTATAATTCTCGATTCTTTGAATCATCAGAATACTATATTGCAGTACTGAATATATTAAAAAAATATGACTGGAAATTGCGGCTTTATGCAAACATACATTTCTATGATGGAGAATACCATTACGAACCGCACGAGAACTGTCTACAGAAATTTATCTGTAAAGAATTGCTATCGGCTTGGTTTAGAGACTATGCACGTATTATGAAAAAAGAAGACCCTAATTTTGAGGACTACAATAAGGGAGTTCTATATCATTAGAATCGAGGCATCATGAATCCGATGATTTATATTAGTGCCGTGCGCTCGCGGAGCGACTACTACCCGTTCGGGACGCGGACGGGGACATACGCGGCGGCTGCCGATGCGGACGGGCGCTGGCGCTTCTCGGGCAAGGAGTGGCAGGCGGAGCCGGCCGGACTGCAGCTGCTGGACTTCGGCGCGCGGATGTACGACCCCACCACCGCCTCCTGGCTCTCGCAGGACCCGATGGCGGAGAAGTACCCCTCCCTCTCACCCTACTCCTACTGCGCCGGGGATCCGATCGGCCTCATTGACGAGGAGGGCAGGAGGATAATAATTCCGAACCGATATGCACAAACCGTGATTAAGTATACTGTACCTAATTCAGATTATGCATTTTTATCATTCAATGGAGTTGGTGTTCTAGATAATACCCTACTTCAAGAATCTACAAGCAGCTCGAATGTAATGTCAGCATTAAAAATGTTGTCAAATAGTGAAGTTGATTATATCTACAATATTTCTGAAGATGCCTTTGGAGACAAGTTTTATGATGACAAGAAAGGCAATTTTTATTATGGTGTAACATTGATGCCAAGCGCTAGCAATAATCCTTCTCCTGATTCCAATGTTTATGTCTTTACTGCTTCATTCTTAAGTGAAGAGAAGAAAGTCGCAAACGCAGCACATGAGTTATATGGACATGCATATTTCTATGAATTGAAAAAGCAAGGGCGAAATGTAAACCCTAACCATACTCGGGCTATTATTGGATATGGTACAGAAAAAGACAGTTTATTAGGTGAACTACAATACCCGATATATGGAAATACAAACCAACTATTAGAGGAGACCATTGAAAAAATGGTTAAAGAGTCATTGGAGAATTATTTTGATAGAATCAATGAATAGTGCCATTATTGCGATGCTTTTGTCAGCAATTTTTTTTTGCTCGACAAAAGAAATACAGGATCTACAATCATGCAAATATGAGATTGCTTTACCGTGTCAAGACTACAGGATTCAAGTTGACAAATACGATGAAGGGATAATCTATTATTACTATTTCAAGGATGGTGGAGTTATAATCGTCACGGAAGGCTCATTACTTGAATTTGATTTTGAGACACTTGAACCGTTGGCTTGTTCATTGAAAACAATTATTGGTAAAATTGATGAAAAGTACTGGAGACGCGACAATGTGCGAGGAAAGGTCAGGGCATATTATGTTAATGTGCCAGAGGATTCAAAGAAGGCGTATGATGCATCTCTAAATTCTATCATACTGCTTCAGAACTTAGCCGGCTGTCGTGATGATCTGAGTTTTTCACTTTCTTGTACCCAAAAGTCGCAAATATCTGAAAATAAACCGCAAAAGTATTGCACACTCCAA